>PLGG01000024.1 GCA_003138515.1 Acidobacteriaceae bacterium | reverse complement strand
GACGGCATTCTGCTCGGCTCACCAACGTATGTTGCCGATGTATCACCGGAGATCAAAGCGCTGATGGACCGCGCCTGCCTGGTGTCGAAGGCAAACGGCGGCATGTTCCGGCGCAAGGTGGGCGCAGCGGTGGTGGCTGTCCGCCGCGCCGGCGCCATCCACGCATTCGACGCGCTGAATCATCTCTTCCTGATCAGCGAGATGATCGTGCCCGGCTCGTCGTATTGGAACATCGGCGTCGGCCTCGCGCCCGGCGATGTGGAGCGGGACCAGGAGGGCATCCAGACCATGAAGACATTGGGACAGAACATGGCCTGGCTGCTGAAGAAAGTGGCGAGCCCGCGAGCGAGTGAACTGGCGGCGGCCGATTGATCATGCGGGCTGCGCTGCGATCCAGCGCAACTGGCCGAGGTGATTCAGGTCGTGACCGGCCATGGTTTCGACGACCGCTTGAAAGGTCATGGTTCCACGCTCGGGATGCGTCATGGTTCGGCTCGCCGCACCGGGCAGGGCGTCACGAATCAATCGCAAATTCCATTTGCGCAGCGCAGAGAAGGCCGCGAGCGCTTCGGCAGCCGGAATGCCGGAGTAGCGCGCGGCCCACTTGTCTTGGTCGAAGGGCTGGATGGTCGGCCCATCCTCGGCGAGAGTCTGGCTGAGCCGGAATGCGAAGACAATCTCGCAATCGGCGAGGTGGCATACGATTTCTGCCGCGCTCCATTTGCCGGGCGCGGGCGGCAGGTTAAGGCGGCCTGGGCCGATCACCTTGAGACACTCGGCGATGGCATCGGCGGATGAGGCCAGAATCGCATCGATCGGCCGGCCGTCAAGGAAACTGTCGTACGGATTCAGTGAGCTCATCGAAACTCCTCTCTCAAAAAGTCTTCCTGAAAATCACACATCGGCAATCACGGTTCACGATCACAGATACTGGTGCGCCATTCGTTGCCAGGCCGGCCAGTCGTGCGAATGCGGCGAATCCCAGATGTCAATCTGGTGCGGGATTCCTTTGTCATTCAAAATGCGATCGAGCTCCTGATTCTGGCCCAGGCATTGGTCGTCCCAACCGGTGGCGAGCACATATTTGTTGCGGCGGAAGCGGTCGAGAAACCACGGATCGGTGAGCCGGGGCAGATAGTGGGTGGGCAGATGGAAGTAGCAATCGTTGTCGTAATAGCCGTCGAGAAAGCCGGTGAGGTCAAAGGTACCCGACAGCGAGACAAATCCAGTGAAGATCTCCGGGTGGCGCAGGGCGATGTTGACCGCGTGATAGCCGCCGAGACTGCATCCAAGCGCGAGAAGGCGCGGGTCGTGGTTCTTCTGCCGGATGAACGGAACGATTTCGCTCAAAACGTGCTCCTCATATTGCATGTGGCGCGCGATACGCTGGCCCGGCGGCGCTTTGCGGTTGTACCAGCTTTCGTCATTCACTGAGTCGACGCAGAAGAACTGTAGCCGCCCGGCGTCGAGTTTGGCCGCGAAAGCCGCGATCATGCCTCGGTCTTCAAACTCGTAAAAGCGGCCGCCGGAGGTGGGAAAGACCAGCGCGGGCAGGCCCGCGTGGCCAAAGACAAGCAGTTCCATCTCGCGGCCCAACCGGGCGGAACGGCATTTGTGATACTCGCGATTCATGATCTTCGTTCCGGCACCAGTTTTCCGATTTCGCAAATGGCCAAAGCGGGGAGCCGGTTCTGCCATCATAAGCGAGCGCCACGCATGCTCCGGTTGCGGGAGTGGAGAATGTTGCGGCGGTTCAGCGACTTGCCGGCCAGGGAGCGCGGATTTGCCTGAATTGCCCTGTTTCGGCGATACTCAGGTGTTGTGATGTGTGCGGCCGGGCGCATCTGCGTGGCCGTTGTCGTGCCGGACCGCCTGTGCGTTGCTCGCCTGGCGGGTGAATGCAGAACCGGAGCAGGCCGGGGAAACTCTCCTGACCATTTCACTCAGGTTCAGGCTCACTCAAGTTCAGGCTCACTCAAGCTCAGAAAGTCGAAAGGAAATGATTCATCGTGGTTATGATCCGTTTGGCGCGTTTCGGCGCCCGTAAACAGCCCTACTACCGCATTGTCGTGATTGAGAAGGACCGCGCCCGCAATGGCCGCTCCATCGAGGTTGTCGGCACGTACAATCCTCGCACGAACCCGGCCAACGTCGACCTGAAGCACGAGCGGATCGCATACTGGCGCAGCAAGGGCGCGACGCTTTCACCAATTCTGGCAAAGCTCGTGGCCAAACACCCGGTGACCGCGGCGGCAGAGCCCGCGGTCGAGGCAGCGACCCAGGTTACGGACCCGGCGGCAGCCTGATTTGCCCGCCTGAGCGGGACGGGACTCGGGACGGGGCGCGGCAGGCCTGATTGCAAGTCGTTGCTCGCAGCGGGTTTCAAGTGTTACTATTCGCGCACAGATCCAATATCACCAAAACCCCAACGCAAGAGGTCAAAGGCAAGATCATGACCCAAGTCGATATGGTGCAAGTAGACGAACTGGTCCGCGAGATTGCGCGGGCTCTGGTGGATGAGCCGGCCGCAGTGGAAGTGGAAGCCGTGAACCGCGATGAGAATACTGTTCTCAAGCTCCGCGTGGCTCCGCTGGACGTGGGCAAGGTGATCGGCAAGCAAGGGCGCACGGCGCGCTCGGTGCGCACCATCCTGGGCGCGGTGAGCATGAAGCTGCACCACCGCTACACGCTCGACATTCTGGAAGAGGACGACGAGGGTTAGGGTGACTTTTGTCCCCGCCGCTCGATTCCGGAGCCGGAGGTAGCCGTGCCGGAAGCGCCCGCAGCGTGGGTTTGGCTGGCGCGGATTCGCCGTCCGCAAGGCCGCAAAGGCGAGGTCTTCGCCGAGATTCTGACTGACTTTCCTGACAAGTTTGCTGAACGGCGGCAGGTTTGGCTGCTCGCTGGGGACGTCTCTGCGTCGGCCGGCGCGCGGCCTGCTGCGCAGACGCCGCGGCAGGTGGAGCTCGCGAATCATTGGCTGCACAAGGGCGGCGCAGTGCTGCACTTTGCCGGCGTCAATTCGATTTCGGACGCAGAGAAGCTGGCCGGACTCACGGTAGCGATTCCGCAGGCGGAGCGGGCGGAGCTGAGCGAAGACGCGGTCTACGTGAGCGACCTCGTCGGCTGCACGCTCGTAGATGTGGCCGGTGGGAAGCCTGTTCCCGTGGGCGAGATCGAGACCGTGGACCGAAGCGGGGGAGCTGCGCCGCTGCTGGTGGTGCGCGGCGCGAAGGGCGAAGTGCTGGTTCCGTTTGCGAAGAGCTATTTGCGAAAGATCGATCTCGAGGCGAAGCGCGTGGAGATGGCGCTGCCGGAGGGGCTGGTCGATCTGAGCAAGGCCGAAGAGGCGTGAGGCTTCGCGGAAGCGCCGGGAAATTCGAGCGGCGCTCAAACTTCAGACAATTTATTGAAATGCCAGCGGCTTCCAGGCGCCATTGTCTTTGAGCGCGAGCTGGATGGGGCGCGGCGGGCCCGTTGGCGGGACGGTGACTTCGATCCACAACTCCTGGCCGGGCTCGAGCGGAAGCGGACTCTTCGCGGTGCCGGGAATGTAGAAGTCGACACCGTCGGTCAGGGTCATCTGGCCGCAGGGCGCGCTGGGCATGGCGGAGATCTCCTGGCCAGCCGCGGGATCCTCCTGGCCGCCGATGTCTTGACCTTCGGGGCGCACGGCGACGAGTTTGTTGTTTTCGACTTTCAGGTTGGCGCGGAAGGTGACGGGCTGCGGGCGCAGAACATACGGGCCGGGCTTGACTGCACCATTCACGTCACGAGGAAAGGTAGCGAGCTTGGCGGAGGGCAGCGTGCTTTGGCAGCCGTCGACGGTGAGCTGGAGCGAGAGGTAGCGGCCGCGCATGGGCAGGCTCGGGTCGATGGCCGCGGCGCGGGTCCAGACGCTCGGGCAACGCCAGCGCTGCCAGAGATATTTGCCCGCGATGGACGAGACGACGAGCAACTGGAAGACGAGCAGCGCGATGGAAACGCCGGAGAGGGTGAAGCGACCAATCTTCATTGCGCACCGCCTTCGACGTCGGCTGCAGCGGCAGCCGACGCTGGCGATTTCGGCGACGCCATGCGCGCGAGGATGCGGCGGCGCATCTTTTCGAGCGCCCAGCCGCCGGCAAGGAAGAGAATTCCCAGGCCGATCAGGCCGAGCGAGCGATTGAGCTCGTTCATGATGTCGCTGAAATAGAACCAAACAACGGCAGCGGCGAAGCCAACAATGCCGAGGTTGACCAGCGCGCGCGATACGAGCCGCACGCCCCACCAGCAAAGCAGGACTGCGAATGCGGCCACGAGCACGTGGGCCCACAGATTAGGGTCGGTACGAACATAGGTCGCCTTGATTCCGCCGCCGTAGGAAAGGGTCTCGGTCCAGGTGTGGTAGCACCAGGGCAGCGCCAAGCAGAAGGCGATGGCGGCGGCTATGGGAACGAGGCCTTTGTGCCCGTGAAATGCGGCGATGACGAGCGGGATGGCGGCGATCGCGATCCAGGCCCATACGCGCGTGCTGAAGGGAATGAAGCTCTGATAGCTCGAGAACGAGACCCAGCCTGCCAGCATGGCGACGACACCAACGACAGCGCCGATGAGGCCCACGGCAAAGAGGATTCCCTGAACGGCCTTACGTTTGGAGCCAACGAAGAACGTGATGTAGAGGATGGCCCAGATGAAATAAAGGCGACCCATGTAGACGCTGTCGCCGATGTGGTCGCCGATGCGGAAGGCGAGCTCGCAAAAGATCCAGGCAGGGATGAGGAGCAGCGCGAGGATTTGTTGCGCCTGATCGCGAAGGAGCGCCCAGCCAGCGAGAGCGGCGAGCGCCCAGAGCAGAATGGCGGCGGGCCAGTGCTCCTGAATGTTGAAGATCTGGCCGACGAGGGCGATGGCAGCGCCGGTGGCCACGGTGCCGACGGCGTGGAGCGCAGTGGAGAGGCCGTGGAAGCTGGGCCGCGCGAAGCCGCCTGCGATGTGGAAGACGGCGACCATGGCGATGACCAGCGTGTAGCGCGCGACCGGACCGAGCTGGTCCCAGTGGGCGGAGACAAAGAGGACGACGCCGCAGGCGAGCAGGATTGCTCCGAGGATGAGGGCGGTGACGCCCTGCCAATTCAGCCCTGCAGGAGCGGCGGACGTGGACTGGGCCTCGTGGGCGCGGATGCGGGAAGCGGTCGTCGCATCGAGGACGCCGGCGGATTGCCAGCGGGTTAGAAGGGATTCAATGTCGAGCATGATGAATTGCCAACATCATAGGCGCGTCGCGTGCGCGGGTAAAGGAGGAGCGATTTCGCCGCGGAAGGCGGCAGCCGGTTTGGCGGAGAGGCGGGGGGGGCAGAGATCTCCTGTGTAAAGCGGAAGGGCCAGCCGGGTACGAAATTCAAGTACGTTTTCGTACGTTTTTGAACACGACTTTTCAGTCGTTTTGTTGATTCCGAATTAGTTAGAGGCAAAATTCCATTAAAAAGTGCGTAAAAAATCTGAATTATTTTTCGCTTGATTCGACGGGTGTCGGCTCCTGGCGGAGGGCTGCGAGAGCGATTTTCGCGGCTGCGAGGAGGTGATCGGCATCTTTGTGGCGAATCACTTCAGTGATCGCGGCGAAGGTGACGCAAGCGATGAAGTCGCGGATGTTTTCGTAGCCGGCGAGAGAAGGGATGGCGCGAAGGTAGGCGATATTGCCCGCACACGAGGATTTGTAGTCGCTGCCGCCCGCAGCGCTTTCCTTCCTCTGGGCGCGATGCCAAGCGCGGATGCAGCATGCGACAGCAGGGTTCTCGCTGGGACGACGGGGGTCGTCGCCCTCGAGTTCGTCAGTTCCAGCGGTTTTGAGCTCTTCGGATTGTGCCATTTCTAAAACTCCTTTTTGACGCCGCGAGGGCGTGCGATCAAGAGGTTGAATGAACGGGAAAAAAGGGGCGGCGCGAAGTTGCCGTCGTCACTCGGCACTACAAATGCCACGCCGCCCTATCCGATACTCCAACCATTGATTACAAGTATGGAGAATTCGCAGAAATAACCGGTAAAGTTGGCGAAAAAAATTAATTGACGTGGAATCAAGGGGATGCGATGGATTGAGATGCGACCGGGGCTTGACTTCGCGAACGAGCGACCGAAGGCCTTCTCTTGACTCTCTGTAATCATGTATGTATAGTTATGAATGTTTCATGAAAGGCTACATAATGAAACCGACGGACCGGACCAAGACACATGTGATTGCAACCTACGTGAGGCCTGCGCGACTGAAAGGCGAGAAGACGATTCAAGTGAGGATCGGAAACGTGCAGAAAGAACTGGGATGGACAAACAGAACGCCGTCTGTGTTTTCGACTTTGCTTTCGAAGGAATTTCAGCGGGAGGCAGGCGTGGAGTTGGTTGAAAAGACCGGCGGCCCCCCTTCCGGTGGACCGAGCACAACGTGGCAGTTTACCTACCGTGTTTTGAACGGAGCTGATGGGATCTCACAAGTTACAGAAGCAGCTCCAAAAGGAGGTGGGCTCCTGGCCCTTTATGGAATCTGCGCGGACATGTACCGTGAAGCGGGTGGGGCCGAGGCATTCATTCGCTCGCAGCGCGAAAATTTCGGATCGATCAATCCTGACGATTCGCCCGATGATTCGAGCAGTGTGAAAGGACAGGCCGAATGAGCAGGGTTTATTGGGATACCGTGCTGTTCGCCTACATCCTGGAGGGAAATCCTGTTTTTGGGCAGAGGACGCGAGAGGCATACGAGGCGTTCATGAGCCACGGTGACACGATCTGCACCAGTGTCTTCACTCTTGGGGAGGTCCTTGTCAAGCCGAAGATGATTAGGGACGGAGCCGTTTGCTCTGCGATCCGGGACTTCATGCGCGGGGGCGAAATCGAGTTGCTGCCGTTTACGGCCGACACGGCGGAGAAATACAGTACCGTCCGGGCCCAAACGAGACTGAAGGCCGCTGACGCGATCCATGCAGCGACAGCGATTGAATTCAAGGCCGATCTGTTTGTCACCAATGATTTCGAATTTAGAAAACACAAGGTGCCGGGCCTTCCCTTAATCGCCGGTCTCGACGGCAAAATATTCTGAGAGGCAATTGAGCCGGTACCACGACACGCCGATTCAGTCCTTTTTCCGCTGCTAGAATCCCCTTGGAGCCCAAATGCCTGTAAAAGCGCTCTATCCCGGGACGTTTGACCCGCCGACGAACGGCCACGTGGACCTGATCCAGCGCGGATCGAAGCTGTTTGACCACCTGACGGTGGCGATCCTGGTGAATCCGGTGAAGAATCCGCTGTTCACCGTGGAAGAACGCGTGGAGATGCTCGAAGAGGTGACGGGGCCGCTGGGGAACGTTTCAGTGGCGACCTTCGACGGGCTGATGGTCGCGTTCGCGCGGGAGGTCGGCGCGTCGGCGGTGCTGCGCGGGATTCGCGCCATCTCCGACTATGAGCATGAGTTCCAGATGGCGCTGATGAACCGGCGACTGGCGCCGGAGGTTGAGACGGTCTTTCTGCAGCCGGCGGGGCGGTACTCGTTTGTGAGCTCGCGCATGGTGAAGGAAGTGTTCAGCTTTGGCGGCGACATCAGCGGGCTGGTGCCGCCAAACGTGGTGAAGAAACTGCGCGCGCGGATCAAGAACGGCGGGTAAATGCGCGGCAACTGAGAGCGCGTTATCCACAACCTGAACCTTGCCAGTGGGTCAATTTGAAAAGACTCTACCTCAAAGGCTAAAGCCGAATTCAATTTGCAGCATTTACGGCACGACTGAAGT
>PLGG01000047.1 GCA_003138515.1 Acidobacteriaceae bacterium | reverse complement strand
CAGATTGCGCGGCCTCGGTGTAGGTGTTGATGCTGGAGAGCGCGGTGGCGCCGCCGCTGAAGTTCGTCACGAGTTGCGCGTAGATCGTGGCTCCGCTGGTGGGCAGATTTACGATGGCGCTGGTGCTGGTGCTGGACAGAGGACCGATGTTGACCAGATCGGCGCCGCCGGACGTTGTGCCGACGTGGAGATAGTATCCGGTCACTCCACCGGTGCCTGCCGACCAATTGAAAGTGGTCGATGCGCCGCTCAACGGGCTGCCGTTCGTCGGGCCGGTGATGGCGCCTCCAGATTGCGCGGCCTCGGTGTAGGTGTAGTCGTTCGAGAACTCGGCCGTGCCGTTGAAGACTGTCGACAGCCGCACGTAGATCGTGGCTTCGCTGGTGGGCAGATTTACGATGGCGCTGGTGCCGGACAGAGGACCGATGTTGATCAGATCGGCGCCGCCAAGCGCTGTGCCAATGTTGAGGTAGTAGCCCGTCACGCTGCCAGAGGCTGCGTTCCAGGTGAAGGTAGTCGATGCCGAGGTCAATGGGCCGGGAGTGGGGCTGGCCATGGTTGCGGGGAGCGGGTAGACGGTGAGCGACTGCGGGCTGGATGTGTTCGGGTTGTAGTTACTGTCACCCGAGTAGTAAGCGGTAATCGTATACGATCCAATTGGCAGAGTCGAGGGCGAGAAGGTTGCCGTCCCGCCGCTCACGGGCACGGGAACGCTATTCAGCGCGGTGCTTCCGTTGTTGTAGAAGGTCACCGTTCCCCCGGCTGCGGATGGTACGTACGCATAGAACGTCTCCGGCGTGCCAACGGTTATTGAAGTAGACGTCATGTCCAGACCGACGGGTTGCGTGGTCACGCCCACGCCGAAGGTGTTGCTGACGGCGGAGATCGCAACCGCCGGGACGAGCGCAGGGTTAAGGGCCAGGTTGGCTGTCAGGATGTCGCTCGACCCCGTCGTGTCCACCTGAAGCGTGTAGCTGGCTACTCCGCCCGAGGTCGCGGCCGAGCCGCCGGTCAGAGTCCCGCTCCCGGTCAGCGTGAGTGGAATTGTGACAGCCGGCTGGAATGGACTGCCGCTCTCATTCAGTGTGACTGCGGCAGGGAAGTTGGTTGCAACCGGACCGCCCGTGGGCTGAGTGGAGAAGCTGAGCGCATAGTTTGTCTGCACCGCGCCCGCATCCACACAGGGGCTTGGAGTGAAGCCGTAGCTAGTGTTGGTATTCGGCTCGCCGCGTTGATCGGTGGTCAGCCCTGAAGGAATGGCTGAAGCGAGACCTGCGCAAATGGCCGGGCTGCCGGGGAGCGGAATCACGGTTTGCGTCGGGCCGCCGTAGTTAGCCAGAGGGGCAAGATTGACGGCGGTTCCGTTGACAGTGGTGCCGCTGGCGACGCCGACGATGTTGCCGCCGCTATTGGTGTACGCAACGCCATCGAAGTCGTCGGAGGCACTATTGGAGGTGTTGCCGGACAGGACGCTGTTGGCCAGAGCCACTGTACCGGACCCATTGTTGTTGATGCCGCCTCCGCCGGAAGCGGTAGCCGTCGTGTTTGCCGACAAGGTGCTGTCAGACACCACTAAGGTTGCAGCGTTGAAGATGCCACCACCCGGGCCTGAGGCGCCGTTGCCCGTGACTGTGTCATCGCTCAACGTCAAGGTGCCGTTGTTGTAGAGGCCGCCCCCGCCGCCGGCGGTATTGCCAGAAATCGTGCTACTCGTCAGCGTAAACACGCCGCCGGAGGCGTTGGCGATGCCGCCACCCACGCCGGAGGCTGTATTGCCGGAAATCGTGCTCCCCGTCAGCGTAAGGCCGCCCAGGTTCTCGATGCCGCCACCGTTACTTGCAGCAGTATTGCCGGAGATTGTGCTGGCGCTCAACGTCAGCGTGCCGCTGTTGCTGATGCCACCACCGCCGCAACAGGGATCAGTCCCGGTTTCTGTGTTGTTGGCGATACTGTCTGCCGTAAGCGTGAGAGCGCCAGCGTTCTGGATACCGCCAGCAGTGGTGCTGCTCCCGTGCTGAATGGTCAAGTTGGAAACCGATGCGCCGGTAACACCGGAGCTGACGTTGAAAACGGTCGAGGCTCCGCTGCCGTCAACCGTAACAAGGTTGACCAGCGATGCACCGCTGCCCGCGGTCGCGCCGGCGATGGTTGTCGCCGATGGAATACTGAGCGCGCCGTTGGCCAGAGTGATGGTTTTTGCCGTGCCGAAAGCAGTCGCATCGAAGGTGATGTTGCCGCCTCCGGTGGCAGCCGCCTCAAGGAGGGCATCACGCAGGCTGCACGAAGCGTCCGTGCCGTGGCCGGGCGCGGTTTGCGGCGTGCAGTTGGAAGCGGCCCCGGAGTCATCACTGCTTACGGTGACGATGTAGCTGGCCGGGTTGACGGTCACATTCACTGCGCCGGGAACGCTGTTGCTGTAGTCGAGTGTGTCTGTCGGAACAAAGATCACGCTCTCAGATTGGGTGCCAGCCAATGGAACCGTAGTCGGCGTGACCCATTGGAATGAGCCTGCCGATGGCGTGGCGGATCCGCCCGTCAGCGTTGATGCAGACAACATCTGCCCGTAGGTAATGGCACTTGCCGCAGGCGGCGAGTTCACAATCGCTATCGCAGGCTGCGCCGTTACTGTGGCGGCGGTGGACGTCGCACTGCTGTAGGTCGAGTCGGCTGCCTTGGTCGCCGTTACCGAGCACGTCCCCGTGCCCGACGTCATCGTGATCAGTGCCCCGCCGGAGGTGTTGGAGCAGGCCCCGCTGGCCGCGAAGGTCACTGCTCCTGCCCCGCTGCCTCCCGAGGAACCTACCGTAAACGTCGCCTGATACGTCTGCGCCGTGACCGGCATCCCAGTCACCGTCAGCGTCGCCTGGGTGGCCAAACCGATGCTCAACGTGTGCGTGATATCGGTGGACGAACTGAAACCTCCGCCGGCGTCGTTGTAGACGGCCTGGATCGTGTAGTTGCCGGTGGTCTGTCCCGCCGGGATGACGTAGGTTACGCTCGCCGTTCCGCCCGAGACCGTGGGGCTGGTGACCGTGCCCCCCGCCGTTCCCACGACTGTGAAGGCGACTGTGCCCTCGTTGACCGTGGGGCCCGCGGCGGTTACGGTCGCGGTGAGCGTCACGTTCTGGGCGCTGGGGCTGTAGGCAGCGGCGGCATTAGCCGCGGCGACGGTCGCCGTGGCCTGCGTGCCGGAGCCATTCAGGTTGATAATCTGCGGGGAGCCCGCAGCGTTATCCGTGATCGTCGCCGTACCGGAAATCGACCCTGTAGACTGCGGCGTGAAGGCGATGCTGAGAGCGCAGCTGGCGCCGATGGTGTCGCTGACCAGCGAAGACGGGGCGGTGCAGTCCCCCGGGCTCGTGCCTAAGGTGAAGCTGGTGGTGGCGGAGAGGGCGGTCAGGTTCAGATCCGAGCCAGTGGTGCCGATGTTGGTCAAGGTCACCGGTTGCGTGTTGGTCGTCTGGTAGGGGACGGAGCCGAAGGCCAACGTCGGCGCACTGGCAAAGTTCAGTTTGTATGCCGAATCGTCGGTTCCGTTCGTCGTGTAGTAGACATTCCCGGCACTGTCGAGGGCAACGCCGGCCGGATAGATTATGGCCGGAACGCTCGCACTGGAGGCCAGGGTCACAGAGGCATAGCTGTTGGCCGCGATCAGCTCTGTGATGGTAGCGCTGCCGTTGTCGGCGACGTAGACGTTGCCGGCAGGATCGACCGCGACGGCCTCGGGAGTGTTGAAACCGCTGTAGGTGTGGCTCACGATGCCAGTGGGGCTCAGCTCGGTGACCGAGCTCTGTCCATAGTCGGCGACCCAGACATTGCCGTTGGTGTCCACTGCGACACCGAAGGGTTTGCCAAACGAGGGGCTCAGGGTTATGACGTTGGAGTAGCCGCTGGCCCAGGTGAGCTCATCCACTTTATTCGCGGCGCTCGCGTCGGCGACGTAGAGGTTGCCATTACCGTCGAAGGCCAGGCCAAGGGGGAAGCTGAATGAGAAACCGGACGCCAGTTGCTGGACGGTGGTATGTCCGGGGGCAAGGATCTCGTAGACACCGGTGCTTTGGGTCACGAACAGATTTCCCGCACCATCGATCGCGATACCGTAGGGCTCGCTGAGCGAGGTGGCGCAGCAAATGTGGTTGGCCGCGGTCGTTCCAGCCGTAATTTCGAAGATCCCGCCGTTATTATCGGCAATGAAGACATTGCCGCTCGAATCCACGGCGATCTTCTCGGGCGTGAGGTGGCCCGAGCCGAGGCCGGTAAACGTGGTGGTCAATGCGCCCGGGTTAAAGACAAGCTCCTGACCCGCACCGGTGCCGAAGAGAGGCGCCGTCGCCAGCACGCTGTTGGAAGTATCCTGCAGTTCCACGGCACCAAAGCGGAGGCCGGGGGCTTTCGGGGCGAAGTTCACAGTCACCGTGCATAGCGTATTCCCGTTGTTGGGGGTGCAAGTCCAATTTCCGGAGCCGCCAACGACGAAATCGGAGCCGTTAGTGGCTCCTTGGGTGACGATAACGGGCGCCCCAAAGGTCGTGGTCGTGCCGTTAACGGTGAACGTGAGCGTTTGAGCGGTTGTCGAAGTTGAGCCCACCGCGACGCTGCCGAAATTGGCGGGTTGAAGGGCGATCTGTTTGATCGCGTGATTGCCGTTATCGGAGACGAGGATGTTGCCGGTTGCGGAATCGGGGAAAACAGACGTGGGGCTGTTCAGTCCGGTGCCCCAGCTCAGAACGTTTGCGAAGCTGCTGGTGGTGGCATTCCAGCCTGCCAGCTCGCCTACGAGATCGGTGGAGAACTCGGAGACCCAGATATTGCCGTTCGCGTCGATGGCGAGATCACCTGGACCCTGGAAACCGGGGCTCACGGTGTTTGGGATTCCGGTATAGGGCGCGGGCAGTTCCTTCACCTGGCCCGCGTTGCCGTCAATGACAAAGAGGTCTGCACTGGAGTCAACCGCGATGCCACGAGGTTGCTGGATGCCGTTTGTGGCGCCAGTGTAGGTGTACACTTGCGCCGCCTGCCCATGCCCGAGTTTAGTGATCGTTTGGGCGGCGTTGTCGGTTACAAAGACGTTCCCCAAGGTGTCAGCGGTGATGCCCCACGGGCTTTTCCAGGTGCCGGTCTCGACAGAGATGGGAGGTTCGGCGTCCCCGGAGCTATAGACGTACACTTGGCCAGCCGGGGTGGGATAGTCACCGAAAGCGGTGACCCATAGGAAGCCGTTGTGGTCGACGACGATGCCTCTTAGGCAGGGATCGGATTCACTCACCGTGGCCGGGCATGGGAACCCGCCGGCCGGACCCGGCAGAGGCCGGGGGGCGGCGTAGCCTGCGCCGGCGTAGTACGTCATTAGATACACGGTCGCGGTGTTCGTCGCAGAGTTGTTGTCGGCGACAAAGATGTCGCCACTGGAATCTGTAGTGACGCCCATTGGTCCTGCGAACGTAGAGTTAATCGTGCTCGTGATGCCGCCGTTGTAGACCGCATTCTGCGCCTGGACCGCGGCGGTGATGCCGCACAGGAGAACGAGCAGAACCAGAACGGGCATCGTCCATTGGCTCGGTTTCCGATCGAAAGAGCCAAGGCGATTTGCAGAGGAGCTGGCGTGCTGGCATCCGAGAATGATGTTCATGGAGAACTTCTCCTTTTGGGGGGAACGTTGCGCTTCGAACTAAGCGACATGACCAGTCGACACGGAGCAAGCCGCGGCCTGATCGACGGTAAGTCAAGAAAAAACTAACTTTTACTTACCCGGATTGTACGTGGATTCTATCGGTCCTGTCTGTGAATGCAATACCTATGTTAAGCCAGACTGTGAATGCAATACCTTATGTTAAGCCAGAATTGAAAACTCTCGTAACCTGCGTGGCTTCTTTCGGCACCTTCAGAAGCGGTCTGGCCGAAGTACCAAAGGCGATCCCGTTCCATCCGTGCCGGGCCTTCCAGGGGCCCAGTGATGCGGATCACCCTGTGCCCGCACGCAGTTCACGCGGCAGCGAAAACACTTAGCATCAGGGCGGGCACTCCGGCCATCCTCCGATCGCGGTACCAACGGGAAGAGGTGTGCACGACCGTTGGTTTCGTTGTGCTGCCTCGCCGGTAATCATTTCGGAGTCACTGCGGGCGAGGGAAAGGAGTGAATCCCTGCTGCCGGTTCGCGAGCGATGTTCCAAAATGGGTCAGCCTTTCCGCTGAAGGCCCGTTCCGTGGCACGCGCGTGCGAATCGAGCCCGCGCGAAGCAGATTCCTTCGCCCTGGGCTGTTTTACTTCCCCGCCTCTGCTGTGCTCAGGTGAAAACTTCCGCAGTGCACAAACTAGCCCCCTTGCGATCCCTCTCGGCAAGGATTGCATCCTCTTCCTTCACGGGCCATCCGATAGCCAGATCAGGATCATTCCAGAGAATCGTTCTTTCTGCCTCAGAACAGTAATAATCGGTCACTTTGAAGGCAAAACCAACGGCCGCGGAAAGCGCCAATAAACCGTGACCAAATCCCGCCGGAATGTAGATCATCTGGGACTTCTCCGCCGTGAGCTCGACGGCAACATGGCGGCCGAAGTTTCGAGAACTGCGGCGAAGATCCACAGCAACGTCGAATGCAGCCCCATGCGTGACCCTCACCAGTTTTGCCTGCGGCTGAAAGACCTGGTAATGAAATGCGCGGACTACGTTCTTCACCGACCAGGAGTAGTTGTCCTGTACCCAGGTTGCAGGCAGGCCAGCCTCAGAAAAAACTCTCCGATTCCACGTTTCGCAGAATGCGCCCCGATTGTCGCGGTAAACGTCAGGCGTTATCAGGATCACCCCGGGCAATGACGTCTCCGTGAATTTCATCCCTCAAATTCCTCGGAACCAATCGGCATTCCTGGCGCAATCCTTGCGTCCTCAGCGGCGACCAGATCATCGGTTTGTAATAAACAGAAAGAGATCTAACTGGCATTTCTCATCGGCGCGCGGTCTATGACTTTGCTGAATGAGCAGTGTCAGCCAATGCGGGTTGCTCTCTACCACTGCGGCGGAATCAATTCCTTGAGGCCGGCTTCATCCAGGGGCTGTAAGGGCTTAAAAGTAGTTTTCACCTGGTAAGGTCCTGGCTCTGCCTTTTGGATTGCCAAGCCCAGTTCCGTGAGATGTAAACAGAAATCAGCCGGTATCCGAGGGGGGCGTTGCTGCTGAATCGCCAACGCCAAATCTGCAATTCCTCTTCCATAATCCATGTGGTATCGGGCATAGCGCTTTTTCAGACTTGCTTTCCTGACCGGCGGATAGACCTTGTGTTTCCCCACCAAGTTCGCTATGACGGGATGCTCCTTGGTGATTGCATACCTCTCCGACCGATATCTCATGGAGGAAAACTTATCGATATATACCGGCGCTGAATAGTTCCAGACTTCGTTCACAGTGATGACTCCGGTATCTCCGGTGATCTTCAGGACATGGTTAAATGGCGCGACCAGGCTGCACGTCAATCGCGCGACCACACCCGATTCAAAGGTGATGCAGGCAACCGAGAAGTCGGGAGTCGTGATGTTCAGGCGCTCTTCGGCGGAAATCTGCCTGTCGGGCCACAGCACTGCCGAAAAAGGCGTAATCGTCTTAGCCGGTCCGAAGAAGGCAGTGAAGAGACTCAGATAATATGCGGAATGTTCTACTGTAACGCCCATCTTGAACTCTTCGCGGTAATCGTAAGGCGCGCCTGATTCCGATTTCCACAGATGCGGCTCCGCCATGTGGAATGGACCGTCGTCCAGTTCAGCAAGGACGAGGCGAACCTCCCCAATTTCCTTATTGCGCAGCGCCTTCCACAGGGTTTGGGCGGTTTCACCCAGCAAGTTACAGGGGGCAGCTGAAAAATAAACGCCGCTGGCCTCGGCCAGTTGTACCAGTTCCTCCGCCTGGGCAAAGTCCGTCGCAAGAGGCTTTTCGGTGAACAGGTGCTTTCCGGCAATCAGACATGCTTTGGATGTTTCGTAATGGCTGCTGGAGTTTGTCAGGTTTAAAACCATCTCGATGCTGCCATCGGCCAACATATCCTCTAAAGTGGGATACAGTTTCACCGAGTGGAGATTACAGAACTTCGAAGCACGCTCAGGATCCCGGTCGGTCGCGCCGACTACCTTCAGGAATGGGTGCCATTTCAGACAGAACAAATAGTGGTCGGCGGTAAATCCGCAACCTATAATTCCGATTTGCATGCTTTCTCCCTTTGACACACGGCACGATCAAGTCTTCGTGGCCGGTTTTTTCATACTCTTCAGGAATGCTCTGGCGAGGGGGGCGCAGGATGCGAACCTACTGGGTTTTCCGGGGCATTCGGCTCCAATGTTAGCACCTCAATCGGTCTTCGACCGGCAATCCATGCACCGGCCCTCCGGATCAGGGCAAGAAGAACCATCCATCCGTCGGTGAACAGGAGTTTTAGCGCGTCACGAAAGTGCCCGCTACGCATCCCTTCTTTGGCCCAATAAAAGATCAGGCCACCAAACCACACCGCCCTCTTCATCCGTACCGCGCGGCCACCAGGATACGCACCTTGCCTCGCCTTTGCCAGCAGCACATGGATCCCTTCGATAAATGGCGCAATCTGGCGCACCGCATTCGTTGAATGCATCCGGTACAGCACCGTCACGGGCGCGAGCACAATGTTTGTTCTGCCCGCGACGCCAAGCTTATTCAGGAGATCCTGAATGTCCTGGTAAAAAATGTCCTCAGACCATCCGCCGGCATCCCGGAATGCCGCACGTTCAACAACCAGCGAGCTGGTGTTATAGACCCATGGCCTGTCCTTCTCAAAAAAAGTTGCATATTCGACGAATCGAATCCCGGGTTGAGGGCCGGCCGTGATCGTTGGGAGATCGCCATCGAAGAGAGAGGATCGGCCCAGAATGAGCGTCGGACTGCGCTCCTCAATAATCCGGCCATACACTTTGAGGGTCCACGGCATTAAAGCGTCATCTCCGTCGAGGAAGACCAGATACTTTCCTTTTGCAACAGACGCGCCATGGTTGCGCGCCGCTGCGGCACCGCGATTCACAGGAAGCCTCTCGAAGATGATCGACTGGCCGAACGACTTGAGCACCTCGGCGCTTCCGTCACTGGAAGCGTCATCTACAACGACGATTTCCTTGCTGGGCTGCTGCCGCAGCGCCGATTCCACGGCTTCCCGTATGAACTTCTCGTGGTTGTAACACGCAATTACAATGCTGAAAAGCGGCTCTGACACTTCACTATCCTTCCCCTCTAGGTTGGCAAAGAGATCCACGGCGTTGCCCGATGCCAGCCGGGGTTTGTATTTCTGTAGCCGCACGGAGCGTAGTGCAAAGAATAGTCAATCCTGCACGGCCAACTGCGCGGGGAGCTGTTGCTCGCGTCGCAGACCCCGAAGGTCTTTGAGCTTCAGCCATTGTTTTTCGTAAAGATGCCAGCTCAAAAAGGCGATCATGATCGACGCGGCAAAGGCGACGCCGTCGACGGCCAGAACCGACAGCAGTTCGCTGTGCAGTTTTCCCGCCAGATGGGCGGAGTTCAGTCCTGCCTTTGCAAAGATCACGATAACGGGGAGGTGGCAGATGTAGAGGCAATAGCTGTATTTTCCAAAGAACCGCAGAAAGGACGAGGCCAGGAGACGATGCCCCAGGGTTTGCTGGTGTGAGGCAACCGCGAGCCCTATGCATGCCGCGAAGAAAATTCCCACCAGAGTGAGTTCGAACGTGTTCATGAAAAAAGTGGGGGTATCGCCTGGGCCGACAGTGCAACGGGGGTTGAGAACCCGCGCCAGGATGATGGCGCCGAATGCCGGCAGCGCCAGGCGTCGTGCCCACTTCAGGAGTATCTTCCAGTCACCAGGTTCGCGGGCGGCCAAAGCCACGGTGGCTCCCATCGCGAGGGAGTCCGCCCGGCAGATCGTCCAGGTATAGGCAGCAAACGGAAAATGAAGCCCGTACAGGAGGGCTCGCAGCGCGAGCGCCACCGCCATGAGGCTGACGCAGACACTCATCAGCCGCCGTCGCGTTAACTTCAGGACCAGGAACGGCCATATCAGGTAGAACTGTTCTTCAACGGACAGGGACCAGAAATGCTGGAGCGGGTGGGCGACTGCGTTCCATCCTTTAAACCCCTCGTACCAGTTGAGGAGATAGGTCCACGCGAACAGCTTTACAGTCGTCCCGCTCTGCATGTCTGCCAGCGCGGGGCGATAGATGTGCGCCATGACGAATGGGCCGATGAGAAAGAAGATGGTCAAAGCGGCATAGTACAGCGGAAAGATGCGAACCGTTCTCCGGCCATAGAAGATGCGGAAGTAGTGCGGAGATTCCCGCGAGTCGCAGAGGATTCCGGTAATCAGAAACCCGGAGAGGACAAAAAACAAATCGACGCCAATCCAGCCGAACCCCGCCACATTGTTGTAGACATGCTCCCAGGGCAGAGTGCCACCCGAACTGGAGGATGTAATCGAAGATGCCGCGCTACCCGCAATGCCAACGACCCAAAAATGGTAGGTCATGACGAGAAGGACGGCGATGCCTCGGATTCCGTCGAGGACAGGTATCCGATCACCGGATGGCGCGGGCCTTTTCGACCCAGCGACCGCAGCCACCTTTGGCAAGCCCAAGGAAATTGACAAGACAGAATCAGACATTCCGATCAGATCTCAAGTGCAGAATTGGGGAGCTCGATCACGGGTCCCTCTTTCGAATCTTTTACAACCAGCACCGGCTAATGCGATGACCCTGGCGATCGAGCCGAACATGGAGCGGGCGAAGGGATTCGAACCCTTACCTGAGACCTGGAGGGTCCCAATTCTACCAGTTGAACTACACCCGCATGATGGTTTTACCGAGCTCCCCGGCTCCGAGCAATCCCCCATTTGTTTATCGGCATGACTCCTTGGGGAGTTACGTTTTGCGCATCCTCACCTGGGTTCAAGCTACAGCGCCCAAGCATCGCTGGAGCCTGGCAGGGTAGTCGCATTGCCCGAAGCCGCCGGTCCCCGCAGTGAAAAGGTAATTCGGCGACGTGCAGGAAGCCTTTGCTCAATCTCAGGGATTCTGGGCGCCTGCGGACTCAGGCCAGAGTCAGCAGAGTGATCTCCGGCGGACAGTTCAGGCGGAGCGGAACGCCGATGGTGCCAATGCCTCGATTGACATAGAGTTGTGTGGGACCACAGCGGAACCAGCCCTGGGGATAGTGTTCGCCGTAGGCAGGCAGGAATGCGGGCGGCAACAAGGGGATGCAAACCTGCCCGCCGTGGGTATGGCCGGCAAGCATCAGACCGGGGCCGTATTTGGCGATCTCGGGCAGAATATCGGGCTCGTGCGCGAGAACGATCATCGCTTCCTTGTCGCGGACCGCGGAGTCTGGAAAGGCACGGTCCGGATCCACATCTCTCGCGCACGCGCTGCCCAGACCTACCAGCCACAGGCGTTGACCATTCCTCTCGAGGGGCACGGCGCTGTTTCTCAGAATAGGCAGACCCTGGCTGACCAGATCGCCATAGACATATCGGCCGCCGACCATCATGTCGTGGTTGCCCAGCGTGGCATAGCGTAACGGGCACCGGATGCCGGTGAGGATTGAGACACATTCCGGCAAGTGGCGGAGGGCGTATCTCTTGTGCGCGTCCTCGCTGGGCCAACGCACCGGCCCGTAGGTGACGAAATCCCCGGTGAGCACGACCAGATCCGGGTTGAGAGCGTTGACTTGATCGACTACATGCCGGAGAAAGGAGCTTTCGGTCCATTCGAGATAATGGATGTCAGAGATTTGCGCGATCCGCATGCCGCGAAAGACCTCTGGCAGGCGGGGAAGGTGGACCGTATACTCTTCGACTGTCAGTTTGTGACGTGCGATTTCGCCCGAATAGAGTGCAAGCCCCCCCAGGGAGGTGGCAGCAAGGGCAAGGAACGACCGGCGCGTAAACCGGTGCGGCGGCCGAGGCGATGAAAGCTCTCCTTCGCTCTGGATCTCCGGGGCTATTTCGACAGACATTGGCGGCTGCACCTGCATATTAGACGGGCTGAACAACGCGGGGACAGGAGACCGCTACCTCCAGGTGAGTACTCCCTGCCGGACGCACCAAAAGGACTTCCCGCGCCAATCAGAGGTACGTGTATATTTGGTCTCCCAGCCACGACGTAATGCCCAGCGGCAGCTGACTCCAGATCTTCCTCGCGAGCACGAACGCAGAACCTCCTGTTTTGTCCCGCAAAGGGCCAGCGTCCGGGAAGTCCGGGAAGTAATACCGGTACAGACGCACCGGCTCCGCGCCCCATTTACTCTTGAACCTCGCCAGGTCGTCGTCGCCCTCCGGCACTTCGCCAAGGTCCACGAACTTGTACCCGGCCACGCTGGCATCGTTGATGGCCTGCCCCATGATGATGTCGTTGGGGCGAAGAGCGAAGTCGGAAGCGCGCGACGCGCCGAATGCATAAGTCACGGTCGAACCGAACGAAAAGAACAAATGACCGCCGATGATACGAGATCCGGTCGCCGTTTGCTGGTCGGCCAGCAACAACCGCATCATCTCCGTCGATCGCATCTGTTCCCAGAGCGCCAGAAAGAACCTGTAGGGCCTGGCAGGGACAACGTTCCGGCGCATTGTCTCGAGATAGATCCGATGCCAATCACGCAGATCGCCCTCCGTCTCCGCCGGACGCGTGCGGACACGGCTGGCGATCGCTTTGTTGATCGACCGTTTGATGCTGGAGCGATTCTGACTGCCGGGAATCTGATACGGCTGGCCGGGTGTTCCGGCGAGGGGCACGATGTAGGTCTGACGCCACGCCTTTCTCACGATTTCCTCGATGCCGTCGTTCAGCTCTTCTGCCTGCGCCTTGATCTCGAGACGAACGGAGTGGACGGAGGCCCGGCGCAGAGCTTCGCACACCAGCGCAGACAGGGCCGCGCGATTGGCGGCGAGGGGTCCGGCCAGGGGCGTACGCGGCAGCGAGGAGAGCCGGGGACCGGTGAGTGGACCGCGGCTGAAAGGAAGACCGCGCGTGTACATCAGCGGAAAAACGCCCTGCAGCGTTCCCTCCTGATCCTGACAGGCCAGATAGAGCGATCGCTGGCGGTATTCGCTCTCGAGGGCCTTCAGCCAGGCAGGATGGTGATAGATCGTGGCATCGGAATGACCCAGAACGAAGGCCTCCCAGCGTGGGTCCTTCCAGGGATCGACTTCCACGATCGTGGTGTCTGGAGATGGCATTTCGAGGGACGACGTGATTTGAACCGTATGATTGAGCATCATTGTTGCCGCTGACGTTTAGGAAATGGAAGCGCAGCTCACCCTTCGACGACCGAAGTCATTCCCCGCTTCAGGTCATAATCAAACCTCTGGGTGGAGAGGTTGTCGATGAGATCGAAGTACTGCTGCTTGGTCCGCTCCCAGCCGTGGAGTTCGACATATTCCAGGCCGCGCCGAATGAGAGATTCCCGCAGCGCCGGATTCCGGGCCACTTCATACATGGCCTCAGCCATGGCCGCACTGTCGCCCGAGGGAAAGAAACGGACCGTGTCCTCATCGAAATAGTAACTGTCGATCCTGGTCCGCGACGCCACGACCGGAATGCCCTGGGACATGAATTCCATAATCTTGGTGCTGTAAGCCTCATTGCCGAACGAATCCGCGCGCTTGGGCACTATGCCGAGATCCGCATTGGCAATGATTTCCGGGATGTCATCGAGCGACGCAATTCCGCAGAACTTCACTGCGTGCTCGAGTCCGAGCTCGCGCACAAGGTCTTTCAGCCAATTGGTGAGCTTCTCGTCCTGCGCGCCGTAGAGATGGAACTCGGCGTTGGGCACCTTCTTCCTGAACTCGGCGAAGGCTTTGATGCCGATATCGAGGCCCTGATGCCACTGGAAAGTACCCGGGAAAATCACGATAAAACGGCCGTCCTGACGAGTGCGCTGCCGCCGGGAAAAGACCCGGGGATCGGGAAGGTTGAGGACAACCGAGCATTGGGCCGCCCGGGCGGACCGGGCCACGAGCTTCTCGACCCAGATGTGATTGGAGACAATAACGTGGTCGACGAAACGGCAGCACAACTTCTCCATAAAGCGCAGGCCGGTTACATAGAACTGCTTCAGTCCGGTTTTAAATTTGTTGGCGAAGAGTTCCGGAACGATGTCATGAATGTCGAGGATCAGGCGCGCCCCCTTCATTTTCGGGTACCAGGCCGCGAAGACCAGGAAATCCGGCATGTTATGGATGTGCACCACGTCGTAGCGATTGAGTTCGTGCAGCCGGGTGAGAACGGCGGATGACCGGAACAGGAAACGCAGCAGCCGTGTGGCATAGCTCCAGGGGCCCAATTCGTTATGGTCGCGGCGCTGAATGTGATAGATGGTGACTCCGTTCAGCGTGCTGACTTCCTTTCCGCTACTCAGCGGCCCCTCCAGGGCAATCACGTCGACCATGTCGCCGCGCGTGGCCAGTGCTTCGGCATAGCGGCGGACGCGGCCGTCGGTTTCATATCCGGAGTAGGCCACCATGCAGATGCGACGGCGGGTGTTGCGCGAGGCGGCTGGCAGTTTCTCGCAATAATAGCGGGAGACCTCGCGCGGCAGGGCATGCCAGCACTGGCCGCCGTAGTTGTCACGCACGTAGCACAGGAACTCCTCGTATCGAGCGACGGGAAACTCATCCCGTTGCGGCGAACCGTTCATGCACATGTAATCAGGATGCGTATTCAACAGGGCCATCCCTCCCTGTTCCACAAGCCAGTCCAGTTTCTTCTTCCAGATGTCGATGTTCTGTTCTTCGAGAACCTTAAAAAGGTTGAAATCCTGGATGAGCGTGTAGGGCAGCTCGACGAAACCCTCGGTTCCGGGAGCCTGTACCCAGAAGGGAAAGATGGTGCGCATGCCATCGGGTTCCGGCTCGAACGGGTCGACGTCGAAGGTGGAGGCGTCATACTCGCTGCCTAGCTCGTGCAGCCACCCCAGACGGTGCTGCATGAGCGGCGAACGGAAGCCCACCGCGCCCCACTGGTGCAGGACTTCCCGAATCCGTGCGGCGCTGGCCGCGAATTTCTTCGGCGACTGGTACAACTTCCCGTCGTGCGTCAGCCCATGGACGCCGGCCTCAAACCCCGCGCGATCGAGCAGTTCCAGCATCGCCGGGGTGACCTGGTATTCGCCTTCCGGAACGAAATTGAAGCAGGAGCGGAAACCATACTTCTGCGTCAGTTCCACCAGGCGCGGAACGCGGTCAAATCCCTTTTTCCCTTCCACATCGTGTGTCAGAACCAAGCTGAACCGTTTGCCACCCGGCCAGCCTGGCCAGCGCGGAGGAACCGTGGCTGCTCCAGGGTCGATGGGCCAAATCGCAGAAAATTCCCGGCGCCGGCGCTCGGCGCGCATCCGGCGCAACGACACACGAAGACGCCATGGCAGAATCGGTTTCACGAGATAGTACAATTCAAAGAGCATAATGAGCCTAGACCGATAGTTGATGAAATGAAGGTTATTTTTAGGGCCATCCCAGCTTCAGCCCATGTGGCGGTAGAGAACATTCCCCGCAAGTTGCAGGACGCGATCAGGACTGGCTGAAACCACTCGATTCGCCAAGTGCTTTTGCCACGCCGGTCTCGTTCGCGACCCTTCGGCGGGATATTTCCAGTACGTCAGTGGGGTAGGGACGCTTCCCCAGTGCTCCTTAAAGACGCTCAGACCCGGATCGTCGAGATCGGAGCGTCCCATATCCAACTCGTTCTGTCCATGGTCCTTCGCTTCCTGAATGGTTTGCCAGAACAACATAGGTGTGCCCCCAAACTTATTCGCGGCGGCATCGCTGCAGCCATACTTATAGAACATGGTTTGGCGGTGCGAAAGAGTGAGAATACTGGCCACCGCGGCGCTGTCCTTGCGGACGAGCCGAAACTTCAGGTTGGGACCGAACGCGGCGATCAGCGCACGGAACCAATGCAGCGGCTGGGGTGGCAGCCCATGACGTCTGCGCGTCATCGTCATCAGACGATAGAAGTCCAGAAGCTGCGCCTCGGAGTTCCCTTCCTCGTATGCGAGGTGCTCACGCTCGGCACGGCGGATCTTCCGCTGGATGCAGTCTTTGTGAAAGCTGCGAAACAACTGGTCGGCCGGCGCGGTCAGGTCCAGCCGGTGCAGAACGGCGTCGCTTTTGGGCAGGAAACCATGGACTTCCGCACTCTGGGCCGAGTGCGGCCGAATCTCGATCCGCTTGTATTTGCCCGCTTCCACTGCGCTGCGCGCGTGCGTCAGCAACGCTTCCAGCGCCGCGGGCTCGTTTAACAACGGCTCGCAATGATCGGAGAACGGCAGCGAGACCAAGCGCCGCCCGGTCAGCCAGGAGTCGACCTCGCAGAATACGATGGCGTCGGTCAGCGGAGCCTGCGGCGCGCAGGTCGTCAGAACGAGCGGCCGGTATCCATATGTCGCCTGCAGCGCGCTGAGCCACGCGTGTGTGTGAAACACCGAAGCCTGCGGATGCGTGGCCACCAGAGCGGTCCACCGCGAGTCAGAGAGGGGGTCTAGTTTGTAAACCTGCCTCAGCGCCCGGGGCATGGCGTTTCGCGACGAGTCGTCACTGCCCTCCTTCGTGGCGCTGTTCTGCTCTGAGATTGTCTCGTCCCACTGAGTCGCAGACGAAGCGGCTATCGCCATATCGTCTCCTGTCCGAGGAGGCGGCCGAGCTGCTGACGTCTCAAATACTTGATCGTTGCCCGATCATCCACCTGGCGAATGCCATTTAAATATCCCGAGATAAATCCCCAGAACAGAGCGGCGGATTGGATCAGATAAGGCTTCTCTTTTAGCCGCTTGGCGCATTTCAATAACATGAAGAGAGGGTGATAGCCGCAGATGTAATTCGCCCTTCCGTTCTTGAACCCCGCGCCCCATGTTCCGTCGTTCTTGCCGGTCGGCCGATGATGAAGGACATGCAATTCGGGCAGTGTTCGTGTAGTCCAGCCAAGCATCTGCGCCTTGACCTCATCCATCGTATCCCAGCCTGGCGCCGGCCAGAAACCGCCGATGGCGTCCCAGCAGGCACGGCGGTAGATCTTGGTGGCGCCCCGAACATGAAAGGCCGGACAGACCTCCGGATACGCCTGCCCATTGATAAGGTTGTAAATTGTGCCCCCAGCTATCCCGAGTTTTTCCTCTTCCTCAAAAGCGCGGAAACACGACTGGAAGTATTCGGGACTAAATGAGAGATCGCCGTCGAGTTTGACAATAAAGCCCCAGTCATTCGTTCGCAGATCGAGATAGCCATCGTTGAATGCATCCACCACGCCCCCGCCGGCTTTGCGAAAGCCACGGTTATCCCGATGGCAAACCCTGATCCAGTCGTGCTGCCGGGCATAGCTGTCGGCGATCGCAGCAGTCCCGTCGGTCGAACCGTCGTTCACGATTATCCACTCGCATGGCCGCAGGGACTGACCGATTACGCTCTCGATCGTCCGCGCGAGATTGGCTTCTTCATCTCGGACTGGCGAGATGATCACGTATTTTATGGCGTTGGTTGACATAGCTCTGACTGCGAAATCGGTTGTAGTTGACTACTATCCAGCGAATGCCTGCCCGGTCAGACTTGGACGGGCTCGGGGCTGACTCCTGCATTGGATGTCAGGAAAGCCCGGTGCCACAATTCCAGGGTTAGCAGCGACAGAACTTCCTTTGCATAGAGGCCGGATTCGGCATTGGCTCGAAGCAGTCGTTCGATGCAGGCGGTGTTGAAATAGCCACGCTCGATCGTCGTGCGATCGAGCAACACTTCATGGACAAACTCTTTAAGGTCGGTTCGCAGCCAGGCGCCGAACGGCACCGGGAAACCGGCCTTCCGGCGCTTCAGGATTGGCTCAGGAATGCGGCTTGAGAGTGCCCGCTTGGCAAGATATTTCGTCGTAAGGCCGCGAACTTTCAGGTTCTCCGGCAGAGAAGCGGCAAATTCCAGCAATTTGTGATCGAGGAATGGGACACGAAGTTCGATGGAATTGGCCATTGTCATCTTGTCCGCTTTTAACAACAGATCATCGGGAAGCGAGGTTTTCGTGTCTACATATAACATCCGGTTGACAAGGCCAACGCCCCGTGAGCTCGCCATGACATCTCTCATGGGGCGAGTGGCGAAGCCCTCATCGCTCAGGTTCGCGAAATCGCTGGAGTAAAGCGTGTTGTGATTTTGATTAAAGAAGGAATCAGGACCCGAACTGCGGCTATAGTAGTAGCCCTCGAATGAGCGGGCGAAGAGTGGCGCATACTTGGCAATTCGCTGATTCTTCAGGAGCCGGTTGGCAGCGCCGGCGGCGAAAGAGACCGAGCCCTTCAATGGCCCAAGGGCGCTCTTGAGCCGCTCCGCCCACAAAACACCGCGGTAGGTCTGATAGCCCGCAAATGCCTCATCGCCACCTTCGCCGGAGATCAGGACCTTCACAGATTCCCGGGCCAGCTTGGTGATGTAATAAAGCGCGATCGCGGGCGCCTCGCAGACAGGCTCTTCCATGTACCACGCATACTGGGGCAGGAAGTCTTTGAAGTCACCCGCCGAAATCGACATCTCGTGGTGGTCAGTGCCGTAGCGCTGCGCGGCGATCCGAGCGTACGGACGCTCATCGGGAACCTCCGCTGATTCGAATCCCAGGGTGAAACTGCCCAGGGTTCGATCTGTTCTGCTGCTCGCAAAACTGACCATCGCCGTGGAATCCACGCCACCGCTCAGCAGAATGCCGACCGGCACATCGCTAATCATGTGCAGCCGGACGGATTCATCCAGGAGTTCGAGGAGTTCATTTTCCGCGTCTGCAATGGATCTCGGAGTGGGATTGAAAGCCAGATCCCAGTACTGATGGATTTCCGCGTTACCCTCTCGTACGATCATGTACGACCCAGGTCTTAGCTTGAAGATGTTCTCAAAGAGAGTGTCCTCGCCAGGAACGAAATAAAAGGTAAGAAAGCGATCGACGACTTCCGGCCGCACCCGAGCGCCGATCTCCGGATCGGCCAGAATGGCCTTGATTTCTGACCCAAAGACAACGGAATCCGCTCCGATCGAATAATAGACAGGCTTGATTCCTACCCGGTCCCTGGCCAGCATCAGAGTCTGCTGGCGCTCATCCCAAATCGCAAATCCGAACATTCCCCGGAGCCGGTCTACACAGGCCGGCCCAAATTCCTCATAAAGGTGAACGATCACCTCGGTATCCGTACGCGTGCGGAAGATGTGACCTCGGGCCAGGAGATCGTCACGGAGTTCCTCGAAATTATAGATTTCCCCGTTAAAGACAATCCAGACAGTCCCATCCTCGTTCGAAAGCGGCTGATGACCCGTTGCCAGGTCGATGATGGAAAGGCGGCGAAAACCGAGGCCCACCGGGCCGGACAGGTAGTAGCCTTCATCGTCGGGCCCACGATGAGCGATCGTGTCGGCCATTCGTTTCAACAGGCCGCCGGAGACCGGCTTCTCCCGCTCGAAGTTCAATTTACCGCAGATTCCGCACATAGATTGTTCTCGCCCTCAACATCGTTCCGCGCTATTGCACGCGATATGCTAACGCCCTCGCGCTCCCTCTGCCGAAAGGCTCTCAACCTGCTGCTTTGGCGCAAAATGAGTCACCATTGTCCCCAGGATCAGCCACCATTTCAATAATGCATCGCGGGCGGAGTTTCTGCGCGCTCCCCGGCTTACAGCCACAGCGGCCACCAACAGAGCCAGGCGACCGAGGGCGCCGCACGCCATCGCGGCGCGAAAGACTAATTGGTAACTATATCCGCGGTGTTTGGCTACATACCGCAGAATCGATCTCCACTTCATCACGACGGCTCGCCGCCGGACACTACTTTTGCCGCCGTAATGGATAATTTGCCCCTGGGGAATGTAATAGTTAGTGAAACCACCCTGCGCTGCCTTGTAACACAGGTCCAGGTCCTCGGCGTACATGAAGTACTCTTCGCTGAACTGCCCGATCTCGGCAAACACGTCTCGCCTGAACAGGACGCAGGCGCCGGAAATGACTTCTACGCGGCTCGGTTCCGTGCCGCCTGCGAACAGCGGCGCAATGTTCCATAAGGAGCAGGCAGGAAAGCGGTTTCGAAGAACATCCAGATCCAGAAGCTGGTTCACTATCGTTGGAAAGGTCTGGATGGCGGCCGTTTGAAGGGACTGATCTTCATTCAGCAGAGTGCAACCCGCCGCGCCAACAGATGGCAACGAGCATACCTGCCGGAGCATAAGGTCGAAAGCGGCGTTGCGCAGCACGGTGTCAGGGTTCAGGAAAACTACATATTCGCCCCTTGACGCGCGGAAACCAAGATTGTTCGCGCCAGCAAATCCCAGGTTCACCGGACTCTCAATCAGGACGACGTCCGGGTACTGCTGCT
This sequence comes from Acidobacteriaceae bacterium, assembly GCA_003138515.1. Taxonomy (GTDB): domain Bacteria; phylum Acidobacteriota; class Terriglobia; order Terriglobales; family Acidobacteriaceae; genus Telmatobacter. Next base: position 153,658 of record PLGG01000047.1, on the reverse strand, counting down.
TCACGATCCCGATATTGCCATCGGGCGAAGCGTTATCGACGACGATAATCTCAAACGCCGTCTCGTAAGTCTGCGCGTAGATGCTCTCAAGGCATTTCAGAAGATATGCGGTGGAGTTCCAATTGACGATAATGATCGACAAGTCGGTCACAGCTCGGGGCCACCCCAGAGCCGAACTGTCTTTCGAAGGCCCGGAAACAGCACCGCTGCGCGAGCCTCTGGAGCGGTTTCTACCAAGTCCGGGATCATCTCCCCTTCCGAAACTGCTGGACCAGTTTTTGTCAATTCGTGCGGCACGTGCGGAACCGTGACGGCGCAGATCATGGCCAACAATGCGAACCACCAGACCTGCGTCTGATCCCAATAGGCTACGCCAAAATAGGCAAAGATGTTCGCGAGCATTATGGAACCAAGGCACCAGAACAGCCACTGCTGTTTCGGTTTTACCCGCTTCCTCATGCTTCCAAGACGGCTGAAAGACTTCGCGATGATGGCAATGAAGCAAGCCAACCCAAGAATGCCGCCCGTCTCCGCTTCGGCCACGAATTGGTCCGACATGTCCCACATGTCATAGCCCCAGTTGCCATTCTGATTGGTGCCGATGAGCCACCAGTCCCTGATATGCCGCATGCACATATCGATCAGGAAGGCGCGGTCATATCCTCCGGAACCGCCGACCACATTGATATGAGCGATCAAGAACCACACGGGAGCGTTCATCACAAGCGCGAGAACCGCGAGAGTGATCACGATTAGCCAGCGGACCGCCTTCATCTTCCGCCGAACCGGCCACAAAAGGAGGCCGAGAATGCCGGCCACATACGCCAATATCGGTGTACTGGAATTGGCCGTCAGCACCATCAACGTCGATCCCACGATCCCTGCGACGGCAGCAACCCAGCTCTTCTTGCTCAATAACCAGACGAAGAGAGGGATGAGCGTGCCTCCAAAACACCCCGCGAGAATCGAGTGACCAAACGTGGCCTGAGCTCGGGCGGTTCCGTCTCTGATTTCCGGGGCGGTCGGCGCTCCACCCAGATAGGTTCCAAAAGGATTGACCCGGAAGTGGTGTTCGTACACCATGCACGCGCCTAAGACCAAAGCAACGACCGCCAGGGTCTTTGCCGCCCGGGCCACGTCTTCTTCATTCGCGATCAAATAACGAAGAAGGAAGTAACCGCACAAGGCCGACAGCAGGAACGACAACTGCTCCATGACGCCGCTCGGCCAGTTTGTGACCACGGTCGCAAAGACACGATAGCAAGCCCACACGATGAATATCTTGTCGACGATGTTGAGTCGGTCGACAATGCGAAACTTGTCCTTCACAACACAGATGAAACCGGCGAGAGCCAAAATGAGGCGAACGTAGACGTGCGCGCCTGCCAGCATAACCTCCTGGCCGCGTGGAACCAGGAAAGTGCAAAGAAGCAGCGGGACGATCGCGTATTTTCGCGGCCGCCACAGCATCAGCACGATCGTGACCAGCAACGCTACCGCGACTACGGGGTGCAGTACCGTGTCCGATGCACCGTGGCCTAAGTCCCGCTGGTTGAATTGTAAGGGAGCTAGCATTGCTTCTCTGCGAACGAAGAGCGGTGAATCATGCGCAGGCGCTTCACTCTCTACGAGCTTGCGACGGCAATGGTTTCTCTTTCGGCGTATGCCGCCAGGGCCTGAGCATATGCTGCAACCAGATGGTCGCCAGCCTTGCGCCAGGTCCATTCCGAACGGGTGGCGATTGCGCCGGAACGAAGCTGTGCCAGAAACCCGGGATCAGAATAAACCTGCGCGATCTGACGCCGCAGAGTTTCGACGTCGCCGACGTTGTGGACCAATGCATTCACTCCGTGCTGGCACATCTCAGTGCACGCGGTGGACGCAAGCGGCACGCATCCCGCCCCGATGGCTTCTGCGCAGACCAGAGCGAAACCTTCTTCAATCGTCGGCAGAATAAGGATGTCGGAATTCTGCATCAGCTGCGGGATATCACTGCGCATGCCGAGTTGCTCCACACTCGGATGAGCAAGATAAGTTGCGAACTTCTTCTTGAATTCTTCCTGGACATCTCCAGCAATTCTGAAAAGACCATCTTTGCTTGCCGGAGAGGAAAGCCATGCTTCGAGGGCTAGATGCAGTCCTTTCCTCACGGCATCCACACCCACGTAGAGAGCTGTGAATTTTCTGGGTTGCTTTCGATTTTCAGGCAAGGGGAAGTATTTCGTGTCGTCGAAGCCATACCGATGCCGCACGATCTTCGAAGCCGGGTACCCGCGGTCTGTAAAAGTCTTCACCGAAAAGTCCGAAGCGCAGAGCAGATAGTCACATGCTCCAAACTCGGCCTCTTCGAGGAGCACATTGGATTCCCTGGGCCGATAGTCATAGTGAGGAGATTCGACACCGATCCGCTGGCGTTCAGCGTCAACTGCTTCCAACGCAAACCGCGTGTCGGCATTGGGCCGCTCGAGAACAGTGGGAATGCCGAGTCTCCTGGCGGCCTGGATTGTCCGCAGAGCGCCCGACGGCCAGACATGGACCACATCTATCCGGTCCTTGAGCTTTGGGAGTTGCCTGGAGACGATCCAGTCGTGCAGCGCGAGGGCGCGGAGATTGCCGATCAGGCGGTACGGAATTTGAATGTTGACCCGCGATAGGGTTGTGTGCACCTCGACGGATTCCGGAACTTCACGCACAAGGGCACCGGTATAAAGGATGACTTGTGCGCCCGCAGCAACAATGCCACGCACCTGCTCCCAAGCCGTATAGCAGATACGTGAGGCACCGAGCTTATTCGGAAAGCTGTACAAGACGCGGATGGATTGGCGTGGGAGCGTCATGGCGCGTTTTCGCGGACTCCTATGATGACAGCCTCAGGCTGAGGCGGCGTTCTTAGTAAAGACGGCGGTGATGGTTTCGCCATCGCCATAGAGCGACGCCGCAGCATTGATGACCGGCAACGCGGCAACTCGGAAGACTTTGCGCACCGCTCTCCAGGGAATGCTTGAATTGTCTGGATAAGAGTCGGCAACACTCTTACGTGGAATGCCAAGTTTCCGAAGAAGATCGTCGACCGCGTACCTGATGCTCGTTTCAAAATAGAGCTCACGATGCGTTTTGATTGAAACTACCGTGAGCCCGGAGTTCTCGCCGAGCATCTTGAGAGTGGCCGGAGAAAAGTGATAGAGGTGACGCGGCAATTCGAGCGCGTACCAGTAAGAGCGAAAGATGCGCGTTGCTGCCGAGTCAATATTCGGCATCATTGTGTAGAACACGCCGCCCGGCTTGAGCCATTTCGCCACCTGGGCAAGCACTGCATCTGGTTCGTACATGTGTTCAAAAACGTTAAAGCAGGTGATCGCATCGAAGCTGTTTGGCTGAAACGGCGCATCGAGCACATCGCCGACGAAGACTTGCGCGCCACAACGGTCATGTGCGATAGCGGCAGCGTGCTCAGACATTTCCACGCCGTAGAGTTGCCAGGAAGGCCCTTTGAACGCACTTAGAAAGCCTCCCGACCCGCAACCGAGATCGAGAAGAACCCCGCTGGCCTTAAAATGAAGAACTGCGTCGCGGCGGCCGAACCAGTGCTCGGAGGTCTTCGAGGCGGTCGAAATAGCTCGGTCATAAGCCTCGCCGTAATGTTCGCCCATCTCGGAAGGGGATGGCGGGTCTTTGAGCCACACCAAAGAACACGAGGAGCAACGCAACAGCTGATACTTCTTCGTGCGTCCATGGAACCGGTCCGGCGCGGCAAGCCAGTTCAGAAGGCTCGGAGTTCCACAAATCGGACACACTTGCGGGTCGGCGTGTTTGGATGGAGCGACAGGCAGAGCGGCGGCTTCGTTTGTGACCATAAACTCGATAGATCCTCGATCAGGATTAGGCGGGCGATGCAAACTTGCGAGAAACCGTATTTAACATAGCTCGTGCTTCAGAGCGCGATACCGAGCCTGTGAAAAGCAGAGCGGGCACGGCGACCAGCAGGCTAATCGCGGCAGCCGTCATGATTCGAATCGTGTCGAGTACGCGGGGGTTGATTTCCCAGGACGCTCCCATGTAGCGAGCTAAAACAGAAGCGCCGAGGATCACGGCGGTGGCGACGCAGAATCTGAGGAGATTGGGCGCCAGGGTGCTTGCATGGAATCCTTTGAATCGAGATGTAAGGCTCAGGCTCATCAGGATCAGCCCGAGAAATTGTCCCAGGAAGTTCACACCACCCACCATGCCGAAGAACCCGATTTTGGGGGCAAAGGGCCAGAGTACGAATGCGACACCCAGCCCCAGGAGCAGTTGCGCATTGTCCATCACGGCTCCCCCGGAGACTCGATAGAGTACACGAAACAAGGAACTCAGGGATCGGCATACGCCACCGGCACATAGGAGACAGACCGCTCCAGCCAAAAGAGGATCGGTTTTACCGGTCCAGGCAAAAGCGATCTTTGCTCCATAGAGGGCGATGAAGGCCAGAGGAAGGATGGAGAGCACAGCCATTGCTTTGAACGACTTGACGATAAAAGCATTGGTTTGTTCCACCGACCCAGAAGCGTAAACCAGGCTCCCACCCGAGAGTATGGCCTGAAGGTACGAGCCCTGGATAAGCGTCGCAAAACTCACCAGGCGGGCAGCAAGCGCAAAGACGCCGGCTGCATTCGCGCCGAAGAATTTCAGGATGGCCACCGGCAGGACCGCTGCATACAGCAACTCGAGCATGCTCACCAGTTGATAGCTTGCGGCGAACCGAACAAGCTCTTTCACCACCGATCGCGAGACGAGTCTTGGCCTGATATGGACGTCGGGAAGGACGCGGCGGGAATAAAAATACCACAACATACCGCCGGCCAACTGATACGCGCAAAACACAACGCACATCGCCAGCAATCCGAATCCAAGATAAAGAAGAACGATGGTTGCTGCTGCGTTGAGGAGATCGATAACGACGTTTAGCTTCTCCCGCAAGTCAATGCGGTGCGCACCCATCAGGATGCTTTGATAGGTCTGACTCACATTGGCCACGATCGCCGTGATCGCCAGGTACTGAATCGCCCGGGAGGCAGGGGTGAGAAAGACTTGCGGCACTCCAACCGCAATTGCCAGGGAATGGGAGAAGACAGCGAGGGGCACGAGAACAACAACGGAGAGCCCCAGGACCGCAGCGGTGCCCGTGCTCAGCAACCGACTGGCCCGATCGAAATCGCCGGTGCCGGTCGCTTCCGCCACGTACTTCTGGAATGCAGATTTGACACCTGCTCCGCCCAGAGTGATGTAGGCGGCTATCGACATGAGAACCGCCCAGATGCCGTAACCATCCAGCCCCAGGTGTCGGATCATCACCGGGACCACGACGATCCGGGCCAGTACATGCACAATATTTCCAACCACGCCGAAGAGCGTGTTCTTCCCAATGGAAGCGGTGAGCGCACGGCTGGAAGAAGGTGCAGAGAACTTAGAGGTCATGGAATAGCGACGAAGAGCAACCTGGTTACTCGGGGAAAGCGGGGTTTTCGTTTATGACGACCGCACCAGTCAGGCCGGTCGATGTCTGGGACGGGGGCTGAGACGGGACCCGGAAGTCTAATAAGCGCCGACGGTCCAGGCCCCGGTCGTTGGACGTGGATCGCCGGCAAGATCGGTTTGCAGAGCGGGGATGCGAAGGGATGTGAGGTTCGCCCCGGCGCCGATGACGGCTGAACGGGACTGAGGCACACCGGCAGGAGAAAGTTTCGTTTTCGAGACGAAGGCCGAAGGGCTCGGGTCCTGCCCGGTCTCCTTCTGCCAGGAGGAGAACGATCCAGAATAGTTCCCGCGGTATGCGAAGCAATTGCCTCCTGAACAGTTGGTGTAGATGTTGTTGTGCAAAGCGCCTGAAGAGAAGTTCCCGTTCTTGTCAACCCAAATCAGGGTCCCGCAACCGCTCGCAATGTTGTTGACGAATGTCACTTTGGTCGCGTTCGATACGCCCATGCACGTGTCCGTAGAGGCGCCGATGAAGGTGTTGTTATAGATCGCTTCACCGGGATCGTCGATATTAATCAGGCCATCGTTATCGTTACCGTTGCAGGTATCGATGAGCGTGTTGTTATAGATCGCGACATTCGAGGTGCTTCCTTTGTTCCCTTCCACGAAAATGTGCGCAGTCACATTCTTGCCGATGCAGCCGCCAAACTTGTTGCTGTAGATATTCACGCCGTCGATGGTGTCGGAGCCGTCATCGTTGTAGCCCCAGATGTGAACTCCATCGTGATGCCATACGTCGGCCGCGGTGTCCCAGTTCGAGTAGTCGTGGATGGTGTTGCCATAAATATTGACGCTTGTCAGCGTGTTCCCCGGATGCGGGCCGCCTAGTGCGATTCCGTGGTCAATGTTATAAATCTGGTTATTCGAGATCGTGATGCCGGAAGAAGTCCCACTGTCATACTGGAGGCTGATACACCAGCCCATGTCATGCATGAGATTATTGGTGATCGTCCAGTTGTTGATGGCGCCATGATCGTAAATGCAGGTGCCGCCGCCAGGGCTCGGATTGGTAGCGACATACATATCGATGATGGCAAGCCCATCTATGGTTATGTTCGATGCTCCGTCGCCGGCCTCAATCCCATTGCTGTGCCCATGATTTTGGCAGGCCCCGCTGAGACATGCAGCGCCGGCGTCTCCGTTTGAGGTCGCTTCGATTACACCCTGAACCGCTCCGCCGGAGCCGCCATTTCCATTGATGGTGATATAGCTGTTGTCGCCGATTTCGATGGCGCCGCCCGTGCCTTCAGCAGGCCACTCCGGAGATGCGAGTACCGCACCGCTGTCAAAATTGATCGTAATAGGTTTGCTGTTGGTTCCGCTGCCGCGGACGATTAAGCCTGGAGTATTAATGGGGACTGTTATGGTTCCACAAATATAATTTGCGTCCCCCGGAGAGTTAGGCAGGAGGTTGAACATGGCCGGGGTGATCGTTGTATGCCCGTCGCAGGCCTTTCCGCCGTGGAAGGTTCCCGCAAACTGCGCAATGTAACGAGTGCCTCCGAATGCCGGACGTATCGCTACGAAAACAAGAACGATAACCAATGCCCCTGCGAAAGCAAGAAGCGGGATTAGCTTCTTCATGGACTTCTCAGCTATTTCTTATCCGTGGGATACCGGAGCCGCTGCCGTCTCCAACGAAATTGCGGAAGGCGCAGAAAACCTGACGGTCATTGAATACCGGCGATGAGCTGCCCGGCTACTCGGGAAAAGTGGAGGTTCTAATTTGCGGCGACCGTACCCGTCAGGCCTGTCGGAGGCTGAGGACCGGTACCGGAATTGGCATAGGCGCCCGCCACCCACGGGCCGATCACGGGACGCGGATTGCCGAGGATGTCGGTATCAAGCGTACCGATGAGGCCGTTAAGAAGCGAACCGAGACTGAGGGATGTCAGGTTCGCCCCCACACCGATGGCGGGTGAACCGGACTGAGGCACACCGGCAGAAGAGAGGTCCGCATTTGCGACGTATGCCGAAGGACTCGCGTCCTGATTGGTATAGCTCTGCCACGCGGCGAACGATGTCGTGTAGCCCCCAGGGAAGGCGAAGCAGTTGCTGCTTGTGCAGTTCGCGTAGATGTTGTTGTGCAAACCGCCGGACGCGAACCCGCCACCGGACGTGACGTATTGCAGTATGCCGCAGCCACTGACAACATTGTTGACAAATGTACTGTTCGAGGAGCCCGAGAGACCAACACAAACGTCTCCAGAGGTGCCGATAAAGGTGTTGTTATAGACCTGGTAGCCGGGGTCGCTGGCGGTGAGCAGCCCGTCATTGTCGGCCCCGTTGCAAGTGTCGATGAGTGTGTTGTTGTAGATCTTTACATTGTTCGTGTTGCCGCTGTTTGTCTCTATGAAGATATGAGCGGTCACGTTTTGCCCGATGCACCCGCCGAACTTGTTGTCGTAGATATTTACGCCGGTTATGGTATCGGAGCCGTCGTTGTTATAGCCCCAGATGTGGATGCCGTCGTGATGCCATACGTCGCCGGGAGTGTCCCAGTTGGAGTAGTCATGGATATTGTTGCCGAAAACATAGACGTTGCTCAGTGTATTGCCTGAGTGCGGACCGCCAATCGCAATTCCATGGTCAATGTTATAGATCTGGTTGTTCGAGATCGTGATGCCCGAGGAGGTGCCACTGTCGAACTGGAGATTGATACACCAGCTCACGTCGTGCATCAGATTATTCGTGATCGTCCAGTTGGTGGCCTGGCCATGATCCCAAATGCAGGAACCGCCGCCCCCGTTCGGTACCCCAGAGGCAGTAACGTACATATCAATGATGGCGAGCCCTTCTACCGTCAGGTTATTGCTGCCGTCGGCCTCAATCCCGTTGCTGTCTCCGTTATATGTGCACGATCCGCCGGGACACGCCGCCCCGGAATCCCCGGTTGCCGTTGCTTCGATTACGCCTTGTGTTGCTCCGCCGGAGCCGCCATTCCCGTTGATCACGATCCAGCTGTTGTTGCTGGCGTCGATGGCGCCGCCTGATCCCTGAGGGGGAAATGTCGGTGCCTTAATAGCCGCGCCGCTTTCAAAGTACAACGTGATCGGATTCCCGGAGGTACCGCTCTGTTGAAAGACGAGCGCCTCGGTGTTAGCGCCAACCGTGATCACTCCACACACATGGACTGTGCTTCCCGGACCGATCTGCGCACCGCTGGCAACGCTGGAGGTCCAGTTCCCGCTGGTGTTGAAGTAGGAATAAGCATAGGCATTCGCGCAACTCGACCCGTTGGCTGATCCGGAAGCGGCTTGGGCGATGTAAATGTCGTTCGCGAATGCCGGATGTGCCATTAAGAAAAGTGAAAGAATACCAAATAAGGATGCGTTGAAGGACGCGGCACCGATAAAACGGGACTTGCTAAACATCGACAGGCCTCCTCAGAGGATTGCACCGAACTCTATGCCAACTATGCGGCGCTAGTGTGTGCTTAATTCTCTGCAATCCGAAGACCAGTCGCAAGGGGAAAGTAACGTGGGGTGCGAACTATAGTCACATACGCCCTATCTAATTGATTATAATACCTGCAACTGTAATGCACGGAGGATCTGGTTGTCGTCTTTGCATCCGTATACGAGTCCAGTGAGGATCTTTATTAGCCGAATCTACATGGGCTTCCCTCTGAACCATGTAAAAAGGTGCGTCCGCCGAGTACTTTTGGGCAGAGTACTTTTGGGTTCAAGCTCTCGTGCGAGGTTTTGTGATCCTCTTGGTAAGCGACTGCAGGCCACCCACCCAATCGTAAGCCCCAGCCAATTTGGCTTTTAACAGCGCCGGATCGTCCGCGCTGTTGACCGGAAGTCGTTCCAGAAACATAGGATCGCTCGCCGCCCCCGCCCGCCCGATCTGCGTGCAGACCCCATAGCGATAGCCGCTCTCTTCCAGAATCGCCCGCAGCATCGTTTTGAACGGTCGATCCGTCTGCGGAAAGGCATACGGATAGGCGAAGGAATTGACGGCGCCGCCCGTTTTGTCCTCAATCGTCTGCCGCGACCCCAGGATCTCCTGGCGGATGCGATCCGGCTCCAGTCCGTGGAGCTGAGGATGGTTTACCGTATGCGATCCGAAAGAGATGCCCCGCTGCTGCAGCTCCCGCACCTCGCTCCAGGTCATGCACTCCCGCCGGTTGAAGACCTGCGGCCGATCGCCGATTGACGCCGTGGGCAGAAACATGGTGGCGGTAAACCCGAACTGCCCAAGTGCCGGAAAGGCCTGCTGGCAGAAGTTCCGATAGCCGTCGTCGAAGGTGATGACCACCGTCTTTTCGACCGTGTCCCCGCCCGCCTGCAGCAGGCCCACTGCCGAAACGAGGCTTGCTGTTCGGTAGCCGTGCTCGTGCAGCCACCTCATCTGCTGCATAAACTGAGCCGGCGTCGTTGCGATCCGATAGTACGGTTGCAGGGCCGATTCATCCTCGTCGGCCACGCTGTGGTACATGAGGATTGGAATTCTGCCGTCGCGCCACCCGGCCAGCACCCCGAGCAGCGGCGCGGCGAAGTACAGCGTGCCGGCACGATCGAACCGCAGACTCATGGCTGTGTCCGCCAGCGCGGCCCGCCGGTCCGAGCGCTGCTGTGCATGCTTCAGCTCCGCACGGCCAGAACTTTCGGCTCAGCCGACGCGCGTCCCGGTCTCGTAAAGTTCTCGATCTCCTCGGCCACGCGCGCCTGCTGCGCCGCGGTGAGTTGCGGGAACATGGGCAATGAAAGAATCCTGGCCGCCAACCGCGTGCTCACTGGCAGTTCGTCTGCCTCGTAGCCCAGTGAGGCGTATGCCTTCTGCTGGTGAAGGGGAATCGGGTAATGAATGCCTGTGGCAATGCCGGCCTCCTTCAGTTGCTTCATCAATCCATCGCGATCCTGCGTGCGGATGACGTAAAGGTGATACACGGCTCGCGACCATGACGGCTCGTGCGGACAGACTACCGCCTCGTTCTCGGCGAGTAGACGGTTATAGTCCACGGCGCGATCTCGCCGCAGTTGGTTCCATCCGGCCAGATGCGTCAGCTTCACTTGCAGCAAGCCAGCCTGAATGGAATCCAGCCGCCCGTTATAACCTTCGATGTCGTGATAATACTTGCGCGCCTGTCCATGATCGCGCAGCATCCGGATCTTTGCCGCGATCGCCGGATCGTTCGTCGTTGCGGCACCGGCCTCGCCGCATGCGCCGAGGTTCTTCCCGGGATAGAAGCTGAAGGCCGCAGCGCGGCCCATTGAACCGGCCGTACACCAGCGATCAAGCTTGCGCGAAAAGAACTGCGCCCCGTGGGCCTGGCACGCATCCTCGACAACGATAAGCCCGAAGCGATCGGCCAATTCCAGAATCGGATCCATGTCCGCCATCTGCCCATAGAGATGCACCGGAACCACAGCCACGACTGGCCTGCCGTTCCTGAGGCTTATTAGTTTTCCCGCACTGTTCTTGACGCATTGCTTTTCCAGGAACCGCTCGAGCATTCGCACGGAGATGTTGTAGGTGCGCTCATCGACATCCACGAATTCGGGAATGGCGCCCGCTTGCGAGATTGCCTCCGTGGTTGCGATAAACGTGTTCGGTACCGTCACCACGACATCGCCCGGCCCGACACCGCAGGCCATCAAAGCGAAGCGAAGCGCGTCGGTACCGCTGCTCACGGCCACGGCGTGTTTCGCAGCACAGAATTCCGCGAAGGTGGTCTCGAACTCCTCCACCATCGGGCCGCCGATGAACCCCGCGGTGCGCAAAGCACGGCGAAAGACTTCGGTGAGTTCCTGCTCCATTTCCACATGCGGCGTAATGAGATCAAGGAAAGGTACGTTGTTAGCCTCTGACATTGGACTCCTCTGTTTTGGCTTCAATAAAGCGCAGAACCCGGGCCGGATTTCCAGCCACGACTGCGTTGGGCGGGACATCTTTGGTCACGACGCTCCCGGCACCGACAATGGCGTTTTCCCCTACGCTGAGATTGCACAAAAGAGTAACGCCCGAGCCGATCGACGCACCCTGGCGCACGATCGTCGGCCGGACGTCCCAGTCGACGGCGCTCTGCAGAGTACCATCGCTGTTTGTGGCGCGCGGGAAAATGTCATTTGTAAACGTCACTCCATGACCGATGAAGACGTTGTCCTCTATGTCCACGCCCTCGCAGATGAACGAATGGCTCGACACTTTGCAGCGCTTCCCAATCCGGGCGTTCTTCTGAATTTCAACAAAAGCACCGATCTTCGTCTCGTCTCCAATTTCGCATCCGTAGAGATTGATAAACTTCGACAGCCTGACATTTGCGCCAAGCTTTACGTCTGCCGTGACTGAGTTGAACTCGCTCATAGGCGGACAAACGCTCCCTTCTTGTTCAACGACTGGCTGGCGGCTTCAAGCATCCGAACGACCCTCAGGCCAGCGTGGCCGTTGTTGAATGGCTCCTGCCCGCTTGTAATGCACTCCACGAAGTAGCCGAGCTCCTGGCGCAGGGCTTCGATTTGCTCCAACTGCGGCGACCACATATCTCCTGACCGGTAACTTACCAGGAGATCGTAAACGCCTTCCCGGCTGGTGATCTTAACTCCCTTGTCATAGACCTTTACTTTTTCGTCCGCTTCAAGATCGTTCCAGACGATCATTCGTTTCTCGCCGCCAATCAGCGTCGTCCTTACCTTGACCGGGGACAGCCAGTTCACGTTGATGTGGGCGATGATCTTGTCGGGAAAATAAAGCGTCATGAACGCGACATCTTCGTGCCCGTTCAAATGACCTTGTCCCGTCGCCACAACGGCTTCAGGGCTGGCCTTGATGAGATGATCCATGATCGAAAGATCGTGCGGGGCCAGGTCCCAAAGCACATTGACGTCATGTTGAAAAAGGCCAAGATTTACGCGAGTTGAATCGTAGTAATACAGATTTCCCAACGCGCCTTCGTCGATGAGCCGGGCAATCCGCCTGACCGCCCCCGTGAAAAGAAACGTGTGGTCAACCATGAGTTTCAGGTGTTTCTGTTCCGCGAGATTGACCAATTCCTCGCCTTGAGCGACCGTGCTTGTAAATGGCTTTTCTACAAAAACGTGTTTCCCGTTCTCCAGCGCGGCTTTGGTCAGCTCATAGTGGGTCCAAACGGGCGAGACGATTGCGATAGCGTCGATGTCAGGCGAGGTGATGACCTCCATCGCGCTGGCAGTTACTGTCACACCGGGATAGGCCTTGCGGGCGCGCGCCTGCGCCGCGGGACTCATGTCGGAGATTGCGCGTACCTGGGCGCCATCCAGACCTGCAAGATTTCTGACAATGTTCGGACCCCAGTATCCGTATCCGATTACGCCGAAGTCCATGAGTTCCTCTCTCCTATTTATCGATCCGAGCTGCCAGGTTCACCGGCAGGGCACAAGAATTGTTCCTGCTCCGAGTGCAACCAGAATCGCGCAGCGAAGGTCTTTTTCTTCAGTGAACGAGTGCTCGAGAGCATCTCGTCGATGGGATCCGGCCGATGCGGCAGCAGCAAATGCTCGCCGCATTGACTCCCCAAGCGCGCGGCCCGAGAAGACCGCGGGGTACAGAGTTCAATACGCTCCGGTGCCTTTAATGACTGCCCCCGGTGTGCGCAGCAATATCTTAAGGTCCAGCCACGGTGTCCAGGTTGATGCGTAACGCAGATCAAGGCGCACCATCTCGTCAAACCGGATGCTGCTTCGGCCCATCACTTGCCACAGGCCAGTGATCCCCGGCTTCACCGCCAGGAGTCGCTGCCGGTGCCACGTCTGATAGGCAGCCAGCTCGTAGGGAATGGGAGGACGCGGACCAACGAGAGACATGTCTCCCTTAAGCACATTGATGAACTGAGGAAGCTCATCGAGACTGGTTCTACGCAGAATTCTGCCCACGCGCGTGATCCTTTTGTCGTCGGTAAGCTTGTAGACGCTGCTGCCACTCTTGCTTTGTTTTGCTTCGCCAGGCTTGCTGGCAATGAGCCGCGTGACAAACTCCTTATGCACGCTGGTGTCGTTGTTTGCAAACATGGAGCGGAATTTCAGGAATGTGAAGGTTTGACCGTAACGCCCGACTCTTTGCTGGCGATAGAACACTGGGCCCCTGGAAGTAAGTTTGATAGCGAGAGCGATCACGAGAAAGATGGGTGCAAACAGGATAAGCATCGTCGTGCTTCCGGCAATGTCAAGTACGCGTTTGACGATGAGCACCGTGCGGCGTCCTTTGTCATCGCTCACCAGGTCGGGATACAGGGCTGCATTGGTCGGCCGGCCCGGCTTTTCATGATCCCAATCATCCGGGAACAGGTGAAAGGATATGCGCACCTGATTGAACTCGTCGGCGGTCAGCTCCTCCTGGAGCGTGGCGCTGACTTTGGCTAGAAATGTGTCGAGGACGGCCCGCTTGTCATTCACGATGAGGCCCGTGAAGATGGTGCCGACGATAGCGTCGTCCTTGTACCAACCGACCAAGTCCGTATCTCTGCTGGATGCAAGCAAAGCGGATGCAATGCGCCTGAGCGTAACGCTGCTGCCCTTCTGGCCGCGATCGCTCACCGCTTCGAGCAACATGAGGACAAATGGAGCCTTGGAGCGTTCCGTTCGCTTGCGCTCGATCGCAATCATGCGCTGGAACGTGGTCTCGTCAAGGGGCGTGCGATTAACAGCCGGCGCGCCCTCCAGTAGCGGATCAGGGGAGTTCGATGGTTTGGGCTGATGCAATCGTGTCACGACAGACTCCTCTTGTGCCTTTAACGGGTGTGTTCGTGGTGGCCAGTGTGCTGGACGAAAAACCGATGCGCGTCTTGCCCATCCCGGATTCCGGTTAAGGAAAGTTTGCGAACGAAGTGGGAGCAGACCGGCTGCAACGGTGTTCTACGGTTGCTAAGTGGGGTTCCATCACAGAAACGTAGACAAATGGAATCCGCCAGATTGGATGATCACTTTACGGTGAAACGGTACTTGCTAAGCAGAAATCGATGGGGCGCCATAGTAACTACTGTAGGCAGAGGCCACGGCGCCGTTCAGGAGCGCGCCGAGCAACTTTTTCTGATCCAGCGCTTCGAGCCCCTTTTGCAGCTGGTGTTTCTGGGTCGTCCCCTGGCGTGTAACGAGAAGAACCCCGTCGGCCATGCGCATCCAGATGCTTGTATCTGCCAGAGGCAATACGGGCGGCGAGTCAATGATTATCCAATCGAAATACGCGGTAAGCTGATCCATCAGCGCATGCAGTCTTTGCGATTGCAGGAGTTCGAGCGGGTTACTTGGAGATTGACCGGCGGGCAGGATCCAGCAACCCGCATTTTCGAGATAGTGAATACCATCAAGCCGGCCTCCCTCTTCCCTTACGCATTCAGAGATACCCCGGACCCTTTCGATCCCAAACATTTGCAACAGCGAAGGGCGTCGCAAGTCTCCTTCGATGAGCAATGTTTTTTCGTCAGGCGCCTGCGCGAGGGCACATGCGAGATTGGCAGAAATCGTGCTCTTGCCTTCTTGCGGGATCGTGCTCGTAATGAGCACTTTCTTCAGCGGCCGGGTTCGCCGGAGATCTCTTAAACGGACCCCGAGCAGTCGAATCGCTTCGGCAGTCGGGCCTTCCTTATCGGTAAGGCACACCAACCGGCTCTGCCGGGTGAGCGAAATCTCCAGTGACGGGAATCGTTTCCGAACTTCCGAGCGGCTGGCCGTCGGCGGACCTTGGGCAACACTCGTCGCTGGCTTGACGTCAACAGGCGAAGTCACAGCAATTCCGCGGAGTCCATCCTCTCGACTGTCTTCCATCACATCGGTCTTCGAAGGCGAATCGGGGCCTTCCCATCTCTCCGAAACCCGGCGTTCCGCACGCCGCAACAGTTCGGGGCCCTGAGGCAGCGCAGAGGAGTCAGCTCCGGATCGCTCGGTTTCCATCCGCTGCAAGGCATCAAAGATTCGGCTCACTATTGTTCCCCTTCACGGCAATACTGCGGGTTAATTCGCTTATGGATTCTGCTGCACCGGCACAAACGCATCGAGACGGAACTCGGCGGCGACATCTTCTATGATCCGCCCCGTTACTGTCGACGACTGCCTGGCATAGGCACTGATCAACGCGTTTTCGCAGATTGTGTTGATGAGGCGTGGAAAACCACGCGAATACGAGTACACCTGATCAATGGCTTGCGCAGAAAAGATCGGCGGTTGGCTTGAGTCCGCGCCAGCGATGCGCAGGCGCTGCTCGATGTACTCCAGTGTTTGCTTGGCATTGAGGGCTCCAAGCTGCGTTCTGAGGGCGATTCGCTGCTTGAGCTGCCGTAGTTCGACAGAATCCAGCTTTTGGTCAAGTTCCGGCTGTCCCGCCAGAATGATCTGCACCAGTTTGTCTTCCGCTGTCTCCAGGTTAGAAAGGAGACGAAGCTCTTCCAATGTATCCGCAGACAAATCGTGTGCCTCGTCAACAATCACAACGCTTGTCAAGCCATTTGAGCCGCGGTTGACAAGGAACTTGCTGAGATCGATCAAGAGCTCGCACTTGTTTTTTCCCGAGGCAGGCAGCCCGAAATCGGAGAGAACGTATTGCAGAAAGTCCGTCGGCGAGAGACGGCTATTGAACAGATACGCGTAGGCAATGTCCTTGCTGTTCTCCAGGAGGCGAAGGAGGCAGCGGAGGAGCAATGTCTTTCCCGTGCCAACTTCTCCGGTAACGACGACGAAACCCTTGTGACGCCGAACACCGTAGTACAGCGCCGCGAGCGCCTCATTGTGCCGGGGAGTCGGCACGAAGCAATGCGGATCGGGGGTAAGGTCGAACGGGTTACGCTTGAGATGAAAGTGGGCTTTGTACATCGTTGATGAGGCCTAGCGTTGAAGAAAGCTAAAAGCGGAACCGGCGAGGATTGTGACAACGACGAATGCCGTTGTGGCCCACCCCAACACCAACTTCCTCTTTGTATTCTGTTCATCGAACAAAGTCACGACCTCTGGAATCTCGGAAACGACCCCGAACGGCAAAAGCGATTTGATTTCTCGTTCACTGTGCAGACGATCATCCATAAACTCAAACCCGGCCACCACAAGCAATCCCAACGCCAGCCCCGCTGCCAGGCCGAATCCGCAGAACTTGAGGCGATCAGGGAAATCCGGCTTTGAAGGCAAACTCGGAGGATCGAGCATGGTGAACCGCTCGCCCTGCTGCATCGTTTCCATGCTGGTGGCCATCTCGGAATCGTCTTTCTTCTTGAGAAGGTCGTCATAATTCGCCTTGGACTGCTCATAACCGCGGGTCAGCTCTTCCAACTGCTGCTCAGTCGAGGGCTCAAGATTGAGACGCCCCTGGTAGTCGTTGATCCTGGCTTTCAGGCTCTCGATCGAACTTTCCCGGTTGGCGATCTCCAACTGATTTGCCTGCAACTGTCCCTGCAACTGTCGCCCCGCATTGAGCGCCGGATCCGAAGCGGCGTCGCCCGGTTGTCTGGAGCCTGAGCCTCTGGACCTCGGGTTCGCGACGAGCGATTCTCGCATGGCCTCGGTCTTCGCTATTTCGTCTTTCACCCTTTGCACGTCAGGATAGCGGTCTGTGTACTTTGAACTCAGCTCCGCAAGTTGAGCTCGCAATGTGTCGAGCTGCTTGTCGATCGTGGCCAAATCTGTCGCCGACGAGTCTGTTCCATCCGTGTTCAAGCGAGACTTCGACTGTGAACTTTGCTCCTGAGCCAGCAAAGTTTCCAGGTAGACACGCTGCTGCTTTGCCGTATTCAGGGCGTCCTGCTCGCCTTGCAGTTGGGACTGCAAGCCTGCCAAAATGGCAAGATTGCTCTGTTCCTGTGTTGGCAGCGCACCGATGTGTTGTGCTTCAAATTGCTGGACCTTGGCTTCCTGCTCAGCCAGGTTTTCGCGAGCTTCCTGAAGTTGCTGCTCGAGGAAGGCGGTGGTGCCTTGCGACTCCTCTTCGCGTACCTTCAAATTCTCACTGATAAACAGATCCTTGATTTCAGCCGTAGCCTGCTGGGCCAGATGAGGATCGCGCGCTGAATACGAGATTCGAAATGCGGTGACGTCGCCCTTTTGCGGGTCCCTCACTAGATCAATTCCGATATCCTTTCTCATCTTGTCGACTTTTTGATCGTCGTTCATCTTTCCCTTGTTGCCGTCATACAAGTGAAGCCGCTGAACGATGACCAGCAAGCGCGTCCGGCTGAGTATCTGCTCGGTCATGCTCTGCAGCCTTGCCTGCAGATCGTCGGTGATATTCGGCGCGACATAGTTTTGGGGCATCGTCGGCTGCTCGACCAGGATCAAGGTGCTGGATTTAAAGCGCGGCGATAGCACCCAGCTCGATCCCCATACCAGGAGCCAGCCGAGAAACAGCGGCACGAGGAACTGCAAGTACCGGCGGCGGAAGATTCCCAGGATACGCTGGATGTCGAGGCCTTCTGTTTTTTTCTCTTCTGACTCGTCTGCCATGTTCATTTCCCCAGCGGCTTGCTGAATTGGTAAGTGACCGTTCCATACACTTGGCTCGTGTCAGGAATCGCGGAAACAATCGCAGTATCGGAGTAGTTCTGATGAAGGCGCTGATAACCAGCCCTGACAATCAGCGACTCACGGAACGAATGGGTTATCGACGCCTGCCCCGAAACCGTATTCCCGCCGGCGAACGTAGAGAGTTGAGGCGTAGCGTTGCTTGTACTCGCATAAGACAACGATAGGCTGGCAATCCAGGTGTGAAAGAGATTCCAGCCTCCAGCGAGGTTTGCGGAGTTCGTATTGAAGGCGCCAAGCAAGCCCTCTCCGGACGTAATTGTGCGGGAGTAACTGGCTGCAAGATTGCCGCGCTTGCCTTGATAGCCGACGCTGACATCGGCTTCGGGCGACCACGAATTCGAGGCCGGCGAGGCCGGCGAATCAGGCGAAGTGACGCTGACGTGCTGCGCGCCTCCGGAGATCGAGACCGAGGCCGTCTTTGTAAAATAGAACGAGTAGAAGGGAAGCAGCGAGTTGATTTGGGTATCCGTTCGTTGACCCGTGGCTTGTTGTTGACTCGTGGCTTGTGCGGCGGTTCGCGTCCACTGATAAGAGAAGCCCATATATTGCATGCGGGAAATACGCCGGTTGTAGAAAGCCCAAGCGCCCGTTTCGTTCGAATTTGCGAGCCCTGTGTTCGAACTTGCAGGCCCAGCGGAGGAGGCGGGAGCGGGAAAGTCGACTACTTGATCGGATCCCCCGCCACCGATCATGCCGTCTCTCGCAAATTGATAGCTGAAGAACGCGTGGGCCAGGTTAGTCAACTGTTGCGCGAAAGGAGCGACTATCGTCGTCGCAGAAGTCTGCGATGAACCGTTAACTCCGCCACCGGAAAAGAAAGACGACTGATCGAAAACATTGGACGTTCGATAGAAGAAGTCTTCCGCGTTGAAGGTGACGTGTGGACTGAGGCGATCCTGATAAGTCAGCGACGCACCGTGATTTATGGTGTCCAGAGCTGTCGTATGTTGATAGAACACAAAGCTCGGGCTGTACGTAACGATCCCTTGCCGGCGAAGTGTGGATCGAGCAAACGTGAAAGTCGGATACAGGGAAAACGTGTCGTCATTTACAGGTGACACTGGTGGTGCAGGGGGCGCGGTTTGGGTTGAAACGACGTTGGTGATATACGCCGCGTTGACGCTCACTCTAGCAGAAAGGACGTTCGGGGCTTCTTCCGGGGCGGCGGCGTTCGCATACGGCATACCGCTCACGGGAGGTGGAGTCATCATTTGAGTGTCATCCACTGGAATCGGGCCGCCCTCTGCCTCCGGCTCCACTTGAGACCAAGCGGGCACGGTCAGGAGGAGAAAGAAAAGCAGATATGCGCGTCGGGGCATAGGGTCGCCTTCAGGGCACCACAATGGTGTCGTGCGGTATGAGTTTAATGTTTTGGGCCGTGTTCTTTCCTTTGTTCTTTGCCTTGATGAAATTCTCATAGTTGAAGGGGATGCGAGCCTCCCTCCCATCGGCGCCCTGGCGGATTACGTAGACGCCCTTCTTTTTTGCGAAGTCCTTGAATCCGCCGGCCAGTGCAATCGCATCAAGAATCGTAGTGTCGGTGGTAAGCGGGTAGGAGCCAGGTTTCGTCACTTGCCCCAGAATGTTGAACTTCCGGCTCTTAATCTCCTGAACAATCACCGTCACTTGCGGATCCGAGATGTATCCGCGAAGTGCAGCCGTTAGATCTTGTTCGAGCTGTCCGGGTGTTCGGCCCGCCGCCATTATTTCCCCCACAAGCGGGAGAGAGATTCTTCCGTCTGATCGCACCGGAAGCACTTTGGTCAGGTCCTGATCCTTCCAGACGCTGATCGACAGAATGTCGTCATCGCCGATGATGTACGTATCGTCGGCACGAGCGCTTTTGGCGGCCGAATCAGGCTGTTGCGAAGATGCGGCCGGTGCAGCTTGATCCGGTCCGGGACTGGCCGCGTTCGAATCGGTGGCTTGTCCCCACAAAGCTGCGGAGAACGCCAAACAGCTTAGGATGCAGAATTCAAGCGCCAGATTGCCCCGGCGTCTCGCGACAACTCTTCCGAGCCACGTAGGACGGAGCGAATTTGCTGCTGTTTCAGAGTTTCCCATTGAAGATTTCCTGGTTACACAGATTTTCGAAGAGTGATGCCCGGATGCTCGCCGGGCTTTTTAGCGCAAACCGATCTGTTCGCAGAATAAAGTCTGCCAGTCCTTAAGGCGCAGTCACCCGCAGCGGGATTGCTGTTTGGGTCCGGTTCTGGCCCGAATAGAGCGACGAACTTCGCAACTCGCTTTCTTGTTGAACGGGAGCGCATGGTTCTACATCAGAGGCGTGGACTTCAACGGCCACGGACTGCGCCAGCATGTCCACCGAGAGAATCAGACGAAACGAATTCTTCTTTCGAGTCAGGATCCCCTCGACACCTTCAAGGGCCCCTTTTGCGACCCGCACGCGCGTGCCGCACTTTAGGAAGGGGAATGGCTCAACGCGAAAAGCGCCATCAACCACCCTTTGAATCGCTTCCATCTCCCGGTCTGGAATGATCGCCACCTGTTCTCCGCGATAGAGAATCATGTGGATTCCAGGAGTTGATACGACTTGCAACCTGCGATCGAGGCCTCCGCGAACGAAAAGGTAGCACGGAAACAAAGGCAGGGAAAGTACCTTTTTCCTGTCTTTCCACCGGCGGGTAGATTCGTAAAGCGGCAGGAAGACCTCAAAGCCCTTAGCGGCGAGCATGTCGGCAACGACCTTCTCGTGCTGGTGGCGGGTGTAGACGGCCCACCAAGGGGAGGCACCATGCGTTGAGGATTCGAAACTCTCAGCGGCCGGCATTTCGATTTCCCGTTTCTTCAGTGAGCGGCAATCCCAAGAGAGGCGCATTGCGATATAGCTTCGCCCTGTGAGTCACATCCCGTGACCCTTACTTGGTTCCCCTGGGGGTTCTTTATCCTCAACGTCAGTTCACAGGACTTGCGTGTCGACATCTCGGCACAGAGGAGTTGCAAGTGTCTTCATCATCAGAGGTTGTCATCTGAGTGACAATACCCGTATTGTGCTAGTCACTAATGCTCCCGGTAACCTAGTCCCGCGATCTCGAGTAACCCCGCGTGCTGAATTCCCAACTTCAATCGGCGCGCGATTTTGGAGCCTCTCCGGGCCCATTTCCGCGCTGACAACTCCGGGGAGCACAACGAATTCAACCCGGAAACCCTCTTGCCAGTCTCAGAGCTCATCCGCCAACCTGGGCGTGTATCACTGCTCAAATCGTCCCGCCGGATCGTCGATGATCTTCCTGGCGCGAATTTGGTGTCCAAATCATTGCAAGTACGGAAAACCCCGATTTCCCTTGCGCCGCCGGCCCCCTCCAGGGTCGCGCAATGCACCCAACAACGCTTGATAGCTCACCTTCAAGTCTTTGGCAGTCTTGCGCTTATCCCAGTTGTTAGCCTGTAAAACCTGCAAGATTGCATTCGCCGCCGCCGTTGAGGCTGCTGAAGATGTGAGGTCCTTTGGCCCGTCGCAATCGGAACGCCTGACGTCGTTCTTGCCGGTCGATTCCACTTGCCGTTTCAGCTCAGCGCTCAAAGCTTCGTCATCACCCAGAATGACGGCTCGCGCAACCCAGTTTTCCAATTCGCGGAGATTGCCTGGCCAGTCCCACTGCTTGAGGAGGCGCAGCGTAACTGGATTGAGCTGAGGTATGCGCCGCCGGAATTGACGGGACAATTTCCGAAGCAGGTACTCACAAATCTGCGGGATATCGCTTTTGCGGTCGCGGAGAGCCGACAGATGCAAGGTGACGACTTCAATACGATAGAAAAGGTCCTCGCGAAGGGTGCCCGAATCGACCGCCTTCCGGAGGTCAATATTTGACGCACAGATGACTCGAATGCGCCCACGCCGCTCTTCGCTGCCACCCAAGCGCGTGAAGGAGCCATCCTGCAAGAATCGAAGCAGCTTTCCCTGCAGTTCCCAACTCATGTCGGCGATTTCATCGAGGAAGAGGGTGCCGCGGTCTGCCATCTCAATCAGTCCAAGCCGATCCCCTTCGGCTCCATCTCGGGCGCCTCTTTCATAGCCGAAGAGCTCGCTTTCGAGCAGGCTGGCCGGGATTGCAGCACAGTTCAGCTTGACAAACGGAGCATCGTGCCGGTTGGATCGCGTGTGCAGAAACCTTGCGATGACCTCTTTGCCTGTTCCACTCTCTCCTTGAATCAACACAGGAAGATCGCTGGAAAGGACGCAGTCGATCTTGCTCCGAATCTCGCGCATGGCGGGAGTGGAACCAAAAACGATCGCCTCACCCGGCAAATCCGCAGGGTCGACGCGAAAGCTCCGATCTAAATCCGCAGGCATCATCCTTTGCGAGACCGACGACCTTTTTCAGAACTGTTCTGCATTTGGGCAGCCACTATCCGGCCCAAACGCCAGGGATCGGCGAGAATCCTTGACGTTGATTCCATGGGCTATCTGGATCGAATGCGGGAAGTGGGGCATCCGCATCGATTCCGATTGATGCAAAACTTTGCACACTCAATACCATTTGTTTGCAGCACATTCCCTTGCTAGAGCAGTGGTTAAAGCGGTGGCGAAGGTGGGGTAATTTGCTGAACGACCGAGCTAGCTCTCTCTATATGGCATTCTGACGCGTGGAACTGCCGTTCGGAACCGACTGTTTCGGATCCACGGCTGACCAGGGCCGCAGATGATGCTGCTGGATCTTGTAAAGCAACGCGCGGTAGCTCATGTTGAGATACTGTGCGGTGCGGCGGCGATTCCAGCCGAATGTCTCCAGCGCACTCTGGATCATTTTTGACTCGGTGCGTGCTTTTACATCGCGAACGACCGAGCGTATTCCCAGGAACGGCGCCGGCGGATCGGCCGCCAGATCCTGTGGATCTGGCGTGGCTGATGCGGTCTCCTTTGCTTCCAGTTCTCGCGTAGCTGCGTCCGCATCGCGCATGACAATGGTGCGTGTTACGAAATTCTTGAGCTCCCTCAGGTTTCCCCTCCAATCGTAAAGGAGAGCCGCATCCATCAACCGTGAGGGAAGGCTGCTTCCAAATCCGCTCGACAATTCAACAGGTGAGCGGCGAATAAACTCCTCGATAAGGTAGGGAATCTCCTCGCGCCGTTCGCGGAGCGGGGGAACTTTGATCGTGAAGACGCTGAGGCGGTAATAAAGATCCTCGCGGAATGTCTTTGCGAACAGCGCATCTTCCATCTGAACATTCGTGGCCGCAAGAACTCTGACGTCGACTTTCGAGGTTTCCTGGGCTCCAAGGCGAGCAAACTGCCCATCCTGAAGAACATGGAGGAGTTTGGCTTGCATCTGTACGCCAATTTCAGCAATCTCGTCAAGGAGCAGCGTGCCGCGATTCGCTTGCTCGAACTTACCCGCCCTGTCGCTGATGGCGCCTGTGAAGGCGCCTTGCCGATGGCCGAAAAGCTCACTCTCGAGCAAGTCTGCCGGCAGGGCCGCGCAATTCACTTTCAGAAATCTCTCCCTGGACCGCCGCGAGTTCTTATGGATCAGTTGTGCGATGACTTCCTTGCCGGTGCCGCTTTCACCGAGGATCAAGACATTGACATCGATGTCGGCAAGCAACCTGACCTGGCGACGGATTTCGAGCATCCGCGGCGACGCAGCCAGAAAGAAGTTACTGCCGCCGAGTTCTTCCACATATGGTAGGGCAGGCATGTCGTCTGGAATATGCGCTGAATTCGCAGGACCGCTCGTCGCGACTGCAAGATCTTCGCAACCGGAGGGCAGGTCGCGAGCCGCACAGATTTGCGCCTTGGCGGGAGTCAACGATTCGATGACCGACTCGACATCTTCGCGCGTGACTGGCATGGACAGGGTGCGCTTGATACCGAGCTCAGCGGCTTCTCTGCGCAGCCCTTGTTCGCTCAATCTCGTAATTAGGCAAATCTTGTCCGCAGGAGCGAATTTCAGATGCTGACGAAGGGCAGATGTCTCCGATGAGTTGACCGGCGAAGGCTCGCAGAGCAGCAGGTCGGGATCCAGGCCATTGCTAAGGAGGGCATTGACTTGTGCGCCTCCGCCGGCCTCGATGACTCTGTGGCCTGCACCTTCAAGAACCATCTTGACAGTGGCGCGCGCTTTTGCGTTTTGAATGTCAGTCAAAACCAGGAGGAGTGGTTTCACCAAGGCCTCTTTCTTCGAGTGCAGTTTTACAAGAGAATCTCTGCGAGCCTGAACCGTTGCACGCCCACACCCGGCCACAAAAATATGGGGTCTTCGGCATCCACAGGATGCGATGGGTGCATGGCCGCTTAAGCTAAAAAACAAAACTACCCGGCAGCTGGGCGGTTTCCCGAGAAGCGGCCAGCCGGTGGGAGAGTAATGAAGCCTCTTGTGCGGCTTTTGTTCCACTAACCGTTTGAGGATTTTTGTTTATCGTTGCGTCCAGTAATCCATTACGGCACGTTCGTCCGTTGCCAATTGGCAAAATTCACGGGAAGCGGGGAACCCATGGAACAATACCAGGAGCAATAATCAAGGCCCCAAAAAAGCGGTGCGAACGAGGCACGCCCACGATTTCGAACTTTACATTCGTGTTCCGAACATAGGAGAGAAGCAGTGGAGTGTCAACGGCACAATGGTCATGACTGGTGCGCCCCGGTAACGCGCGAACGTAACCGGAGGGGTTTACTTTCTCTACACTACGGGTATCCGGCAGATTTCGCGATCTTTATCGATCGGCTCTTTCGATCAACGGGAGTTTCTAGGCGACGACTTCGTCAGAACGAAGTATACCGCACTGGCTCCGAATCGATGTGGCGAATATGAATTGACGCACTTATCCACAGAAACCAGCCGTTACCCACAGGGTTGATGCGCTGGTACCCTCTTCGCGACCCGTTTGATAGGGCACGCAGACCCATTGAGTTCCGCCGAACCGCCTGCCGCCCCGCAACAGATCTTCCGACTGCCCCGGAAAACAGAAGCCGGGTGGCTGGACTGATGCCTCCGTACTGTCGCCGGCACACTGTTTTAACGCAAATCGTCGTATGCTGTAACAAAAAGGATTGGGCCTATGAAGACTTTCACTCTCGACGAAGCGCAATCGCTGCTCCCGGTGCTTGAGTCGCTGCTCAAGCGCGCGGTGGAAGGCAGGCGATCCGCCGAGACCGTGGAGTCAAGTCTCAACGGTCTGGCGCAGCAGATCTATCTATCGGGCGGAATGCGGGTGAATTCCGCCAACGTTGCCAGGCAGCGCGCCGAAATGGAAGAGCATCTGAAGCAGGTTCGCGAGAGCATCGCGGAGATCGACGCGATCGGCGTCCAGGTGAAGGATCTCGATTCCGGCCTGCTCGACTTTCCGTGCCGCGTCGACGACGAGGTGGTTCTGCTTTGCTGGCGCATGGGCGAGCTGGCGATTGAACACTGGCACACGGTTGAAGGGGGTTTTCAAAGCCGCCAGCCTGTCGATGAGCGCTTCCGCCGCCGCGCTGCATCCGGCGGCCGGCCTAACTAGCGCTTATGTGCGGACGATTCGCGCGGAGGTCTACTCGAGAAGTTCTTGCTGATTGGTTCGGCGTGGACATGGAAGACTTGCCGGCCTTCTCTGCCAGTTACAACATTGCACCGCAAAGTGTGCAGCCGGTGGTGCGGCCAAGCCAGGATTCTGGAGCCAGGGAGTTTTCGTTGCTGCGCTGGGGCCTGGTCCCCTTCTGGGCCAAGGACGCAAAGATCGGTTATTCGACGATCAACGCGCGGGCGGAGGAGGTGGCCAACAAGCCTGCGTTTCGCGACGCACTGCGCAAGCGGCGCTGCCTGGTTCCCGCCGATGCCTTTTACGAATGGGCGCACATCGACGCCAAGACCAAACAGCCGTTCGCCATCGCATTGAAGAGCGGCGAACCCTACGCTTTCGCCGGACTATGGGAGAGACGGCGGCCTAAAGATGGCGAAGCGCTTGAGACTTTCACCATTCTGACCACGGATGCCAACGAGGTCCTCGAGCCCATCCACAATCGCATGCCGGTGATTCTGGAGCCGAAGGATTACAGCCGCTGGCTGGAGCCCACCGCCGTGGAGCGGCTCCCGGTGGACTTGCTGCGGCCTTTTCCAGCGGATCGGATGAGCGCCTGGCCGGTGAGCAGTCGTGTGGGGAATGTGCGCAACAACGATCCGGAGCTGCTGGCTCCACGGGCTTAATCGCGGCCGCGCCCTCAGCGAAGAGCGGAATTCCTCCAAATCGCGTCTATTCACTGACCATTGCAGACGGCGCCGCGCCGTTCACGCGTGTTGAGTCGGGCGACAAGACAAACCGCGCAATCAAGCAGTACCCTTTGAGGAGAATCTTTTTCTGCAGTTCCGTCTGCACGAACTGGCTTTCGAACGGCAACGCACGAGGAGTGAAGATGAAGAGCAGGTATTGGGCAGCACTTGGAGTGGTTATCGCAGCATTCGTGGTTGTCGCTGCTGTGCTGAACGGATGCAAGGGCTTTTGGGACCTTCCTTCATCGACCGGCGGCGGCGGCACCACGACGACGACGCTTTCCAGCGGCTATTTTTACGTTCTGGACAAATCGACCAGCCAAGTAATCACTTATGACATCAGTTCAGGGACGTTGACCCTTGTCGGTTCCCCCATTACCGTGCCTGCCACGCCCATCGCAATCACGGTTGCCCCGAATGACCAATTCCTGTACGTCAGCACGATCACCGGCGGCATTTACCTTTATACGATCTCCAACGGCAATTTAACTTTAGGCAATTCCTCGCTGGCTATCGACTCTGATCCTGCATTGGCAATGCAGGTGGATTCGACAAACTCCTGGCTCGTGGAGACGTCCGGGCAAGGCACGCTGAACGCGGTCCCGATTGTCAGCAGCACCGGCAAGCTCAACTCGTCGAGCCCAAACTGCGCCAATAACAGCGTTGTTTGTACCGTTCCGCTCACGGGCGCCACCATCCATCAATTGGCGATCGCGCCCAACAATCAATACGTATTTGTTGCGTGCGCCACAGATGGAACAGAGGCGTTCTCCTTCTCTGCGGGGAGCAGCAACCCGTTTGGATCGGGGGCGTACGCCACCGAACACCCGGTTACGAATACAACTGGATCCGCTCTCTCTGTGGCTGTCGACCCCAGCGACCGCGCGCTGTACATCGGAGAAGAGGGCGCGACTGGCTCCGGCTCGAGCGGAGGGTTGCGCGTCTTCACCATTGGCACAGGCGGCGCGCTGGCTGAGGTGTCAGGCTCACCCTATTCAAGTGGCGGCACTGGCCCCTATGCGACCCTGCCCATATCCGCCGGCGATTATGTGTATGTTGCAAGTTGGAATTCGACTTCTGCGGGTATTATCACGGGTTTTTCCGTTTCCGACTCCAATTCCACCTTCTCACTCACCAAGCTCAGCGAGACGGCGTCAACCGGCGTTGAGCCGATGTCTCTAGTCGAGGATAGCGACGACCACTTCGTGCTTGCGGAGAATTCAGGTGGCAGTCCTTATTTCGACGCCTACATCTTCGATACGACGACCGCCGGACAACTGGACTTGACCAACTCTTCAAGCAGTTACGCCGGAATCGCACTCGCCGCAAACCACTAGGGGCTTCAGTTACAGAACAATTGATTCGCTGCAAAAGTGCTATTCTCAACTTGAACGCCACGAGCTGTGCTCACTCGTTTGCCAATCCTCCCTGTTCGCTCTCTTCGGCGCATATCAGTTGCTCTTGCGCTGCCTTTGGCGGTGCTGTGCTGTGCAATTCTGCTCTGTGTTGTATTCGCCGTTGGTTGCGCGCGATTCCGGCACGAGCATCATGAAATGGTCTACGTTTCGATCCGCACAACCTACCTGCACGACCGCGTGGCTCCGGTGTCAAATCGCGTGTGCGAGGTGGCGAACGGGCAGCCGCTCGAAGTGCTGGAGCATGGCAAGCGCTTTCTGCGGGTCAAGACCGACAAGAACCAGACCGGCTGGATTGAAGAGCGCGCCGTGATTGACGAAAAGACCTACGACGGGTTTGCGCAGCTCAGCCAGCAACATAAAGACGATCCGGCACAAGCCACGGCGACTTTGCGCGACGACCTCGCGATGCA
Source organism: Acidobacteriaceae bacterium (assembly GCA_003138515.1). GTDB lineage: Bacteria > Acidobacteriota > Terriglobia > Terriglobales > Acidobacteriaceae > Telmatobacter. Next base: position 125,627 of record PLGG01000047.1, on the reverse strand, counting down.
CTTGCTTCCCGGCCGCGAGACGCCGCGCTTCTACCTGCTCGCGGCGAACGCCAAGGTGCAGCTTTTGGCGCGCGCGTCGGCTCTGAAGAATCCAGCGGAGACGCTGGTAGTAGTGCTCCCATCAGCAAGAACCGCAAAGCCCGGCGAAGCCGGCAAGACGCCGCCGGCCACGAATCCGAAAACGCCAGCGCCGCCCGGCAATGCAAAAGCGACAGTCGCGGGCGCGGAACCTGTGGCGCCGGCTGTGCCGCCCGTAATGGAAGACTGGTGGCTGGCACGCGATGCGCAGGGACGCGTGGGCTGGCTGCTCGCGAGCCGGCTGGATGTGGATGCGCCGGATGCGATTGCGCAATACGCCGAGGGCATGCGCATCGTTGGCGCGTGGGTGCTGACCAAGGTGAACGACTCAGAGTCCGATACGCCGGACCACCAGGTTCCGGAATACCTGACCGTGCTCGACCCGCTCGAATCGGGGCTGCCTTTCGACTTTAATGAAGTGCGCGTGTTTACGTGGAGCATCAAACACCACCGTTACGAGACGGCCTTCCGGCTGCATCCGATTCAGGGCTACATGCCGGTTCGCGTGTTTATGCAGAACACGGCGAAGGGAAGCGTTCCCGCGTTCAGCTTTCAGATTGCGGGCACGAACGACATAAGAACCGATGCCGCGACGGGCATCACGCGGCCGGTGACTCCGCGCACGATCAATTACGACATGATCGACACGCGGGTCGAGCGCATCGGGCCGGACATGGCGCCAATTCCGATCACGCACGAGCCGGGGGAGAAGAAGCCGGCAGCGAAAAAACAGAGACATAGGAAATAGGGACTCGGGACCAACGGCTCGGGACTGCGGGACTACGGGACTACAGGACCGGAGCATCAGGTCAGCAGGTCAGCGAGTCAGCGGAGTTAGCAGCGCTAAAGAGCCGGCCGTCACGCTGGCGGCTATTTACCGTTTAGGGTAAATATATACTTGACGAATCATGCCCTTAACTGAGACGATTTACCCATTAACCCGAGAAGGGCCAAGCGACGGGCTAGGAGTGTGCCCATGGTCCGGCTTGCGGTTTGGGGTGGTGTCCCTACTGGACGTGCTGAGATACGCTGCTGAGGACTTCATTGAGATCACGAAAATAATTTCGTCGATGAGCATGTCGCATCTATGGCTTCAGGATGAAAAGCCTCGGGCGAGGTTGGACGAATGCTTAGAAAAGCTCTTAGAGCACACATATAAGTTCAACTTGCAGCTCACTCGATACCAGATTGAGACGGTTCGCAGCGCCTTAGCGCGTGAGAATTGGTCGAGCGCTAGCCAGGAACTCGACCAACTCCTGCGGCGTCTTTTGGAGGAACTAAAAACGCGGGCATTCCGATACGTTGAAAAGCCAGACTACGAGTTGGGATTGTGGCTTTCCGTCTATCCCGGCATCCGCCAGAATCCAGAAATTCGGTCTGAATTGGAGTCGGCGGGGCGCTGCTATGCCTACGATGAGGACACAGCATGTGTGTTTCACTTGATGCGCGTTGTGGACTATGGCTTGCGCCTCGTTGCCAAGTCGCTCGCGGTCGATTTCGATGCGCGTTCATGGGATGGTATTGGCAAGGCCATCGAGAAGAAGATGCGCGAGAAGCATGGGGATAAGACCGATGCTTGGAAAGCCTCAGAGCCGTTCTATGGGGAGATTTTGACCGACATTCAGGCTATCAGCAGAGGCCACCGGAATGCTGCACTGCATGAGTTGGAGAAGGTCTATGACAAGCGCACTGCGGAATATCTGCTCACAGTGACCGTGGCATTTATTGAACACGTGTTGGGTCACACGAGTACTGGAAATCTGATAGGAGCGTAGGATCGGGGCATGGCAAATCGCAGCAGGAGCACCGACTTTGAAGCCTTCAATCGCGCGCTGGACACGATCCTGAAGGCTGATCCGAAAGCCGTCAAAGCAGCGATGGCAGAGGACAAACGGAACCGGGAGGTAACGAGAAGTGAGCGGAGAAGCGAAACGCGCCATTCAGGGCGCAGCGTTGCTGGAAGTCGAGGAAGCAAAGGCGGCTCTGGCATTACTGAGGGCTAGGGCTCAGCAGTGGGGCGGCCTGCATCAGAAAGTGACTTGGCTTTTGGCTAGAATGACCCGCGAAAGTGCCCATCTCGAAGACGGCGCCAAGGAAGTGCGCGCTGAGATCGAAGACAACATCGACTCCTATGTTTCTGTGACCAAAATCGAAGCTGTACTCTCGCTCGATAAGGAATTGGAAACTGCTGTTGAACGGCTCAAAAAGGCGGAATCCGTAAGGAAGTCGCTTGGTTTTGCCTAGGACTTTAGCTCATTCGGCCTCCGGCCCCGCTTCAAACGTGAAGGATTAGAAACACGTCGCTCCCACCTTGCCGGTGACTTCGGCATAGGTGAGGCGCTTACCGGCCACTTGAGATAAGACAACAGAGAAACGGTCGGAATCATTCATCGGGTTCTTTTTGGTAGCGCGATTATTGTAGCGAAACGCTTGCTCATCGAGGTAGCGGAACAAATGAAACGGCTCGACACTGACGTAGGTTCCATTGATGCCCCGCTTCAAGAGGCTCCAGAAATTCTCCATGCCGTTAGTGTGGATGCGGCCATTCACGTAGCAAACGGCATGGTCGATGATCTGATGCAGATACTCTTTGTGCAGTCCTTTGTATCCGCCCATCTCGTCAGTGAAGAGAGCCGCACCAGCTTCGACATGCTGGCGAACGATGGGCTGCAAAGTGTGCTTTTGCCGGTCTGGAATGATCTGAGTGCGAACCTGGCCCCCGCGCTCAAGCATCCCCATCACGATGGTTTTGTCGCGGAAGCTCTGTCCCATTCCAGTGATGCGGCGCTCGTAAACGTCCTTGTGCATGTTCCGAGCCTTGCCGCCGATGAAGGTTTCATCCGCTTCGACTTCTCCGCCATTGCCGCCGATCTTCATCATGGAGCCGTTGGCCATTGCCTTGCGGATTCGATGCAGCATGAACCATGCGGTCTTTTGGGTCACGTCGAGGGACCGGGCAATTTCGCAGGAGCTAACACCGTTCTTTGCAGTGGCGATGAGCCACACCGCAGGAAGCCACTTTTCGAGGCCCAGAGGGGAATCCTCGAAGATGGTCCCGACCTTGGCGGTAAACTGGCGCTTCGCATGGCCGCTTTTGCACTGCCACTTCTTTTGGTTGGCCAGATAGGTCACATCCTTGCGGCCACAGGTAGGGCACTCGACGCCCGCTGGCCAGCGATGCGAGACCATGTAAGCCAAGCAATTATCAAGGTTTGCGAAGTGAATGATGGCTTGTTGGAGAGTCTTTGGCACTTTCATAATTTAAGAATAGGACAATCCATTTGATTTGTCAAGTATATAATTACCCCGTTTAGTACCTCCCCCTACCCCCCCACCCCTTTTTGGGGTTAAGCGGTTTGTTTTCAGTTACTTGTACCCTCGATCACTCGCCGCAACCCATTGATTCCAAAGGGGTTATTTCGTAAATTCCTCCATCCAAAGGAGTTACGAGTGCTTTTTCGAGGCCCTCTGGCCGTTTCGTCGATTTTTCCCATGAAAGCCGGCGAAGAGACGCGGTAGCGGCAGAGAACATCCGCCGCAAAGAGAGCCTGGATTTGGATTCATGCAGCGATTATGCGGGAAGATGGCGAAATGATCGGCAAACTTGATCGAGAATTTTTTCGAGTGTTTTCAGTGGGTTGGGGTGGTGAGTGGTTGGTGAGGGCCTTGACTTCTGAAAAGGGGACTGCGGGGTCGGTGCCGCCCGATGCCGAGGAGGAACAAAAAAAGAGCCGGCTGGGGTTTGTGCCATCCCATATCCCCAAATGCGAAGGGCCTGGGGCACCCATATTCGGTGGAAGAGCTCGCAGTCCCCTTCCCTGAGCCACCTGCCAAATTGACAGCGTGATATCTATCCCGGTACGTCGGCCGTCCAGAATCGATTGGGTAGAGGCATCTTCGTAAAAGGTGTAGGCCCGAGTTTCTTGAACTTTGCCGCAAGGAATCGATCTGCCTTATCTGAAGTTGTCTCCAGCACCACAGTCGCTCCCTTTTCGCCGGGACGATACACAAGGTCTATGGTGTGTTCTTGGCCAACATCTGAGGCGATAGAGCCGAGCTTCATGGCCTCGTAAACGTGATAGACGCTTCGCCCCAGAGTCATTCTATCTTCCTGTTTCCTTTGGAACAGTGTTGCCTCCGCAATCGAGCTTCCAGAGCCAATGGCGGCAAAATTGTCGCAGCGTTCTACGCCCCCGTCTGAGTCGACCTTGAATATGTACGCGTCCTTGTCGATGTAGATAGGAATTATCAGACAGCAATCAAGGTCGATGTTCTCGATGTCGGTGTAGGCTTCAGTCGCGATAGCTTCGGGAATTTCCCGCTTCGCCACAGCTTCGCGAAAACCCTTGTAGGTTAGGCCAAACTTCAAACCAATGTACTCCTCGACTAGTTTTTCCTTAAAAAGAATCGGTGGTTTTCGCATAATGTCGGCTACGTTGAGGTGCGTGATTCTGACTGAGGGCGTTCGATTCGCCAAGGCCTCAATGTACTGACGATATGTATCCCGAAGTTCGATTGCGCGAGAAACAGTTCCCGCCAACAAAGCTGGGAGGTTGTCGGTGATCCATTTCAATTTGTCCTGGTTTTCTGCCCCAGCTTCACCTGTAGATGACTTCCAATCTGTGGCGATGATTAATCGGTCTCTACGATTTTGTTGGCAAATCGCTGCTATACACAGTGTCACTCGATACCTCCAGGGGCGGGTGGGCCGTATGCCCATCTTTTGTTCTAACACTGGAGCCTGGGTGCCCCAGGTCCCTTGCATTTGGGGACCTGAGAGAGCACAGACCTCATCCGTCCTTTTCTTTGAAGCGGTAAGCTTTCGGTAGTTGATGATCGCTACCGGCGAAGAAGTGGCTACGATCGGAATTTCGACCGTGCCCGTCCCCGCGTAGTGTAGAGTTCTGGTCCGGGTTGATTCATGCTTGAGTGAGCCTGTTTCGAAATCGAGACGCGCGCATCAGCCGCAGTCCCGCAAAAAAGGCCGAGCGCAAAGTGCATCTTCGTTGTATAGTCCTTGTGAATTCTCTGGTTATGCTTGTCCCCGGCGTTCGACGCTGCTTAGCAGTCTCGCGGAGAAACTTCATGGCGTCAAAAGTGGGACTACTGGCTAAGGCCGGGGTTGGTAGTTCCGATTCCACACTCGGATTTACGCCTGGAAATAGCCAATCTTCAGTCCGGAGGGACCATGGCGGATGACAGATCGAAGCCTGTTTCGAAGCCGTTTCTTTGGGGCGGCATCTTGCTTTGCGAAATACTCTGGTGCTTTCTTGCGGGAAGCAATGCAGGTGCATTGAATCTTGGTCATGTTGTGTCGCTGCTGGCATCTCTTGGGTTTGGCACGGTTCTAGGAGTTTTCTCTGCGTTTCTCTTCACAAGCAGCGGCAAGGAGGAAGAGGCCACAATCGGGAAAATTCGGGACTGGTTGATAGCGGGCATCACCGGCGCAGGTGCTGCGGAGGTAATGGAGCGTGGGGGTCCGTTAAACGGCTTCTTCTAATCTTTTCGGCTGGGGGTGAGGGAAATGATCTCGCTCTCGTGATCAGCACCGTCGCCCTCGGGTTTGGCACCGGGTTCTTCTTCATGTTTCTTCAGCGGGAACTGAATCTAAACGAGCAGCTTGCAAGGGCTCGTGCTCGGACCGCAAGCGCTGAAGGCGCAGCCAACGTCGTTCATGAACTGCTGAACAAGCTGCCAACCAACCTTCTGACCTATGTTAACGACGTGTCCGAATCTGTGATAAGCAAAGATGAACGCGAAGAGATTCGTGTGCTCCTTTATTCAAAGGAAGTTGATAAGTTCTTGGAGTTGGTCGAGGAACGCTTAGACTCCGGAGCATCGCTCGACTGGGATAGCATTTCGAAAGCCGCGTACATCCAGTACTACAAGGCCTATTTTGAGGGGCCCGGCTCGCGCGATAACCAGATTCTGCTAGGTGAACAATGGATACAGCGGGCCTTGTTAATTCAGCCTTTCCACGCAGCGTTGACGATTGCATACGCCGACCTGAAAGCGTTGCAGAAGGATTATTCGTCAGCAGCAAAGATTATTCGGGACTTGATTACTGGGGGTGATCCGCCAGCTACCGCTATGCAGCTTCTGGGCTACTACTTACTTGAGACCGGCCAGTACCTCGAGTCAATCCGATATAGCAATATGTACCTCGAATTGTATCCAGAGGATTCAATAACGATCTTTAACTTAGCTTATTGTTATGGACGACTATTTTCGGGCGACCGAACTCGGAACGATTATCGAACGGAGTGTCTGCGGCTTCTAGAGAAAGCGCTCGCAATCGACCCCGGGCATGTCCTGAGGATTCGAGGGGAATGGATGCGAGAGGGCTTTCAGTGCTTTGAGAAGGATGACGCTTTCATCGCCCTTCTGGCGGGGGCTGAAGCGCGAACGGCTAAGCGGGAATCGGCCCCGAATGAAGGCGGAAATAACGGCGATGGTGACAAAGAGAGCCAAGCCGGCTGAATCGATTTCGCAGCATAGAATCTAATCTTCGCATTTATCCTCTGCGGCGGGGCTCGAATCCGATGACGCGGAGCATTTCGGCAAGGATGAGCCGAGAATGCCGCGCCCGGCGAAAGTTACTGCTTGAACGCAGCCAGGCTTTCTTCGCGGCTGGGATCGATCGCCAGATAGGTGTCCGTCTTCGTCAGTTTGAGCAAAGACGCAACGCGTGGAGCTACCCCGCAGAGGCGTAAGGTGCCGTTCTTCTCGCGGAGAGCGCCGAAGGTGTACACAATCATGCCGAGGCCGGCACTGTCGAGATTGTCAACGGCCGTGAGGTCGAAGACCAGCCGAGTGACACCGTCGGCAATGGCCGCCCGCACCTGGGAATCGGCGATCTTCAGGGAGGTTCCAAGGGCCATGGCCCCCGAGAAGGTGACCACCGCAGTTGCTTCCGGCAGCCTCTCGATCGTTGCAGTCATGAGCATGGCGGAATTGTACGTGAAGAACCGGCGGCGGCGATTTTCTTTTTCGCGAAATCGGGTGCAGCTGGCTCACGCCGGCTTGACGGGTGAGGAACTGGCGTATCCCGAGTCCGCTGTGCCTGCGGAGTCAGCAGTGCTCGAGTCGAGCTTGTCCATCAAGAGCGAGCCCAGACTCTCGAGAACTCCCTGATTGCCGCTGCCGCCGACGACAAGGATCTTGGGCACGAACGCGACATTGCCGACCGAGAGCGCCTTGATGGCGTTGACCAGTGCAGTGGGCCCCTTGCCAAGCGCTCCGACCTGGCGCTCATAGGCCTCGGCGTTGGCCAAGCCGACCGCGCGAACTTCGGCTCCGCGGGCGGTTCCGGTTTGCTCAATAAACGCGGCTTCGCCCTGGGCCTCCTTCATCCTGGCCTCGGTGCGGTTGGTTTGAATGTCGACGCCGACCTTTGACTTGGCGAGGTCGACCTGCATGTCGGCAGTGCCGCGGGCCTTCTCCGTCTCAATGCGCTGGTCCTGGGCCTGGCGCTGCATTTTGAAGGTTTCCACTTCCTGATGCGCGACTTCGCGCTGGGTGAGGACGGTGACCAACTGCTCGGGGTAGACGACGTCCTGGATATAAACTCCCCGCGTCTCGATTTCATACTCGGCGAGTTTGCTCTGGATGTAGTTGAAGGCCTGTTCCTGGACGCTCTGGCGCGTCTGGATGAAGGTAATGGCTTCCATGCCGCCGATCTTGTCGCGAAAGAGGTTGCCGACGGCAGCCTGGAGAACTTCGTTCACGAGATTTTCCATGGAACCAACCATGGAGATGACGCGAGGCGCTTTGGTATCGGGAACGTGAATGAGAACCTGGAGATCGATGCTGAAGACGAAGCCCTCATTACTCTTGGCGATGATTGGCTCAAGGCGCGCGTCGAGGCCATGAGCTCCGGTGACGTCCTTGGCCCAATCGAGCTTGAGGATGGAGGTTAGAACGAGCTTGGCGTCGTAGATGCGGGGATTGATGGGGTACTTGCCGGTTCTGAGCGCCTCCTGCCAGATGCCCTGATGGCCGGGGCGCACGAGGCTGCCGAACTTGAAGTCTGCGCCGGATGTGTCCTGCGTGGGCAATCCAACATACGCCTTGATGACGGCGACCTGACCCTGCTCGACAACCAGCATGGGAACCTGCTCCACGCGGATGAGGAAGGGATTGAGGTTGTATGCGCCGTAGAGCAGCGGATCGTGCTGGAGACCGATTTTTCCGCCAGCCTGAAGGAACTTCTGAAAGTCCTGATAGTTGTTGTGCTGATCGTTCTTGCTGCCGAGAATCAGCGCCATCAGCTCAAAATCGGTGATGCCGGCTTTGGCTTCAAACTCGCTGACATCTTTGAATTCGCCGAGGCGGCTGGCAATGGCGCCGGCGGGCAGCGGTTCGCCGTCCAATGCGGTAACGACTCCGATCATGTCAACGACTTTGCCGCTCTCGCTGGTGGGCTTGGGCGCTATGCGCGTGACATCGAGCTGCCAATCCTCAAGGCCGAAGGCGCGGAAATCGAGCTTGTTGCCGCGGGCGAGCCGGCTGTACTCATCGGACACGGGCAGACCGAAGACCTGCGGCTTGGTGATGACCAGGAAAGCGACGGGGTGAATTGGCGCCAGAGTGCCGGGAGAAAGAACGGGCCGTTGAACGCCCTTTTCGCCGTTCTTCAAAACAAAGGTGCGAAAGTCAGTGAAGTTGCCGAAAGCGGAATCGTAGCGGGCTGACTTGGCGCCGATGGGCGTGGGCTTGCCAACCTGCGCGATGACGACGCCGATTTGTCCCGCGGGCACCTGCACCCATGGATGTTTTGTGACCGTGAAGAAAGGCTTGAACTTGAAGCGCAGGCCGGGCATGAGGAGGTCGGCCTGGTAACCGGCTTCGCCCAGGAAGGCCACGGGGTTGTCGCCGGGCAACTTCTTTCCAATTCTTTTTCGTACAAGCCCGATTTGGGTGGGGCCGATGCTGTAGACCGACGCGAGGGCAGTGGCAAGCACGAACAACAACACCAACACGAAAAGAAGAAGCAGGATCATGGTCATGGCGGTACCTTCTGACATCGAGCAGCTTTATTTGTCTCGGCTGAGTCGCTTGAATTGTACCCCTGTTGGAGAATCTGCGCGTGAATGCCGCGTTCCCGGGCCGAGAAGGAGCCAGACAGGGTTCGCGCTTTCCCAGGTCCCCAAGTGCGAGGGATCTCCACCCCACGGACAAGGACCTGTCCGTGGGGACCCCGGCCTGGGGCACCCACTTTTAGAGGAAGAATTGACAATCCGCAGGCCTGGGCCGCTTGGCGGATTACTGCGGGTGGCGGCGGAGCTCGAAGTCGACGACGCGGAGCATTTCCGCTTCGGGGGCGGCCTTGCCGGTCCAGATTTCGAACTGGCGAGCGCCCTGCTGGACGAACATTTCAAGACCGGAGATAACGGCGAGGCCGCGCGCCTTGGCCAGCTTGAGGAGCGGAGTTTCAAGCGGCGTGTAGACCAGGTCGAAGACGAGCGAGGCGTTGAGCTCGCTCTCCTTGAGGGGGAGCTGCTGCTTGATGCCGGTCATGCCGCAGGGCGTGGCGTTGATGATGGCGTCAAAGCGCTGCTTGGCGAGCATGCTCTGGCCAAGGACGTGCGCTTTAGCCTTGCGGGCCAGGGCGGCGGCCTTCTCGTGGGTGCGGTTGACGACGAAGACTTCAGCACCCTGCTCGACGAGGCCGAAGACCGCGGCCCGCGCCGCACCACCAGCGCCGAGGACAAGAATGCGCGCTCCCTGGAGCTTCATGCGGCGTTCGAGGGGACGAACGACGCCGGCAACATCGGTATTGAAGCCATAGAGCTTGCCGTCAGCGCCGGTGCGCAGGGTGTTACATGCGCCGATGCGGCCAGTAAGCGGGTCCATGTTGGCGAGGTGCGGCAGAACCTCCTGCTTGAGCGGCATGGTGACGGCGACACCGTCGAGAGGCAGGTCGCGGACGACGGTGAGCAGGTCGTCGAGGGTACGGACCTTGAGCGGCAGCATGACGGCATTGACGTTTTCGCGGCGGAATGCGGTGGAGTGCATAAGCGGCGAAAGCGAGTGCGCGATGGGATTGCCGGCGACCGCGAAGATGCGGGTGGCCTGGTCAAGCTGGTCGAGGCGATAAATATCGAGGAGCGTGCGCGCGGGGACCTGGCCAGCGGCAGTCTCGGCGCCATCGGAAGAGGCGGCGAAAGTGAAGGCGGCCCCGGCGCGCGGACTCAAGACGCGGCTGATGAGGCCCTCCTCGCCCATGGCGATGCCGATGACTTGAGCATTGAGGGACTGATCCTCGATCATCTGCAAGACGGAGAGATTGTCAGCAAGATTGCGAGCGGTGGTGACGACCTTGACGAAGTCGGGCTCGTAGGCGGCGATGCGCTGGGCGGTTTGATTGAGGCCCTCGGGGCGACGGGTGCGGGTGAAGTCGTGCGAACTGATGAGGAGCGAGGCTCCGGCTGCGCCAAGGGCGGCCCGGAACTTGGCCAGTTGAGGCCGGGTACACTGCTCGGCCGACTCGACCTCTAAATCAACGATATGGCAGCCGGTTTCGGCGGCTTTGAGCAAGATTTCGAGCTCGGAGTTGAGGGAGCCCGTGAACTTGCCGCCATAGGGCTTGCGCCGGCAGGTGGCGATGGCGGTGATGTCGCGGCGACGGGCCAGCAAGGCCTTGAGCTCGGGCAAAGCGGCGGGGGGCTTGGGCAGAGTATCGAGGCGGAACTCAATGAAAACAGAGTCTTTAATAGCGGCGTCGGCGCGAGAGATGAGTTCGGCGACCGTGGCTCCCTGGACGGCGATACACAGCTTGCCCATGCGCAGACGGGGCAGAACCGCAGCCGGAGCGGTTCGAGCGTCGATCGTGCTGGAGACGGCGAGAGGCATTCTCTTCAATTGACGCATATTAAAGGGGTTTTGCTGCTAATGCAACCGATAATGTGCAGATTCGGGCGGTATTTCGGTGCTGAATCAGACCAGAAGGGGGTCGGGCCGGGGTGTGGGAGGGGGGCCTGGACCGGGCGGCAGTCAAGTTTGGGCCGGAATTCGGCCGAGTTTGGACTGGGCATCAGCCAAGTTTGGAACAGGCTGCGGCCGAGTTTGGACTGGGCTGCAGCCGAGTTGAGATCGGCCGTCGGCGCTGGACAGAGGATCGCGGACGGTGGACATTGGACAATCGTCGGGTTCTCTTAGTGGAAGGGGCGCGGGAAGGCGGCCCGGAACTGGCGGACCGATTCGAGTACTTTAGACAGTGAGCGAGTCAATTGACGGCAAGGAAGTCGGCGCCGGAAGGCATTCGTTGCGGAAAGGAATTCGGAGATGGAGATCAAACGAAGCGGCTCGCAGCCGTCAGGGAAGGGACCGGCAGATTGGTTTACCGGGATGGTGCGGATCGATCCGCTCTTTCAGGCGCCTGAGCCGGCATTTGTGCAAGGCGCGAGCGTGACCTTTGAGCCGGGCGCGCGAACGGCGTGGCATACGCATCCGCTGGGACAGACTTTGATCGTCACCGCGGGCTGCGGACGTGCGCAGCGCTGGGGTGGCGAGATCGAGGAGATCCGGCCCGGTGATGTGGTGTGGTTCTCGCCGGGCGAGAAGCACTGGCACGGGGCCGGCCCGACGACTGGCATGACGCACATCGCCATCCAGGAGAAGCTCGACGGGAGAGTCGTCGATTGGATGGAGCATGTAAGCGAAGAGCAATACCGGGGCTGACGAAGCGATGCGCGCCCGCGCCGGAGAAGCCGTACGAATTGCGGTTAGAAGAGGAGCGAGTTGGCGGGTGAGCGAGTTGGAAATTCAGCCAGCGATCCCACCCTTGCGGGAAAAAGGGCGCGCCGGCGCGCTTTGCAGGCGGATAATTGGTTGCGAAGCGAAGAAAGGACGCGCCATGCGCAAGTGGGGCATCGTCATCGGCGTGGTTTACGCCGTAATTGTGTTCGGTCTGCTTGTCCCCGCCGGAATGATCCTTGCCGGAGATGGCAGTCCGCTTGGGCTCGTCTTCTCGAGAGACATGTTTGAGCTATTTGGGGAGTGGCTGGTGTGGGTGCCGATTGTGGCGCTCGTTGCAGGCCAGGCGATTCTGCTTTTCTTATCTGTCGACACCTCCTTCAAGAAACTAAAACCCCGGGCGCACGTTGCAGTCTCTGTCATCGTCACATCGATGCTGTTCGCTCTTCTTGCGTTCGCGGGCCTGTCTGCCGTGGGAGCCGCGGCGTACGGAGACAAATTCGTTGATCGGTATTGGCTGAGCGCGGCGCAAATGTTCGCCATTTGGGCGGCGCTTTGGGTGTTGTGGGGAATTGCCTTTTATTTGTATTTCCGGAATTCTGCGCAGTTGACTACACGTGCCGTTTCGTGGCTCCTCAAAGGAAGCGTGCTGGAGCTCCTGATTGCGGTTCCTTGTCACGTGTGGGTGCGGCGACGCGGCGATTGCTCCGCGCCCATTGCGACGAGTTTTGGCATCGTGACCGGGATTGCCTTGATGCTGCTGGCGTTCGGGCCGAGCGTTCTGCTGCTGTATAAGAAGCGGCTGGACGGTTACGCGGTGCGGCCTGCGAAATAGAAATTGGGTTGGGGACATGCGCAGCGCGCAAGGCTAAACGTGTGTCCAAATTCGCCTTGATATTCTAGAGGTTTGGAGGGTTACGCAACGATGGCGACAGAAACTACTGCCGGCGTCACCGAAAGCAAATCTCTGCACGCGTGGGAGGCTGGCGGCGCTCGGTCGGCCGAGGCGCTGACCGCGTGGGTGAGCGCAAGGCTGGCTGCTCATGAGAGTTCATTGGCGTCGCTGCTGGCCGTCGAGGGCGAGCGCACGCCCGAGAATTCGCTGCTGCTCTACGACACGGCGATTCAGCATTTGAGCCTGGCCGGAGCACAGGCGGGAATTCTGAATTCCGTGGCCGCCGACAAGGGTGTGCGCGACCAGGCGCAGATGGAGGCGCAGCGCGTGGCGATGACGGGAAGCGCGCTGAGCCTGAACCGCGAGGTGTATGACGCGCTGACGGCGATCAAGCTGGACGACGCGAGCCCGGCGACTAAGCACTATGTGGAGCGCACGCTGCTCGGTTACCGCTTGTCTGGCGTGGACAAGGATCAGGCCACGCGCGACCGTTTGCACGCACTGCACGATAAGGCTACTGGCCTGTCGCTCGAGTTCAGCCGCAACATTCAGGAGGGCGGAAAGACGATTGAGGCGACGCGCGAGGAGTTGGAAGGACTGCCCGCCGACTATATTGCGCGGCATCCGGCGCAAAAGGGCGAAGACGGCCGGGAACGCGTGACGCTGACGACGGATCCGCCAGACATGATGCCGGTGATGACGTTTGCCGGGAGCGCGGCACTCAGGGAGCGGATGTTTTTGGCCTACAACACGAGGGCCTATCCCGCGAACCGGCAGATTCTGCTCGATCTGTTGGCGACGCGGCAGGAGATTGCGTCGATTCTCGGATTCCGGAGCTGGGCGGATCTTGCGACTGCCGACCAGATGATGGAGTCGGCGGCGAATGTGCGCACGTTTTTGGCGAAGCTGGACGAGGCGAGCCGCGACGGCGCGAAGCACGAGCACGCGCTGGTGCTCGAATTTGCACGCGGGCGGCAGCCGGGGCTGAGCGCGATTGACATTGTTAGCCGCGGCTACTGGTACGAGCAGTTCCGGCGCGCGAAGTTCGATTTCGATTCGCAGTCGGTGCGGCCGTATTTTCCTTATGCGCGGGTTGAGGCCGGCGTGCTGAAGACGGCGGCAAAGTTGTTCAAGGTGGAGTTTCGGCCGTCGGATGCGCCGGGGTGGGATCCGGCGGTGTCGGTGTTCGAGGTCTTCGATGGCGGACGAGTTGTGGGGCGGTTCTATCTCGACATGCATCCGCGCGAGGGCAAGGATAAGTGGTTCTCTGCCGCGCCTGTGGTGACGGGCGTGCGCGGGCGCACGATGCCTGAGGCTGCGCTGATTTGTAATTTTCCAGCTGGAGATGCGAACGATCCCGGGCTGCTGCAATATTCCGACGTGGTGACTTTTTTCCACGAGTTTGGTCACCTGATGCACGCGATTCTCGGCGGGCACACGGAGTGGGCGGGGCTTTCCGGGTTTGCGACGGAGGGCGACTTCATCGAAGTGCCGTCGCAGATGCTCGAGGAGTTTTTCCGCGACGAGAAGCTGCTGCAGGCGTTCGCACGGCACTACGAAACGGATGAGGTGCTGCCATCAAAGCTGATCCGGACCATGAAGCTGGCGGGGGCGTTTGGGCGCGCGGACTGGATACGCACGCAGCTCTACTACACGACGCTCTCGCTAAATTTGCACGACGAGGATCCCAAGGGGATCGATCCGGACGTGGTGACGCGCGAGCTTTACAAGCAATTCCAGCCGTGGACGTGGCTCGAGGGCAACAAGATGTACGCGAGCTTTGGGCATTTGACCGGCTACTCGTCGAACTACTACACGTATGCGTTCGATAAGGTGATCGCGCTGGATTTCTTTGGGCAGTTCGAGCAGGATAATTTGTTAGATTGCGAGGCGGGCACGCGGTATCGCAAGGCGGTGCTCGAGCAGGGCGGGTCAAAACCGGGGCGCGAGATGGTGAGGGATTTTCTGGGACGCGACGAGGAGTTTGCGGCGTTCAGCAAGTGGTTGAACGAGGAGTTCGAGGGGCAGCCTGTAGCTAGTAGCCGGTAGCTGGTAGCTGGCGGTCCCACCCTTTCCGCAGAAAAGTGCGGAAAGGATGGGGCACCCGGCCACCCGGGCCACCCGCCCGTCATAAATGTGGATATTGCATCGTAAAGCTCTCCCGGGTCCTGAGAGTGTGTCCAGCTCCGGCTTCCTCTTGCTCAATCTTCGCCAAGTATGCCGCAGCCTCCCGGCGAGACATGTGCTTATACTGACTTAACCGCTGTGCGCATTCGCTACCGAAACCAAGGCGTTTCGCCTTGACGAGCATCTGGCGCTGTTGCGCATCAGGTTTCTCCCTCCCTTTCCAAATCCCGTTCAAATCCAACTCAGAACGTTCTTCGGGGGCTATGACAACGGATGAACATTCCTGTACAACTTGCTGTAGGAACATCCGCAAAGCAGGATGACACCACTTCCAACCAATGGTGAGACGTCCCTCCAGAATGCCCACGCGCATCATGTTGCCTGAATCGTGCGTCCAGATGTCTTCCAGAAATGAAAGGAACTGATCGGGGACGATCTCCGAGATGGAATGAGCAGGTTCAATCACCAACCATTCAGCAGATTCTGGATCTGGTCCAGAAACGAACACTTCGACAGTTTTGATCGAAATCGAAGTGATTTCGGAAGCTTCGAGCACGATGACATGCGGCTCGGTCGCACGCGCCATAAACAGTCGAACGTAGACCCGTTCAGCGGAAGCCGCTATGACCCAGCGGCTGCTGGAGAATTTTAGCAACCAAAGCACATACACGTTCCACGCAAGAAAGACAGGAACGCCAAACCATGCCGCTGCCCGCACCGAGACAATGAGGCTCACGGCGATGGCGATCAACAGGATTAGTGCGTTGAGAGGGCAGCCGTAAATAAATGCAGGGAAACGCCGGCTAGCCCGAACCCTAGTGGAGGTACTGCCGCGAACTACTTCCGGTGTATCAGATCGAACGAACTTCATCGTCTATTTGGCTCCTACACTAAAATCCGGATGCGGCGCAAGGAAATGCGGCCGGTATTATTGGCCACACCGGCCCCCGGCTCAGGCACGGGCGGGCGGCCCACCCAGCGCGAATCAGGATGATTTCGCGCCCTGGAAGCCGGCGAGGATCTGCGTCATCATGTCGTTGACGGTGCCGGGCGAGCTGGGCAAGAAGATGGTGCTCGCCTTGCCCGTAACGCCCACTTCGCGCAAGGTGTCGAAGTACTGCGTCATGAGAACCATCGCGATCACGTCCTTGGCGGTCGAGCCCTCGACGGCGCCCTTGAACTCTTCGACGGACTGCTGCAGGCCCTTGATAATGGCCTGACGCTGGCGGGCGGTGCCGTCGCCCTGCAGGGCCTTCGATTCCGCTTCAGCCTCGGCTTGCTTCACTTTCAGGATTTTTTCGGCCTCGCCGCGGGCCTGCGCCGCAATTTGCTCGCGCTGCGCGGCGTTGATGTCGTTCATGGCCGCTTTCACTTTGGCGTCGGGAACGATGTCGGTGACCAGCGCGCGCAGAATGTTGTAGCCGAATGTGTCCATGACTTCGTCGAGATCGCGCTTGACTGCACCGGAGATCTGCTGCATCTGCTCGAAGGCTTCGTCGAGGGTGAGCGTGGGCACGTGGCCAAGGATGGAGTTGAATACGTAGCTCTCGATCTGGCTCTGCGGATTGCTCAGTTTGTAGTAGGCGTCAAAGACCTTTGCTTCGACGACCTGGTACTGCACGGAGACGGGGATGGTGACGAAGACGTTGTCCTTGGTTTTGGTTTCGACGTTGACGACCGCCTGGCGCACCTGGAGGTCGACAAGGCGGACGGTCTCGCAGTAGGGCAGCAGGAATTGCAGGCCGGGGCGCGCGACGCGGTTGAATTTACCGAAGCGCTCGACCACGCCGGCCGAGTAGGTGCGCACGGTGTACATGGTTTTGAGGATCGTGACGATCAGGAAGATGGCGACGATGACGGCAACGATGAGGGCGAAGACGACGACAGGTGAGTTGTCCATGATGAGCCTTTCTTATTCCGAGGCGCGGGCTCCGACGCGGGATGATTCCGGCGCAGGAGCGGCGAATTGGATTTGGTTCTGGCCCGCGTTTTCGAGATGCAGGAATGATACCGCAGGCCAGATGGCGCGGTTGTTAAAGCAAGAGAAAGGCTGGAGCGGGACGGACGAGCCGACATTAGACGCGATCCGAAGGCGCGCGGACACATAATATCTCCGTTCATGCCCCAAAGGAGGCATTGCGGATTATGGTCCGCCGGCGCTGCGCGATTCGAGTTTAAGTTGCTGAGAAGAAGGGCTATTGGGCTTCGAAATCGATATATCCGCGCTGGGGATCGGTCGAGACGAGCTTGACGGTGACTTTATCGCCGACGTCGAGGCCCTTGCCGCCGCGGACCAGCATGCCTTCAACGTGCGGATCGAGCGTGCGCACAAAGGTTCCGTGATCGGTGGCGCCGGTGACGATGGCCTGGAAGGTTTGGCCGATGCGCGGGTGCAGGACGACCGCGGCGATGCGTTTTTGCATCTCACGCTCGACTTTGCGGGCGGCGTCTTCCATCAGGGTGCATCGTTGCGCGATGGCGTCAAGGTCGTTTTCAGAGTAGGGCGCTGCGGAGTGAGCGAGCTGCGCCTTGAGCAATCGTTGCGTCACCATGTCGGGGAAACGGCGATTGGGCGCAGTGGAGTGGGTATAGTCCTGGACAGCGAGGCCGAAGTGGCCGGGCGACGGTTCGTTGGGCTTGACCAGCACATATTCGCCGGGCCCCATGAGCTTGACCACGGCTAGCGAGAGATCGGGAAAGTGGTCGGGATCTTTTTGCTTTTGTGCGATGAGAAAGTCGTTGAGGGCCTTCGAGTCGGGATCGGCGGGCAGTGTGGTGCCTTTTTCAGCGGCCAGCTCGACGATGCGGTCCCAACGCTTGGGGACGCGCACGATGCGGCGAATGGAGGCCACGCCCGCACTTTCAAAAGTGCGCGCAATGACGCCGTTGGCCGCCACCATGAACTCCTCGATGAGCGACGTGGCGCGATTTTTTTCGAGACGCGTGATGTCGACGATCTGATCGCCGAGCGTGACCGGGTGCGTCTCGATGGTTTCAAGATCGAGCGCGCCGTGCTGAAAGCGCCCGTCTTCCATGCGTTGCGCGGCCGCGTCCTGCAATTTGAGCTGCGCGGCGAGATCGGAGCTGGCGGCAACTTTGGGGGGCACCTGGCCTTTTTCTTCGAGCCACGCGCCTACGCTTGGATAAGCTAGTTGCGCGCGATTGCGCACGAGCGCGCGGTAGGCTTTGCCGTCCGAGGCCGTTCCCGCGGAGTCGACAGCGAATTCGATGACCACGGCGACGCGGTCCTGGTTCTCGTTCAGCGATGTGATGCCTTCGGAAAGATCCGCGGGCAGCATGGGGAAGACGGTTACGCCGGTGTAGACCGAGGTCGTCTCGAATTGCGCATGCTTGTCGATCACGGTGCCTCGCGGGACGCGCGAGTCTACATCGGCCACACCGACGAGCACGCGAATGCGGCCGTCAGGCAACTGCTCGGCCCATTCAATCTGGTCGAGATCTTTGGAGGTGTCGTTATCGATAGAGGACCAGAGCAGGCTGCGCAAATCCGTGAGGCCGTCGGCGGAGGGAGCGGCGGGCTGCGCTTTGATGGCGGCGAGTTCGGTGTCGGTTCCGGGAGGAAAATCGGGCTGAAAACCGTGCTCGATCATGGAGGCGTGGGCTGCAGCCACAAGATTGAATTGGACGGGATGAGTGGAGTGCATGAAGGATCGTGCTCCTGCGCGCGAAATGCCAGCCTAACACGGAGGGGGGACCGCGGGACTGAGGGACTACGGGACTGCGGGACTGGGGGACTGCGGGTCAGCGAGTCGGCGAGTCAGCACCTGGCCCATCATTGTGTGGGGCACCGGGGACCGTAAGCCGTTTATGCAGAATGAGAGCGGCTGCGTAGAACGAATTCGTGCCTAGCCCAATGAGAGATGCAAAGAGCAGCGATGACTCAAGCCCACCTGCTTCCGGGTCGCCGTTCCAAAGGCTGAGCCAATTGTCGCCTCTGAGAACAAGAATGCCGCACCAGAGGGTCAGGCACACCGGGCCAATGAGTGCCCCGATCACTGGAACGATCCATCCGTGATGACGGTCGACATTCTTGAACAGAAACAGGAAAAGCAAATTGATCAGCCAGACAGGCAGGGCGAAGATCAGCGTGATTTTGAAAATGAACAGCCAGGAACCAAGTCTTCCGAGCACGACGCTGAAGATGGCGACTGCCAGAAGCATGGAACAGAAGGACAACAGGATTCGCGAAATCGCTCTCATCCGGTCGCTCCTACTGCGGTTGCACATTGACCGTGAAGAACACGGTCTGGCTGGTGACGTTGTTGTCGACGTTCGCTGTCGCTGTGATTTTGAGCGTGGCTACGCCGCTGCATCCTATTTCTCGTCATACCCAGGCGCGCTACCGTCTGGGCCCGATTGTATAGCGGTGGATGCGAACCAAACTGTGGTTCGGTGTGCGACTTGGGCGGGGCGAGCCAGCAAAGCTACTTCTGCTACTGAATGCCGAGGTCGGAGAGCACTTTGGGTTTGGCTTCTTCGACGGCCAGCAGGTTGTGGCAGACGGAACAGTCCTGAGGAATGGTGTCGCCGTTCTTGGCCGCGTGGTTGCCGTCGTGACAGCGGAAGCAACCCGGATATTCCATGTGGCCAATGTGGTTGGGATGGGTTCCCCAGGTGACCTTCATGAAGGGAAAGACATTCTGGTCGTAGAGCGTGACGAGTTCCTTCCCGGCCTGGTCAACCAGCGCGGCTTTCTGCGGGAGCACGGCGGGATTCTGTGTGCGATAGAAGGCCTGAAGCTGCTCGGGAATCTGGACGCCGGCCTCTTCCTGGCTGGAATAGGCGCCGTTCAGCAGCGCCAGTCCTTCTTTGTGGATCCAGGGCAGGTCGGAGCTGATTGCGCGGCTGGCCATAGCCTGGTCGATAGCCTCCCCGGCAGTAACAAAGGTGTGCGCGGCGCGGTTGTGGCAGTCGATGCAATCCATGACCCTGCGGTCGCCCTTGGGAACGCCGCTGCCAGCGGGCTGGGTGCTGTACTCGGTAAATGAGCCGTCGGCGTTTTGCCGCTCCACCCAGGGAATGGTGGTTCGCGTGGAGTCAGTAGAGACGTATTCGATGTGGCCCAGATGGACGCCGTGAATGCCTGTATAGCGAGAGAGCGAGTCAACGCCGCCGAGGTGGAGAATGAGCACTGTCTGCGTTTCCGTGTTGGGCTCGTCGTCAGCAAAGTTCGACTTGACCAGCAGCTTGTCGCCGTCGAAGCGCGCAGGCGTGTGGCAGCCTTCGCAGGTGTAGCGCGCGGGCCGCAGGCTGGTGACCGGCGAGGGAATCGGCGTGGGATAGTTGGGAATGATTTTGGGCGCGAGCGGAGCGAAGGGATGAAAGCTGACTTCGATCAGCTGCCTGGTGCCGTTGATCTTGGCGTTGACGTAAGCCTGAGCGCCGGAGCCGATATGGCACTCGACGCAGGCCACGTGAGAGTGCGGGGAAATCCTGTAGGCGGTGTACTCCGGCGTCATCACATGGCAGGAGCGGCCGCAGAACTGCGGTGAATCCATGTACTCCGCGCCGTGATAGCTGGCCGTGGCCACGACAAGAAAGTTGACGATGGTGGCAACGAGCACAATGTCGAGGCCGTGGCGGAAGATGCGGTCGTTGAGATCGATGCGGGGAAACGTGGCGGGAATCTGGCCGGCTTTTTGCAGGGTTCTGCGCCGCAAAAACACGCCGACAGGGATGAGCGCCAGGCCGAGAAGGAAGATGAACGGCAGGAAGAGAAAGAAGATGATGCCGAGATAAGGGTTGTCACTGAGATGGCCGGAGAGCTCAGCCAGCCAGTAACTGATCATGGTGACGCCGGAGGCGGTGGTGATGGCGCCGCCTGCGAGGCTGATGGGGTTGTTGCCGAAAAACAGCGCTGGACGAACCCAGCTATCGCGGAATCTCTCAAACAACGACACGTTTCCTCAGCCTCCATGTGCAGGCGGCCCGCCGGGGGATGGCAGGCCCGCCTTTCAGTCTGCTGCGCTGATTCTAATTCCTACTTCAGAGTCTTAAAATACGCCGCTACGGCGCTCACCTGCGCATCGGTCAGGCCAGCAATGGGCTTCATCTTGCCTTTGCCGTTCTTCACTGTGGCGGCAATCTGACTCACCGTGAGAGCCTGTATCGCCGGGTCGGAGACGGGCTTGATGCCCATGGCCTTGGCCATGCCCGCACTCGGAGTACCGGTAGGCCCATGGCACATTGCGCACTTCGCTTTGTAGGTGGCCGCGCCGTCTTCAGCGAAGCACATGGAGCCGGCCAGAAGCACCGTTGCGGCCAGCACGATATGGGAACGAAAACACTTAGTCATAACGAAACTCCTTGGGGTTTTTCGAGGCCCGTACACGCGTTCAAGCGCGGGCCGCGTGGTTTTGGTTTGTGCCGCCGGCCAGCGTTCGTGGCCGTTGGTTCCGCAATGGCGATAGTAGCAGGAACCACCTGACGCGGACCGGCGCGGTCGAGGATTCTTATGAGCGACGACCGCGCCGGCTTGTACTTGGTACTTCCTTAACCTCGCAATCCCCGTCGTTACTTGGCGAGGGAGCGGAAGTAATCCACCGAAGCCTTGATCTCGGCGTCGGTGAGCTTTCCTTTGAAAGCCGTCATCTTGCCCTTGCCGTTGGCGGTGTCGGAAATCATCTGCGCTTCGCTCAGCGACTTGACCGAAGGATCGCTGACGGGCTTGACGCCCATCATCTTGGCGATGCCCGGATTCGGCGTGCCTTCGGCTCCGTGACAGCTCTGGCATTTGGCCTTGTAGATGTCTGCTCCCGAGCTTTGCGCAAAGGCGGGCGCGATTGCAGCCGCCATCAGAGCAACCAACGTGATTCCAGCCTTGATCTTCATTTCCTGTCTCCTCTTGCCTTACTTTCGTTTCATCTCGATCGTGGAATGGAAGCTCCGCGGTCAGAAATCGTAATGCAGCCCAAGGATCACGTTGTTGGCGTGGAAGTTGCGCGGCGCGGTAAACCCGTAAACCGGCGTGCCCGGGGACATGGCGGTATTCGGCACAGAACTGCAAGCCACGACCGGCGCGGTGGTGCTGCCTAGCGCAAGGGCAGGATTGGCGTTGCACCACTGCGCGCCGGAGCGGCCACCACCTTCGCCATAACCGAAGTAGTCGTATTCGGCTTTCCAGATCAACCCTGGGTGCATGGTCCAATCAGCGCTCAAAAAGGGAGTCTGGTATTTGGACACGAGCGAACCATTGACGTCGCCGGCATCGGTGAAGAACCGGCTGCCGCTGACGGAATTGACGCGATAGCCGATGTTGGAGTGGAGCTTCTTCGTCGGCGTAACCATGAAGGCGACCGATGCGAACTGGGTGGGAGCGTCTTCGAAATCCCTGGCTGGCCCAAACAGGATGTTGTTCGCTCCGTGGCCGGCCGCGACCGCCCCGCAAAGCGAACCGCTCTGGATTGCGGCGGCAGGCGCGACGGTGCTACCGGGCAGAACGCTGGCTGCGCCCTGGAAGCAGATGTTGTCTGCCATGTACACATCGCTATAGGTGTAGTTGAGATCAAGCCCATATCGATCGTTCGGGAACAGCTCGGAACCAAAGCTCACCGTCCGGGAGTGATCGACGTGATCGAGCGGGCCGAAGTAGGGCGTGGTGTTGCCTGGGAAGTTCTGGTTGTTATTTGTATTGTTATGCCGCTCAAGGTCGTTGAAAGCGCCGGAGACCGTGGCCCAGGATTTTGGCCGGTAGATCGTGTGCACCCTGAAGTGCTGGAGCTGCCGGAATCCCATGGGAGTGAAGGCGTTGTCGTTGTACATGAGTTCAGCGCTTGCGTTGAGGTCCCAGTTGCTGGCGGGATGCAGGGCCGCGCTGAGGATTCCGCCGTTTTCGTGAATCGTTACCTCGCCGGCGGTGGTATTGTTGGCCGGAATCGGAACATTGTGCGCCGTGCCTGGCCCAGTTCCCTGGCCCTCGGAGATCAGGTGTTCCTGATAGCGCCAGGTGAGTGAGAAGGTGGAGCGCGGCGTCGCGTCCCAGCTCACGGTGACATCGTTGGTGGTAAAGCGCTGGCCAAAGTAGCCGGCCTGCGTGGTACCAATCGCGGGGCTACCCGAAGGAACCGACGTGGTGGGTTTGCAGCCCGTAGGTGTGGTCGTCAGCGGCGAGGTGTTCGTCGTAGTGCAGCTCGTCAGCCCCGTGTAATTGATCGTCTCCTGGCCCGCGGTCGTGGGCACGGTGATGGTAGTTCCGGTGGTCATTCCTGCGATTCCCGGCTGATGAGCGTTGGAGTAGGTGATCTGGTCCTCCAAGCTGATCGTCTTGGCCAACTGCCAGACAATGCCGTAATCGAAGGCCACCACTTCCCGCTTGGCATTTGCATAGCCGGCATAAGAGATTGAGCGGTTGGCTCCTTGCAAGCCCTGGAACTGCTCGTTGTAGTTCGGCAGGTTCATGTTCGCGTTGGTGTAGCGGACATTGCCGTTCATGGTGATGTTCTTAATGCTGGAGCTTTGCAGCCGGAAGATCTCGGTGGGGAAGATGGCGCGCGTCGCCTGATTCCGGACATAGCTGCTGATGACGTTGCATGCCGGATCAATGATGGGCAAGCCGCCGTTGGGATTGGCATACAGGATCGTGGTCGAACTGATCATGCTGGTGCTGTTGCAGTTGCTGCTGGCGGCAAATGCGCCGGTGGCCGTGCTGTAGCCATACGGCACGAACTGCTGGTAGCTGTCGAGCAGAGAGACTTTGGTTCCATTCGACTCCTGCACATTAAGGTACTGAGGAGCCATGGTGAAGTAAGAGTCACCCTTGTAGTGGTCGATTTGCTGCTCATAGGTGAGCTTGGTGCCCTGCACCGGCTTCCAATCGAGCGTGCCCGTAAAATCGTCGGTGCTGTTGCGCTGGACTTCCTGGAGCAGGACTTCCTGCCCGGCTACAGAGTTGCCGCTCGGAGTGAAGCTCGGCCCCTGGAAGATGTTCTGCGAATAGGCGACGCGGAACGTGAACTTCGACAGCGGAAGCAGGGTCAAGCTGGTGTCAGTCATGCGGCGCACGGTGTTATACAGGAACGGCGAATGAGTCGCCTGCGGCCACGCATACGTGCCAGTAGGCGCCGTGGAGGGCCCGATGGGAATGGAATACCCGCTGGGGATGCCCGGATTGCCGAGCAGATCGTAATCAAAGTACTGACGGTCGCGGCGGAACATGCCGGAAAACTCGTAGTACTTGCCCTTTGAGAAGTCGAGCTTGGCAAAGCTGTTGGGTTCGCCACCGAAGCCGCTGGCAAAAACCTGCAAGTCGTCGAGCGGGGTGTTCTTGGTGCCTTCCAGTGCGTGCAGCCTGAAGGTCTCGCCGAGAACGCGCGGCCCGGACTGCAGGTTCACCATCGTGTCGTACATGGCGCTGCTGCCCGAGATGCCGGCCATGCGCCCGCCGAGATCGACGGACTCGTGGACCGAATATCCTTGCGGGACAGACATTGTTGAGCCCGTCGGAGGGCTGGGCTCAGCTGGATTCTGCGCGACGGCGATACATGCCAGCGCAAGGAAAAGGGCCACGATCATCCCCAGATACATTGCGAAAGACGGCTGTCGATTGGGAATCCGAGATAAGCAGCCAACGTTCTTCATATGAAGCCTCACTTGAACAAAACTCATTGCCAACATCGAACCTTTGAAACCCGTGCAAAACTCTTGTGGGAGCCGTGCCGCGCCGTTGGTGAAGATCCGGCGGGGCAGGGCCACACCACTCCTATCTGAGAAACGCCGCATTCATGTTTGAACCGTGAATGTAGGTGTGGCAGCTGGTGCAGGGCACGCTATCCGACGAGCCCTGGCCTTGACCATGAATCGTGCCGGAAGCTACCGCGCTGTGGCACTGGTTGCAGAGCACGTTCACATTCGGCATGTTCAGCATCCGAGCATTCTGCGAACCGTGCGGCGAATGGCATGCCAGGCAGCCTTCCGCTTTAACCGGGGCGTGCTCGTAGACAAAGGGCCCACGCACATCTGTGTGGCACTTGGTGCAGATCATGCTCTGATCGGCCGTCGACTTCAGGTTGCTGTTCTGGAAGGTGCCGTGAACGTCATGGCAGTCACTGCACTTGACGGTGCCTTCGTTGACCGGGTGGTGGAAGGGCATGCCAAACTGCGCCTTCTGGTCGGCATGGCATTGGAAGCAAAGAGTCGGCTGCGAAGCCTTGAGCAGCGCCTCTTCCTTGCTGCCGTGAATGCTGTGGCAACTGGTGCAGCCTACATTGGCCTTGGCGTGAGGAGAGCGGTCGAAGTTGGGATGCGCGCCCGCGTGGCAGCTCAGGCACTTGGTGTCAACGTCTTTGACCGAGGCCTTGGCGGGATCGAAGATCTTGGTGACGTCGCCGCCGCCCGCTACGTGCTCGCTGCCCGCCCCGTGACAGTTCTCGCAGGTAACGCCATTCGCGTTCCCATGCATCAACGCCATTTTGGTGTGAGGATTGGTGGCGAAACTCTTGGCCACCTCTGCGTGGCAAGTTGCGCAGGTGTCAGAACCCACAAATTCGGCGTGTCCGGGCGGAGTGGCTGGCGCGTCAGGGGCTTTTGCTCCTTGTTGCGCGGCAGCCAGCGCCGTTGCGGATAACACGCCAGCGCCCAGCAAAACCATCAAAAACACTCGCAGTCCCGGCTGCTTTCTGGGAACCGCACCCTTGAACCATTGCGTTACCGGCCGATCAGTATGCATGCAAAATACCGCCTTCGAAGAACTTCGTGGCACTGCTTAGTACGAACCTCAGCCGCCGTTTCAGGCTGAATGTGGTGGATTTTCTGAATGTGAGCGCGAGCACCACAGGAACCTTTTGCGAACGCCTGGCGGTGCGGAACATCACCACATGGACGAAAGATTAAGGTTTCGCGATGAATAACGGCGGTGATGTCTATCACATGTGGTGCGAGGGTTGATTTTGGGGCCAAACGTCCATTGGCGCAGTCATTTGCGGGTTGCTTGTCCTGGAGGGTCGGATTTGGCCGTCACATCGTCAGGAAACCGGACTCAAACGTGAGGCCCATCACATCCAAAGGCCCCTTCAATCAAGCAAACTTCCACATAGCGCCACTGCCGCTGGGAGCGGCGAGGCGTTTCGATCTTACCCGCGGCTTGGCTGGACCGGAATGCAGGCCGGGATGCGGAAGAGGCGAAGGGCCGCGTCGGAATGGAACGAGGGAGAACGATGGCGGACATGCAGATTTCGGTGCAGGAGCAGACGCGACCGCCGCACCTGGGCCGGTCGTCGCCGCTGGGCTGCGCGGCCTGCGCGAATCGCCGTCCCGGGTGGTTTTGCTCGCTCGGAAGCGCCGTTTTAGCCGATCTGGAACTCGCCACCAGCACAATTTCGCTGCCCTCGCAGGCTGCGCTCTTTACTGAGGGTGAAGACGCCCGCTGCCTCTACCTGATTTGCAACGGCTATCTGAAGCTGACTGCGGGCCGGCCTGACGACCGGCACATGATTGTCCGCGTTGCCGGCCCCGGATCGATGCTGGGACTTTACGCGGTGCTCTCGCACGGCGTTTACGAGGTTTCAGCGGAGTCATTGACGCCCGCCCAGTTGCGGCCGGTGGAGCGGGAGCGATTTCTGAGTTTTTTGCGCAACCACAAGGAAGCGCAACTGCGCGCGGTGCAATGCATCTGCCAGGAGTACCGCTTTGCGCTGCAGGATGCGTGCCGCATCGCTCTGGCTGAAACCGTGGCCGCGCGGTTGGCTCGCCTGCTGACGGAACTTGCGCATCAGATCGGCGAGCACACCGAGGGCGGAGAATATCGCTTCCCTCTTCTGCTGACGCACGAGGAGATGGCCTCGATGACCTGCACCACCCGCGAGACGGTCACCCGCACCCTCGGCCAGTTCCGCAAAGACCGCTGGATCTCGATCGAGGACTCCAACGTGACCATTCATCAACCCAGCCGGCTGGAAGGCCTTCTATAGGGTGTATCGCCTGGGAGGGCCCGCAGCCTGGACTTTTTCGCTCCCCCGCGCCCCGATTGTGGAGTCGAAAGAGCTATGATTCTTGGTGGAACACTGCTTTCAAGGTTGGAGCTCAATCTGCGCATGAATCGCTTTCTTTTGTTCTTTTCCTGCTCTCTTCTGTGCTGCGTTGCAGCTGCCCAAAATCCCACTCCCGACCCAGCAGCGAGCGCTGTTCCGCCGGCAGACAAGCCCGGCGTGATGGAGACCGTCAGCCCGGAGATCCTTCAATTCCAGAAGATTGACGACAGCTGGTCCGACGCCGTGAACCGGCGCGACCAGTACGGCTTGGAACTGGTGCTATCTCCCTTGTTTGTAGACGTTTCCGCGAGCGGCGATGTGACGACGCGCAACCAGCAAGTGGCGCAGGTGCTCAGCCTCGAAGACAAGACGCTCTACCTGACGCAGAAGGTCATTACCGTGCGCATGCTCGGCGATATTGCGGTGGCCAACGGCACGTACACGTTGCACCACAAGACCGCCTCGGGCCTGGTGGACGAAAAGGGCGTCTTTACGCAGGTCTTCGAGCGGGTCCATGGCGGGTGGCTGTGCCTTAACTCGCAGCGAACCGTGCTGCGGCAGGACTCAAGTTCAAAGAAGAGGGCGTCGTCGCCGGAGACGCCGTTCCACCTGCCGAATCCATTCTCGAGGGGCGATAGGGGGCCGCAGTAGCGGCTGCTGCGGGCCTCCTGCCCGTAACGAAGGTTCCTTAATAAGGGAC
The DNA here is from genome assembly GCA_003138515.1 of Acidobacteriaceae bacterium. Lineage (GTDB taxonomy): Bacteria > Acidobacteriota > Terriglobia > Terriglobales > Acidobacteriaceae > Telmatobacter. Next base: position 98,146 of record PLGG01000047.1, on the reverse strand, counting down.
CTGTTATTAAAGGTTGAGGGGCTTTCCTTTAATAGCGATTCGATTGCTATTCAAACTTAAATAAGGAATAGGCGCGCTTACAGCGCGGCCATGGCTTCGGCCTGGTTGGGGAACAGGCGCGCGTACTTCGTGATGCCCACCATGGTGAAGACCTTGGTGAAGTGCGCCGAGAGGCCGAAGGCGAAGACGGTTTGCCCAGCGTGCGCGGCTTGAATCAGCAGTTGGATGATCAAGGCAATGCCACTGGAGTTGATGTAGTCGACGCGCGTGAAGTCCAGCAGGATGAGCTTTGTCGTCTCCCTGGGCAGGCCTTCGTAGGCGCCCAGAACCGCGTCCTTCGAGGTGCTGGCGATGTCGCCCTCGAAACGGAGGATGGCTACCGGGTATCCGGATGGGGATTTGAGCTGGTCAACGTGCGATTTGGTCTCGCTCTCCACTTGTCGATTGCCTCCACTTTCGATTGGACCCTGTTCTAGCCTACTCCGCCGCTTTGTTCAACTTGATCACCAGGCGGACGTAGCTGCTTTTGCCATCGGCTCCGGTCACCCACTCTGCTTCGTCCACCAACGCCTGGATGAGGAACATTCCCATGCCGCGCGGATCTTCTTCGCCGTGCATTTTGCGATCGATGTCCGGCCTGGCGGGTTGGGTCTTGATTCCCCTGCCGTCGTCGATCACCTTCACTTCCAACGCGTCGTTATCGGCGCGGAGAACCACTCCGACCGACAGCTTTTCGTTCAGCCGGTTGCCGTGTTCAATGGCATTGATGCACGCCTCGGCCACAGCCGTTTTTAGATCTTCGATTCGATCCTCAGGGAAACCCATCAGCTTGGCCACCGCTGAGGCCGTGCTCATGGCCACCTTCTCGTAGCCCATTTTGGTTGGCAGACGGACCTCGACGGTGGTGGTTTTCGGCTCGGTCATTCCGGCATCTCTCCGCGGCACAGCGCCAACGCGGTCATATCGTCAGCTTGCGGGCCGCCCTCTGCAAACGCCTGAATGGCTGCCCACAATGCATCGAGGATACCATCGGCCTTTTGCACTGGACACGTAGAAAATTCATTCAAAAGCCTTTCCGGACCAAACTCTTCATCTCCCCTGAAGACCTCAGTCAGGCCGTCGGTATAGAAAAGGAGNNGCGTCAAACTGGATCGGCGGCGAGCCCGGCGCGACGAGAAATCCGGGATTGTGACCGGCGTTCACCACCTCAATTTGGCCCGCTTGGGGATGCAGCCGGAGAAAAATTGCCGTGACATAGCGCCTGCGCGCCTCCTCGCCTTCGGCCCAGTGGTGCTGGTTCATGCGCGTGGCCAGCTCGTCGAGCGGCGGGCCTGTGAGCGCCATGCCGCGAAAAGCCGCGCGAAAGCTGGTGGACATGATGGCCGAGGCCAGCCCCTTGCCGGCCACGTCGGCCACAGCGATGAGCAGGCTGCCGTCAGGCTGTCCGACGATATCGAGATAGTCGCCGCCCACCTCGTAGCAGGTATCGGAGCGGAAGGCGATGGAGTAACCGGGAATCTCGGGCAGCTGCTGCGGGAGCAGCGAGCGTTGAATCTGCCGCGCCGCGTCGAGATCCTGCTGCAAGCGCGCGAACTCGACGTTGCGCTTGTGATTGCGCGCGTTTTCAAGTGCCACGGCAGCTTGCAACGCCAAGCCTTCGAGGAAGTCGGCCTCAGAGAGCGAAAGCTCGCGCGCACCCGGAGACGCCACGACGAGCTCGGTCATTTTTCGGCCGTCGCGGTCGGCAAGCGGATAGATGAGGAGTTGCTCAGCGTCGGCGCCAGTTGCGTTTTTCGGCATCGCGCCGTACGCCAGGCCGGTTCCGGGGAAAGCGGCGCCGGCCATCTCCAGCTCGCGCACCACGATGCGCAGGACGGACTCGAGGACCTCGTCCTCGCGGATCGTCGAATGCACCTGGCGCGAGGCTTCAAGCAACGCTTGCAGCCGGAAAACCTGCTGCTGCAACTCGATCGTTTCGCCGCCCGCGGCAAGCTGAGCATCCAGTGCCATTGCGACCCCCGTGGAATCTCAATTTAGCACGGCGGGACTACTCCTGCGGCCAGAAGCGACTTAAGATTGATGCCATAAAATCCCAGAGCACTCTGAGGTGGTTATGAGCGCCCAAACACGCGCCGTGGTACGCGCAATTCTGTTCGGACTCCTGAGCTGGTTTATCCCATTCGTTGCCGGATTCGTCCTGTTTCCGTTGAAGAAATCGAATGCGCCGCTGTTCAGCACGCTGATGTACCTGGCGGTTCTGATGACTGCGGGCTTATTGCTGGCCTGGTACTTCCGCAAGCGGACGGTTTCGATTCGGGAGGCCGCGCTGGTAGGAGCGGTTTGGCTTGTCAACAACCTCGTCTGCGATTACCCGATGTTTGCTTACGGGCCGATGAAGCTGACGCCGCTGGGCTACTACTCGGAGGTCGGGCTGGTGTACTTGACGTACCCGGTGTTCGCGGTGATGGCGGCGCGGCTGGCAAAGGCTTAGAACGCGAGTGAGGGCAGTTTCGGCCGGCGCTGCGCCCAGTGAAACCGATGAGCCTCGAAACTCGTATTCCGGGGTAGTTCTCGTAGACCAACGAAACTGAAAGGAGTGTTTCTGTGAAGTCTCGTCGACGTGAATTTCTGAAAACGGCAACCATCCTGGGGAGCGGCGCGATTCTGCTTTCCGAGACTCGACCGGCGCACGCAGGGCAAAACGATCGGAAGCCGGCAGCTCCGGCCGATCTCTTGCAAAACCCCACGCTCAAGACGATCCACTCGCTACGAAGCATTCATGGCAACTTCACGGATCGCACAATACCTGACGCCGCACTGCAAGCGATTCTTGGGGCCTGTGTCCGCGCCGCCAACGCTGCAAACAATCAGAGTTACGCAATCATCGCGGTGAAGGACCGCAAAAAGATGGCGCAGATCTGCGGATACTCTGGAAGCTGCCTCCTGGTGTTCTGCGCCGACTACAACCGCATGAAAGCCGAAGCTCACGCCCTGGGACAACCATTCGACCCAGGCAATATGGAATTCTTCGTCACGGCGTCAACCAACACCGTGCTCGCTGCACAGACGGCCGTCATCGCCGCCAAGTCGATGGGAATCGACTCGCTTCTCACCAATGGTATCCACAGGGACGATATGACGCGGCTCTGGACGCTGCTCGACCTTCCCGAAATGCACTGCTTCCCGGTCGTCGCTCTTGTGTTGGGGTATCCCACGGCCGAACCGCCGTTCATGATGGGCCGCTTAACGGGGACAGGAGTCGTTCACGACGACAACTACCATCATCTGACCGAGGCCGAAGTCGGGGAGCTGATTCAGAAGTACGATCGGCCCGCGGAACATCTTGCTCTCGGCGACGGCTGGGGCGCCAAGGGGTACAAGCACTACCTGGACTGGTACTTCAAGGAGTGGGCGACCAGAAACGCGGGAGAGGAATCGCAGATTCTTCGCATTCTAAAGCGCTCGGGATTTGTGGAAGCCACGAAGGGATGATGAGGATCGATTCCTGGGTTGCTGCTTCCATCGTGAGCGGCGGCCCATGCGTGGCGCGGTCGCAAGATTCGGCAGGTTTCCGCTTCTCTCGTTGCCAGCCACGCTTTTCGCCCAACAATAATGCAATGGCGAAGGCAACGTTTGCCATCTGTCCGGCGCTGCCTCACACCGGCTCGTATGGTATTGTCGAATCAATCCCGCAGAATCAATTCGCGGGATTTCCCCTAAGTCCAAATAGTTTGTTGCCTCGGTTTCCACCTCGTGTCTTCGGCCCGCGGTTTTTCGCTTTTCAAATTGGGTCGCCGCGCGGGGCACGAGCTTTCCATCTCCATATTCGAGGTGTACGCATTCGATGACCCCAATCAGCGAACCTACTGACGCCAGCGAATCCACTGATGCCAATCTGGTTTTGACGCTGGAGGAGATCACCAACCTGGCGGAGCAGGAGGGCAAGCCGGCCGACACGCTGATGAACGTGGTGGCCCTGATCGCCACGCGGTTCAGGACCGACGTGTGCTCGGCCTACCTGCTGGAGCCGGACCGGTCGAATCTGGTGCTCGCCGCTACGCTGGGCCTTCACCCGCGATCGATCGGCACATTGCGCATGCCCCTGCACGAAGGCCTTTCCGGCCTGGTCGCCGAACAATTGGTTCCAGTGGCAGTGCCCGACGCGCGCGAACATCCACGCTACAAATACTTCAAGGAATCGGGCGAAGAGGAGTACCACTCCTTTCTCGGCGTGCCTTTGATCGACCGCGGCGTTCTGCAGGGCGTGCTGGTGGTGCAGACCAAGGACCCGAGAATCTTTCGCGACGATGAAATTCGCATGCTGGTGGAGGCGGCGGCCCAGGTTGCGCCCGTGGTGAGCGAGGCGCGGACGCTCGACCGGTTTGTTGCGCCCGCGCAGGAGAAGCTCTGGGAACTGGCGCGCAACGTGTGGTGGAGCTGGGACAACGAGTGCGTCAGCCTGTTTCGCGACCTGAATCCCACGCGCTGGCGACAGCTCAATCAGAATCCGATCGCGTTGTTGAACGAAATGCCGCTGGCGGAGATCGAGCGGAGGGCCACTGAATTGGTGCTGCATAGCCGCATCAATTACGCCTACCGGCGCCAGCAGGAGTACCTGCGCGATGACCGCACCTGGGGCGCCAGCCATGCAGGCGTGCTGCGGCCGAGGCCAGTGGGGTATTTTTCCGCCGAGTTCGGCCTGCATGAATCGCTGCCGATCTACTCCGGGGGCCTGGGCGTGCTGGCGGGCGACCACATCAAGAGCGCATCGGACCTGGACATTCCTCTGATCGGGGTTGGGCTCTTCTACGGGCAGGGCTACTTTTTGCAGCGGCTGGACGGAACCGGATGGCAACGCGAAGAGTATCTGCAGACGGATGTGAATCAACTGCCGATGCAGCAGGCCATCGGCGCGAACGGCGAGCCCGTGGTGGTGGAGATTGCCACGCGCGGCAGCTCGATTCGCGCCAAAGTGTGGCGTGCGAAGGTGGGCCGCTGCGATCTGCTGCTGCTTGACTCGAACGTGGCCGGCAACGCGCCCGAGGATCTGGAGACGACCTCGCGCCTCTATGGCGGCGACGCGCGCACGCGCATCCGTCAGGAGCTGCTGCTGGGCGTGGGCGGCTTTCGCGCGCTGAAAGCCATGGGCGTCACGCCGGGTGTCCTTCATCTGAACGAAGGCCACAGCGGATTCGCGGTCTTCGAGGCCATTCGCAGCCGCATGGAGGAGGAGGGGCTAGACTTCTACTCCGCTGCCCGCCAGATTCCGCGCGAGGTGATCTTTACCACGCACACGCCGGTGCCCGCGGGACACGACCGCTTCAGTCCCGACCTGATCGAAGAGCACCTGGGGCCGCTGCGCGATGAGCTGGGCATTTCGCACGAAAACCTGATGGGCTTTGGCCGCGAACATCCCACCGACAGCCAGGAAACTTTTTGCATGACAGTGCTGGGCCTGAAGCTGGCGCGGCGCGTGAATGCCGTCAGTTCGCTGCACGGCGACGTTTCGCGGGCCATGTGGCGAGGCCTGTACCCCGACGGTCCCGAGGACGCGGTGCCGATCGGCCACGTAACCAATGGCGTGCACGTGCCGTCGTGGCTGGCGCCGCAGATGCGGAGGCTGTACGATCGCCATCTCGGGGTGGGCTGGCAGCGCCAAAGCGGAGCGGCGCACACCTGGTCGGCCATCGAGAGTGTTGACGACGGCGAACTGTGGGAGACCCACCTCAGCCTGAAAGGGCAGCTCTTCAATTTCCTGCGGCGCCGCGCGCACGAGCAGGCCGAGCGCCGCAGCGAACCGGCTGAGGCTTTGAAGCGGCTGGACAAGGTGCTCTCACCCGATGCCTTGACGATTGGATTCGCGCGCCGCTTTGCCACCTACAAGCGCGCCAACCTTTTGCTAAAGGATTTGGAAAGGCTGGCCGCGATGGTGAACGATGCCAAGCGCCCGGTGCAATTCGTCTTTGCCGGCAAGGCGCATCCGCACGACGAGCCAGGCAAGAAAGTGCTGCAGCAGATTGCGCAGATGATGCGCCACGCTGACTTTGGCGACAAGTTCGTCTTTATTGAGGACTACGACATCAACGTTGGCCGGCATCTGGTACAGGGAGTCGACGTGTGGCTGAACAATCCGCGGCGGCCGCTGGAGGCTTCGGGGACAAGCGGCATGAAGGTGGTTTTGAACGGCGGGTTGAATCTCTCGGTTTTGGATGGCTGGTGGGCGGAAGCTTACGACGGGCTGAATGGCTTCGCCATCGGGACTGGCAGAACGCACTCCAATATGGACGTTCACGACAGCCGCGACGGCGAGGCGCTTTACCGCGCGCTGATTGACGAGGTGATTCCGCTTTACTACCAGCGCGATCGCGACGGCCTGCCGCGTGGCTGGATCAAGCGCATGAAGCGGACGATCCGGACGCTGGGATGGCGGTTCAACGCCGACCGCATGGTGATGGATTACACGACGAAGTGCTACATACCCGCGGCGGGAGGCACGTCGAGCGAGGTGCGGACGCCGGGGTAGGAACCTGAGAGCGCGGCGTGCGCCATGGTCCACGGGCATTGGCAAAGTTTGCTAACCATGCTAGGCTGGCTTCCAGCCCCTCCGGGAACAGGGACGGACTAAAACACCATGCCCACTCGCAACGTGAATTTGACGAAAGAACTCGACAGCTTTGTCGTGGCGCGGGTCGAGAGCGGACGTTTTGAGAACGCCAGCGAGGTGGTTCGCGCCGCCTTGCGCACGCTTGAGCGTGACGAGCGTCTCTACGAGTCGAAATTGGCGGCATTGCGCGCAGCCATCGACGAGGGAGATGCAAGCGGAGTGGTGGAAGGCGATGTCTTCGTCGAAGTCCGCAAGGAGCTCAAGTTGTCTAAGAAATCCCGTTAACTATGCCCAATGCAAGTTTCTCGGGCAGAGCGAAAGCGGACCTTCTAAGCATTGGCTCGTACAGCATGCGTGCCTGGGGCGAAGCACAGACAGCGCGCTATCTCGAAGATTTAAGGCGATGCGCCACGATGCTTGCCCGCAATCCAAAGATTGGCAGATCATGCGATTGGATCCGGCCCGGTCTGCATCGTTTCGAGCAGGGACGGCATGTCGTGTTTTACCGCGAGATTAAGGGTGGCATCCTTGTCGTTCGCATTCTCCATCAGGGCATGTTGCCAGACGAACATTCGTTTGAAGGTAAGAAACCCGGCGCCTAGAACGGCACCGGGCCTACCACTCGCGGCGAACACCGAAGACGTCGAGTTGCTCGTCGTTGCTGATTAAGGGAAGATCTTCGTGGATGGCTTGCGCAGCGAGCATGCGGTCAAATGGGTCTTTGTGCTCGGGCGTAAGACGGCCGGCCCGAAGAGCGTGCTCGAGACTGATGGGCAGTGGCAGATAACCTGCAGATCGAATGACAGGAACGAAATCGTCGACGAGAGCTTGCGCCAAGGGCAGCCTGCCCAGACGATACTTTGTTGCGATTTCCCAAGCGGAAGCGGCCGAGACAAAAATCTCATTGCGCTGCGGTTGAATCAGATGACGGGCACGGGATGAGAGCAACTCGTCGTAGGCCGTTGCCCATAACAGGGCGTGGGTATCAAGCAGGACTCTCATTCGCCTTCGCCGTTCCAAAGGCGGAGCTCGTCCTCCGGCAGAGGCTCGAAGAATTCTGGACCTACCTCGATCTTCCCCTTGAGAAAGCCGAGGCGGCGGTTGCCGCGAACCGGCTCGACCGGAACGAGGCGTACGACAGGCTTGCGCTCGCGGCCGGTCGTAATCTGGACGTCCTCACCCTGGAGCGCACGCTGGATGAGCTTGGAGAGGTTGGTCTTGGCTTCAAAGATCGTGGCAGAGGGCATCGTTTTATCCTGCTAAGTTAGCTTAGCTAAATTAGCATCCCATGTCAAGACAGCTGCGGATGAACCCGTCTAAAAAACTGAAAAATGGATGGTTAGGGATATGAGCTAGCTCACCATCTCCATCTCTTTGAGCGACTCGGTATATGGCGCGCGCAGCGCACCGCGCTCGGTGATGATGGAGGCGATGTATTTGGCTGGGGTGACGTCGAAGGCGGGATTGCAAATGCCCACGCCGTTGGGCGTGAGCTGCGTTCCGGCGTGGTGCGTGACTTCCCTCGCCGGGCGTTCCTCAATGGGGATCGCGTCGCCGGTCGCCGTGGCGAGATCGATGGTAGACCACGGCGCGGCCACGTAAAACGGGATGCCGTGCTCGCGGGCCAGGATGGCGACGTTGTAGGTGCCAATCTTGTTTGCGGTGTCGCCGTTGGCGGCGATGCGGTCCGCGCCCACGACGACGGCCTGAATCTTTCCCTGCCGCATGAGGCTCGCGGCCATGTTGTCGCAGATCACTGTGGTTGGAATGCCGTCGGCCATTAGCTCCCAAGCCGTGAGTCGCGCTCCCTGCAAAAACGGCCGCGTCTCGTCGGCGTAGACATGGATTCGCTTTCCCCGCTCGACAGCGGCGCGAATCACGCCCAGCGCGGTTCCGTAACCACACGTAGCCAGCGCACCGGCATTGCAATGCGTCAAAACGCCGCCCTCATCCGGCAGAAGCTCCGCGCCAAATGCGCCCATCGCTTTGCAGGCGGCGATGTCTTCGTCGTACATGGCATTCGCCTCGGCGAGGATCTTTTCCTGGACTTGGACGAGGGTTGCGTTGGCCGCGAGCAACTTGGCAAACAGCGCCTTCATACGATCGATGGCCCAGAAAAGATTGACGGCCGTGGGGCGCGTGCCGGCGAGCCGCGCACAGATCTTTTCGAACTCCGGCGCAAAGCGCTCCGCGCTCTCAGCCTTGGAGCGGATTGCTCCAAGGGCAACGCCGTAGGCCGCCGAAACGCCGATGGCCGGCGCGCCGCGGACGACCATGGTGACGATAACGTCAGCCACCTCGTCGTAGGTTGTGGCGAGCACGTAGCTCTCTTCGAGCGGGAGCCTGGTCTGGTCGATGAAGCGGACGCCCTCGGGGGTCCAGGTGAGGGTGGGAATCATGCACCTTCAGTGTAAATGGGCACTGCGTGCAGCAGCCTTTTGGATTGGAGTATCAGCCCGGAAGGGCTGAAAACCTTTTCATTTTCCACTGGACGCGAGCCGCTGCGCTGGATAGAGTGTTTGCGAACCAGTTCCAGTTGTTTCCGCTGCATCCGGAGGAAGAAGACCTTTTATGGCGACACGCTCCAACCCCTCAGCCGCGCCCAGCTACACCGGACCGTTCATCACTGTCGCAGTTTTGTTCGGAATCTTTGGCTTTCTGACCAGCCTGAACAACGTGCTGGTGGCCAAGCTGGAGGCCGTCTTCCGGCTGGAGCACGGGCCAGCCATGCTGGCGACTGCAGCATGGTTCTTCGCCTATCTCGTCTTCTCGGTGCCGGCCGCAAAAGTGATTGAGGCAGTGGGCTACAAGCGGACCATGGTCATCTCGCTGTTCGTCATGGTGGTAGGCGCGCTGCTCTTCATTCCGGCGGCCAATCTGGTCAGCTTCCCCATGACGCTCTTTGCCATCTTCGTGCTGGCTTCGGGAGTGTGCGGACTCCAGACCTCAGCCAATCCCTACGTTTCGATTCTCGGCCCAGAGCACAGCGCCCCGGCGCGGCTCACGTTGGCGCAGGCCGTCAACTCCATCGGCTCGCTGGCGGCTCCGTGGGTCGCGGGCATCTTTATCCTCACCGATCCCAGCAAGACCCTAAGCTCGGCCGCCACCGCGCACATGCTGCAAGGGCCTTACATCGCGATTGCCGTCGCACTGCTGCTACTAGGTTGCGCAGTGATGATGCTGCATCTGCCGGCAATCACCATGACGCGCGAGTTCCGCCCCGGCGCTGGCGCCGTCCCAGTTGCCGAGCGAAACATCTGGAGCCATTCGCATACGGTGCTCGGCATGGTGGGTATCTTCTTCTATGTCGGATTGGAAATTGCTGTGGCCTCGATCACGATTCAGTTCTGTCTCGGGCAGGGAATGACGAAGGTTGAAACCGCCAGCCTGATGGTCAGCCTGTTTTACCTGGGCATGATGATCGGCCGACTGCTTGGCAGCGCGATCATGGTCTGGATCAAGGCGGACAAACTGCTCGTCCTTCTGGGCATCTGCGGCGTTTTGTTGCTTTGCGCAGCTATGAGTACCCATGGAACGGTCGCCATCGCCTGCCTTGTGCTGACTGGACTGGCTAACTCCATCATGTATCCGACCATCTTCGCGCTGGGCGTGGCGGAGCTGGGGCCGCTCACCAGCAAAGGCTCTGGCGTGCTGACGATCGGCAACGTAGGCGGCGCTGTGATTCCGCCGCTGTTTGGCTTGCTGGCCGACAAGACGAGCATCCAGTACGCCTTCATCATTCCCATCATTGGCTATCTCTACGTGGCCTACTACGGCCTGTGGGGGCACAAGCCCTCGCGCAGGGAATTGGCGTAGGCGGCCACCTCCGCGATTCGGTCGGGCCCTTCCGCGCGTGCCGGAGGGCCTGAGTGTGTATCGACATTTGCGCGCTCGGGCCGCGAAATCCCAAGAAACACCGGGTAAAACGCGCCGCTTGCGTGGATGAAGCCGCGGACACATTGCCTCGAAGCGAGACAAACAGGTGCACAGCATCGGGACAGCGACTGGAGCGTGCTGCGACAGCGATTGTTCGCCTGCGCGACACCTTGAATCGCGGCGAAACAATCGCGGCAGCAAAAAAACTTAAAGAATATGACTAAAGTTATTTTGGCCTGGACCGATGAATGGGGTGGATGCGAACAGGCCCATCCGGAAGTGACGGCGGCCTTGGCAGGACCAGCAAGGCGCCAACGGATCTGAGGGCAGCAGGGCATCCGAAAAGGAGTTGATCCCATGGCCCTCGGTGTTTTGAACAATCTGTCGGCAATCTACGCTGAGAACAACCTAAGCAACACGAACGCCAGCCTGCAGACAGTGTTGCAGCAGTTGTCGTCGGGGTCGCGTATCAACTCCGGAGCGGATGACTCGGCCGGCCTTTCGCTGGTCAATGGACTGCAGGCGAATTCGGTTGCGCTCACGCAATCTAAGACCAACGCCACGGAAGGCGTGGGACTGATGCAGGTGGCCGACGGCGCACTCTCACAGGTGACAAGCCTGCTGGACCGCGCCGTTACGCTGGCCGCCGAAGCCTCGAACGGCACCCTCAATTCGACCCAGGAGGGGGCGGCAAACCAGGAGTACCAATCGATCCTGGCCGAGATCAACAATATTGGATCGACGACCACGTACAACCAGGAGCAGGTCTTCAACAACACCACGGTCGCGATTTACACCGGCGATTCCTCGCAGGCCGGCTCCTCAGTGGACGACCTTTTCATCCGCACGTTGTCCTCGTCGAGCGTGGGCGACACGGGCGGCGCGATGTCCTACTCGAGCGGGCAGAGCAACGTGTTCATCGATCTCTCCAAAGGCGGAACCAATGCCTCCGCCTCCGACAGCTTGAATGCCAGTGGGTCAACCACGATCACGGTGAGCTACCTTGCCAGGGGATCGAGCGGGACGGTTACGCCCGCTTCGGCGAACATCACGGTGGGTACCGGCACGAATTATGCCAACACTGCCCAGGGCCTGATTAACGCCATCAACGGCTCGGGCCTGGGACTGAGCGCGAGCTTTGGCACCGCAACCCAGGCAGGCACCGCCGCGGCCACAGCGGCCACAGCGGCGAATACTGCTGGCGGCAGCGGTAACGATACCGGCATCATTATCGCCGGCAACGGCTTAGGCGCCGGAACCAATGGCGCCGGCGAAGTGGGCACCCTCACCATCGCCGCGGCGGCGAATACGCTTACCGGCGGTACGCTCTCAATTGTCGGTTCCGACGGCAAGACCCACATCATCTCCCTTGGGACCGCCAACTCAACGGACACGCTGGCGAACCTGGCAGCCACTATCAATGCCGCCGGGTATGGTGTCACGGCTTCGGTGAATTCCTCTGGATATCTCGACGGTCACGCGGCCAGTACGCTGCTCACCTTAACCTCCGCCAACCCGGCTGTGACCGTGTCGAGCACCAACATGACCGCTTCGGCGGGCGCGCTCACTCTGACCGGGACCCCGATCGTCAGCGGGTCGTTCACCAATACGATCGGCACCATCACCACCGGCAACGCCAACCAGGCCTACACAGGCGGCACGCTCAGCATCGGCTCCAACCCCGCTATTACGCTGGGAACCTTGAATAAGACCGATAACGCCTCGGATCTGGCGGCGACCGTCATCGCCGGCAATTACGGCGTTACGGCCTCGGTCGACAGCACCGGGAAGATCCTCACCTTCAAGTCCGCCAACGCTTCCGACACATTCAGCTCCACGGTGACTGTCGGCGCCGGCGGGGTAGCTGCGACGACCAACGTCGCCAACCAGAACCAGATCGGCACAGTGACCCTCTCCGGTCCGGGCGCAACCGGCGATGTATTGACGGGGAACCTGGTCATCGACGGTACGACGTTCAATGCCGCCTCCGGCGCTGGCACACTCACCGCTTTGGCGGCCGCCATCACAGCATCCGGCCTTGGAATCACCGCAACCGTGAACTCGGCTGCTGTAGGCGCCCAACCGATAGGCACCATCCTGACGCTGGTTTCCAACGGCCCTGCTTCGCAAGGCGCCACCTTCACGCAGACCATTGCCGATGCCGGAAATCCTGGCGTCACCGCGGTCCAGGATACTCCGGCAGTCGGCCTGTCTGCGTACTACAGCATGGGCATAACCGGCTCGATGACCGATACATCGACAGGCGGCGGCGCGCTCAACACGAGCATGGTTGCGGACAACAACGGCGCCGGTGGCGTGGCCACAACCAGCTACTCCGATGGGGCCGGCGCCAACCTGAGCACCATCAACCTGACCACACAGGTGGATGCCGAGGTAGCGCTCAACGAACTGAATGTGGCCATTAGCGACGTGGCCTCAATGGACGGCTACATCGGCGCCCAGATCAATACGCTCAATTCGCTGAGCCAGGTGATGAGCACGCAGCAGGAGAACGTGGTTTCAGCGCAGAACGCGGTGCAGGCAACCGACTATGCCTCGGCGACTTCGAACATGTCGAAGTTCGAGATTCTGAGCCAGACCGGCATCGCAGCATTAGCGCAAGCTAACCAAGTGCAGCAGGAAGTGACCAAGCTCTTGCAGTAAAGAGGTTTCGTAAGACTGCAGTATCTTCAAGACAACCCAGGGACAGGGCGGCGGCAGAGCGAAAGCTTTGCCGCCCATTCTTTTTGGAGGACGGGGACCCGTACACTGTTTTCGTATGAGGAAACTAACCCTAAGCGCCGACGAGGGACTGATCGAGCGGGCGCGCTCGGTCGCGCGAGAGCAGCACAGAACACTGAACGAAGCTTTCCGCGAGTGGCTTGCCCAGTTTGCGCGGAGCTCGGGTAACGCCCAGGAATTCGATGCTCTGATGATGCGCTTGCAGAACGTCGACGCAGGCCGGCGCTTCAGCAGGGAAGAATTGAATGAGCGATAGATTTTTTCGCGATACAAATCCCATTGTTTACTCGTTCGATCAAAGCACACCCGCGAAGGCCCGGGGAGACGCGCGACTCATCCGCGATCCGCTGACGACGCATGCAGCTGATTTCACCACTCGCCGTCCTTTAGATATTCGTCAATTGCTCTCGCCGCTTTGCGTCCCGCGCCCATGGCCAGGATCACCGTGGCTCCGCCGGTGACAATGTCGCCACCGGCAAAGATGCCGCGCTTCGAGGTACGCATGGTCTCGGGATGGGCCACGATGTAGTTGCGCCTGTTGGTGGCGAGGTCGGGCGTGGTGCTCTGGATCAGCGGGTTGGCGGTCGTCCCCACGCCGATGATGGCTACGTTGACCGGCAAGACGAATTCTGAGCCTGCAACCGCGACGGGACGGCGGCGTCCGTCGGCATCGGGCTCGCCGAGTTCCATGCGCACGCAGCGCGCACCGGTAAGCCACCCCTTTTGGTCGCCCAAGAACTCGACGGGATTCGTCAACATGCGGAATTCGATGCCCTCTTCGCGCGCGTGCTTCACTTCTTCGGCGCGGGCCGGCATCTCGGCTTCTGAGCGGCGATAGACGAGCGTCGCGGACTTCGCGCCCAGCCGGCGCGCCGTGCGCACAGCGTCCATGGCTGTATTGCCGCCGCCCACCACGATCACGTCGCGATCGCGGCAGTCGTAGATTGGCTGGTCAAACTCAGGAAAACGATAGGCGCGCATCAGGTTCGTGCGGGTGAGGAACTCGTTGGCCGAGTAGACGCCGTTCAGGTGCTCGCCGGGCACGCCGAGAAAAACGGGCAGGCCCGCGCCGGTGGCCACAAAGACCGCGTCGTAGCCTTCCACGCGCATCAGCTCGTCGAGCGTCACGCTCCTGCCCACCACTACGTTGGTCTCGAACTCGACGCCCATGCGCCGCAGATTGTCCACTTCCCCTTTCACGATCGCCTTCGGCAGACGGAACTCCGGAATGCCGTAGACGAGCACACCGCCGAGTTCGTGCAGCGCTTCAAAGACGCGTACGCGATGGCCCTTCTGAATCAGATCTCCGGCCGCTGAAAGCCCCGCCGGGCCGCTGCCCACGACGGCCACGCTCTTGCCCGTAGATGGAGCGATGGCGGGCAATCCGAGCTGGCCGCTCTGGCGCTCAAAGTCGGCGATAAACCGTTCGAGATTGCCGATGGCTACAGGCTCGCCCTTTTTGCCGAGCACACAGCCGCCCTCGCACTGGCTCTCCTGCGGGCACACGCGGCCGGTGATGGCGGGTAGCGCGTTGTCCTCGCGCATCTTCGCCGCTGCGGCCAGAAAATCGCCCGAGTAAATCAGCGCCACAATCTCCTTGATCTTGACGCCCACCGGGCAATCCAACTGGCAGCCGGGCTTGGCGCAGGCAATGCAGCGCGTGGCCTCATTCACGGCGCCGGGAGCGGCCAACCCCCGGTTCACTTCCTGAAAATTGTGCGCGCGGACTTGAGGATCGAGCTCCGGCATGTGCACGCGCGGAATCTGCATCCGCTCCTTCAGCGGAAGAGTGTTCATCTCAGGCATGACTCGGTGTCCTCTTCAAGGCCTTGTTCGCGCTGTCGATGAAATCAAGAAAACCCCTTGCATATGTGAGGCATTGCTTGGCAAGCGGACTTTTCCGCTTCCTGAGCGATTGCTCCAGTTCAATTACAAGTGCAGAAGCAATTCTCTTTGCGACTCTCTTATTTCCCCGCGCAAAAGCATATTGCGCGTAGAGCATATGACAATGTGCCCTTTGCTCGATGTTCGTAAACCCGAGTCGCGAGGCCGCGTTCAGTCTTGCTCTGCACGCCGAGAGGCTGTTGCGACGAAAGATTGCTTGCTCGAGCAGTTGCTCGGAAACCCGGCGTTTTACTTCAAGGGCAAACTCAGGGAATCCCTCCAATTCGTGCACGTAAAATTTCTCGAGGTCCCGCAGCCTGCTCATAAACTCTTTGTGACTGATAGTCGCTGCTCTAACAATCTCCCCCGAAACAGCGCGCGCGAAGTCGCGGCCTATGGCCTCCGGTCCTTTGCGTCTCTTTGCAGACTCAGGCATAGCGCTTCTCCCCCTGCGCTTCCAGCTTCGCGCGCAGTTGCGCCGCCTCTTTCTCTTTGGTGGCCAGCGCGGCGCGTAGCGAAACGAGCTCCTCCTGCTTGTGCCGCTCAAACTCCTTCAGAGACTGGCATTCCTGGCTGCGATACATGGCGTTACGCTGCATCAACACTTCAAAATTCACCTGCGACGCGTCGAACTCCGGCCCGTCGACACATGCAAACTTGCTCTGGTTGCCCAAAAGCACGCGACATCCGCCGCACATTCCAGTGCCGTCGACCATGATGGAGTTGAGGCTGACCATAGTTTTGATGCCCAGCGGCGCGGTGATTTCGGCCACGGCGCGCATCATCGGCACGGGGCCAACGGCAAGCACGAAGTCCAGCTTGCGGCCGGCGGCAATCAGCTCTTCGAGCTTCTTTGTCACCAGGCCCTGTTCGCCATAGCTGCCGTCGTCGGTGAGGATCGAGGCTTCATGGCTCGCCGCACGCACTTCTTCTTCAAAGACCACCATCTCTTTGCTGCGCGCGCCTTCAATGAAGATGACGTGATTGCCGGCCTCGCGGAGCGCGTTGGCGGTGGGCAGGGCCATGGCCGTGCCTACGCTTCCGGCCAGAATCACGGCCGTTCCGTAGTTCCTAATCTCGGAGGGCCGGCCCAGCGGACCAACGACATCGAGAATCGAGTCGCCCTCCTCAAGCGAGTTGAGCAGCGAAGTGGTCTTGCCCACGGCCTGTACGGCAATGGTGATGGTGCCCGCCGCAGGATCGGCGCTCTTGATGGTGAGAGGAATGCGTTCGCCCTGGTCATGGAGCCGCAGAATGACAAACTGCCCCGGCCGCTGCTTGCGCGCGATGCGCGGCGCTTCGACAATAAACTGCCGGATGTTGAGGCCGGCGGTGCGGGCTTCCACGATCTTGAACATGGTCTGACTCGTTCTTGGTCTCGCGCTTCGCTTCGATCCCTGTTGGCGCGCCCGGGAGCCTGGCCCAAGGCGGTTTCTGCCTCCTACAGGGCCCATGAAACACTGGAGCGCCGGCGCGAAGGTTGCTCCGCGCTCCTCGTTCAGCCCTGATTATTCAGGAATTGCGGGTTTTGGCTTGTGACGCGAGTCACGCGCCGGATAGCCCGAGCCTTCCGGGCGGGATGAATCTGTGGCTTACCCTTGCCGCGCCTTCCAAAGCTGATAAAGCCCCCAGGCCGCCACCGTGCATTCGTCACGGATTGTCCCGTCGAGCATCATGTTTTCAAATTCCGCGATTGAAACGGAATGAACCACCAGATCGTGCTCCTCGGCGTCAGGAATTTTCTCAGCGGGCGAGATGCCCGAGGCGAGAAATACGTGCCCGCGCTGGCGTGCGAAACCGTAAGCAATCCACAGGGTGCCCAGTTGAATCTTCCGCGCGGCTTTGAGTCCGAGCTCTTCCTGCAACTCGCCGCGCGCAAGTTCCTCGGGGTCTTCGATCGCTCGCTCCCAAGACCCCTGGGGCAGCTCCAGCGCCCGCTCCTGAATGGTGTAGCGGAACTGTTCCACCAGCCAGATGCGCCCGTTTTCGATGGGCAGAATGATGGCGCCGTCGTGCTCCTCGACCACGCCATAGATGCCCTTTTGGCCGTTGGAGCGCAGGATTTCATCTTCGCGCAGGCGCATCCAGCGGTTGCGGTAGACCTCGCGGCTTGAAAGCGTGGCGATGGCGCGGTCTGCGTCCGGGCCGTCGCTGTCATCGACCGAATGCATCGGGTTTCCTTTTGCGCGAGGGTCCGTGTCGATTGGAATCGCTCTAGCAGTTGACCACGACAGCCGAGCAGCCGGGACGCGCAGGCCTCCATTGCACCAGGAACTCGGTGAGGGCTGACGACTCCATGCGCCGCATCGCTTCAAACTCACCGTTCTTCTGGCTGTAAAGCAGCGCGCCGTGGTCGCTCAGGACGGCCAGCGCGGGCACGCCTTTGTTGAGCGGGACCCCATATTTCTCGGCGAGGTCGAGGTTGGTGTCGATGTGGCCGACGTTGATGTGGACCACGACGAAGTCTGACTCGATGAGCGGCTGATTCTTGCTGTCGTGCATGTAGAGATCCAGCACCTGGCAGTCGCCGCACCAGTTGCCGCCAAAGTCGAGAAGAACGCGGCGGTGCGTGGCGGCGGCCGTCTTGAGGGCGGCGGCAAGGTCGGCCCTTGCTTGCGAAGGGTCGGGATAAATGTCACGGCCGGCGGAGTTGGCTGCGGCGCTGCCGAGCGCCAGTAACCCCGCCACGGCAAAGAGCTTGAGAGTCCTCATGGGGGAAACCTCCTCAACTATTTCCAGTCTGCCACAACCGCCCGCCGGTGAGCATCCCGCAGCGGATTTGTGCGACAATAGGGGTTTGAGGAAGCGCGCGGTGTAAGTTGGTGCGCGCGGAGGAACATCGATGGGCGATCTACTTCAGCCGTGGCACATTATCGTGCTGGCCATCCTTGCATTTGTGCTGTTCGGGGCCAAGCGGCTGCCGGAGCTGGGTAAAGGACTGGGCGAGGGATTGAAGGGTTTCCGCGAGGGAATAAGAGGCACCCCCGATCCGCCACCCCCAGCGCCACCGGCGCCACCGGCTCAGCAACAGAACACGCCAGCCCCGCCTCCGGCTTCGAACGCACCGGTTGAGCCGAAATAACGCTGTCTTCGCGGACAGTGCAGGGATTTCGGCCTGAAGCGCAACGTGCGCATTCGCGCTTCAAGACACTGCAATCTCAAGCGAAATTGAAAAGCCTGTGCCAACGCACAGGCTTTCGTGTTTATAGAGCTGAGAAGTCGGGTGCGCGATTATTTGTAATCCTGTGCGGAAGGATAATAGCCGCGCTTGGCGATCACTGTAACGTTGGGCCGGTCGACGCGCACATCGATGGGGCGGAACTTGTCGTCGTAGAATGACTCGCTGGTCAGGTAGCCCAGCGTGTACTGGTCGCGGGCCTCTGAGGCAATCTTCGCGTAGCTGCGCTCGATGCCGCTCACGGCACTCTCGGCGTAATAATCGCCCCCGGTGGCAACGGTGTACCGGTAGAGAATGTTGTCATAGACTCCGGTGAAAGGGATGTGGATGCGGTCAACCCACTCGCCGCCCCAGCGCCCCGAGTCGCCCACCAACGTGCCATAGACGGCGATCTTGTTGGTTTGCAGGTAACGCACAACTTCCTTCCAGGTGGCCTTGCTGCCGTACTCCTTGCCGTCGGAGATGACGAAGATGATGCGCCGGCGATCCTTGGGACGCGTGGAAAGCTCCTTGGCAGCCGCGAGGATTGCGTCGTTGAGGGTGTGAACATCCTTGGGAAGATTGAGTTCCCCAATCGTCTGGGTCGACTTGCCCGGCTGCAGGTTCGGGTCAGGGCAATTCCCGTTGATGGAGATTGCACAGGCCGAGAACGGGTCACTCGGGTCGGGCACAATAGGGTCGCTGCCAGTAGCCTGCGCCAGCGATAGCACGGCAGGCAGGCGGGCGCTCTGCGCGCCGGTAAAGCCTGTCCACTCTTTGGGACCGTTGGTGTAAGTGAAGACTGCGGCCTCGTCATAGGGCGCGAGCGCGCCCTGGATGGAGCCCATGGAATTGTTCACCTGCGCCATGATGTTCGAGGGCAGGGTTTGATCGATGACGAAGGCGATAGAGAGCGGCTCCGGATCTACGCTAAAAACGCGTAGCGTCTCGCGGGTGTTGTTCTCGTAGACGGTGAAGTCGCGCCAGGTAAGCCCCGATACCAGATTCCCTTTGGAATCCTTCACGGTGACGGGAACCTGGACGAAGTTGACCTGCACGCGAAACGTCGCCACTGCGGCATTGCCCTGCTCCGGGGGCGCGTCCTGCGAGTTGGGCGCTGGCTGCTGAACAGCCGGCTCCTGGCTCTGGGGGGCGGGTGGTTGAGCGGGGGCCGATTGTGCCGGACCCGTAGAGGTCGAGTTTGGAGTGCTGGGAGCCTCGCCGGAGCCGACTCCGGGCGTGATAGGACCGTTAACGCCTGGGAGTGGCGGCGGAGCTTGCGGCGTGGGCGCATCGGGAACGGGAGCTTGCTGCTGCTGGGCCGGAATCCCCGAAGCCAAAATCAGCCCAATACCCAGAAGTGCCACAGGCGCAATGGCTTTCCAATGCTTCACCGCGAAGTTGTCCTCCCCAATGCGGAGCGCCGAACTGAGCGCTGTACGGAGCGCTGAGCGAACCGCTGAAACTGGCAACACGCGCCAGAAAGGCCGCAACCCACAGACTATCAGACGCGGCAGAGGCGCACAGGTTGCCTCAATCCACGCAAGCAGGCCCGCAAACATGCACACGAACGGGCGCGTTATGCTCTCTTAGGAGACGAGTTTTCGTCTAACGGAGCATCATGCGTCCAGGGTGTGTCCGAGGGATAGGAATTGCCGCGTTGTTGGTTGGCTTGCCGGTGTTGGCGGCGCCAGGATGGGCTCAGCTTGCGCCCTCGCCTGACGCGCCTCCGGTGAGCACTGCGCCTGCTCCTCCACCGGAGGAGACGCCGGCGGAAACCCTTAAGGTGCAGGTGAACCTGGTCGACCTGTTCTTCACGGTCAAGGACAAGAGCGGAACCCTGATTCCACATCTCACGCGCAATGAGTGCCAAGTGACCGAGGACAAGACGCCGCAGACATTCAAGAGCTTTGTGGCAGAAACCGACCAGCCCCTCACCCTGGGCATTCTGCTGGATACTTCGGGCAGCCAGCAACGAGTGCTGCCGCTGGAGCAGCAAGCGGGCAGCCAGTTTCTGGAGCAGGTTTTGCGGAAGCAGGATGAAGCCTTTCTGGCTGAATTCGACGTGAATGTCGATCTGCTGCAGGACTTCACCAACAGTGCTCACTTGCTGGCGCGCGCCATGGACAAAGCGCAGATCAACATCGGCGGCGGATCTCTAGGGCCTCCCGGCATGGGCGGCGGGCCGGTCCCCATCAGCAATCCCAAGGGCACGGTGCTCTATGACGCGATTTTCGAGGCTGCCACCAAGAAACTCAACCAGGAGTCCGGCCGTAAAGCGCTCATTATTCTGACCGACGGCGAGGATGAAGGCAGCGATCATAAAATCCGCGATGCCATCGCCGCGGCGGAGAGAAATAACGTCATCATTTACGTGATCCTGATTGCCGACCGGGAGTTGTACTGGAGCCAGGGTGAAGGCTATTTCGGCTACTCCCCCGCAAAGCAGATCTCGGACGAGTCAGGGGGCCGGGTGATCGACGTGGGCAATAACGGCGCCAAATTGCAGGCCGCGTTTCAGCAGATCGAAGCCGAGCTGCGCACGCAATACGTGGCCAGTTACACCCCCAGCAACACCAAAGCGGACGGAACCTTCCGGCACATCGGGTTGGAGTGCCACGGCGATAACGGCGAAAACTTGAAAGTGCAGGTACGCAAGGGCTACTACGCACCGTCGCCAGGGAACTAAGAATCGCTGCACCGCATTTGATTATCCGGCCTGCGATCATCGGGATCTTTGAAAGGATTTCGAAATGAAAATCGCCATCGCCGTTGCGGCTGCCGCCGCCATCCTCACCGGCATTCCCCTCCTCGCGCAAGATTCCAATACGGACGCGAACGCAGGCTCACCAGCGAATGACCCCGCAAAAGTTACCTACGCGCCGGCCGCGGGCGGGTTCGGCGACCTGGCGGATTCGCACGCGTGGGAGATGTCGGCGGTGACGGGCGAACTCGAAGGCAAGCTGGATTCAAAGACCGCCAAAGTGGGCGATCGCGTTGTGCTCAAGACCGCGGAGAAAGTGCAGACCTCCGACGGCACTGTGATTCCCAGAGGCACCCGCCTTGTAGGCCACGTGACCGAGGTGCAGGCATACGACCAGCAACACGGGCCGGCGCGGATCGCCATTGCGTTCGATCATGCAGAGCTGAAGAACGGGCAAAGCATCGCCGTTCACACGCTGATTCGTAGAGTGAGCCCGAGCGCAAGCTCCATGACCGCAAGCCAAATAAACGACGACAACATGATGGGCATGCCCGTCGGTGTCGCGGCAAACGGTGGAAGGATGGGCCCTGGTGGTACCGGCGGTTTGACGACTGGCCCGGCGGACTCAGTTTCCGATGCGGCCACGCCCGTGAGCGATAGGGTGGACACAAATCCTGGGTCGACGATGCAGGCAGGCGGCGGCATAAGCACGGATACCGGCGCTCATGGGGTTGCGGCGGCAAGGGCTCGACCGCATCCGACGAACATTCCGGGCGTGATGCTCGCCGGCAATAGCTCCTCTTCGGGCGTGTTTCTGGCCCCGCTCAAGGACATCCACTTCGAGGGCGGGACGCAAATCGAGTTGGGAGTTGCGGCGGACAGGTGAAGAATTCAGCCTTTAGCTTTTAGCTCTCAGACCTCCATCCTCAACTCCGGGCTCATCGTTCGCATTTCAGATGCGAACCGGCCACAGCACGAAAAGAACCGATCGCTGATAACTGATTACTGACAACTGTCTTATTTTCGGACAGTGCGTTACTGAAGGTGCGCGACGCCGTAATCTGGCGCAGAAAAGGGTGCTTCGGTAATATCGGCAGCAAGAGAAAAAGCTTGAGGCCGCCGGCGAAAGAAACTTCGGCCTCAGGCTTTCCCGCTCCGAGGTGCTCTCATGACGATCCAATGCGTTGCCCACGATGGATTCGAAATCAGTCCGCGGTTCCGGCAAACGATTGAGGAGCGCATCGCGCGACTCGACCGCGGCGCCGATCACGACGAAGCGCAATTGGGCCGGCTGGAGGACATCGACCATGTTCGCCGTCAGATGCGCCTGGTGGCCGTTCAAAGAGCCGAGGCGCTCCGCTTGAGGCTGTTCCTCGATCGGTCCCGAATCCGGGAGCCGCGCACGCTGATCCAGAACTAACGGCAGTTTTCAGTGATCAGCGGCCGGTGGTAAGTGATCAGTGGCCCGCTCTCGACTCTGTGCGGCTCGCGATGGCGCCGATCGATGCGGCGGGTGACAAGTCCTTCATCGTCATTGCTCAACGAGCGTTTCCACAGGAGCGCGTGTTTCCACAATGGCGCGGCGCCGAATTCACTCGTAGACTGAATTGATCGCGGAGGCGTTTCAGGCCGTGCCGGACTTGAATTATTTTGTCGTGGACGTTTTCACCGTCGAGCCGCTGGCCGGGAATCCGCTGGCCGTGGTGATGAACACGTGCGGGCTAACAACCGAGCGGATGCAGGCGGTTGCGCGCGAATTCAATCTCTCGGAGACTACGTTTGTCGAGCGCAGGTCAGCGGAGATCGAGCGGGTTGAGGGGGTGCGCGTGCGCATCTTCACGCCGCGCGAGGAGCTGCCCTTTGCCGGACATCCGACGCTGGGCACGGCCGGAGTGCTGAAAGCCCAGGCGCCGGAGACTCTGCAAGGCGACACGGTGACCCTGGCGCTCGAGGTTGGACCGGTGCCGGTGCGCTTTGAGGAAAGCAGTGCCGGATCTGCGGGGCTGTTCGGCGAGATGACGCAGCGCGATCCGGAGTTCGGCGCGGAGTTGGACCGAGCGGTTGTGGCGCGCCTTGCGGGTTTGCATTCGGACGACCTCGATCCTGCGCTGCCGCCGCAGGTGGTTTCGACGGGAACGGCCTTCGCCATTGTGGCCTTGCGCTCCGAGGCCGCGCTGGCACGCCTCAAGGTGAACCAGGAAGAGGCTACCGCTTGGCTGCACGAGCGTGGTGCGCGGTGGTTCTACGTCCTTGCCCCTGCACTCGACCAAAACCAGGACGGTACGAATTACAGGGCGCGTATGCAGTTCTACGGCGGCGAAGATCCGGCAACTGGTTCGGCAGCCGGCTGCGCCATCGCATATCTCGTGGCTCGCGGCGCGGTTCCTTCAGGCGCGCGGGTACACCTGCGCCAGGGTATGGAGATGGGCCGGCCGAGCGATCTTTTCCTCTCCGCCAAAAGAGAATCGGCGAGGGTCCGGGATGTGCGCGTCGCGGGCAGCACAGTTCTTGTTGCAAGAGGACAGCTTTTCCTGCCGTGATGCACATGCTTTCAACAGAAATTCATCTTCGCAAGTGACGGCGTGTGTTGGTGGTAGCCCTTTTCCACTTGTTTCAATCGGATTTTCAGGGGAGTCTTCGCTTCGTTTTCCCTCTTTCCACGAACCGTCGTTACTCGTAATGTTTCGATTCGTAGCAGACAACTTCTCTGGCGCGTTTGGTTTGGAATAATTCGTGCGCGCCAAAACGCTGAGCACTTGACCGCGAAGCAAGACGAAGCCGCGGAGGGTCTTGTGCCGGTTGCCGGTTGTGCGAGCGGCCACGCCCTCTTTGGTCGCGGACCTCTGTGCCGGCGAACCGGAAACAACGATCCAACGAACGTGAGCACGCCTTCCTCCCGCGTACCGGGCCTAATATTTGAAGATTTGAGCTGCCAGGCCGGCGGCGAACTGTTGCCTTGAATTATGGCCTTGAAATTGTACCCAGGAGTAACACCCAGACCATGCGTCCAAAGAAAGTGATTCTCTGTGTAGACGACAACGAACAAGAGCTCTCCGTGCTCAAGTTCACGCTGGCAACGAACGGCTATCGTGTGCTGGCGGCTTCAAATGGCCAGGAAGCGATCGCTGTTTTTTCTACGACGCCGCAAATCGACCTTATCCTGGCCGACACCAACATGCCCCAGATGAGTGGATTTCAGCTTGCCGAGCGGCTCAAGCGCATGCGATCCCATGTGCCCATGCTCTTGCTCGCCGATGGGCAGGCCGCGGGTGGAGAGATCCACGTGGCCGATGCGGTGATGGCGAGGAAGGGCTGCTCGTCGCTCGAATTGCTGGAGCGCGTGAAAGTGATGAGCGCGCGCAAGCGCGGCCCGCGCAAGGGCGCGCAGCGCATCCCGCAGGACGAGGCTTTGGCTGCTGCTTCGTGAGAAAAGCATCCAGTAGGGAGTAGCCAGTAGGGAATAGAAAAAGACGCGTGCGTGGCGCCAATCGAATCGAGCGATTTCAATTCACTTCGACGCCGAATCCGCGAGATAGCGCTCTTCTCCTCCCTACTGGCTACCGGCTGCTCCCTGCTGGCTGTTCCATGCTCCCTGTTCCTTACGCCCTGATCCCGATTCCCTGGTCCCTAAGTCCCTGGTCCCTGCTATTACCGCTTCCCTCTTGACGATCGTGCATGGGTATGGGCATACTCGCCATCGGTGGCCATCGGCCGGCGGTGAAGTCCTGCTGCCGGTGAAAGTTGGTTCGTATGGACCTGGTTCTTTTACGTCTTCTTTTTGTCATTCTGCTTGCCGCGGTTTGTTACTTCCTCCGGCCCTTTGGGCTCCAGACGGGTTGGGAGGGCGCAATCGCGGGAGCGGTCGCGGCCTGCGCGGTCATCGTTTTCGAACTGCGCGTCAGGGCTCTCACATTGCGGCGGCTGATCGGCGCTGTTGTGGGAAGCGTGCTCGGCATCGTTGGCGCGGCACTCTTCTGCCTGGTGCTGCGCGCGGCACCGCTCTCCGGCGTAAACTCCGCAGCATTACAAATCTTCGTGCTCCTGTTGATGACCTACGTGGGCTTGCTGGTGGGCGCCAGCAAGGGCGACCTGCTGAATCCTGCCGCGCTGGGCACCGTATTCTCGGGCGATAAGCCGACACGCCGCAGCGCCAAGGTGCTGGATACGAGCGTTATTATCGATGGCCGCATTGCCGACATCGCCGAGGCCGGCTTTATTGACGGCATGCTGGTGGTGCCGGAGTTCGTGTTGCGCGAGCTGCAGATCGTTGCCGATTCCACCGACGGCTCAAAGCGCCAGCGCGGACGCCGCGGCCTGGATATGCTGCAGCGCATGCAGTCCAACGACAAGATCCATGTGCAGATTGTGCCCGACGATTTCCCTTCCATCCGCGAAGTGGACCTGAAGCTGCTGGAGCTGGCCAAGAAGTGGGAGGCCAAGGTGGTGACCAACGACTTCAACCTGAACAAGGTGGCTCACCTGCATCATGTGGACGTGCTGAACATCAACGACCTGGCCAATGCCCTCAAGCCCGTGGTCCTGCCCGGCGAACGCATGAGCGTGCTCATCCTGAAGGAGGGCAAGGAATACAACCAGGGCGTAGGCTACCTGGACGATGGCACGATGGTGGTGGTAGACCACGCGCGGAAGCTCATCGGGCGCTCAGTCGGCATCTCCGTAACCAGCGTGCTGCAGACCGCCAGCGGCAAGATGATCTTCGGCAAGATGGACGAGAACGGGAAAACCGTTCTCGAAGCATCA
This sequence comes from Acidobacteriaceae bacterium, assembly GCA_003138515.1. Lineage (GTDB taxonomy): Bacteria > Acidobacteriota > Terriglobia > Terriglobales > Acidobacteriaceae > Telmatobacter. The sequence continues at coordinate 72,418 of PLGG01000047.1, read as the reverse complement.
TGAAAGCCGGGGCGAAGGTTTTTTCGATCGTCGGCGAGCGACCGGCAGTGTGTACGTGCCCCAAGCGGGATTGTCCGCGGCGTGGCGACTGCCAGCGGTGCAGGGACTACCACCTGCACTCGAAGCGCCAACGGTCGCCTTATTGCGAACGCAAGCCGGGGTGGTTCAAGCGGGTGCTCGGCGCGCGTTCATCTTCGAGCTAGAGCAGGCCGTCCCGCAGCGAGCGCTCATGGTCATCGCTGCGCCGCATGTTCATTTACCGCGGGGGGCAAGCCTCCGCGCGAATCCAACCAGGGATCGATCAGGCCTGCCTGATCGAGTTTCGATTTCCAGAAACTGCGAAATTCTTCTGTCCCCGCCGGTTTGCCGCGGTAAGTCTCAAAGAACTCGTGGCATGCTTGAAAGAACTTCTCGTCGCCCATTGCGTGCCGGATCGCGTTCAACATCAACGAGCCTTTGTAGTACCGTATGACAAAACTACTCTGGTCCGTCATCTGAACATTGGACACTGAAGGGGCGTCCGGAGGCAGCGCACTCACCTGCTTGCGATAGTCGGCCATGACGGCGCTAAGTGCCGATTCGGAGTTCAGGTTTTCGACTGCAATGGTAGAGAAGTATTCGGCAAATGCCTCATTGATCCAGTCTCCCTGCCCTGCGCCAAAATTCCACCAATAGTGCGCAATTTCATGGGCGACACCCTGGAAAAGGGAGAAATTTGGATCGCTTGCCAGCCCCTCGAGTGTCCTGCCCTCTGAAGTCACAATGAGTCCCGGCCTCGCAAATCCCGCCCTTCCCTGGCCCTTGCGCTTGGGAGAATAGACGTGCCTTACGACTCCGTTAGGAACATTCGTTTCTCCCAGTTTCGCGGTATACAGCTTCAGCACGCTGGCAATCTGCTCGCCATCCTGACGAATAAACGGTTCCGGCAATTGCGTATCGTAGATTTCTACGGGAACGCCGGACTCCTGAAGCTGCGTGAGTTTGTAATCCGGAGACGCAAGAATCACGATGTCGACATCTTTGGCTGAGGACCAGTGTGTGATGGCTCGACCGGCCGCGATAGTATCTTCGGTTCTTTTGCCGGAGCAGATCGAAATCCACTTTTGCGGCAGCGAGAGCGTCAGTTCACTTTTCACTGGCAGCCCGAATGCGAACTGCGGAAACCAGGAGGAGTAGAAGGCCAGTTCAACCATGCGGGAGTTGATTTGATCGTCCATCGAACGGCGCATGTCCGGCGATGCGCCGAATTCCGGAAGCGCCATCAAGGGGCCCTGATAGGCAATCTCCATGTGGATCATGCGTTGAGCAGAAGCGGCAGGAAGATTCACGACTACGCCTCGCGTTGCCGGCAGCGGAAACGAACCTTCCAGGGGAGCATAGGCAAAGGTCGCGCTCTTGCCGTCGATCAGCAGCTTCGTGATCTCCATGGTTTCGTGGAGATTGAACTTCAAGATGGCTGCCGTTGCGACGCTCGACGGGACATCCACAGTTCCGTGAACGGCAATGGTTCCGGCCACGGGCTCGATGCTGACTTGGAGGTCGTATGTAGTCGGGCTTGGCCGATCTTCGGCGTAGAGAAGAACTGGAATTGTGAGAATGAGAATCGACACGAAGATTCTTAAGGAACGCATCTCAATACCCCCATTGCCCTGGGCTCGTGGACACGGGGAAGCATCCTACAAAGGAGAATCCAACTGCTTTGGGTTTCTTGTTTTAAGAATACGTTTGGCGGGCCGATTCCGTTCCGTAAGACGGTGCGCGATGGCGCACCTTTATCGCGTTATTAGCGTTGCAGCCGTTCAGCGAGGCGAGCCTTCGCCTCGGGCCATTCCGCCGCAAGAATCGAATAACGCCAGGAGTCTCGCACGGTGAAGTCCGCGCCCATCCTGTGCGCGCGAAGAACCCCCTCGAATCTGGCGCCGATGCGTTCTATTGCCGCCTGCGAGCGCTTGTTGCGCGCGTCGGTGTGCAGGCAGACGCGGAGCATGTCCCAACCCTCAAAGGCATGCGTGAGCATGAGCAGCTTGGCTTCGGTGTTCGCTGCGGTGCGGATGGCATCATGCGCCAGCCAGGTGTAGCCGATCTCGCAGACGTCGGGATGCTCGCGGCCGTGGCGGGGATGGGCGGCCGGCCACGCGAAGCGCTCGATATCGAAGAAGCGCGTGGAGCCGATGACGACGCCGTCGGCGATGCGAATGGTCGCGAACGGTACGGCTGTGCCGGCGTCGCGCCACGCGAGGGCGGTCTCAATATAACGGAGAACGGCGTCGCGGCCGATGGGGACGGCGCTCCATTGATAGAGCGAGGAATCGCCGGACGACGCAGCCACAAGGCCGTCGGCGTGGGCGGGCGAGAGCGGCTCGAGGCGAATCTGGCGGCCGGTCAGGACTGGAGAGTCGAGGGTCACGTTCTTCAGAGTGCTGCGCCGGCGAATCGGACGCAACGAAGTGTGTATTCAGTACTTGGTCAGCCTGGGGTCGATTTGGTCGGCCCACGCCAGGATGCCGCCGGTGAGGTTTTTCACATTTGGATAGCCGTGCGCGGCGAGGAATTCGGCGATGCGCTGGCTGCGGCCGCCGGACCGGCACTGCACAACGATTTCGCGGTTGCGGTCGATCTCGGCCAGCCGTTGCGGCACTTCGTTTTGCGGGATGAGCGTGCCGCCGATGTTAGCGATCTGGTACTCGTAGGGCTCGCGGACATCGAGGATCATTAGATCTTCGCCGGCCCCGACGCGCTCGTCGAGGCGCTGCTTGAGCTCCTGCACGGTGATTTGCGGAATTCCATTGTTCGCGGCGGTGCCCATGGCGCGGATTCTCCGGTCGTTTTCAGTTTACCGGGTTCAGAGTATCGGGCCGGCGTCAAACGGCGCATCGCTACCGGCGGCTCTGCATCGTGCAGAGCCGCCGGCGCGATACGGTTGGTTGAGCAGCGCCTACTGCGCGGGTTTCGCCGCAGGCTTTGCAGCGGGCTTGGCGGCAGGCGCCGCGGCCGGCTTCGGCTTCCAGAAATCGGGATCGGCCTTGACCCATTCATCCGGGGGATAGCTCTGGGCCGGGTTAATCCCAAATAGTTCCGAATCGGTGCTTTCTATGCAATCTGCCTCGAGCTCGCGAAGTTTCTTCAGTCCTTCGTCGCCAATTGCGTCGCGGAATTGCTTGTCTTCCGCATAGCCGGTGTCAATGTCGGCCATCGACTTGTCGTCGCTGAAGACGACGTACTCATCGCCGCCGCCGTATGCGAGCTCGAAGGTGGCCCAGTGCGCGCTGTCTCCGGCTTTCTTGTGCGCATCGATCACCAGAGCGGCGAGCTCGTGCCACTGCTTCCCCTTGCCGGGCTTGATATGGAAAGTCGTGATCTCCATCAGCTTGGCATGGGCGAGAGTCGGGCTGGGCTTGTAGCTCAAATCCTCATCGTAGTAGAGAACGAACTGGTCCATCCCATCGAGCAGTTCGCCGTCGGCTTCGGCATCCTTTTCAAGCTCGGCAGAGAGAGTCTTGTTCTTCATTGTGGCTAGGTAATCGTCTTCCCACGCCTTGAAGGACGGATAGCCGGTGAGGTACAAAGCCCGCGACTTGCCCGAGATTGACATCAGGGCAAAGTAATGAGTGGGCCACTTGGCGGCGGCCATGGCGGCCACGAATTTGCTCTCCGACTTGTCGTGGATGGCGCCGGCCTTGCCAGGCTTGACGAATTCCCGCGTCAGCTGAACGATTTTCGGCGGGCCTTGCATGTCTTGTGCCGCGGCGAACAGGCTTCCAGCGACCGCGAGAGATAATCCTAACAGAGCAGGGCTTAGTATCTTCATTTTCTGGGAATCCTCCTTGATTTGCTCGGAGTTTCGTTGCGATGGGGGAAGGGAAACGGGAAGCGCAAGCTCTCCAAGGAAAACGATTATCAATCCCTGCGCCCGGCAATGTAAAGAAATTTTTGATATTGCACGGCGTAAGTGCCGGTCGAATTCATCCCGGGATCACAAATCGGCTCCCGATGCCCTTCGCGCGCGCTGTCAGAGCTGACTCCATCCACGTCGAGCAGGTGCGGCGTGCGCACTGTGACCTTCATGCGGCCATGAGGAATTGCAGCGCGGAACGCCGGTGTGCGAGATTGGAGTTACAAGGTTTCGCAGGCTTCATACACGATTCTTCCACGACAGGCTGAACCGATGAAGAAGAAGTCCCCCCATCCGAACTTCGATCAGACGCTGGAACTGCTGCGCGCGCACTCCTTCCAAGTTAGCCAGCTTGCCGGCGCTGCCGGAGGCACGCTGGTGAGCAAGCATGGAGTGGGAGCGGTTCTGGTGCCGCCGCGCCGCGCCGAGGATCCGGAGGACGCTCCGGCGGCATACGCCGTCCGCCCCGGATTGTTGGTGAAGGGTGAAGTGGCGCGTTTGCTCGATCGCGGGTACCAGAAGTTCATTAAGACTTCACAATACGAGCTTCCCGCGACGGCCAGTCAATTGCAAGCGATACATGCGTTCAGCGAGGAGTTGACGCAGCTTATCGGCGCTATCAGCCTGTACAACGAGTCGCTGGGCACCACCAGCGATGTATATCGTTACGATCGCCTGATGGGCCGCGAAGCCGCAGACGCCGCGCCCGCCCAGCCCTGGGACCAGCTATCGGACCAGCTATCGGAGTTGACCGACGGGCATTAGCTTGCGGGCATCGACCTCCGCTGAACGATTTGAGCGGAGCAGGCCATGGGCGCGCGTGAAGACAGGGACGGGTTTGCGGCCCGGCAGCCGGAACGCCGCGCCGATCCGCGCTATCCCGTGGTCGAGGATTGTGATCTGCTCCTTGTGAACCAGGGTTTGGCGGTGCGATGCTGCATGCTCGATCTGAGCCTGGGAGGCTGCCGCGTCCGCACCAGCGAGCGCCTCTCCGCAGGCGCCAGATCTCTAGTCGAGATCGCCTTCAAAGTGAATGGAATCGCATTCCGGATGACCGGCGTCGTCCGATGGACCGGCGACCGGAACCTTGTGGGCATCCGCTTTGTGAACATCATCCAGCAGCGCAAGGCCGAGCTGGCCGAGGTGATCGGCGAGAGGGAGGCGGCCGAGGCGGCGCGGGCCGAAGCTGTGAACCAGCTTCCGGCGGCAGGAACGGGGCCGGAAACGGTTCAGGCTGCCGCGGATCGCAACCGCCGGAAACAGCCTCGTTACTCGGTGGAGACAATCGTCGCGGTCCTCCTGGTCGAAATCGGCACTATGCTGCGGGGACGCATTCAGGATCTGACCTTGCGCGGCTGCCGCGTTCGCATCGACGAGTTCTTCCCGGTCGGCCTCAACATGCGGGTAGAGACAGAGTTTCGCCTCGCTGGTTTGCCGCTCCGGCTGGGCGGCGTCATTCAAGCCATCCACGGCCGCAATACAATCGGCATTCGTTTTCTCGAGCTGAGCGACCGCAGGCGGGAACAAATCGAGGAGCTGATCGGCGAGATCCAAAGATGCGCGCGACGCAGATGAGGGTCGCGCCCGCGTCTGCGGAGCAGCTTGCGCGAGAGCCGGGCACCGCTTACTCAGCCGGATCGATCTCGATGTAATCGAGCGCCGCCAGATCCTTTCCGTCGGGCGCGCCTTCTACGCGCAGTGTGTCGCCTTGCTTCAACTCGATGCTTCGTCCATCGGGGCCGCGCAGCGTGAAGCGCGTTGAGCTGTCACCTGGGTGGTTAGAGGGCAGCTTTGCGTCTGCAGCCCACGAGACAATCTCCGTTCCATTGATCCCGAGCGTGAAGTGCGCCACGCCACCCTGCAGATCGAAGTATTGGACGGCGATGTCGAAGCGGCCGGCGTGACCGTTGTAGGTCCACTCGGCGGCGCAGGTCTTTTGCGCGGCGTTTGGATCGCACGCCACAGCCTTTCCCCCGGAGGCGTCCTCCCACGGCGTGACATCGATGATTTTGTATCCCGTGAGGCGCGCGTCTTCGGCCTCGAGGCGGCCGGGATAGTGACCGGCGCGGCCCAGCGCATCGGGAATGCCGCTCTCCTTGAAGAAATACTGCACGATCGCATCGCGCCAGACGATGGCGTGGCCCGCTTGGTACTCGAGCCGTGCGCGCTCGATTTCGTAGAGTTGCGGGTCGATCTTACCTTTCAGCGTCGCCCATTCTTTGCCAAGCTGCGCCGCTTCTCTAGCGCCTTGGTAGTGGATGTCGTAGACGTACTGGATGATGGTTTGGCCCGAGTGCAACTTGTAGGTCCACGGGACGTGATGGAAAAAGAGAAGCTCATCTTCGGGCGTTGTGGCGACCGACTCGTAAACCTTCGCCAATTCAGGCGGGTATTGGCCGGCATAGCCCGTCCCCGTTGCGACGCTTCGGTCCATTCCGATTCCGTGCGCATCGTCGCGGTGCCACTGGCCCCATCCATTGCGTTCGCTCGCCTCGATGTTCGGTCCGTAGTGGCTGCCGGTGATGTCGGTGAGTGTTTGCGTGCCAAGGAAGCCCGTGTAATGCACGTACGTCGGCCACGACCGCATGAGCATTTTATCCACGGTTGCAACCACCTCTGGGTTGGTGCCTATGGTTTGCTTTGTCCACTCCGCGGCAATTTGTTCCGCGCTTATATTGGGATTCCACGCAAGGCGGCCAAAGGCATAGAGGTTAGCCATCGCCAGCGGAGCACCCAGCCAACCGTCGCGTCCCACGCAGGAGACGCCGATCATTCCGCCGAGCGGTTGATTGAAGCTTTTGCCTTCGATGATCTCTTTTACCGGAGTCGAGCGATTTTCCGCGCGCAAATCGAAGTCAAGTTTCTCCTTCCACAGCGGCGCGAGATAGACGAGGTGGCGCTGCTGGCCGAGATACTCTTGCGTGATTTGCAACTCCATGGCCTCGCTGGTTTTCGTCAGCCCAGCGAAAAGGGGCGAAACCGGCTCCTCCGCCTGGAAGTCGATCGGGCCGTACTTAATTTGCACAATCACATTGGGCGCGAACTGGCCGTCGAGGGGATGAAAGATGTCATAAGCGGCGCGCGCGCGATCGGCCTTCATGTCGTTGTAGTCGAGATGGTTGTTGTAGACGAAGGCGCGATAAAGCACCACGCCGCCGTGCGGCGCGAGAGCGTTGGCCAGCACGTTGGCAGCGTCGGCCGGGCTGCGGCCATAGCTGGCAGGGCCGGGCTGTCCTTCCGAATCGGCCTTCACCGTGACGCCCGCGAAATCGGGAATCTGCTGGTAGATTTCGTTGACCTTGGCTGTCCACCACGCCTTCACGTCGGGATCGAGCGGATCGAAGGTCTTGAGGCCGCCGACTTTCTGCGGGCTGGCGATGTCGACGCTGATGGCCAAGCGCACGCCCCACGGCCGCATAACGTCGGCAATGCGGGCGAGGCCCTTGATCATGTCGGGCGCAAGGAACGGCGCGGCGTCGTTCACGTTGTTCACGTTGCAGCCGTTGATGCCGACCGAAGCGAGCAGCCGCGCGTATGTGGTCACATCGCTCAAGTCGTCGCGAACCTTGCCGCCCTCGAAGAAAATCGACCGGCCGCCATAGCTGCGGGTGACTGTGCCATCGGCATTGTCCCACTCGTCGACCCAGCGGATCGGCATGGCGGGGGCTTCGATCGCGTCGAGATGCGAAAGGTCCGCGTCGGTTGCAACGCGGCGCAGTAGGTTAAACGCGCCAAAGAGCGCGCCGTGCTCGTTCGATCCGGCGACGATGACGAGTGGCTGCCCGTGCCACACGGTCTGCTTGAGCCAGAATCCGTGCGCCGCGAGGTGCGCGGGAACCTGCAGCCCCGGAAGTGCTGAGCGAACTTCATCGAGAGTGCCGACAACGGTCTCGCCTTGGCTGGAGTTCGCCCGCTGCGCGCCCGTCATGCCGGCGATGCCGCGTTGAAGCTCCTGAACGGCTGACTGCTCCATCGCGCCGCCGCCGAGCGCGCGAACCGAGGTGGGGATTGCGGAGCGGGCCTGCCCGCCCGCATAACGCAGCCACGCCTGATCCTCAGTCTGCGCGCGCGCCACCAACCCCGCGGCAAAAGCTGCCGCCAACGAAAATGCCATCAGGAAATCAATGTTCCACCGCGCCGCAAACCTCTTCTTCGCCATGATTTCAACTCCCTACAACGTTCTACCACCGAGCGGTGGTTGATAGACTTGGTTGTCTGCGGTGTAGAGGTTGTCATTCACTTTCCCGCAGGCGGCGCTGGGGGGGTCCGCGCTTATGCCCGCCACCATGCAGGCCGTTGTAAAAGCCAAGGCCGCGCCCGGCATCGAACTTCGCGAGGTCCCGGTTCCCGCTCCCGGTCCCGGCGAAGTATTGGTGCGCGTGCAGGCCGCGAGTGTGTGCGGAACCGATTTGCACATCTACAACTGGGATCCGTGGGCCAAGGGCAGGATTCATCCGCCGCTGATTCCGGGGCACGAGTTCTCGGGCGCGGTGGCCGCAGTGGGCCGCGGCGTGACCACTGTGCACGAAGGCGACCTGGTGAGCGCGGAGATGCATGTGGCCTGCGGCAAGTGTCTGCAATGCCGCACCGGCCTGGCGCACGTTTGCCAGCATGTCCGCATTCTGGGCGTGGATGCCGACGGGGCTTTCGCCGGCTATGCTGTCATTCCGGAATCGAACATCTGGAAGCTCTCGCCGTCGATCCCGCACGATTACGCTTCGTTGCTCGACCCTCTGGGCAACGCGGTGCACGCCGTGCTTGCGGGCCCGATTGCCGCGAATACCGTCGCCGTCACGGGCTGTGGCGCGATTGGGTTGTTCTCGATTGCCGTGGCCAAAGCGTGCGGAGCGGCGCGCGTCTTCGCCACGGAGGTGAATGCGCATCGCAGGCGCGTGGCGCTGGAGATGGGGGCCGATCTTGCTCTCGATCCCACGACCGACGATGTGGAGAAACAGATTTTCGAAGCGACAGGCGGCACCGGCGTGGACGTGCTGCTCGAAATGTCGGGCCATCCCGAGGCCATGCGGCTGGGTTTCGCGCTGCTGCGCACCGGCGGCCGCGCTTCGCTGCTCGGCATTCCGTCGCGGCCATTCGAGCTCGATTTTGCCCGCGACATCATCTTCAAGGGCGCCACGGTGCAGGGCATCAACGGGCGCAAGATGTTCGAGACGTGGTTCCAGATGGAGGCGCTGCTGGCCACAGGCAAGCTGAACCTCGAGCCGGTGATCACGCATCGCCTCAAGCTGAGCGAGTTCGAGAAGGCAATGGAGCTGCTGCAATCTGGCGAGGCGATCAAGGTGGTCATGCGGCCGGAGTGAGAGAAGCAGGGACCAAGGGAACAGGGGACCGAGAAAGACCGCGTTGACCGGCTCCCTCACCAGTTGATCTCCACTCGGCGCAGGCCGCGGACTGCGTTGGCCAGGTAGACAGCGTCGGCGAGGCGGAGGTCGTCGAGGGTCAGCACGCGCTCCTCGATTTCGGGCCGGGTTTCGAGCAAATGGCGGCGGTAAACTCCGGGCAACAAACCGCACTCGACGGGCGGCGTGAACCAGCGGCCGTCTTTCTCGGCAAACACATTACTGATAGCGCCTTCAGTGACTTCGCCACGCAAATTGAGAAAAAGCGCGTCGTCGAATCCGTCGCGAGTGGCCTGTTCAAATGCACGGGCGTAGAGTGGGCGGTGCGTGGACTTGTGGTAGAGCCATTTGTCGGTCGGATCGGTGCGCTCCGCTGCGAGGCGCACGCGGCCGATGCGTTGCTCGGCAGCGCCCGGCGGCAAAGCTTCGTCCGTGATTTCGAAGCCGCCGTCACTGTCGAAGAGAAACCGCACTTTGCGTGGCGCTCGATTCGGGAATCGTCGTGCGTATTGTTCTAGTGCTGACTTCACCGCTGTGCGTTCGCACGGAAAATCAAAATAGTCGGCTGAATCTTCGAGCCGCTCGAGATGCAGCTCCAAGAACGGATAGCCGCCCAGCGGATAGCTGCCGTCCCAAAGCATCGTCTCGATCAGGAAAAACTCATCGGGCTGGCTGACGATCCGCCCGTTCTCGGCGATAGGAGTTGTGGTGCTTGCGCCGAGACCGGTAAGGAACTCCGCCTTGAGCAGGCACTCGCGAAACTCTTGCGCCGGATCGGAATCGATGACCACGCCGCTGCCGACCCCCATGGTTCCGCGCGCACCATCGAACTCCAGAGTGCGAATGGCAACATTGAAGACCGTTTGCCGCGGAGAGAAGAAACCGATAGCGCCCGTATACACGCCGCGCGGCGAGCCTTCAAGCTCGGCGATGAGCTGCATGGCCCGCACCTTGGGCGCGCCTGTCACTGACCCGCAGGGAAACAACGCGCGGAAGATGTCGCGAAAACTCGCCTCGGGCCGCAGCTCCGCGCTGACTGTCGAAGTCATCTGCCAGAGCGTGGCGTAGCGCTCGACGGCGAAGAGCTCTTCGACGTTCACGCTCCCCGTCTGCGCAACACGGCCCAGGTCGTTGCGCACGAGGTCGACGATCATTACGTTCTCGCTGCGGTTTTTGGCGTCGCCATGGAGCCACTTGGCGATGACGCTGTCCTCGCGCGTAGTGCGCCCCCGAGGCGCGGTGCCTTTCATCGGGCGAGTGACGATTCGGCGCCCGCCGCGTCCGGCTCCGTCATCTTGGATGCGAAAGAACAGCTCCGGCGAAAACGAAAGAATGCGGCGATCCGGCTGCCAGTGCAGGAACGCTCCGTAGTCGACCGGCTGCCGTGCGCGCAGCCGTGCATAGAGCGACGCAGCGCCGCCCGGCACTTCAAATCGCATTGGCGCGGTGAAATTCAGCTGATACACGTCTCCGGCGCGAATCCACTCGTGAATCCGGGCGATGCGCTGGGCGTACTCGACCTCTGTAAACCCAAACTCCGCGGCGATCTCTGGCGCCGGCTCTGCCGTCTCTGCATCCTGTTTCTCGCAGCGGAATCGCTCGAGCTCAGGCGGCTCACCGTCAACGAAACTGCCCAATTGGTGGTCGAATGCGTAGCTCCGCGCGTAGATCCCAAACCAGGCAAGCGGTTCACTGGCTCCGGCTGCGCGCGTTCCTGCCTTCGGCTCAAAACAGCATCCGCACTCGTAGCTGAAGAATCCCGCCGCACAATGGCCCGCGGCCACCGCGCTCTCAAGGTCGGCGAACAGAGGAGGAATCTCTGCCGGCGAATACGCGACACACACGCGCAGGGGAGCCGTGAACATTTGCGTCCACGGTTTTTCCTTGGTTTCGGAGCAGTTCTGTTTCCCGCCTTCAAGCAGCACTGTGGCCGGCGTCTGCTCCACCAGCGCATAGATTCCCGGGGGAAGGGGATGCCGCCGCGTCATGCAGGCAGTGTAATTAAGAACCGCCAGTTACCGTGAGCACCATCGTGGTGTTATTGGTAATGGCCGTTACGCCGTTGGAGGATTGTCCTGTGACGGTGACGGTATACGTGCCTGACGGAGTTGCAGGGTTCTTCGTGGGACCGTGTTTGTAGTAGTTGTAGAGCGGCTTGCACGCGGTGGTACCCAACGCGGTCACCAGACCCACGAATGCAACGAGTGCAAGGCGCTGCAACCAGCGCCGCCGGCGCGCGCCCCAGGCAAGTCCACCAAGGGCAAGCATGCCCGGTAAAAGAATGGCCCAGGCGACAGGGCCTGCTCCGCGCAAGTGCTGCGCCGGTCGCACAAGCTGACTCGTCGATTGCGCCTGAGTCTGAAGCAGCATAGAACTGACCGGCGGGCACGCCGACGCCAGCGAACCGGAAGGGCAACTTGCGGGCGTGGTGGGCAGAATCTCCAAGGTCGCCGGAGTAAAGGTGCATGAAGCTTCACTGGGAAGGCCCGAACACGAAAGAGTGACGAACATTGGCGCTGTGAGAGCAGCATTGTCTTCAGGCACCACAGTGACGGCAATGGTGCCTGCCTGACCGGCCGTGAGTGTGAGCGGCAGAGTCGAGGGCAAGACGGCCGCGAGCGAGAGCGCAAAATTCGGGGTAGAGCTGGTTTGGGCCGAAACATTGCTGGTGACGGAAGCCGAGCCCAGGTGCGATGCATCGCCCGTATAGACGGCGCGCAAGGCGTGATCTCCGCCCGCGAACGACAGCCCGGGCGATGCCTCTCCGTCGCTGTTCAAAGCCGCTTCGGCTAGTTCGCGATTTCCGTCTTCGATGATCACAGCGCCGGATGCAGGCAGGCCGTCCGCGCCGTTCACAGCAACTCTGACGGTAGCCTGCGTATGCCCGCCCTGCTCGCTGGTTTCCACGGTCAGGACGGTATGTGTCGTGATTTGTTGCGCCGATGCGGCCGCCGGCAGCACAGCCAGCGCCATTGCGATACCCAGTCCCGCAACCGCTTCAAGCCGCAATCCGCGGCAATTCAAACCTCTCACTTGCACCTGCTCCAACTCTCCGGAATGATGGCGCCCTCGCCCAGCGGCGCTTCGTCGATTGCCTCTGCGTAAACCCCTATTGTATCTGGCGGGGGCGCGTTCCAGCCAACCCTCCGCCCCCTCCATCGGACTTCTCTTTGACGTTTCGCCGGACGGAACGCCATCCGGCCGCCGCGCTATGCTTTCTGCGTAGGTGCATTGCTATGACAGAAGCTACGCCACGCCCCCAGCTCGCTCATCTCACTGCCGTGCTCGACGAGTTGCGCGCTAAGGGTACGCACTTCAATCTCCGCGTGCTCGATGACCAGCAGGCGCCGGTCTGCCACTACGACGGCCGCGAGGTCATCAACCTGGCCAGCAACAACTATCTTGGCCTGGCCAACCACCCCAAGCTCATTGAGGCGGCCATTGCCGCCACGCGCGCCTTCGGCGTGGGCTCGGGCGCGGTGCGCACCATTGCTGGGACCATGCGCATTCATATGGAACTCGAAGAGAAGATCGCGCGTTTCAAGAATGTCGAGGCCTGCGTGGTTTTCCAGAGCGGCTTTGCTGCCAACGCCGGAACGGTGAGCGCGATCCTCGGCAAAGAGGACTTCATCCTCTCTGACGAGCTGAACCACGCGAGCATCATCGACGGGGCGCGTCTTTCGCGGGCCACCATCAAGGTCTTCCGGCACAAAGACGCGGCTCATTGCGAGGAGCTGCTGCAGCAGCTTGCCGCGCAGCCGGGCAAGAAGCTGGTGATCACCGATGGCGTTTTTTCGATGGACGGCGACATCGGGCCCGTGGACAAGCTGGCCGCGCTGGCCGAGAAGTACGGCGCGATCATGATGGTCGATGACGCTCACGCTTCGGGCGTGTTGGGTCGCAACGGGCGCGGGTCGGTCGACCACTTTGGAATGCACGGCAAGGTCGATGTGCAGGTGGGCACGCTGTCGAAGGCCATCGGAGCGCTCGGCGGCTACGTCTGCGGCACGAAGGACCTGATCGACTATCTTTACCACCGCGCGCGGCCGTTTCTGTTTTCCACCTCGCATCCGCCATCGGTGGCGGCCACCTGCATCGCGGCCTTCGACATTCTTTTGGCGGAGCCGGAGCGGATTCTGCGCCTGTGGTCGAACACGCGCTACTTTCAGGGGGAGCTCAAGCGCGCCGGGTTTAACATCGGCGGCGTGAACACGCCGGCGACGGAAACGCCGATTACGCCGATCATCGTGGGCGAGGGCCGCGCGGCGATGGAGTTCGGCCGCGCGCTCTTCGACGAGGGCGTGATGGCGACAGGAATCGCGTTCCCCACAGTGCCGGAAGGCAAAGCGCGCATCCGCGCCATCCTGACCAGCGAGCACACGCGCGCTCAGCTCGACCGCGCGCTCGAAACGCTGGAGCGTGTGGCAAAGCAAATGCGGATTCTACAATAGGTTGAAATGATCGCTCACTTGCGCGGCAAGCTCATTCACAAGCAGCCCGGCCAGGCCGTCGTTGAGGCCGCGGGCGTGGGCTACGACGTCGCCATCTCCGTGCCCACGTTCACGGCGCTGCCCTCAGTGGGCGCTGAGGCCGCGCTGCACATTCACACCCAGGTAAGCGACGACCAGATCGCGCTCTTCGGTTTTCTCGACCGCGAAGAGAAGCGCCTGTTCGAGCGGCTCATCACCGTGAGCGGCGTCGGCCCGAAGCTAGCCATCAAAATTCTGAGCGGGCTTAACTCCGAACGGGTGATTCAGGCCATTCGCGGCCAGGATCACGCACAGCTCACGCACATTCCCGGCGTGGGCAAGAAGTTGGCCGAGCGCCTGGTGGTCGAGCTTAAAGACAAGCTCGACGACTTTGCTGTTGCGCCCGCGCAGCCGTCCGTGCAAGGCCCCGCAGTCGACGATGTGCTTTCGGCGCTGACCAATCTTGGCTATCAACGGCCGGCTGCGGAGAAAGCCATCGCGCAGGCCACCGCGAAGGAGAAAACTCTCTCGGCCGACTTCGACGGGCTGTTCCGCGCTGCGCTGAAGATCATCCGGTAGCTCGCGGTCGCAGACCGGCACATGAATTTTGCTTTTGGCCGATTGATCCCGTTCCCTCTCGTTGCTACGGTCATAGCGGAAGTGAGGAGGATGCTCCAATGGATCGCAGAAAGTTTCTCCAGAGTGGACTCGTCGTGGCAGGCGGCGCAATGGCCGCGCGCAAGGGTCTGGCACAGGCAGCTTCGATGCCATTGGCTGGCGCAATCAGCGCCGAAGAGATCGCACAAGCGCGTTTTCCCAGGGATTTTCTATGGGGCGCGGCGACCTCTGCATACCAAGTTGAGGGCGCCTGGAACGCGGAGGGCAAGGGCGAGTCGATCTGGGACCACTGGGCGCATACTCCCGGCAGAATCAAAGACGGCTCGACGGGCGACATTGCCTGCGATCAATACCATCGCTTCAAAGAAGACGTGGAGCTGCTCAAACGGCTGAACTTGAAGACCTACCGTTTCTCGATCAGTTGGCCGCGCGTACTGCCCAACGGCACGGGACCGCTCAACCTGAAGGGAATCGACTACTACAAGCGGGTGACGGATGCTCTGGTTGAGGCCGGCATCCGCCCCTTCTGCACGCTGTATCACTGGGATCTTCCGCAGGCGCTGGAAGACCGGGGCGGCTGGCCGAATCGCGATCTGGCCAGCTACTACGCTGACTATGCCGGCCTGCTAGCCAAGCACCTGGGTGATCGCATCGCCGCATGGGCTCCGTTCAATATGCCGTGGAGCTTTCTCTATAACGGCTATGCAACGGGTTCGAACCCGCCGGGAAGAGCCAGCATCGATGATTTTCTCCGCGCGGTCCACACGCTCGGCCTGGCGCAGGGTCTGGCTTACCGCTCGCTCAAGGCCGCATCATCGAAAGCGACCGTGGGCAGCGCCTACAGCTATGAGCCGGCTTACCCAAAGACCGAGAGCGTGGCTGACCGAGACGCAGCGTGGCGTTTCCACATGCTCAACAATGTCTTTTTTCTCCATGCCTCGCGCCATGGCGACTATCCCAGGGCGTTCGCGGGAGAAGTCCCTTACGAAGCGATGGGCTTCAGGTCCGGAGACGAGAAGATCCTGAAGGTCCCACTCGACTGGGTGGGCGTGCACTACTATCTGCGGCTGGCGATCTCTGCCGCCTCGCGCGCCGCGCAGCCTGCAGCCGGGGCTCGCAATGCCGATCCCATGGCCCAGTTTCATGTGGAGCCATTCAACGAGGGCCAGCGCACCGATCACGGGTTCGAGATCTGGCCGCGCGGCCTCTATGACCTGCTAATGCAGATTTCTCGCGACTACGATCATCCGATCATCGAGATCACTGAGACTGGCGGCGTGTTTGCCGACGCGCCCGGCCCCGACGGCCAGATCCACGACGAGCGGCGCATCGATTTCTATCGCCAGCATATGGCCGAGTTGGCGCGTGCCTTGCGCGACGGCGCCCGTGTGCGCGCCTATCATGCCTGGAGCCTGCTCGATAACTTCGAATGGTCCGACGGATTCAGCGCGCGCTACGGTCTCACTTGGGTCGACTTCGTCACCCTGAAGCGGACAGTGAAAGACTCCGGCCTATGGTATGGCCGGGTCGCGGCAGCGGGCCGGCTTGGTGTCTGATCCGATAGACTGGCTTCGCTATGCCTCGCTCCGCAAAGCCCGCGCCCGCTACTGCTCTCACCTACTTCCGTCCGGAAGCTCTGACCTTTTTGCGCAACCTTGCCAAACACAACGACCGCGCATGGTTCCAGCCGCGCAAGGCGCAGTTTGAGGCGGAGCTGAAGGAACCGATGCTGGCCATCGTGCGCAAAATTACCGACGCGATGGCGGACTTCGCTCCCAATCACGTGCGGCCGGCGGAGAAATCGTTGTTCAGGATTTATCGCGACACGCGCTTCTCCAGCGACAAGCGGCCCTACAAAACGCACGTGGCTGCGTGGTGGACGCACACGGGATTCGAGAAGACTTCAGGCGCGGGCTACTACTTCCATGTGAGCGCGAAGGAAGTGATCATCGCCGCCGGCTCTTATATGCCGGAAAAGGAACAGTTGGCCGCCATCCGCCACTGGCTGCTCGATCATCACGCGGAGTTCCGCAAGCTCCTCAAAAGGCCCACAGTGCGCAAGCTTTACGACGAGTTCGAAGGCAACGCGCTCACGCGCCCGCCCAAAGGCTTTCCATCTGACCATCCGGGGATGGATCTCGTCCGCTGCCGCCAGTGGGGGCTGGCCGCGGAACTGCCCGCGAAGGCAGCTCTCAAAAAGGACATTGCCGACGTGGTGATCCGCTATTTCAAGGTCGCCGCACCCGTGGTCGACGCGCTGAACACGCCGATTGCGGCCTCGCTCGCGCCCAAAAGAAAGGTGCTTTTCGGCCTGAAGTAGCCGACGCACTCGTGTTGCCGGCGCAGCTCGTTCATTGTTTCCTGAACCTGCCAAACCCGCTCCAATTGCGGGTTTCAGAGACCCGACGGCATAAAATCCGGCAAAAATAGGCATTTCACCCACAAAAACCGAAGAAAATTGTGGAAAAGCCGCATTTTCCCATTGACTTTGTACCTGCCCAAGCCGCATGGTAACCATCGGCAGGGTTCTTCGTAGCCGCATGAATACAGGGTTTTCGCGCCAAGCAGCTTTGATTTCCCTTCCTCCATGCGGCGAGAATTTTTGGCGATAGCCCCACCAATCAGGCAGCCCAGAGGGCTCGCCGAGAAGGAGAACATTCAATGGCATCTGGATTGACCAAAACAGCCCTGACACGGCTCCTGGCCGAGAAACTCGAACTGACCAACAAGCAAGTCGCAGCCTTCCTTGACCTGCTGGCGGAGACCGCCATCAAGGAGACCAAGAAGAGCGGCGTCTTCGTAATCCCCGGCATCGGCCGTTTGGTGAAGGCCGAGCGCAAGGCCCGCATGGGCCGCAACCCCCAGACCGGCGAGGCCATCAAGATCAAGGCCAAGACCGTGGTGAAGTTCCGCGTGGCCAAGTCCGCCAAGGACGTGATCGCGCCTCCGAAGAAGTAGTTCCTCCCTCAGACTGCGGGGAAAAGGGAGAGCCTCGCGCTCTCCCTTTTTCATTTGCCCGCATGTCGCCCCGCCTGAAATCGCTCTGCCTGAAATGTCGATCGATTTTCCCGCACACTGCCGGCCCGCTGGCTCATCCAATGAGTCATGACAACGGCTTCCGCTCTCCCTGAACCCATTGCGGCGACTCCGGCGCGCAGTTCATCGGTGATCTTCCTTTTGCGCCTTGAAGGGCTGGCGGCAGCCACTGCTGCGGCCGTGCTTTATGCGCGCACGGGCGCGAGCTGGTGGCTGTTCGCGGCGCTGTGGCTTGCGCCCGACCTTTCCATGCTTGGCTATCTTGCCGGATCCTGCCGGGGCGCGCGCATCTACAACGCGTTCCACACGTATGTGGCGCCGGGAGTGCTGGCACTTTGCTCGCTGCTGCCCGGAGCGCACGGCGCGTTGGCGCTTGCGTTGATTTGGGCCAACCACATCGGCGTTGACCGGTTGCTGGGCTTCGGCCTGAAGTACGCCGACGGATTTGGATTCACGCACCTGGGGCGGGTAGGAAAGCAGCGAGCCTGATCACGCGGCGTCGGGTTTGGGCTCTTTGCGCGGGGTGAGCGCGCGCACGATCAGCCAGATGCCAAAGGCGATGAGGATCGACCGGGGCCAGCTGAGATGGAAGCCGCCCCATGCGACGGCGAAAACCGCCGCGCTCACCAGCATTGGAATCCACGCTTTCATCAGGCCTCGCGCCAGGAGCGAAGCCAGAAAGCTCCAGAAGATCCCCTCCAGCATGAGCTGCTGGTCGTAAAACCAAGCAAGAACCGCCATGGTGAAGAATGTGCCGATGGGCATCACTTCTGTAAGGAAGGCAGTAAGCCAGTGCGGTTCGTTTCCGGCCGGAGGCAGGCTGCCACGCAAGCGGGGAAGCAGCCGCGGCACGGCGCGCAAATACTCCTCATAGGGCTGGCCAAGTTGCCCGGCGAGGAACGACTCTTCGCCCAGAATCAGGCGCAGGTAAAAGACCGTGAGCAACACCACGGTAAAAAGCGCGCCGCTGGGGGACATGAGAAGCGACACGGCGATCATCATGAACCAGCCGCCGAGGTAGAGGGGATTACGCATGTAGCGGTAAGGGCCGTCGGCCATCACAGCGCCGGCCTGCATGTCGCCGTGGTGGACCGTGCTGTACCCCAGATAGGCTGTGCCCCACACGCGCAACACCGCACCCGCGAGCGCCGCAAGCGCGCCGAGAACAATGACGATCGGCGTGGCCACAGTGAAACTCACGACACCCAGCCTGCTAAGTTCGAGCGGAAGCCATTCCAGCGCGGAGATTCGCCACCCAAAATCCCATCCACCGACCCAGGGCGCCCAAAATCCGAAGAAGACGATGATGATTTGAATCACCATCCGCAGACGAAATTCAATCGCACTTGCACGCATGTTTCTCTCCGAGGCCTATGTGGGCCTTCTGGCTGCCTGTAGGATACGCGGCGAGCGAAACGTGGGCCGAACGGGAGACCGGCCAGACTATTTCAAAGTCTTGATCGTGGCGCCATCGGGAATCTTCACGTCGAACTGGCTGTCTGTAACGCTGACATTCTCGTGGACCTCTTCAAAACTCAGCACGATCTGGATTCCCTCCTGCGGACGCTTGATGGTCACTTTGGCGGGGTACTTGCCGGCGCTGAACGTGGTGTAGTTGGTGTAGAAAATCTGGGTCTCCAGCACACCTTCGCTGTTGTAGACATACTGGTCGTAGGGCAGCATATCGTCGCGGTGAAAAGTGATTGTGCGGACGGGCAAGTTTTCGTGGCTGTTCTTGCGGCGCATGACGCTGAGAGTGTATTCCGGTTCGCTGTAAAGATGTTTATTTGCGGCGTCGGGCACGGTCTCGGTGTCGGTAGACACCATGTATTCATCGTCCGGGTCCAGGCCCCGCACTCCGATCGCGTCAAGAAAGAAGTCTGGGCGCAGGTTTTCCCAGGCCGTTGCCGACTTGTCCGTGACGGTGTTCGAGCCCTTGATGGCCAGGTTCTTCGACGGAATGACGAGCGTGAACTGATCGCCGTCGCTGGCCATGTCGAAGATCATCAGGCCGAAATACGTTCCCCTCACGCGCAGCATCATCGGTTTGCGCATGATAATGACTCCGCCGCAGGAGGGGAAGTCTTGCGCAATGCCTTCGCCGGTTTTCGTTTGGGTCGCGTAGATTTCCACCTTGGCCGTGAGGGTATTCAGCGCACTCCAGCGCTGGTTGAGCTGCTCGACCAGTTGGTCCGGCGTAGCCGTTTGCACAATCGCCGGAGCCTTGGGAACGGGGAGATGACGCTTGGTCGGGATGAAGTAGGAGCATCCTGAAAGAAGCAGCGGAAGAGCCAACCCAGTGATGCGGGCGAGACGAGCGTTCACTCTCATCGCTCACCCGCCTTCTTCTGCGCCTTGCGATAGTTGGCCACGTTGCGGTTGTGCTCGTCCAGAGTTTCCGCGAAGAGCGAATGGCCCTGTGCATTGGTCCCCGCGGCCACAAAGTAAAAATAGTTTGTTTTGGGCGGATCGATGGCCGCGCGCAACGACGGAATGCCGGGGTTGCACACTGGTCCCGGAGTCAGCCCTGCGTGCAGATACGTGTTGTAGGGTGTGTCGCGCGCGAGATCGCTCTCGTAGATAGCGCCCCGCCAATGGCCTGCCGCTTCAAGCCCGTAGATCACCGTGGGATCGATATTGAGCGGCATGTTCCTGGCAAGCCGGTTCTCAATCACGCTGGCCACGAGCGGGCGCTCGGCATCGACAGCCGTCTCGCGCTCTACAAGCGACGCAATGGTCACCACTTGATGCACATTCTCACTCAACCCCAATTGCGCGGCCGCCACGCGGAAACGCTTCACCATGGCGGCAACCAGCTGTATTGTCGTGACTTTCGGCGAAAAACGGTACGTGTCCGGAAACAGATAACCCTCCAGACTCTTCGCGCCGGGGTCTAAGTCGACCACCAGTTCCGTCTGGCTTACTGCCGCATCCAGAAAGTCCTGCCGGGTACCCAGCCTCGCCTGTTGCACGCGCGCGGCGATATCGAAGATGTTGGCCCCTTCTGGAACCGTCAAAGCGATGGTAAAAACGTCGCCCCGGGCAATCCGCCCATAAACCTCGGCGACCGTGGCCGGATGGTCGAAGCGATACATCCCGGCGTGCAGCGTTCCGTGCCGAATCCAGCGCACCAAATCGAATGCGTACCGGCTGCGAACCACGCCCGCCGCTTCGAGTTGCCGTCCAATGCGCACTGCGGAGGAGCCGGGCGCCACATCGACAAACGTCTCCGTTTCTGGCCCGTAAGGGGTAAAGATCAACCACGCCGCGGCCCCTCCCGCGAGCACCAAAACCAGCAGTAATACCAGCAAGAACCCTGCCGCGCCGGAACCTTTCTTTTTGCCGCCACTCCGTCTGCGTCGAGCCATCCTGCCGTTTTGGACCCTTCCATGAAGGAGAATAGACGCGAAGATTGCCGCCTCAGTTCCCCCCCTGCCTCGATTGTACCGGGATCAAAGCGCCGCCGCGCCAGCCGGAAGCCAGCGCGGAACAGACGGCGACTCAAGGCTGTAAGCTGGGCTGTAAGCTGGGCCGTAAGCTGAATGTGAGGTGCAGCATAGTGGAATCCGGCGGTCGATCACACTATCCGGCCCGCTATCTCGGCCTGGATGTCGGCAGCCGCCGCATCGGCGTGGCCGTGTCGGACGAGCTGGGCCTTGCGGCGCAACCCGTGCTGACGCTTGAGCGGCGCGGCGACGGGACTGCCAACCGGCGCGAAGACCTGCGCTCGCTGGCGCGTCTCTGCCGCCGTTTTGCGGTGGCCGGAATCGTGGTTGGCAACCCGCTGCATCTGTCAGGAGAGGCGAGCCCACGCGCAACCAAGACGCAGGCGTTTGCGGCGGAGCTGGGTGAACTGACCGGGCTGCCCATTCACTTTTGGGACGAGCGCCTGACTACGCATGAGGCGCACGAGATCCTCTACAAGGCCGGCCATGAGCGGCAAAAGCACCGCAAGGTCGTCGACCAGGTGGCGGCGACATTGATTCTGCAGTCGTTTCTTGACGAGAAACAGAGATCAGAGATCAGAGACCAGAGATCACGGGACGAATCCCGGTGAAGGCTTCTGCTTTTCTCCTAGCAGGCAATTCTCCGTCCAGGTCCGGACGATAGGCCAAACCCATTCGATGGCTCGCACGCCGATCTCTGATCTCTGTACTCCCTGCCTTATAATGAAGAGTCAAGAACGCTGAATTCATGCGGCTGAAGCAGCCCCCTTCGCCGCCACCGGACGACGGATTACGGATGCCCGAACACATCAAAAAGCAGCTCCTCGAGGAGATCAAGCAACTCGAGTACGAGCTCACCACAGAGTTGCCCGCCGAGATCAAAAAGGCCCGGGCCCTGGGAGATCTGTCGGAAAACGCCGAGTATCACATGGCCAAGCAGCGGCAGGAGTTTGTGAATGCGCGGCTGGGCCAGCTCAAGAAACGTATGGGGGAGCTTTCGCTGGTCAATCTCGCGAACATTCCCCGTGACAAAGCAGGGTTCGGATCGACCGTGGTGGTTTACGACTCGACCAAGGACGAAGAGCTGGTTTACCGGCTGGTGACGAGCGAAGAGGCCGACGTCTCCAAGGGCCTGATCTCCACCACTTCACCCATTGGCCAGGGGATTGTGGGCAAAAAGGTGGGCGACATGGCCACCATTGTGACGCCGAACGGCAAGCGCGAACTGGAAATCCTTAAACTGACGACGATCCACGACGAAGCCGCAGCGGCCGAATCTCCGGACGGTGCAGCAAAGTAGCAAGGAAGAACTAACTGCTAGCCTCTAGCTTCTGGCTCTTCCAAAGTGAAGCGATGAAACTGGTTCCAGCAGAGAACGAGCTAGGAGCTGGAAGCTAGGAGCTGGAAGCTAAAATGACCTGGACTAGCGCTTTTGGCCGTGCCTGCGGCTGGCTTTTGGACCGCATCGTGCATGGGCTGGCTCTTACCCGCATCTCGCCCAACGCGCTTACCTTCATCGGGCTGGTCATCAACATTGTCGCCGCATTTCTGTTTGGCCACGCCAATGCCGCCAATGGCGACATCATGTTTTTCTACGCTGGGCTGGTCATCTTCGGCGCGGGAATCTTCGACATGGTCGACGGCCGCGTGGCGCGCCGCCTTAACAAGGTCACCGTCTTCGGCTCGTTCTTTGACTCGGTCATCGACCGCTACTCCGACGTAGTGCTGTTCTTCGGCCTTCTGGTCTATTACGGGCGCATCAATCGCTTACGCTACGTAGTGCTGGTGGCGTTCGTCATGGTCACTTCGCTCATGGTCAGCTACACGCGCGCCCGCGCCGAGGCGCTGATCGGCCAGTGCAAGGTGGGCTTCATGGAGCGGCCGGAGCGCGTCGTGCTCGTCCTGCTGGGCGCGCTGTTCAACCACTGGGGAGTGATGGCTCCAGTGCTGTGGCTGATGGCTGTGCTTTCGACCATCACCGTCGCTCATCGCATCATCTACACCTACCAGAACACCAAGCACCTGCCGCCGCTGGCGTGAAAAGACAGCTTTTAGCTTCTAGCTTTTAGCTCTCCTTGCCGAAGCCGGACCCTAGATTCAAGCTCAGGCTATTCGTTGGCTGGCGGCAAACGGTGGGGAAATTTCTCGCAGGACAGAAAGCCCTCGACTCCGGCACAAGGGAGCAAGAAGCTAGAAGCTAGAAGCTAGGAGCTGGCTTTTCGCATCTCAAGCTGTATGAGCACAGAAAAAGTAACATTCGGAGCGGGTTGTTTTTGGGGTGTAGAGGCGGCGTTTGCGGCGATCCCCGGCGTGACGGCGACGGCCGTCGGCTATGAGGGCGGATCACTCGACCGGCCCACCTACAAGGACGTTTGTACCGACAAGACCGGCCACGCCGAAGTGGTCGAGCTCGACTTCGATCCCGAAAAAGTCACCTACGAAAAGCTGCTCGACGCGTTCTTCGAGTTGCACGATCCAACGACGCTCAACCGCCAGGGACCGGACTGGGGCGCGCAGTATCGCTCCGCCATCTTCTTCCACTCGCCGGAACAGGAGGCGCAGGCCCGCGCCAAGATCGAGCAGCTCACCGCCGATGGCCGCTACAAGCCGCGCAAGATTGTAACCAAGGTCGAACCGGCGCAGACGTTCTGGCGCGCCGAGGACTACCACCAGCGTTACTTGGAAAAGCGCGGCCTGGCAAGCTGCCACATCTAAAGACAGTTATCAGTTGTCAGTTTTCAGTTCTGAGCGTGAGTGCCACTGCTCTCATTCTGCGGTTCTGGATTCTCCACGGCTTCGAGCGCTTCCGGCGATTCGGCTTCATCATCCCCATCGGATTGTGCTTCCGGCGGGGCTGCTTCTCCCTCACCTGAGGACGCTGTTTCTTCGGGGACTTCAGATGCGGCGCCGGGTTCGTCAATCCACAGGGACGCGATCCACCACGCCGTTACGCACAGAAACAGCACGTTATCGCCGTGGATCAGCTTGTCGCGCACACCGATGACACGGTCATAATTTGACGGCGTGATGACGGTATGCAATCCGATGGCCTGCAAGGTTCCGTGCACCGTCAGTTGCCCAAGGGCAGCCGTCGAGAGACCGATCGCGATCCGCTGCGCATGGCAATGCCACCCGGCCCCGAAGCGCCGCCCCAGCAAAGTGATCACGAGGCCCAGTTCGATTGCCAGCACGCTGGAAAGCAAGGTGCCCTTGTCCGCGGCCAGCTGCATTACCCCGAGCGTCTCGAGCTCTGAAGTTGCCGTGAGCGTCTTCCACGCCGGCCACGGTCCCAACTTCACCAGGACCGCGGCGCCCACGGCCAGCATCGCCAGCGTGCCAATGATCCAGCCGAGCTTCCCCAGGCCCGGAAACGAGCGTCGCGCCAACTCCACCAGTACAAGCAGGCCGATCACTACATCCAGACTCGACAGCGTCCAGTAGATTTCTGACCCCGTCATGTGCGGCAGCCTGCTCAGTAGGAGCTGCTCTGTCAGCAGTATCAGTCCTGTCGTCGCAACGCTTGCGGTAAACCACGGAAAACGCTTGGCCCTGTCGCGCCCCAGCAGGACCACGAGCAAAACCAGCGTCGCTGCAAACGTGAGCGTCCACAGAATCTGCGTCGCCGAATAATCGAAATTGAAGTGCATTTGAACCCTGACCGGGCGCAGCGTTAGTCGGCCGCAAACCCCCATCCAGTCTAATCGGGCTGGCACCCCCAACAGCGAAACTGGAGCAGCCTGCCATAATTCCATCATGCTGGTTCTTGCTTCCTCCTCGCCGCGCCGCAGCGAACTGCTCACGCAGGCCGGTTACCGGTTCCGGGTGCATCCCGCGCATATCCCGGAAGATCCGCTGCCGGGCGAGGACTCGATCGTTTATGTCACGCGGCTGGCGCGAGAAAAGGCCGAGGCGGTGTTTCGAGATCTCACTACTGCCAGTCCAAACCCGGAAAAAATTTCCGTGCTGGGCGCCGACACGACCGTCACCCTCGACAACACGATCCTGGGCAAGCCATTGGATGCGGCCGACGCGGCGCGGATGTTGCGGCTGCTCTCAGGCCGCTCGCACCGTGTCATTACCGGCGTGGCTCTCGTCACTGCAGCGGGCGCCGAGGTGGCTGCCGAGGCCACTGCCGTGCGCTTTCTCACGCTCTCCGACGCGGAGATTGCCGATTATGTAGCCGGGGGCGAGCCCATGGACAAGGCAGGAGCCTATGCCATCCAGGGCCGCGCCGCCCGCTGGATTCCGCGCATCGAGGGCTGCTATTTCAACGTGATGGGCCTGCCGCTTTCACTCGTCTCGTCGCTACTGGAATCGTGCAACTGCCTGGAATGACAGTTCTCTTTGCTTGAAGATTCCGCGACGGCGATCGATGTCGTCCTCGTCGGATTTGCGGCAAGCGTTTTTCGCGCTGGATTGGTCGCACTTTCAAATCAGGGCCATTGTCATGCGGAGATCATTTTCCCTGTGCGGCGCAATTGGGTTGCTTGCCGCGTTCCCGCCCGCGCGCCTTTGCGCACAGCTCCAGCCGCCGAATCCCGACGAGCTCAAGATGACCGAGCAGTTGACCTACGATCTGCCTGCGGGCGGATCGGTGGAGGGCGCGCCGCAGGACACTAAAGTTTCCTGGGAAGGCCACGCAGTCTACATTGCCAAATCCAAGTCGGACGCAGGGCAAATTACCGAGGCCCGCGTGCTGGCTCGTGCCTTCGATGTGGCCAGGCCCGTGGATCATCAGGACTTACGCGGGTTTTACCAGAAAGCTGCCGCTGCCGGCCAGGGACAACTCGTCCCGAGTGTTTCGGCCAGTCCTGCGGGCAACTGAATCCCTGATTTTGACCTTTGGTGTCAGGGCCCGCCTTCAATTCTCTGAATTGTTCCCTTCGCCGGAGTCGTTTCGGGGTAGAATGGTCGCACTTTAACACTAGGGCCGAACCCCATGTCGAAATCGATTTTGCTGCGCGGCGCAGCTTTGATCTTCGCCGCCTTGTCGCCGGTTGTCCTTTGCGCGCAGTTCCAACAGCCCAGCGAAGAAGAGCTGAAAATGACCTCCGACCCCAAGGCTCCGGGAGCGGATGCCGTGTACTTCGAAATCAATGAAGTGGCCGACGACCCGATGCACTACCAAAGCACCTATGCGCGCATCAAGGTGCTCACGGAAAAAGGTAAGGAACGGGCGACAGTCGAGCTTCCTTATCTGAAGGGAACTTACAAAGTCGCGGATATCAAGGGCCGCACCATTCATCCCGATGGGACGATCATTCCACTCACCGTGAAGCCGGAAGACTTGATGGTCGCGAAGACTGGCGAGAGGCAGATCGAGAAAAAGGTCTTTAGCCTGCCCAGCGTCGAGGTGGGAAGCGTTCTCGAGTACAGCTATCACATTCGCTACGACGATGACGAGTACTCATCGCCGGAGTGGGAGATCCAGCGCAAGTATTTTGTTCATAAGGCACATTACCAATTCACGCCTTTTAAGTCATTTGCTCCGGAAGGCACCCCGGACACGGCAACCAGCAGGTACCTGGTGGACGAGTACGGAAGAACGGTCAATAGCCTGATCTGGTGGAATCGCCTGCCCCCGGGCGTGAAAATGCAGACCAGCGTCAACGGCAGCTATAGCGTAGACGTGACCGACATTCCAGCCATTCCCGACGAGGAATATATGCCGCCCATAGAGAGCGTTCTCTACAGGCTGTTTTTCTATTACAAGGCCGCCAGCGACCCCGGGAAATTCTGGCCGGCCGAGGGCAAGTTGTGGTCAAAAGACGTTGATAAGTTTGCCGAACCCTCGAAGAAAATCCACGATGCGGTGGGCGGGCTGACTGCTCCTACTGACAGCGATCTCGACAAAGCAAAGAAGCTTTACGACGCGGTCGAGGCTCTCGACAACACCGACTACTCGCGAAAGAAAAGCGAGTCGGAGATGAAGGAATTGAAGATCAAAGAGGCCAAGCATGCTGAGGACACGTGGGCGCAGAAGAGTGGATCGAGCGAAGACATCGCCATGCTCTACCTGGCCATGCTGCGCGCCGCGGGATTGACAGCTTATGCGGTCAAAGTGGTCGATCGAGACCGGGGCCTGTTCGATCCACAATATCTTCGCCTCCACCAGCTTGACTCCACGCTGGTAATTTTGAGCACCGGAGGCAAGCAAATCCTTCTCGACCCGGGCGAAAAGATGTGCCCGTTTCAGACCGCGAGTTGGAGACATTCCGATGCCGGCGGTCTGGGACAGGGCGCAGATGGCGTCTCCTTCTCGATTACTCCGATGCTGCAATACAAGGACAATGTCACGCAACGTCTCGGCGATGTCTACCTCGACGCGCACGGCGAAGTTACAGGTCACATCAACATCGTCATGACTGGCCAGCGGGCGCTCCACTGGCGGCAGAGGGCGCTTGAAGAAGACGACGCCGAGCTGAAGAAACAGTTTGACCGCGAAGAATTGGAACGGATCGTGCCCACGGGCGTCGAAGCGCACGTCGACCACTTTCTATCGATGAACGATCCGTATACAAACCTGATGGCCGTGGTCAACCTGAAGGGTACGCTGGGCACGGCGACGCCCAAGCGTCTTATTCTCCCAGGGTTCTTTTTTGAAACCAGCAGCCATGTGCCCTTCGTCAATGAGGAGAAGCGCCTGGAGCCGGTCGACATGCATTACGGCGAACGCGTGTCCGATGACGTGACCTATCACCTGCCTGACGGCACCACCACAGAAGGGGTGCCTCAGGATGCAAACATTGGCTGGCCGGCGCACGCGCT
The DNA here is from genome assembly GCA_003138515.1 of Acidobacteriaceae bacterium. Lineage (GTDB taxonomy): Bacteria > Acidobacteriota > Terriglobia > Terriglobales > Acidobacteriaceae > Telmatobacter. The sequence goes on along the minus strand of PLGG01000047.1, from coordinate 44,832 downwards.
TCTGGTCACCAAGAGCGTTACGCGCCCCGGCCAGATCGAAATCGGCCAAACATTGTCGGTTGCCTTCACGTTTGCCAAACCAGACGAGTATCAGGACCTGCGTGGGTTCTACCAGAAGGTGGCGGCCGCCGATCAGGAGCAACTGGTACTGACGTTGGCTCCATCCGCACAGGCAGGCCCCGTAGGAGTGGCCCACTAATGCAGGCGCGCATCTCCATGTCTCGCATTCTTGCAGTTGCAGGCTGCTGCTCTGCGGCTCTTCTCGGCTCGCATTTTGCCGCGGCCAAAGAGAAATCGCAACCTGCGCCGCAGTGGGCGCTGGACGCGGCCAAAACACCGACTCCCGCAAATGTCGGCGATGCCTCTGCTGTCATTTTGCTCGACGACTATCTCATCACAGTCGACGAGCAGAATCACGCCGTCGAGCGCGAGAGGTATGCCGTGCGCATCCTCAAGCCGCAGGGGCGGGAATACTCCCACTGCGAAGCCGAATACGACAATGACGAGAAGCTGGACTATTTCCACTCCTGGACCATTGCCGCTGACGGCCACCAATTGCAGGCAATGGATACAGATTTCGCGGATGTTGAAGCATACGGTTATGCGGACCTTCAGGCTACGGAGCGTTTCCGCATTTTGAAACCTCCCGGAAGCGACCCCGGCGCCGTCGTCACTTGCGAAACCGAAGTCCATCTGCGCCCCTACATGAGTTCCGAAGATTGGCAGATCCAGGCGCCGATTCCCTTTGTAGATGAAGCCCTGGAGTTGGCGCTGCCTTCCGGTGGCCATTATGCGGACTCGTGGAGCCACTACGCCCCCATCAAGCCCCTTGAAACAGCAGACAACCATCTTCGTTGGGAGATCACGAATGTTCCGGCGCTCGATCTCGAGAATTTGCACGCTACTCCGCCGTGGGAGGCGCTGGCTGCGCGCATGACGGTGACGTGGGGAGACCAGGCCGCCAAGGGCGCTGACAATCAATGGCGGGCAATCGGCCTTTGGATGGATCAATTGGAAGCGCACCGGCCGGACCCTACGCCGGAGATTAATGCCGAAGCACAACAACTCGTGGCCGGCGCGCCTGACCTTTACACCAAGCTAAGCCGCATCACCAGCTACATACAGAACAACATCCGCTATTTCATTATCGTGAAGGGCATCGGAGGATGGCAGGCGCATTACGCTGGCGACATCTATCGCAACCGCTATGGCGACTGCAAAGACAAGACAACGCTCTTGATTTCCATGCTCCAAGCTATTGGTGTCCGGGCCTATTATCTCCACGTAAACAGCGAGCGCGGAGTGATCGATCCATCCGCGCCGTCGCTCATTGGCAATCACATGATCACCGCCATCGAATTGCCCGATGGAGAAAAGGATCCCCGGCTGGTGGCGCGGGTGAAGGCCGCGAACGGAAAGACCCTCCTGATCTTCGATCCAACCGATGAGGAAACACCTGTCGGCTTGATCCGTGGAGAGCTGCAAGGCGCCTACAGCAATCTCGCCGATGGAGCCGACAGCCAGGTGCTGAAGATGCCGGTGCTTCCGCCTGACTCCGCTTCACTGAACCGCAAGGGCTCCTTTACCCTGACTGCGGACGGCACCCTCTCTGGTGACATCACCGATGTCTTTTCCGGCGTGGATGCGGCGCGCGAGCGCGGTCTGCTCAAAGAAGCGGACACCAAAGAACTCCGCGACACGCTCGAGCACAGCCTGAGCTCCGACCTGCCCAGCCTCGATTTCAAGGGATATGAATTTCACAAGACAGACGCGCTCGACCAGCCGGTCACGCTCGACCTGCACGTGAGCGACTCAAGATATGCACATGCGGCCGGTCCGCTGCTGCTGCTGCGTCCGCGTATTGTGGGCGACGACGCCGAACCCGTGCCGGAGGTGATGGAGAACAAGACACGCACCTACCCCATCGAGATCGGTCGTCCGGGAAATCATCCGGGCGATTGGCGCGACAGTTTCGATATCACGCTGCCGCCGGGCTACGTCGTCGACGAAACGCCCGATCCGGTGGATGTGGACACAGACTTCGCGAGCTACCATTCGTCGACCACGGCCAAGGGCAACGTGCTCCACTACGAGCGCGACTATTTGGTGCGGCAGGTAGAGATTCCAGCGGAGAAGGCGGCCGACTTCCGCAAACTTGAAAGCGCGATCCTGTTTGACGAAAAGGGCGCGGCGGTGCTCAAGAAACAGTAGGTTCCCGTCGAAGATTTTGCGCCGGCATTTCGCGTGTGCGCGGGATTCCCGTCAGTCGCACCGCCGGAGTGTTGAATCGCTTCCGCGCGCAAATCATCTATCAAGTTAGATATGACAGCTCCGCTTTTTTCTCCTTTTCAACTTCGCTCTGTTGAATTCCGCAACCGCGTCGGCGTCTCGCCCATGTGCCAGTATTCCAGCGAAGACGGCATTGCCAATGACTGGCACCTCGTGCACCTGGGCAGCCGCGCTCAGGGAGGAGCCGGTCTGGTCACGCTTGAGGCCGCGGCAGTTCTGCCTGAAGGCCGCATCTCGCCGGCCGATCTAGGCGTCTGGAAAGACGAGCATATTCCCAACCTCCGCCGCATTGCGGAGTTCATCCATACACAGGGCTCTCGCGCCGGCATGCAGTTGGCGCACGCAGGACGCAAAGCGAGCACAGCCACGCCCTTTGTTGCAGGCCCGGTTCTGGTTGCACCCGAAGATGGCGGCTGGCAGCCGTTCGCGCCTAGCGCGATCCCGTTTGCACCCGATTACGCAGTGCCGATTGCGCTCGATTTGTCCGGCATTCAGGCCGTTGTCGAGGGCTTTCGCAACTCGGCCCGCAGGACTCTCGAAGCTGGCTTCGATTTCGTTGAGATTCACGCGGCTCACGGCTACTTGCTGCATGAGTTTCTATCGCCGCTTGCCAATCGACGCACGGACGCCTATGGGGGCGGCTTCGACAATCGCATCCGGCTGGTGATTGAGGTGGTGGATGGCGTCCGCCGCGAGTGGCCGGAGCGTTTGCCGTTGTTTGTGCGCGTCTCCGCCACCGACTGGGCGGAGGGTGGTTGGAATGCCGACGAATCGGTACAGCTTGCGCATCGCTTGCGCGAGCACGGCGTCGATCTGGTAGATGCTTCCTCCGGTGGACTCGTCGCCGATGCGAAGGTCCCTGTTGCTCCTGGCTATCAGGTTGATTTTGCCTCGAGAATCCGCCGGGAAACCGGCATTGCGACGGCTGCGGTTGGACTCATCACCGAGCCGGCGCAGGCCAACGCCATCATCGCGGACGGTGAGGCCGATCTTGTATTCCTGGCCCGCGCCATGTTGTGCGATCCGTATTGGCCGGTGCACGCGGCGGCTGCGCTTGGCGAGCAGGCAAGCTGGCCCAAGCAGTATTTGCGGGCAGCGCCGCTCGGCTCGGTCGCGCGTTCCGCAACGGCTCGCATGTAGAAAACGACTCCGCGAACTCCACGGCTTGAATTCGCCTTGTTTTTCCTCTGCCAAGTTAGGTTCATCGCGCGATTTTGCTTGCCCATTGGCAAAACGCGTGCCCTATACTGCGCTTAGAGCGAGGGTTTTTCCCGTTCGATGTGGTTTTCCCCGCTGAATATTATGGCCACACAACTTAATCGGAAGCGCGCCTACGAGCCACCTACAATCCCGGATCGCCTCTACTTCAAAATTGGAGACGTCGCCGAGCTTTGCGGCGTAGAAACGTACGTTCTGCGTTTCTGGGAGTCGCAGTTTCCCCAACTAAAGCCGAACAAAAGCGGGACCGGACAGCGGCTCTATCGCCGGCGCGACGTGGAAATGGCGATGGAGATCAAGCGCCTGGTCCACGCCGAGGGCTACACGTTGTCCGGCGCGCGCGCGGTTCTTGGGCACGACCAGCGCCGGCCTGACCGGAACAAAAAGCCTGATTCGCAGGCCGCATTGCCGCTGGCCGCCGGCGAGGGCAAGCAACTCGATGTGGTAGCTGCAGCGATCGGCCACGCCCGCGCCGAGTTGCGCGAGATCGCGAGTCTGCTTGGCTCCGCGGTGCAACAGCAGTCCCGCCGCCGCAACCGCCTCGCACCGATTCGCGCCGCATCCGGCTCGCTGTTTCCGTCGTAGCGAGCCGTTCGTAGCTACTCGGCCGTTGCTTCTTCCGCGGCCGGCTCGGCAGCTTCTTCGGCCGGAGCGGCTTCGGTAGCGTTCGCAGCAGCGTTAGCTGCTGCTACTTTGTCTTCTTCCGTCACTTCCGCCTGCACCTTCACCGTGACCCGCGCGGTGACTTCGCGGTGCAGCCTGATGGCTACCTTGAAGTCGCCGACGCTCTTGAGCGGATCGCCGAGCTGAATCTTGCGGCGATCGACCTCGTGGCCCTGCGCTGCCAGCTCCGCGGCGATATCGGCCGAGGTGACCGAGCCGAACAGATGCCCTGCCTCGCCTGTCTTGCGGGTAAAGCTGAGCACGAGCGGCTCGAGTTGGGTGACCAGTTCCTCGGCCTGCGTTTTTTCTGTGGCGGAGCGGCGCGCGGAAGCGGCCTTCATTTGTTCAATCACGGCCTTGTTGGCCGCGGTGGCCTGCATGGCCAGCTTGCGCGGCAGCAGGTAGTTGCGTGCGTAGCCGTCGGCCACTTTCACGACTTCTCCGCGAAAGCCCAGGTCGGCTACATCTTCTTTCAGAATCACTTCCATGGGAAATTCTCCAAATCTCAAAGTCGCGGCACATGGCGCCGGGGACGCTCTCATTTTTCCTGCAAGAGGGCCGGCTCGCCGACAGCGCCGCGCGAAATTCATCGGCCATTCGCGCCGATCTAGTGTCTGGTGGCAAACGGCAACAGCGCGATGTTCCGCGCCTGCTTGATGGCTTTCGTCAGGCGGCGCTGGTGCGTGGTGCAAACGCCGTTCAGCCGTCGCGGAACAATCTTGCCGCGCTCGGCCACAAACTGCTGCAGCAAGCGCACGTCGCGGTAAGGAATCGCGTCGATCTTCTCCGTGCAGAACTTGCAGACCTTCTTGCGGCGGAAGAACTTGCCGCGTCCGCCGGGCCCGCCGGCGCCTCGGCCCGGTCCGCGCGGGCCGGAGCCCGATCCGGATGATCCGCTTGGTCCGGATGAACTTTGTGGAGCTGCGTCGGGTGCTTTTGCTTGTGTTTCGTCAGCCATCTTGTTTCCTCATTCCATTTCTTTGATCCGACGCGCGCAGCATGCGCCGCGGATCTCATTAGGCCGCCGCCGGAAATCGCAAAGAACGGCGTCGGCGATCTTTGATGAACTCGCTACGCGCTCGCCGGCACAGGCTCGGCCGGCTCCGCGGGAGCGGCTTCAGCCGCCGCAGGAGCCGCCGTAACCGCGGCAGCTGCGGGCGCCGCTTCGGCTGGTTTGCGGCGCACGCCGCGAGCAGCCTTTACCTTCGCCAGGCGCTTCTCTTCCTCGTCAATGCGCACGGTGATGAACTTGATCACCGGCTCGGTGACGCGCAACCGGCGCTCGAGCTCCAGAACCACAGGGCCACCGGCCTCAATGGTCAGCAACACGTAATTGCCGTCGTTGAACCTGCGCACCATGTAGGCCAGCTTGCGGCGGCCCAGCTTCTCTACCGACTTCACCACACCTCCGCCGGCCGAAACCGTGGAGGAGAAGTTCGTAATCAGCTTCTCGGCTTCGTCGTCGTCCACATCGGGACGGATAATAAACATTACTTCATACACACGCGACATCTGTATTCCTTTTCTGCCGGAGCAATCGCTCCGGCTAACAGTTCACAGTTGTCAGTTCTCGGTCTTGTTCCCCGATCCCTGATCCCTGTCTTCCTTCCGGTTGAACTCATTCATCGCGGCTGCCGGTCCCAGTTGGAGGATGCGGCGCGTGGCCATCGCCACACGGTCCAGCACCTCGTCCAGCACCGTCAGATCCGCCTTGCGCATGGGCGAGAGCAGATAATCCCTGCCCAGCCGCTTTCCGCCTCCGGCTGCAATTGCCTCCGGAGGCAGATCGGGCGCCACGCCGATCCGCAAGCGCAACCATTCTTCCGTGTCCAGAGCATCGGTCACGCTACGGGCTCCGTTGTGCCCGGCGGGCGAACCGCGCTCCCTGATCTTGAAGGTTCCCAGTACCAGATCGAGTTCGTCGTAGATCACGAGCAAGTTCCGGGCCGGGTCCGCTTCAAACTCTTCCACCAGAGCGGCCACTGCAACTCCGCTCAGGTTCATAAATGTCTCCGGCTTTGCTAGAACCACCCGGCGCCCTGCTATGCGGCAGGTCGCCGTGGTAGCCCGGCATCGCCGGTTCTGGACCACAACGCCCTCCTGTTGAGCGATGCGGTCGATGGCCATGAAGCCCGCGTTGTGCGGGGTCCACAGATACTCGAGGCCGGGATTGCCGAGCCCCACAATCAGGAAGGGGCTGTTCGAAGAACCGGTCTCGCTTGCTTCAGGCAAGGCTTACTTCTTTGCCTCGGGCTTTTTTCCCGCCGGCGCTTCAGCGTCGCCCTTACCCTTCTTGATCACTTCGGGCTCAGTCGCAGCACCCGCTTCACCCGCCGCTGGAGCCGCTCCAGGCACTGCCGCAACCGCACCTTCCGCGGTCTCCGGCGTCGCAACCACTTCCTCGCGGATGTGGACGACGTGAGCCACGGTGGCATCTTCCGGCGTGATGTACTTGACCTTGTCGGAGTGGGGCAAGCCGCTTACGCGGACCACCTGGTGCATGCCCAACTCGCTCACATCCACATCGATGTGACCGGGAATGTCGGCAGGCAGGCACTCGACCTCAACCTGGCGCAGCACCTGATCGAGAATGCCGCCCTCGGCTTTCACACCGATCGGGATGCCCAGCAACTTGACGCGCACACGTACGCGCAGAACCTTGTCGAGCGCGATGCGCTTCAAGTCGATGTGAATCAGCTTGTCCTTAATCGGCTCCCGCTGCCAATCGACGATCATGGCCTTGGCGGCAGGCTGGCCTGTAACCTCGACATCGAAAATCGTGTTGTGGCCGGTCTCGGAGAGGAGGATCCGCGAAATCTGCTTGGGATCAACCTCAACGGCCACGGCGTTATGCCCGGAACCATACAGCACGGCCGGAATCTTGCCTGCGACGCGCACGCGGCGCGCTGCGTTCTTGTTGAACTTGCCCTCGCGGGCCTTGGCTACGACAACTTCTGCCATTTCGTGTTTTCTCGTTTCTTCTTGAGATCAGGCACGGAGTGTTGCTCCGCTCCCTTTGTAAAAGCCAGTTGTCAGTGACAACTCGCTAGTTAAACAACGTACTCACGCTGGTTTCCAAATGAATATTTTCAATCGCTGTACCCAGCAGGCCGGCGATGGAAAGCACCTTGATCTTGGGCAGCTTCTGTGCCGCCTCGCGCATAGGAATCGTGTCGGTGACGACCAGTTGCTCCAGCCGCGATGTAGCGATGCGGTCGACGGCCGGACCGGAAAGCACGGCATGGCTGGCGCACGCATACACGGCCGTTGCGCCGGATGCGTAAAGAGCGTCGACGGTTTTTACCAGCGTGCCCGCCGTATCGATAATGTCGTCGATGATGAGGCAGGTCTTGCCGCTTACGTCACCCACCACGTTCATCACTTCTGCAACGTTCATGTCCGTGCGCCGCTTGTCCACGATGGCCAACGGCACTCCCATCTTCTGTGCGAAAAACCGAGCCCGCTCCACGCCGCCCGCATCCGGCGAAACCACCGTCAGGTTGGGCAGCCTGAGCTCTTTGAAATAGCTCACCAGCACCGGGCTGGCAAAGATGTGATCCACAGGAATGTTGAAGAACCCCTGAATCTGTGCGGCGTGCAAATCCACAAACAGCGCGCGGTTGGCGCCTGCCGTGGTGAGCAAATCGGCGATGAGCTTGGCGCTGATGGCTACTCGCGGGCGGTCTTTGCGATCCTGGCGGGCGTACCCGTAGTAGGGCACGACCACTGTGATCCTTGCCGCCGAAGCTCGCTTGAGCGCATCGATCATGACCAAAAGCTCCATCAGGTGCTGGTCCACCGGATAGCAGGTAGGCTGCACCACAAATACATCCACGCCGCGCACGTTCTCCAAAAGCTGGAAGTAGACTTCGCCGTCGGCAAAGCGCTGCATCTTGGCCTCGCCGACCTTGACGCCGATGTGCTCGCCGATGGCCTGAGCCAGCTTGGGATTCGCCGTGCCGCTGAAAAGCTTGAAGCGCTTGTCCTCGCTGAGCTTCGCCGCCTTCTTGCGCTCCGGCGCCGGCACCGGTTTCCCATCTCTGCCTCTGCCACTGTCCCCGGACCCACTTTTGGGTGCGTCCTTGCTGCCATCAGACTTGTCAGGACCGGGTTGTTTTTCTGGGCCTGGTGGCTTTTCCAGGCCTGGCTGCTTTTCCGTGGCAGTTTCGCCCGGCTTGTTTTCGAGTACTACCGTCGACGTATCCGCTTCCATCTTGAGAGCACCTCCATGCTGGTTGGCTATGGCTGCGTTCCTATTGCAAGCTCTTAGCTGTTAGCTCTTAGCCATTAGCTTCTCCCACGGGAACCTGAAATACGTTCGTTCCCGCAAGTTCGAGCTAGAGGCTAATAGCTAAAGGCTAATAACTGTTTCTCTGGCTGGGCGACCAGGATTCGAACCTGGATAAATGCCTCCAAAGGGCATTGTCCTACCATTGAACGATCGCCCACCATGACGGTCAGCCGAGGGTGAGTCTCGCTTGCCCAACGGTGGACTGTCAATCGGCGTTTTTCAACATTTGATCCCAGTAAGCGGATCTCGGAAGGGTGCGCGTGATCTTCGTTTGCACGTTCAATCCCTGCACCTGGTTCCCGATCCGTTCCTGCGCCGCCTCAGCATCTCCGCGGGTCAGGTACAACCCGAAGAGCGCCGAACCGGAACCCGACAGAGAGGCAAAGAGAGCTGCCTCCGGTGTGCCGGAGCCCAAAAGAAGACGCTTGATCTCTGCAAGGGAGGGATGCTGGGGAAAGACAACACGTTCGAAGTCGTTCTCGATCCAGCTCATGATCCCGGTGCGGACAAGCGCGGACTTTTGATGTCCGGCCAGGTCTTCTCCCGAGGAGAAGACACCGGAGGAGCCTGCTCCAAACCCGCCCTCGGGAACTTCTCCCCGAAAGGCGCTGGCGTAGTTTCGGCTCAACTTCTCTAGTCTAGCGGTACCTGCCTCCGCGGTCAAACCATCCGCCGCGCAGAGGGCGTCCCAGTCGCGAAAGGCCTGCGGCGTGGAGATGCCAATTTCCGGCACGGCGACCACGCACCAAGTTGGCTCAATGTCGTTGAGCGGATAAACCTCCTGCCCGCGGTCCACACCTAGAACCGTTCCGCCAATAAGAAACAGCGGCACATCCGAGCCAACCTTGGCCGGAATCTCGAATTTTTGGGTGAACAGGCTGCGGAACGGCGTGCCCAGTTCAGCATCGAGCCCCACCAGAGCAGCCACCGCATTGCCGGATCCGGCGCCCAGCCCGCCCTGCACCGGAAGTCGTTTATCGATATGGACTTCGACCTCCGCGGTTCGGTTGAGCACTTTGAGCGCGAGGGCAATTATTTTCCAAACAGTATTACGCTCGTCGGTCGGCACGCGAGGGTCATTGCAGCTGATCTGGAGCGACGTCGCCTCGGCCCGCTTCGCCGTAACCGTCACCAGATCATGCATTTCCAACGTTTGATAGACGGTGGCAAGCGCGTGAAACCCGTCCGGGCGCAGCGGGCCCAGGAAAAGCCCCAGATTGACCTTCGCGTGCGATCGGACAACGGTCGGCATAACGGATCATTGTAGAGGGAACGGTGTCCGCAGCCTGCATTCGGGGCTCACTTCCGGTTCCGATCGCGGCGCCCGGCCGGCACGCGCACACTCGCTTTCCCACGCGGCCACGCCATGCGGATTGGTGCACACAATCCAAGCGGGCGCAAGCATTTGGAACGATTGCGCGGCAGGTGGCAGCTTCGTTTCGTCCTCGATTGCTGTTCTAGGTTTCCCTGTAAACCGATGCTCCGGCAAGAGTCCCAAAAACGACTTCAACCAGCCCGCCCAGCGTCGTGTATAGCGTCAGGTGGGCCGAGAACAGGTGTGCAACGTGCATGAAGGCGGCGTTCGGGAGCAGGGTTGTCAGAAGCCAAACGGCCAGCCCGGCATAGACTGCCGTCTTGATGCCCGCACCGAACCGCGGCCGGATCGCCACATAAACCCAGATGGCCACGAGCCCGGTCAGAAGGCCAATCACGTTGAACAAGACAATCTGGATCTGCGAGAATCCGGGCCGGCCAAGCAGGGCCATTTCAGCGGCCCAGCGCGGCGCCAGCCAAACGCCATCCACCAGATAATCCAATAGATCGATGGCGATTCCGGCGACAATGCCACCCATGATCAGACGGCCAACATTGATCTTTCCCATGATGCGCTCCTTGGAGGATTTGGGGGAACCAGCCGAGTATACGCACGGGCAAACAGGTGCGCAATCAAAATATGCTTCGCGTTTCCATGGGATTAGCGATCTTATCCCGCGAAATATGGGAACTTCGGCGGTAAAATCTCCGTAACAATGTTCGAACAGAAGCGGGAGATTCTATGCACTTCCTGATCTTCGGCATCGGCCTTTATTTCCTTCCTGCAATCATCGCGGCGGTGCGGCACACGCACAACTCCATGGGAATCCTGTTGCTGAACCTCTTCCTTGGCTGGACCCTCATCGGCTGGTTTGTTGCGCTCCTGATGGCGATCTTCTCGATGCCGTATGGCGTCCCCTACTACTACCGTCGCGAATGGTGAGGACGGCGGTCGAGCCCTTGGGGTCCGGGCTGCGAAAGACCGATCAGGCTCGATCCGGCCAGACTCGATCCGATCGGGCGAAACCGCACTGGGCACTGCGCGACTCGCTCGCCGGCTTTGGGCTCTTCCTGGCAACGGCATGCGTTGTGCTTTGGCAAAACGCGCATGTCGCGATTCTGTGGGACACGAGCTACGTGCTCGACAGCGCGGTGCGATTCGCGCACGGACAAGCGCCGCACCGTCACTTCCCCTTTGTTCATCCACCGCTTACGTTCCTCATTCAGGCCGCGATCATCCGGTTCACCGGCCGCGTCTTCTTTCATCACGTGCTTTACGCCGCGGTGGTCGGCGGGCTGGGCACGGTTCTCACGTGGCGGCTCGCGCTGGCATCGTTGCGCGGGCGCGCCCGAGCGGCGTGGGTAGTGGCTCTGCTCGTGGCCGCGCCGCTCGCCGTTCTCGGCATCTACAGCATCATCCCCATCCCCGAATACGACGGCGATTGCACCTTCTGGATTCTCGTCGCTCTCTGGCTTTTCGAGCGGGCCGACGCAAAAAGAAGTATCGCGAGCGGCCTTGCTGCCGGAGTGGGATTATGCGTGCCGCTCTTTTGCAAGCAGAATATGGGACTGCCATTTCTAGCGGCGGCCATCGGGGCCGTGCTGCTCGTGCTCGCATTCACGGTCATACGGCGCGGCCAGGCTCCGACGGAGGCAGCCGGGGTTCGCACCCTGCTCTCCGTTCTGGGCGCCGCTGGTGCCACTTTGTTCGCATCCGCTCTGGCGCTGCATTGGACCGTCGGAATCCGCAATTACATCGGCTGGACGATCCGCTTCGCCGGCGAACGCCGCCTTCCGTCCCTCGACAACATGCTCACCGTATTCCGCGATCCGTCACTCTTGTGGACCTTGCCCTGCGTTGCCGCCGCTTTGCTGATCTTGTGGGTGCCCCATCCTTCGCGCAGCTTCACCGCGCGCAGGGTGGGAGCTAGACTTCCGTGGACACGGATCGCGGCCTTCGCCCTCCTGGCCGCGCCGTTTCTCTTCACGCTCGCCTCGCTGCTCATCTATGATGACGCCGACGAGCGCGGCGACAGCCTGCTGGCGCTTTGGCCGCTGCTGCTCTTGCTGGCGGCGGCACTGGCGATCGTGAATCTGCTTCGCTTGCGGCGAGAGCCCTCATTGCGCGCGCTCTTCCCGCTCATCGTTCTCGCCGCCATCTGCGGCACTTTCATGTCGCAGGAGCTATGGGGCTCAACATACGCCATCTGGCCGTTGCTGGCGCTGCTCGTGGCTGAGATGCTCGCATCTCTTGGTCGCTTCACGACGCGTGCCGCCTCGCCATGGTTCGTGCCCGCGCTCGCCGCCCTCATATCCGTCACGCTGCTCATCTGCGGAGGTTTCTACACGGCCAGCGAGGATCGGCTCTCCTACGTCAACTTGCCCGATGGGCCGATTGAGCACTCGGCGTTTCCCGAGCTTGCGGGCATGGCTACGCCGGGGCCATACCTCCCGCAACTCGACGAGCTGCTGCGCTATGCCGCAGCCAATATTCCCCAGGATGACGGGTTGATCCTGATCCCCGGTGAAGATCCGTTTTACTTTGCCACGGGCCGAGTGCCGCGCTTTCCGATTCTGCTCTTCGATCCAACGACCGATCCCTATTCGCCGGCCGAGACTGCTGCGTTGGCGCGTTCGCTCAACATCCGGTGGCTGATCGTGAAGCGCGATTTGCAGATCAAGGTGGACACGACGCCGAACCGTGCCGCGACCATGCAAGCGCTGATGGGCGAATTCACCCTGGCCGCGCGCCTGCGGGGATACGATGTGTACCGGCGCTAGCTAGAGAACGGCGCCGTTGATTCACAGCGGATTTCTGCGCCTGAAACTTCTTCAATCTGCGACAACTGGCGTCGACTCCGATGGCTTCACGCCCATGATCGCGAGCCACAGGCCAAGCCCGAACTCGGCAATGAACATGACTGGATACAGCGGATAGGTCCACTTCTGATATGCAGGAAAGAACCACAGTTGGACAAAGCAAATCATCAGGCAGGCACCGTCGAGGATGAGCAAAACTCCGAAAATTTTCGGTAGAAGGCGCGATTTTATTGCCAGATATCCGAGAGGAAAAAGCCACGCGCCATAGAAAAGCACGGTCACCATGCCCCCGACGCCGCTGACTTTGAGGAGCAGCCATCCTAACGTTTGAAGCTGCTCTGGCTTGAACGCAGCCATCGTCGCGGAATCCTGGTAGATCGTGAGCGCTGAAAAATGAATCAGCGTAGCAACACACTCAATAGCCACTCCCACCAGGTTCAATAAAAAAAAGAGCAACGCGAGATCCTTGTTGACCGGCTTGAACAACACATACAGTGCCCAAGCCGCTAAAAGAAACAGCAGTGCGGCAATCAGCTCCATCGTCGCGCCAAGACGAAACAAACCCTGCGCAGCCAAAACGGCATTCGCTGTGGCTGCAGCATTTCCCCAGGCAATAGGTTTGCCCTGGATGAAGGTGGAAACTGCGAAGATCGCAATGTATGCCAGGTACAGCAGGCCTGCCATTCTTGCAGTTCTTTTCAGTGAAACCTGATTCAGCCGATCGTTCATAGCCGTCCGCAGTCCTCTCAGCACGTCCATCACAGACGGGCAGTCCCCACCCCTGCTATGAGAATAGCTTTGGTAAGTTGCAGAGATTGTACGCCAGCGCTCGGCGTTACGCTTTCTTCTTCGCCCTTCCCGACCGCATCAGCTCTTCCCAGTCTTTTACCGTCTGGCCGGCGTACACGATGCCGAATTCGGCAATCGCTTCAGCGAATGCGTCTCCACTGCCAATGTAGCCCGAGATCGTTTGCGCGTCGCCCGAGCGCGCGTGGCCGCGGGCGAGCAGCTCGCCGCAGACCTCGGCATAAGCCTTGAGATTGGCTCCGGCCAAATCTGCGATCTCAATCGATCCCTTGTGGTCGTTGAGCTGGCGGACAAGATATTGGCGGCTTCCGATGTGCGTCCAGCCGAGAAACGGATCGGTCTGGATCTGCATAAAGCGCTGACCCTCGGCCGTGCGCCGGCCGTTGTGGGCGGCGGGCCGCGCGTCGGGCAGATACGGCGCATAGGCCGAAGCAGCCTCCTCTTTAATTTGCAGAAACAACGGATCGCCCGCGCCGTTGCCCTCCATATAGATGCAATAGTCGCGCAGGCCCACCGAGCCGGTGCCGACCACTTTAAACGCCACATCGATGGGCCGGTAGAAGTCGAGCAGGTGTTGCCGCTGCGGCTCCAGCATTTCGCGATACGGCCCCAGCGAGGCCACCACGGCCGCGGCGCGACCGCCGGTAACGCGCCAGAGCATTGGCTTCAATTCCTTGAAGCGGCGGCGCGCGTCTGGCCTCGAAGAAATGGGCCTCGCGGAAATGGGCCTCGCGGAAACAGGCGTGGTGAGTTGCGCAAGCGTGTGCTGCGGTGTGGCGCGTTCCGCCTTGCTGAGCGCGTCGTGCACCGGTTTGGCCAGGTCGATGCGATGCACCTGAAACCGGTTCACTTCAAGCTGCGGCATGCGGGCAAACGCGCGCATTTGTGTTGCATAGCGTTCAACGCAGGCCGCAGCGGCTCTTCGCGCGGTGCCGTCTTTGTGTCCCGCGGCGCGTCCGGCCAACACCAGCGAAGCCGCCATGCGTTTCAAGTCCCACTCGAAGGGGCCGCGAATTGTCTCGTCAAAGTCGTTGATGTCGAAGACCAGCCGCCCATCGGGCGAAGCGAAGGCGCCGAGGTTGCGCACATGCGCGTCGCCGCAGAGCTGGCTTACGATGCCGGTCGAAGGAAGCTGCGCCAGATCCGCGGCCATCACCGGCGCCGCGCCGCGAAAGTAGCCGAACGGCGACACTGCCATCAATTCGTCCTTGAGTTGAATCAGCGCCGGCACGCGGCCGCGCATCGAGCGTGCCACCAGTTCCAGAGCGGTGGCCGGCCGCGCCTTGGGATGCAGCGCTTCATGCTGGTGGCGGCCCATCTGTTTGCGCCGCGCCTGGCCAAGCGCACGCCGTTCTTCAGGAGTTGCCCAGTGCATACAGCGGAACATACACCGTCGACCCTTGCCGCGCAATACGGCTCACGTCGTGATTTAGACTTTCCTTGGAAGCCCGCTCCTCTCTCCACCGCTCCAGCATATGGTCAATTTGGGCTCCGATCCGAAAATCACGATTGGGAGAAACCTTTTTGACGCGAAAACCCGTCATCCTGTTTCTGGCCGTCGCCGTATCCGCCTTGGCAGGCCTTCCACTGGCTGCTCAAGCGCCCGAAAAGCCGCTCACGATCGATGCGATCTTTGCGCACGGCCCGATTATCGGCTCGCCGCCTGACCAGCTCACCTGGTCGCCTGACGGGAAGCATCTGACCTATCTGGATGGCGGCGAACTGATGGACGTGGATCCCGCCACCGGCAAGACGCATGTACTCGTAAGCGCGGCCAAGATGGAGAACCTGAATGGCGGCTCGAACTCCGAGCGCGACCGCGATCATCGCCAGCGCCACAACCTGGCCAGCTACGTGTGGGCTCCGGACTCCACCCACATCCTCTTCGACTCCAATGGCCGGCTGTGGCTTTACGATCTGCGCAACGCTACAGGAGTCGAATTGGGATTTTCCGGCCTCCTATCCGGCGACGATCCCAAGTTCTCTCCCGACGGTTCATTCATCTCGCTGATCAAGGATCACGGCCTCGCCGTTATCCCGCTCCGTGAACCCGGAACGCCAACCATTTTTCTCGCTCCCGCGCCCAACCCTTCCCCCGCCGATGGTCCGGTGTCTCTCAACGGCGAGGTGGACTGGGTATACGAGGAAGAGCTTGACGTGCGCAGCAACTACTTCTGGTCGCCGGACTCAAAGAAAATCGCCTACCTGCAGATGAACGAGACCCAGGTGCCGCGCTATCCGCTTACCGACTGGATTCCCAGTCACGCCACGGTGGATTGGCAGCGCTTTCCGCAGCCGGGCGACCCGAATCCCGAGGTCCACCTCGGGGTAGTGCCTGCGCGTGGCGGCAAAACCGTCTGGATGAAATTTCCATTTCACGATGGCGACGATTACGTGCCCCGCTTCGGTTGGGTCGACAGTAAAACTGTTTGGATTGAAACTCTGACTCGCGATCACAAACACCGCGCGCTTTTCTTCGCCGACACCGATTACGGCGAAGCGCAGCCGATGCTCGAGATCAGCGACGATAAGTTCCTCGACGAAGACTACGACGTCACGGTCGGCGACGGGGCCATTGTACTCACCAGTTGGAGCGACGGGCACAATCACCTTTATCTCTACAGCTACGACAAGCAGAAGCCGCTGGCGTCGGGCGCGAAGCTCGATCGCCAGCTCACCAGCGGCGATTTCGAAGTCGGCGAAGTGTACAGCGCGGACACTACGCGCAAAATCGTGGACTACGCGTCCAACGAAGGGAATCCGCTGGAGCAGCAGCTTTGGCAGGTGAACTTTTCCGGCGATCGCCGGCAATTGAGCGCAGAGGCAGGCTTTCATCTCGCCACGTTTTCTCCAAACGGCGGCGCGTTTACCGACAAGTTCTCCACTCGCATGACGCCGCCGGTGATGCGTGTCTGCCAGGTGCCCGAAAAATCCACCGCCCCAGGCTCGTGCCGCGTCTTCTGGGAGACACACGCGCTCGATTCTTACCATCTGCATTTGCCCGAGCAGCTCGAAGTGAAGGCGCACGATGGAACCACGCTTTACGCCACGCTGCTGCTTCCTGAAGGCTCGACGGATTCGGCAAGCGCGCCATTGATCGTGAATCCCTACGGAGGGCCTCACGACCAAATCGTCATGAACCAATGGACCGGCGCGCTCCTTTTCGATGAGCTGCTCGCGCAACACGGTTTTGCCGTGCTCCACGCCGACAATCGCGGCATGGGCAGCCGCGGGCGCGCCTTCGCGCAGGCCGCCTATCGCAACTTTGGACCGGTCCAGCTCGAGGATCAGTTGACGGTCGTGGACGCTGCGCTCCAAAAGTTTCCCCAGCTCGATCCCAAACGTCTGGGCTGGTGGGGCTGGAGCTGGGGCGGCACGTTCACGCTCTATGCCATGACGCACTCGGCCCGCTTCCGCGCCGGCGTGGCGGTTGCCCCGGTCACCGACTGGCGCGACTACGACTCCATCTACACCGAGCGCTATCTGGGGCTGCCCACGGAACACCCGGATGGCTACCGCGACTTCTCGGTCGCCAATTCGGCTGCGGATTTGAAGGGACGCTTGCTGCTGGTGCACGGAACCGGCGATGACAACGTGCACATCGAAAACACGGTGCAGTTTGTGCAGAAACTCATTGATGCCGGAATTCCTTACGACCTCGAGATTTTCCCGCGCAAGACGCACTCGCTCGCAGGACCGGAGGCGCAGACGCATCTTTTCAGCCGGATCCTGGCGCAGTTTGATACGTATCTGAAGCCGGGCGCGCCGGCAGCGAGCGGGAATTAGGACGTCTTAGCCTTCGTGGCGGAAGATCTCGTCTTTTTTGTGCTTCGGGCAGTGCGTGCACTCGAGGCACGCGACGAGGAGCACGGCTATCCCGACCGTGACCAACACGGCAAGTGCGCTTCCATTCACCGCGATCCAATGTGCAAGGGTCTGCATCTTCGGTCACCGTTCCGGGTTACGATCCGGTCATCTGAGACGACTTCGGATCTAGAAAAATGCTACCCACTTCTTAGATTAGACGCTATCCCACCCTTTTGCGTCAGTAACTAACGCTTTCGGGTTATGTATCGGCCTATCTGAGAAAATGATCAGATTGCAAAATAGCAAAGAAAAGGCGAAAATAGGAAAAGGCGAAAATGGCCGCTCACCCCAATCCGGCGCTTTCGCATTCTCCTGAAGAATGGCCGGAGGAGCTTGCGAACCTTCGCTTTGCAGCCAAAGATGCTCCCGATTTGGCCGATTCCCCTCCAGCCGGCGATTTCGATGCCGGGCCCTTGCTCAATTGGCTCTTTGTCGATCTGAATTCCTACTTTGCCTCGGTCGAGCAGCAGGTGCGGCCCGAGCTGCGCGGACGGCCCGTTGGCGTGGTGCCCATGATGGCCGACACTACCTGCTGCATCGCGGCCAGCTACGAAGCCAAGGCTTTCGGCGTGCGCACTGGCACTATCGTCGCCGACGCCAAGCGCATGTGTCCGGAGATTGTTCTCGTGGAGGGCCGCCACGAAATCTACACCGAATACCACCATCGAGTCGTTGAAGCCGTGGAGAGTTGCGTGCCGGTGACCGCCGTTTGCTCCATCGACGAGATGGCCTGCCGTCTCATCGGCCGCGAGCGGCCGCTGCTGAATGCCATCGATCTCGGAATGCGGGTGAAACGGACAATCCGCGAGCGCGTGGGCGAATGTCTCCGCAGCTCCGTCGGCCTCGCCACCAACCGCTATCTCGCAAAAGTGGCCAGCGACATGGAGAAGCCCGACGGCCTGGTGGCGCTGCCGCTCGACATTCTGCCTGAAGCGCTCCATCAACTCACGCTGCGCGATCTGCCCGGCATCGGCGCGCGCACCGAGAAGCGGCTGAACGAAAAGGGCATTCGCACCATGGACGATCTGCTGGCGCTCGGCCGCGAAAAGACCGGTGAAATCTGGGGATCGGTGTGGGGCGAGCGGCTTTTTCACTGGCTGCAAGGCGAAGACTTCGATCGCTCCGAGCTCGAGCACCAGAAATCGATCAGCCACTCGCACGTGCTGGCGCCCGAGATGCGCACCGCAGAAAAGGCCTGGGCGGTGGCCCATAAGCTGCTGCACAAAGCGGCCATGCGCCTGCGCGCGGCGGACCTGTGGGCCAGCCACATCGGCCTGGCGATTGGTTTTGCCGTGCCGCGCGGCGAAAACGTGCCCGTCTCCCGCTTCGGCGTGCCTGCGCGCGGCTGGCGCAGCGAAATCAAGCTGAGCGAGTGCCAGGACAACCAGACGCTCATCGCCGCTCTGCGCCGCCTGTGGGAGTCGCGGCCGTCCGGCGAGCAATTCGATCACCCGTATTTCATCGGAGTACAGCTGAACAACCTTGTTCCCGATCGCCTCCACACGCTGGCGCTCTTTGATGGACTCGAAGAGGAACAGAGCCGCACGCGCCTCAACGCCACAATGGATCAGCTCAACGACAAGTACGGCATGAGCACGCTGGCTCCCGCGGCGATGCTAACCGCGTACAAGGCCGCGCCGACGCGGATCGCGTTCAACGCCATTCCGGATTTGTTCTAAAGACAGGGGCCAGGGGTCAGAACAGCCGCCTCCGCCGCCCGGCTCACCCCGGCTCCGTCCGCCCAGAACTTTTTCTGCCCCAGCGCGTAACTCTCTGCATCCCATCCCGCGCTTTCCTGCGGATTAGAAGGTAGCAGCGAGTTTTATGACGGCAAGCTGGCAGCCCGACTTCGAGAAACTCCCGGATTTCGAACGGCTTTTTGACGAGCACCAGTCCATGGTCTTTTCGCTCGCACTGCGCATGACTGGCGACCGCGGCCTGGCCGAGGAGATCGCGCAGGACGTTTTTATGGAACTCGACCGGCACATTACGAAGATCGAATCTGCACAGCACGCGTGCTTCTGGCTGCGGCGCGTGACCATGAGCCGTTCGACCGATGCGTTGCGCCGGCGACGCGTGCGAGGCATCGATCAGTGGGTTGAGATCGACGAATCGCATGGCACGCTGGAACCGGAAAGCGGCTCGCCCCTCGCCGTCCGCATTGAAGCTTTACTGGCCACCCTGCCGGAAGCGCAACGCGCGGCGCTCATCCTCCGCTATCAGGAGGACCTGACGCCGGAAGAGATTGCGGCCACGCTCGGCGCGCCCGTGGCCACGGTGAAGAGCCAACTGCAGCGCGGCTTGAAGCTGCTGCGGGCCAAAGCCGAGAGTCAGTTAAAGGAGTACATCCGTGCCGTTTGAGCATCCGTTTGCGCAAATCGACGAATTCGAACGCGAGCTGCGCAGGAGCCTCGAGCGCCAACCAGCGCCGGCAAGCCTCAAGCGCAAGGTGATGGAGCAGCGCCGGCAGAATCGCGCGCAGCTCCACCTCACTGGCGCATCCGCGCGGCAGCGCACCCGCATGATCTGGTTCGAGCGCATCGCGGCTTCGCTGGTGGTTGCAAGTGTGGCAGGCAGCGCAGTGGCCGGGCATTACGCCATCGAGCGCCGCAAGGGAGAAGAAGCAAAGCAGCAGGTGTTTACCGCGCTGCGCATTACCAATCACGCGTTCCAGGTGATGAACCGGCAGTTGCAGGAGCGGGACAAGGATTCGCAGTAAAGGCGACTCGCAGTAAAAGGAGTCGCAAAGCTAAGGAGAACGATCATGAAACATCGCATTGCCGCAGTCTTCCTGGGAGCCGCCGCGCTGATTGCGCCGGCGCTGGCTCAGCCGTCACCGTCGCCTCTCCCGCTACCCGCGCCCGTCGAGAAGGAGCTAGCCGCGCGCGCCGCCAACGTAACCGAGGTGACGCTGGGCAAGGGCATGCTCGACTTCGCCGCGAAATTCATGGACAACAACGACAAGGACCAGGTCGCGGTGAAGCAATTGATCCAGGGGCTCGACGGCATCTACGTGCGCAGCTATGAGTTCGACAAGGAAGGCCAGTACTCGACGGACCAGCTTGAACAGCTGCGCCAGGCCTTCGGAACTCCTGAGTGGACGCCGATGGTGCATGTACGCGAGAGCAAGGGCGGCGAGAGCACGGACGTGATGATGAAAATGGTGAACGGTGAGCCGCACGGAATCTTTGTGTTGGATGCAGAGGCGAAGGAGCTGACGATTGTGCTCATTCTGGGCCCCATCCGCATGGATCAACTGAGCGAGTTGAAGGGTCTGAGCGGGTTGAGCAAACTGGGCGACATTGAAAAAGACAAGCACGCCAAAGACAAGACCGATGACAAGGGGAAGGCCGCAAAGGAAGGTGACCAATGAACAGACACTCTTGGATTCCGCTCGGATGCGCAGCGCTTTGTATCGCTGTGATCGTTCCCTGGGTTGCTCTGGCGGCGGCCGGCGGCGGCGGCTTTGACGGCGTGGTCAACTCGATTGAGAGCCGCTATCACGAACACGCAATGCGCATCCCGCTCATGGGGCTCGCGAGCGTGGTCGCGGGCGTGGCCACGCGCGGCGGCGTGGACGGCGTGCACGTTGCTGAGTTCGAGCACTTTTCCGCGCCGGTTGATGGCGAGGAGCTGAACAGGCTGGTTGAGGAGAAGCTGGGCCAGGGATGGGAGCGGATGATCCGCGAGACCAGCCGCCATGGCGGCGAGCAAACGCTGATCTTCTCGCACCCCGAGGGCAAGCGCATGGGGCTTTTCATTCTCGATCTCAACGGCGTCGAGCTGGACGTAGTACAAGTCTCCGTCGATGCCGACCGGCTGAACGAGACCATCATTAAGTACAAGCATCACGACCGCGACGACGAACACTCATCCAACTAATCCGGCCGGACAATTTTGGACCGCGGCAGAATGAGCGGGCGAATCCAACGCCCGCTCTAAAACTGCGTTACGCTCAACACATTTCCATCGGGATCTTTGAACCAGGCAACACGGGCCCCGCCGGGTGCAGTCCAGATTCCCTTCGGATCGCCTTCGTTGATCCCAGGGTAGCGCTGAAACTCGACTCCCGCTGCTGTCAACCGCTCCACCGTGTCCTCGATCGACTTCACGCCCCACCCCAACACCGTGAACGGCGCAGGATTGTGTTCGCGCACTACTGTTACTCGCAACATGGTTTCATTGGCGTCGAAAACCAGCGCGAACGGCTGCACATCCTCCACCAGCCGAAGTCCCAGTACGCCTTCATAGAAGGCTCGCGCCTTGACGGGATCTTTTGTGGCTACAAAGGCGACCAGCTTGCATTTTCCAAGAATCGATTCCTGCGCCATCCTGCACCTTCACGGGAACTTTCCATCGGATCAGTTATCTTGCTTCGGGCCGCGTCATCAGATCGACAAATTCCTTTTGGAACCGCGGCAAATCGAGATCCATCTGCGCGTGGACGAGCCGAACATCAATCGACGGCTTCATCGGCTCCGGCCACGCGAGCGTATCGCCGTAGCTGGGGCCGTGGCTCAGGTCGACATCCATGTAGACGTCTTTCTCCTTCGTGATGATCGCGGGATCGATCCACGCACATGCTTCGAGCTCGTCCCACATCAATGTGCGCCGCTGGCTCCATGCGGCGATGTAGCGCGCGGCCGGCGTCTGCGACTTTGCAATCGCATCCAGCATCTCCTGCGTGAACGGCGCCTTTTCTGAAACATCCATGGTCGTTACATCAACGCGCGGCCAGTCGGCGCGCAGCACGATGTGCGCGGCCTCGGGATCGAACCAGAAATTGAACTCGTGGCGCGGGTCTGCAGACTCGGGATCGTTAGTCTGCGGATTCAGGCTGCCGCCCATGACCACAATTCCTTTCGTGAGCGCGGCGAACTCGGGATCGATCGAGACGGTCAGCGCGATGTTGGTCAGCGGCCCTGCGGCGTAGATGGTCACCTCGTGCGGATGCGCTCGCACCTGGCGAATGAGAAAGTGCGCAGCGTCTTCGTCGAGCGGCTTTATGGACGGCACGCCCTCGGGCATCGGTGGAATCTCGTACGGCCCATGCGGCACCGGACGCGGCGCACCGGCCGTCGTTACCGGGACCCCTCCCCATGCGCCGAGCCACGCCACCTTGCCATCGAGCGCTTCCTCAAGCCGCGTTTGCTCTTGATTGCGGACCAGCGGAAACACCGCGCCGCGAACCACGGGAACATCGGCGTGGCCGGTCAGCTCAAGCATGCGCAACGTGTGCAGAGTTTCCTCGTCGCGCCACGCGTCGCCGGTCACCATGGTGATTCCCAGCACTTGCACTGTCGGCGCCTGAAGCAACGTCAGCATCGCCATCTGGTCTGACCCGCCTGGGCCGGCGCCATCCTGATCGATAAGGACAAGGCGCTGTTGCGCGGGGCACATCGTGACGCAAACCAGCGCAACGAGTGCGAGGAATTGTTTCTTCATATATTGGATTTTGGCATAGCGCGTCGGCCGGCGCCCTGCGGAATTCAACTTGCGCCCTTGCTCAGAGCAGCCTTCTTGTTCCCTTGGTCCCTTGTTCCCTGCTCTACCGCCGTCCAAACCCTCTCGGCTTGAATTGCGGCTCAACAGGGAGATTGGTCTTGCCCTCGGGATAGACCACAAGAAAGCGGCTTGACCCCTCGCCCACGCTGGCCGTCTCCACGCCCTGCAAAGCCCGGCAGGCCAAATGCAACATGCGCCTTTCGCGGCTGTTCATGGGCGGAAAGCTGTAGGGAGCTCCCGTTTGGCGCACCTTCTCAGCGGCGGCTTCAGCGGCCAGGCGCAGCTCTTCGGCGCGCAACGCCTTAAAGTTCGCGGCGTCGAAGCTCACCATATCGTGCTCGTGGTGGTCGAGGCGCAGCATCTGCGCGGCCAGGGTTTCCAGAGCCCGCAGCAGTTCGCCGTTGTGCTGGATCACGAGAGGCACGTCGGGCCCGGCCAATTCAACGCTGATCTGTCGCACCGCTGGGCCTTCGCCTTCCTGCGTTCCATCGGCCGCGCTGATGCGGTACTTGAGGCGCATCCCGCCTAGCTTGTTCAGGGAGTTCAGGAATCCGGCAATTTTCTGGGCAGCCCGCTGCAGGTCGTCAATCGGCATAACAAATAAGTATCGCAGAGCCGGGGCGATGATGGGGGTCAAGTTATCAAAACCCATCGACTCCTCAGCGAGGCCCAGCCGGCTCCTGCGCTGCGCGCTTGGATATCGAGATTCAGTAAGATCCTACCGCGCCTAGTATGCTTTTGTTTGTGAAACGGTGCAACGAGCTCCGCCGCAGGATGGGCAGGCGCCTTCGAGTTCCTTCGTCTGAAGCACTGGTTTCCATCATGCTGGCAGCCGCGGCAACCTTTCCCCAAGGTCACGCGCAGAGCAACGGCGCCGCTGGCGACGGGACACCCGTCGTAATCACGCTGGATGAGGCGATCCGGCGCGCGCAAGCGAGCGAGCCTGCGTATGCCGCCGCCGTTGCGGCAAGCCGGACGGCAGGATTGGACAAGTCGATTGCGGTCGCCGGCCTTTTGCCCAATGTGGCCTATTTCAACCAGGGGCTCTATACGGAGCCCAACGGTGCGCATGGCCAGGTGGGGCAGGTCTCCGATACGCCGGATCTGCCGAAATTCATCGCCAACAATGGCGTGCGGGAATACTTCAGCCAGGCGATAGTGAACGAGACGCTGGGGTTGGGCCCGGTGGCGGCCGTTCGGCATGCCGATGCTGCCGCGGCAATGGCCAAGGCGGAGCAGGAGATTGCTCGGCGCGGGCTCGTGGCTGCAGTGACCACTTTGTTTTACAGTTCCCTCGCGGCAGACCACAAGCTGGCGGTGGCCGATAGCGCCCGTCAGGAAGCGTCCGATTTTACGAAATTGACGAGCGAGCGAGAACAGGGACGCGAAGCCGCGCACGCCGACGTGGTGAAGGCGCAACTGCTCGAACAGCAACGGGACCGCGATGCGGAGGACGCCAAGGTGGCTGCCGAAAAGGCGCGCCTGGACCTGGGAGTGCTGCTGTTTGCCGATCCCCGAACCGCGTACACGCTGAGCGCCCCGGAAACGGCGCCGCCGCTCGCGTCGAAAGACGACGTTGAGCAGGCCGCGGCGCGCAACAACCCTGAGCTGAAAAGTGCGTTGGCCGCGGTGGCCGCGAGCAACGCCGATGTGCAGGCAGCGTGGGGAGCCTTGCTGCCCACCGCAGGCCTGAACGTGACCTACGGCATCGACGCGCCGCAGTTTGCAACCAACGGCCCCGACGGCGAGCGCAATCTGGGCTACTCGGCGAGTCTTACCGTGAATGTTCCGGTGTGGGATTGGCTGGCAAGCGAACACAAGGTGAAGCAAAGCGAGATTCGCCGCGACGCCTCGCAGGTGGCGTTGAGCGCTACGCAAAGGCGGCTCATCGCCCAATTGGAAGAAGCGTATTCCGAGGCCCAGGCGGCGCGCGATCAACTGGCTTCGCTGGACCTGAGTGCCGCGACAGCGGAGGAGAGCCTGCGGTTGACCAAGCTGCGTTACAGAGGTGGCGAGGCCACGGTTCTGGAAGTGGTGGACGCGGAAAACGCCTACGTCAGCGCGGAAAACGCGCGTGAGGACGGACGCGTGCGCTACGAGACCGCGAGAGCCGCCTTGCAGACGATCACGGGAACGATGTAAGGAACAGGGGTGAGAAATCAGTGAACCGGCTATGAGCGAAACGACGAAGCAGAGCACACCCCGAAGCAAAAGCCTTGCGCGTCCGAGCTGGGTGCTGGCAGCAGCCGCCGCGCTGCTGCTGGTGTCTTCGCCGGGCTGCAAGAAAGCCGCCGCGCCTGAACCGCTGGTAACAGTGCAGGCCGCGCGTCCCGTGCAGGGGCCGATTGCCGAACAGATTTCCGCCGACGCTATTCTGGCGCCGATCGAACAAGCGGCAATCGCACCCAAGATCAGCGCTCCAGTCAAGCACCTCTATGTTGCGCGCGGATCGAAGGTCAGGAAGGGCCAGCTGCTGGTCGAGCTTGAAAACGCCGACCTGTCTGCGGCGGCGATGGACAACAAGGGATCGCTCGAGGCGGCGCAGGCAGCGTACGCCACGACGACCAAGGCACAGGTGCCGGAAGATACGCTCAAGGCGGAGTCGGACCTGGCGTCGGCCAAGGCAAATCTCGATTTGAACCAGAGCATCGTGAACAGCCGCAAGCAACTGTTTGCCGAGGGGGCGATTCCGGGCCGCGATCTTGACACCGCGCAGGCCGCGCTGGTGCAGGCGCAAGCGGCCTATGACGCGGCTTCGAAGCACCTGGAGTCTCTGCGAAGCGTCAGCCATGAAGCAGCGCTCAAAGCGGCGCGGGGACAGCTGACCTCGGCCGAAGGGAAATACAACGGCGCCGCAGCGCAGGTGAACTACTCCGAGATTCGCAGCCCGATCGACGGCGTGGTGACGGACTGTCCTTTGTTCGCCGGCGAGACCGCTGCCGCCGGAGCGCCGCTGATCACGGTGATGGATACGTCGGTGCTGCTGGCGAAGACGCATATCGGGCAGCGCCTGGCGCAGCAGTTGAAGGCGGGCGACGAGGCCTCGGTCAGCGTGCCTGGAGTTGCCGATCCAGTGGGAGCGAAGGTCTCGCTCGTCAGTCCGGCGCTGGACCCCGGCAGCACGACAGTCGAGGTATGGCTGAAGATCGACAACAAGACGGGCAAGCTCAAGGTCGGTACGCCGGTGAAGGTGTCCATCACAGGCAAGACCGTCGCACAGGCATGGAAGGTTCCGGATTCCGCGATCCAGACGTCGAACGACGGGAGCAAGACGGTGATGGTAGTGGGCAGCGACGGCGCGGCACACAGCAAGCCTGTCACCCTGGGCATCGATGACGGCACCGACGTACAGGTGACGGGCGGTCTCACGCCCACTGACATGGTGATCACCACCGGCGCTTACGGCCTCGATGAAGGCACGAAGGTACAAATAGCTCCGGCTCCGGCGGGCGGAGGAAACAACTGATGCCCGGCGAGGAACACGCCGGAGGCAGGCCAAAGCCCTTCTGGCTGGCCCGATCCACGCGCACCATCTTCTTCTTCGCGGCCGTTCTCACCATAGCTGGCGTCTACCTCGCCTTCCAGGTGCCCATCTCTGTCTTTCCTGAGACGAACTTTCCTCGCGTAGTCATCGGCGTCGACAACGGCGTGATGCCGGTGGAGCAGATGGAGGTCACGATCACCAAGCCCATCGAGGATGCGGTAAACACCGTGCCGGGGCTGGTCACCGTTCGCTCCATTACCAGCCGCGGCCAGGCCGAAGTCAGCCTGTTCTTCGATTGGAACGTGGACATGTACCAATCTCTCCAACTGGTGGATGCGGCGCTCTCCAAGGTGGAGCAGACGCTGCCGCCCACGGCCAAGATCACTTCGAACCGGCTCACGTTCGCGACCTTTCCCATCCTCGGCTACAGTCTCACTTCCGACACCATTCCGCCAACGCAGCTTTGGGAGATTGCCACTTACGATCTGAAGCCGCCCCTGAATCGCGTGCAGGGCGTCAGCACCGTAATCGTGCAGGGTGGCAAGGTGCCGGAGTTTCACATCGTTCCAAACCTGGCGCTGATGCAAAACGCCGGCGTGACCATTCCGGACCTGGTAAACGCCATCCAGGCTTCGAACATCGTGGATTCTCCCGGCCTGTACGAAGCCAATCATCAATTGATCCTCGGCCTGGTGGGAGCGCAGGTGCACGACGCCAACGGGCTGCGCCAACTCATCGTGAAGACAACGCCCGCGGGCGCTCCCGTGCGCGTGGCCGACGTAGCAACGGTCCAGCCGGGAACCCTGCCCATCTACACAACCGTTACGGCAAACGGCAAAGATGCGGTGCTGCTGACAATCGCCCGCCAGCCGTCCAGCAACACGGTTGCCGTAGCCGATTCGGTGGCCGCGCAGGTGGCTAGTCTTCGCGGCAAGCTGCCGCCGGGCGTCAAGCTCGAGCTCTTCTACGACCAGTCGCAACTGGTGCGCGACAGCATCTCCAGCGTGCGCGACGCCATCTTCATCGGGCTCATCTTGGCCTGCATCATCCTCTTCCTCTTCCTGCGCGACTGGACTAGCTCGCTGATCGCCGGCCTCGTCATCCCGGTCACCATCGCCGTCACCATTCTTACTCTCTGGATCATTGGCGAGAGCTTCAACCTGATGACGCTGGGCGGACTGGCCGCGGCCATCGGCCTGGTGATCGACGACGCCATCGTGGTGGTTGAAAACATTGTGATGCACCGCGACGCCGGCGAGCCTCGCTCGGAAGCGGTGCGCGAGGCGCTCAAGGAAATCACCACGCCGCTGGTCTTTTCTACCATCACCCCGGTGGTTGTCTTTCTGCCCCTGGTTTCGGTCAGCGGAGTCACGGGCAGCTTCTTCAGGGCGCTCGCCATCACCATGACCGCGGCCCTGCTCACTTCGCTGATGCTGGCATTGACGTGGACGCCCGGCCTGAGCATCATGCTGTTGGCCGAGCCCGAAACTGCCGAGGTGCGGGAGGAGCACCAGCCACGGGGCGTGATGACCCGCGTGCTTCAATTCCACGAGCGCGCCCTGAACTGGGCGCTGGTCAAGCCGCTCATGGTCGGCGGAGTTTGCCTGCTGCTTGTTCTCGGTACCTGGGCAGGCTATCGGGCGCTTGGCTCCGACCTTTTGCCGGAGATGGACGAGGGCGGCTTCATCCTCGACTACATCATGCCGGCCGGCAGTTCGCTCAGCGAGACCAACCGCGTTCTGGAACATGTCGAGCGCATCTTGCGCGCCACGCCCGAAGTTGAAATCACCTCCCGCCGCACCGGCATGGAAATGGGATTTAACGCAGTGCACGAGGCCAACACCGGCGACTTTACCGTGAAGCTGAAGGCCAAGCGTAGCCGCTCCATCGACGCTGTGATGGAAGATATTCGCCAGCAAATCAGAACCACCGAGCCGGAGCTGGACATCGAGTTCACCCAGGTGCTTCAGGACATGATCGGCGACCTCTCCAACGCGCCCGAACCTATCCAGATCAAGACCTTCACGAACGATCAGACTCTGCTCCAACAACTTGGGCCCAGGATAGGCGACGCCATCGGCAAGATTCCCGGCGTGGTGGACGTGCAGAATGGCATCGAGAACACCATCAGCGGCCCAGCTACAAACTTTCAGGTCGACCCCGTCGTCGCCGCCCGTCTCGGCTTTACTCCGGCTGAAATTACCGACGATGCCACCGCAATCCTCGACGGCATAGAAACCACCGATCCCCTCATCGCCAACGGCCGCCCCTACACCATCCGCATTCGGCTCGGCGACGAAACCCGCGCCTCTCTAGACGCCATCGAAAACACCGTCTTCAACAGCGCCTCAGGTCACACAGCCTCTCTCGGATCACTCGCCGACGTCCAGCAGTTGCCGCCGCAAAACGAAATCCGGCGCGAGAATTTGCAAAGCCTTGTCGTCGTTACCGGCCGGCTCGAGGGTTCCGACCTCGGTACCGGCATTGCCAGGGTCCAGCAGACC
This sequence comes from Acidobacteriaceae bacterium, assembly GCA_003138515.1. Lineage (GTDB taxonomy): Bacteria > Acidobacteriota > Terriglobia > Terriglobales > Acidobacteriaceae > Telmatobacter. The sequence continues at coordinate 16,070 of PLGG01000047.1, read as the reverse complement.
GTCACCGCACTTCACCTGCCCGCCTCGGTTCGCGTCGAGTACGGCGGAACCTACGAGGAGCAGCAGAAATCCTTCCGCGATCTGCTGCGCGTGCTGATCCTGGCGTTGGTGCTGGTCTTTGGCGTGCTCCTCGCCGAGTTTCGCAACTTCCCCGCGCCCATCGCTATTCTCACCTCATCGGTGCTCTCAATCTCCGGCGTCATTCTGGCGCTGCTCGTCACCGGCACCACGTTCAACGTCGCCTCGTTCATGGGACTCATCATGGTCATCGGCATCGTGGCCAAGAACGGCATCCTCTTGCTCGACGCCGACGAAAAATTCCGCGCCCAGGGCGCATCCGCGCACGATGCCATGCTTCACGCAGCTCAGCGGCGCCTCCGGCCCATTGTGATGACAGCTCTGGCCGCGGTCTGCGGCATGTTGCCGCTGGCCTTCGCGCTGGGCGCAGGCTCGCAGATGTTGCAGCCGCTGGCGATTGCGGTGATCGGCGGCCTGGCAGTGTCGATGGTGCTCAGCCTCGTGATAACGCCGCTGGTTTATTTTCTGCTTACTCGCAATCGGGACGTGCGGCAAGAAGAAGCCGCGTAGAGCATTTTCGGAATGCACGCAGACTTCTCGAGTGCATTGAGAGGTGGCGAGGGCACATGAATTGTGGAACCGCTCTAGATCCCCTCTTTCACTTCGATTCGCCTCCGGAAGACTGCCCCACAGATCAGCAGTCCAACCCCGAAAAACGTGGTTGCGGTAATCCCTGTCTCGAGCCCGAAGTGCAGCATAGATCGAAATTCCAGGCCCGGAATACCGGCGTCCTCATAAGCCCGGAGCATTCCTCCACAAATCGCCAGTGCCGGCACGACCATTGTGATGACGCGAATTTGCGCCCATGTATAGGGCTCCACGATCGGCAAATCAACCGGTTTGGCGTCGCGATACCAAAGCCACACCCAAACCGCAAGAACAACGATGCCGAAGACTGAGCTGCCGAACTGCAGCGCCTTGTACATCTGCACATCTCCCTCGATCGGCAAGTGCACCATTCTGCTCAGGAAACTCCAATGTCGATAAGGCCAATAGAACGGGTGCGTGAACGAGTCCCATAGAATATGCGTCCCCGTTCCAATCAGGATCGAGACCGCGATCAGCGCCAGCCGCGCCGGAGGCCAGAAGGAGAACGCGTTCTCCTTCGGTTTCAGTCGCGCGCGAATCCCCTTCGGCAGGAGCACGGAGAACGGTTGTTTCACGTAGGTATGAAACAGCCAAAGCGCAACCAGGCTCAGCGGCAAATCAATAAGAAACATGCCTTGCAATGAGTGGGCGAAAAGGCCGTGCGGAGCTAGGAAGAAGTAGGCGAAATCGGGCGCGAAACATCCGACTATGAGGGCAGACATTTCAAGACGTGTTCTTTCAAACGGCCATGCAGCGGCGGCGTGAGAGAGCGTAAAGGCCATTGTTCAAAGTATCTCGCACCCGAGGAGCCCGAAGGTTCCGAGCGTCTGTTGCCGGCCTCCGTATCGGCGAGATAGAATGCCGCTGAAAAGGTTTTCAGGAGATTCCCGCCGTGCGTGTTCTTTCGCTTTTGTCTGTTGCCGTAGTTGCTTTGAGCTCTCTCGCAGCGGGCGCGCAATCCGCGCCTGGCGCCACGAAGAATCTCGTCCAAAAGCCCGCCCCACCGCAGGTGGCACCGACGCCCCCCATGGGCTGGAACAGTTGGAACTTCTTCGCCGGCCGCGTCACCGACAAGGACATTCGCGCCGCCGCCGATCAACTGGTCGCCAGCGGCATGAAGGACGCGGGCTACGTCTACGTGAACATCGACGACACCTGGGAGGGTGAACGCGACGCCGGCGGCGTGCTGCACTCGAATGCCAAGTTTCCCGACATGAAGGCGCTGGCCGGCTACGTTCACTCGAAGGGGCTCAAGCTTGGCATCTACTCGTCGCCGGGGCCACAGACCTGCGCGGGATTCGAAGCCTCGCTCGGCCATGAGACCCAGGACGCCGACCTCTATGCCTCCTGGGGCGTCGACTATCTCAAGTACGACCTGTGCAGTTTCACCCCCGCCGTGATGATGAAACAGGCGCCGGACGACAGGGCCGCGCAGATGCGCATCATGGTGTCTGCCTACGACACGATGCACAAGGCGCTCAAGGCCACAGGCCGCCCCATCGTCTACTCGCTGTGCCAGTACGGCTGGGACGCCGTTTGGGAATGGGGTCCGAAGGTCGGCGCGAATCTGTGGCGCACCACCGACGACATCCAGCCCAACTGGAACAGCATCTACTCCATCCTGAACGAGCAGGCGGGACTCGCCCAATACGCCGGCCCCGGCCACTGGAACGATCCCGACATGCTCGAAGTGGGCAACGGCAAGCTCACGCCGGCTGAGAATCGCACGCACTTTTCCATGTGGGCCATGCTCGCCGCGCCGCTGCTCGCTGGAAACGACCTGCCCAACATGACGCCTGAAGTTCGCGCCATCCTCACCAATCGCGACGTCATTGCCATCGACCAGGATCCCCTGGGCCGCGAAGCCACGCGCGCCTACTCCGATGGTGAGGTCGACGTCTGGACTCGACCCCTCTCCGGCGGAGCCACGGCGATTGCGGTCGTCAACGCAGGCAGCGACCGGTACTCCACGCACCCGTTTCACCTCAACCTGGCCAGGCTCGGCCTCGACGGCCCGCTAAAGGGCAAGGACCTCTGGACGGGCAAGGAGATCGCGCTCTCCAATGGCATGCCGCTTGAAATCCCGAGCCACGGCATTCTGCTGGTCCGCGTTCCGTCGCTGAAGTAAGGCAAAACGGGGGACCGCAAGAGCCTTTTGATCCTACGAAGAATTTGATTGGCGGAAACTTCAGAATTTTTTCCCTCCCAGCGCTAAAACCGGTTAGAGTAATCCCAACCGGTTCCCCCCTGCCGAAACCTTCGTGGCGCTTTTTTGCGCGCCGCACTGGGTTGTGCTGTCCGTCAGCGACCTGAGTTCAATTCACCCAGCTTTCAAGGGGCTTTGCGATGAGCGATGTGAAATGCCCACATTGTGGGGGGATCAACGAGTCCAATGCTGCGTTTTGCGGAACCTGCGGAACGCCGCTTGCTGTTCAACAACCCCCGGCCCCGGCGAACCAGCCTCCGCCGCAAACGTGGCAGCCACCCGCCTCGAACCAGCCTCTTCCACCCGGCGCGATTCCCGCACCGCCCGGCGCCTATCCACCATCTGGTGCTTACGCGGCGCCGCCACCCGGCGCGATTCCCGCGCCGCCCGGAGTCTATCAACAGTCCCAAGGCGTCTATCCGCCAATGGCCCCCGGCGTCAAGGTGACCGGGCAAAACACCAAATGGGCACTCGGGCTCGGTATTGCGGCCCTATTCTGCTGCGGACCATTTACGGCGATTCCAGGGATTTTTTTCGCCAAAAAGGACATGGATGAGATCGCCGCCGGACGCGCACCGCAACTGAACGAGGGCTCGGCCAAAGGCGCGTTTTACCTGAACATTATTGCGTTGATTCTCTCCGTCATCGGGTGGTTGTTCGTCTGGAGCAGAAACGGCCTGCACGGTTTTTGAGGTCAAGTTTCTAAGTTCGAGCGGAGTGCCTGCATGTACAGCCGCACCGACAAATCGGTTGCAGTGGGGATGCTGGCCTTTGCCTGCGCGGTTCTTGCCATTGCGGCCTGGCTCAAGCCTGCAGCAATCGGTTATGGAACGCATATGCAACTCGGGTTTCCCCCGTGCAACTTTCTTCGCTTGACGCATCTGCCCTGCCCGACATGCGGCATGACAACGTGTTTCGCGTGGGCCATCCGTTTTCAATTCTGGAAGGCGTTTTTCGCCAATCCGTTCGGCATCCTGTTGTTCCTGGGCACTGTATCTCTCATCCCGACAGCAATTCTTCTGCTCTGGCGCCGCATTTCGTTTCGACGGATTCAAGATCACGCCTGGTTCAATAGGGCTATTTATGCATCGACTGTGCTTTTGTTCGTGAGCTGGATTTTCAAATTAGCGGAATTTCAATTTGCGGGTTATTGATTCGCTCGCGGTTCAACCGAAAAAGGAGTCCCATGGCCACCACCGCACTACCGCTGATTTGTCCGCAGGGACATGGGCCCGGAGTCTCCGGTTCGCGATTCTGCACCTTCTGCGGGGCGACCCTTGTAGCCCCGACTTCATCGGGTCAGGCGCCTCTTGCGTCGGGGCAGCCTGTGCCCCCGCACTCCGCATCGGCTCCCGCGGTGGCGCAACCCCCAGCCGCCGGCGGGTGGCAGCCAGTGAACTCAGTGCCGGCCCCGGCAACGCCGCCACCGGGGTGGCAGCCAGCGCCCGCAACCTCAACCCAACCGCAGCCTGCCGCGCCGCAATGGCAGTCAGCACCAACAGCAGCCGCGCAGCCGCTCCCTCCGGGTGCAATTCCCGCGGCTTCTATTGCCGCGAATCAGCAACCTGTGTGCAAAGTTTGCGGCGGCACCGGCGCGGGCCTGAGCGACGACACGGTCATCTGCACGGAATGTAGTTGGCTTCGCCCATTGCTTCCCGGATACACGCTCGATCGCTCGGTCTTCCTCTGGGCGCAGGACGGCCAGGCGATGACTAAGTTGCAGAGCATCTCCGCCCTTCATACAGCCGTGAAGGCAGTCTCGGACAAGGTGGGCCGCCCGTGGATCGAGTCGACGTTTAACGGCATTCGCCTCGGTCCGAGGCAGTTCCCCGATATTTGGGTTCGAGCAATTCTCGCTGCGCGTATTCTCGGCCTTCCCAAAATGCCCGACGTCTATATCTCGGGTGATTCGCAGTGGAACACGTATACCTATGGCACCGACACCAGTGCATTTATTGTCCTGGGCACGGCCATCCTCAACAATTTCCAGAACGACGATCTGCTCTTCGTGCTCGCGCGAGAGATGGGGCACTGCCGCGCCGGCCATGCCCTTTGGAAGACGGTATCTCGTTTCCTCGTTGGCGACACCAGTACGCACGGCCTGCTTTCCAACGGAGTGTTGAATGCCATCAGCCTCAGCCCGACGAAATGGCTTCAGGATGCGGTCGACTTGCCGCTGATGGCGTGGGCGCGCCAGGCGGACATCACCGCCGACCGTGCCGGGCTGCTCGCCCTGGGTGACGAAGCTCAGGCGCGCCGAATTCTGCTGGCCTGGTCTATCCGTTCCGCCAGGCTTCTCAAGCAAGTCAATATCGACGAGTGGATGAAGCAGGAAGACGCAAGCGACGATTCAATGACGCGCTTTTCTGAGATGACGACCACTTCGTCGATGTACACCACAAGGCGCCTGCGGCTGCTCGGACAGTCGGCACGCGAGCCTGAACTGATGCGCTGGAGCCAGAGCATCCAGCCGATTCGCAAGCGGCTCACGCCACCCCCTCAGGCAGCAATATCTGGCCTAACAGCTGCCGCACCTGTCGTTCGACGCCCCCCCGCAGCTCTCGGCCGTGCCCCGGCGCCTGCCGCGGCCCCGCCACCCGCGGACTCCATCCGTGTTCTTTGCAACAAGTGCCAGACCGCAATGCGGATTCCTCTTGCCGTCTTGCGCGGCAAAACGTCGCTGAATGTCCGCTGTCCAAAATGCCAGAACGTTTTTACGCTGCGGCCCAAACCGGCTTCTCAGGCGCCGGCTCCTGCCGCCGCGCAAACAAAACCACCCGCACCGCCGGTGTCCCCCTCCGCACAGGCAAAACCGGCTGCCATACCCACGGCGACTGCTGCTGCGCAAACAAAACCACCCGCGGCGGTGTCGCCGGCATCGAAGCCACCTGCGGCGATTTTGCCGGCGATTGCAAAAACAAAATCGCCCGCCAAGCCGTCCGTAGTTACAGCCGCCCATAAACAAGCCAGGTGACCCAAAAAGAAAGAGAGGTTAATTTATGCCAGATGATCCCAATGAAGTGGTAGTGATTGTCCCCGATGCGCCCGCCGATGGAGCCACGGGCTCGGCGGATGGCTCCAACCCCGATTCCGAACCGGTCGTTGTCGAAGTCTTTGAAGCTGTCGCCGATCCCACCGGGACGAGCGACCCAACGGACTCAACCGGAACAACCACGGGCGAACCGGAAGTAATCGTGGTTGAAGAAGGCGCCGCACCAGACGGCGGACCGGAGGTCTTCGTAGTCGACCCTGACGCGGCTCCCGGCACTGATGGCGGACCTTCGTCAGATCCCACATCGTCAGATCCCACCTCACAGGGCGATCCGGGAACCGATCCGACCGGCGTCGCCGATCCCATCGCTGCCACTCCCGACATCGGAGACACTCCAGCCACGGGTGACCCAGGGCCAGAGGGTGTTGTGGACCCGACCGGGAATGCTCCCGAAACCGGGGACGGAACGGCAGGGCCCGACATCACCGATCCCACGGATCCGGCAACAACAGATCCGGCTGGCAGTGACCCGACCGCGACTGGCGACCCGACAGCGAGCGACGATCCGACCGCAGGGGGAACAATCGGTACCGATCCAGACACCACTGGCGCCACCGACCCTGACGCAACCGGCACAACCGATCCCGATGCTGCGGGATCGACGGACCCCACCCAATTAGCGGATGACCAGCAAACGCTTGAACAGACCGAGCAGCAAGAGGCTCAGGACGTCCAATCAGGCGACTATTCAGCCGCATCCAACGATGCTCAGCAGGCCTATCAGCAATCTGAGACCGTGGCCAACGAAGGAGGCCCCGACAACACCGACGAGACCTGGACGGCGCAGTTGGACGAAAGTTGGGCCAACTCGGACCAGCAGACCGCGGAGGAGGACCAGCAGACCGCGGATAGCTACGCCAACGACACTTCCGGGAATCCGGACGATGCTGCCGACGCGCAGCTCTATGGCGACGCCGCTCAAAACGAAGAGCAAAGTGCCGACAACTCAGGCGAAGCGGGCGAGTACGGCGATCCGATAGGCGAGCCCGTGGACACGCCGACGGATACAACAGAAGACGCTCCGGTCGAAGATGCGCCGGCCGAGGATACTTCCACGGTTGACGACGATTCGTCGGCGTCCTAAGGCGAGCTAGCGCGTCCGAGGCACACCGCAAACCAGCCGCGTGGGTCGGTCCAGGTTGCCTCGGCGCGGAAGCCCGTTTCCTTCAGCAGCGCCTCGGCCTGCCCCGGCCGGTACTTGTAGCTGTTTTCGGTGTGAATGGACTCGCCGGCAGCGAACTCGACGGCAAAATCCAGCGCGCCCACATTTGCTTGTTGAGCGATCCGGCTCACAAGGTGCATCTCCATCCGCGATGCGGCCTTATTCCAAACCGCGCGGTGTGCAAATGCTTCCGCATCGAAGTCCGCGTCGAGCTCACGGTTGAGGCGCACGAGCACATTACGATTAAAGGCCGCCGTCACGCCCTGCGCGTCGTCATAAGCCGCCACCAGCGTTGCTTCGTCCTTCACCAGATCGACGCCGAGCAGCATCGCGTCGCCGATCTCCAGACCGGCGCGCACGCGGCGCAGTAACCGCGCGGCCTGGTGCGGCTCGAAATTTCCAATGCTCGATCCGATGTAGAGCACAATGCGGCTCTCGTCCTCGTCCATCGCTCCCAAATGGAATCGGCGATCGTCGCCATCGGTGTAATCCATCACGCGCGGCGCCACAGTAACCGCGGGTATCTCGCGCTCAATCCGCCTCTTCGCACCGTCGAGCGCGCTCGCCGAAACGTCCACCGGCTCATAGACCACCGTTCCCTGCCGCTCCACTGCGGCCTTCAGCAGCAGCCGCGTCTTCTCCGCCGAACCCGCGCCCAACTCCGCGATGCGCAGGCGCCGGCCATTGCTCGCCCGCTCCAGAATCTGCTCTGAAGCGCGGAGAAAAATGCCGCGCTCGGTGCGCGTCAGGTAGTACTCGGGCAGCTTGGTAATTGCCTCAAAGAGCTTTGAGCCGGCGCAATCGTAGAAAAGCCACGCAGGCAGCCTTTTGGGCCGCGAGCCGAGACCCTCGCGGACCACGTTGGCGACGCGTTCGTCAAATTGCAGGACTGGGGCAGGGGAAGCTGCTGCGCTCATGTGCTTTCAGTTAATTCGCTCTCAATTTTGATGCGGTCGAAGCGATTATGTTGCCAGCCGAATGCCGGAAAACTGCCATCGTGTCTCGGGGGAGAAGAAGTTGCGGTAGCTTGAGCGGATGTGCTTGGCTGGCGTTACGCACGATCCGCCGCGCAAAACCATCTGCCCGCTCATGAATTTGCCGTTGTACTCGCCCAGCGCGCCCTCCAGCGGCTTGAAGCCGGGATACCCGAGGTAGGCGCTGCTCGTCCACACCCAACAGTCCCCATAGTAATTCGTACCGCTCTCGTTTTGGTGCTTCGCACCGTTCTGGTTTTGGGCGAGATTGGTGGAATGAATCGGTAAGAGGTTTCCGGAATCGAGCAGATTCCCTTCCACCGGCTTGCCCTCCGCCGCGGCCTCCCACTCGAATTCGGTGGGCAGCCGGCGGCCAGCCCAGCGCGCGTAAGCGTCAGCTTCATAAAAACTTACCTGGCTCACGGGCGCTGCTGCCAGCTCTTCTAGTGGCAGCTCTCCGCGCAGCGTAAACATGGTCCATTCTCGGTCTCGTCCGGCTCCGTCATTCTTGGCGCCGTCTCTGTCGGTCCAGTAGAGCGGCGCTCGCCAGCCGTTCGCCTTCACCGCATCCCATCCCGCCGAGAGCCACAATTCCGGCTTCCGGTAACCGCCGTCGGCCATAAACTCCGCAAACTCGCCGCAGGTGACAAGCCGGTTGGCCATTGCAAAAGGCTCCAGCCAAACCCGATGCCGTGGCAGCTCGTTGTCGAAGCAGAAACCACCGGCGTTCCCCGCCTCCTTGAGTCCACCCTCAAATTGCGTAAAGCCGAGCGGCGCTGCTTGGTCCCTCGTTCCCTTGTTCCCTTGTTCCCTCGTAGCGCCGGCGTCCCCGCCGGCTGTCGTGCGGGCGTCCTCGCCCGCACTCCATGATCCCTGATCCCTGTACTTCGGCTTCAGCGGATTCGTAAAGAACGCATTCAGAATGTCGGTCAGCATCAGCTCCTGGTGCTGCTCCTCGTGGTTTGCGCCCAGCTCAATTCGCCGCAGCGCTTCAGGCTCCAGCTCGCGCTCGAACAGCCGTTCCATCGCCGCGTCCACATGCTCTCGATAACATCGGATCTCCTCGACCCCCGGCCGCGAAAACGACGCCCGCAGCCGCTTCTCAGGAAACGCCGAGAAACTTTCGTAATAACTGTTAAAGAGCCAGGAAAAGTCCGCGTTGAAGACTCGATAGCCGGGCAGAAACTCCCGTAACACAAACGACTCGAAGAACCAGGTGGTGTGCGCCAGGTGCCACTTGGCCGGCGACGCCTCAGGGCACGACTGCACCATCATGTCTTCTGCCGAGAGCGGCTCGCAGAGAGCAAGAGTGCTTCGCCGCACCTCATTGAAACGAGTCAAAATCCCCGAGGCAGGGATGGCCGCTCCGGGGCTTGAAAAAGTGGTTATGCTCATCGTCCGCCCTCCAGTATGGGCCAGTGTAGCCTTTCCTTGTTAAAGTTAAAGCCCTTAGACGGTCTTGGGGGAGATGCGGCTCCTTTTTTTCCGCTTGGATCGCGCGCATGCCTCGCGCCTGATCGTTTCCACGATGACCGTGCAAATTCAGAGAGAACCGGACCGTTCCGTTCGCGGAATCCGCGCATGGTGATCAACCAATGACCCGCTGTGGATTTGTAACCCCTTTTGTAACCTCTGTGGACAGCCGTTTGGTAACCCCTGTGGACTGGCATTTGCTCCGCAATGGTGCTTTAATTCCTGCCAGAGATTTGAAAGACCCCGCACCCCTGGCGTAGCGAGTATGTGCGAGTTAAAGCCAATCCGCTGGATGCTATCCGCAGCGCTGTTCACCATTTCCCTGGCGATCCCGCGAATTCTGCCGGCCCAGGCAAACGGCCAGTCGCAGGGGCCGGCGCCAACCCCGCCCGCGGCTCAGGCCGCCGCTCCGGCGCATGCACAGCCAACCGCAGAGCAGATCGGTGACTCTTTTACGGCCCGCCAGCACTACCAGGCGGCCATTGCAGCCTATTCCAAAACGCCGCAGATGACAGCCGCGATCTGGAACAAGATGGGCATCGATTACCAGATGATGTTCAACTCGAAAGACGCCACTCGCTGTTATAAGGAATCGCTCCAGATCGATCCCCACAGCTCCCAGGTTTTAAACAACCTGGCCACGGTTTATGCCTCGCTCAAAGAGTACAGCCAGGCGGAGCGTCTGTACAGGAAGGCGCTGAAACTCGACCCCGGCTCCGCGCTCATTCTCAAGAATCTCGGCACCAACCTGCTGGCGGAGCACAGGTACAACAAGGGTTGGGAAGCCTACCAGCAGGCTTTGGCGATCGACCCGCAGATCTTTGCCGACCGCAGCTCACCGTCCGTCGAGGATCCTTCATCCGTTCAGGAGCGCGGCGCCATGAACTACTACATGGCAGCCAGTTGCGCTCGCGCCGGCCAAACCGCCTGCGCTCTGCAGTATCTCCGCATGGCGCTGGATGAGGGCTTTACCACGCGCAAGAAGGTCGCAAACGACAGCGAGTTCGTGAGCCTGCGCGACAACCCGGCCTTCAAGCAACTGCTCGCTGAACAACAGCGCACCCAGTAAATCGCGACCAGCACGCCCCCTGGGTGTATCGCTTCGTCGTCTCCCGCCGCGCCTCACGCGTCTATTCAATAGGCCGCCTTATTTGCCGCCCGGGAGATTCAGATGAACATCCGCCACTTATCCGCAATTCTTTTCGCCGTTGCATTCACTGTCGCAGCTGGCGCACAGGACTCCAACTCCGCACCGCCGGCCGGCCAGAACGCAGGCCAAAATGCGCCCCCTGGCCCAGGCAGCGGCAACGGGCAGCGCGGTGGCCGCAGCGGTGGAATGGGCGGGGGCGCAGGAATGATGATGGGACGCGGCCTGATGGGTACAGTCACTGAGGTTGCCGCGGATCACTACACCATCAAGACCGACACCGGCGACGTCTACACGGTCCACTTCACAGCGGACACGCGCATCTTCAAGCAGATAGCCGGAGGAATGCGCGGGCCCGGCGAAGGAGCGGGTGCGGGCGGCGGTCAGGGCCAGGGTGGCGGAGGCGGCCGTGGCAACGGCGGCGGCAATCCGCCCCAGGAGATCAAATCGTCCGACATCAAGGTCGGCGACGCCATTGCCGTGATGGGCGACATCGACGCCTCGGCCAAATCAGCGGCCGCAACGCGTATCGCGCAGCTCGACCCCGCGGTCGTCCAGCAGCTCCGCGCCATGGAAGCCGACTTTGGCAAGACCTGGCTGATGGGCAAAGTGACCGCCATCGACGGTGCAAAGATCACGCTCACCGGGGCGCTCGACAATGCCCCTCACTCCGTTGTCGCCGATGAGAACACGGCCTTCCGCAAGCGTCGCGACCCCATCACCCTGGCCGATATCCAGGTTGGCGACACAGTGCGCGCGGAAGGCGCTGTAAAGGACGGAGTCTTTACCGCAACCAACGTGAACGTCTTCGGAATGGGAGGCGGCGAGACACCTACGGTTCCGCGCGGCGAGATGCCGCAAGTTCCGCGTAGCGCGCCGCCCCAATAAGCGAGCTTACTCGATCGACTGCAGCGTCCAGGCGCCATTGGTCAGCACAAACGTGGCCTGGCGCAGCGAGCTCAGTTTGTTGCCGGGATTGTGCGCGATCCTCTGCAGCGGCTCCGGCACTCCGTCCAGATTCACGTCTTCGGTGAACGAAGCGATCCTCGTGTCTCCCACCGTTTGGATCTCGCCCACGTCGCGCGCTTTCAGATGATTGGTTGCCAGGCTCTGGATCACAACCACAAAGTTCAGATCGTTTGGGTTGTCGGGCCGCCACTGAATCACATCCCCGCCACTGGCCAGCTTGAGCGCCTTCTTGCCGTCCGGCGTTACGGTAAAGTCGCCCCAATATCCGTTGGGGTATCTCTTGGTCTCGAACCAGTACTTTGCCGTCACTCCCTGCACCATGCCTGTAGTGTTCACAGTAATGCTGACCGGCCCGGCGGGAGTCTGGTCGTACTTGGCCTGAATCATCGTCAAAGCCTGGGCTTGGGACAGGTCCGGCGCCGATTTGCAGCCGGCAATCCATAGCCCAGCTCCCAGCAACACCAAGATTCCCAAAGTCTGCAACTTGACCGCGTTTTTCACTTTTCCTCCGTAGACAGCGCGAAACGGCGCGAATTCTTTCGCCACGTCATTTTTCATCTACTTTCCTCCGCTGTCAATGGAGTTGGAAGTGACCCTGCTCACACCTGAATGTGCAAGGGAAAAACGCGCGCGTCCGGACCACCAAATGTCCCTTATTTATGGCTCGCCAGCGACGCTGGAAGAAGCCGCGTAAAAGCTCATTGCCGCATCGCCTTGCTCCAGCAGGCGGGTCCGTTCCAGGTTGCCGTACTGCTCGTCGAGCGCGAGTTTGCGCCGGTGTTCGGCGATAACGACAGCCCCCCCCGCCAGGATTCCCTGGGCCGTCCCACCCAGCAGCCCCAGCGTGACTGCATACTCCTCAACCGCGTCATACGGAGGATCAAGAAACACTACTTCGTAGCGTTCTGGTTTTGGATCTTTTTCTGGTTTTGGATTGGGTCCGGTGGCGGAACGAAGAAACGCGCTCACGCTCTTCGCGTAAACACGGACTCCGCTTGCGATTCCCAGCCGCTCCAGATTTCCGTTGAGCACCTTCAGGGCCGCAGGCGCGCGCTCCACAAATGCCACCCGCGCAGCGCCCCGGCTGAGCGCCTCCAACCCAACCGCGCCCGACCCGGCATACAAATCGAGAAACCCCGCGCCGCCCAAAGGCGTAACTTGGAAGCGCGGCGCAATCACGTTGAAGAGCGTCTCGCGCAGGCGGTCGCTGGTGGGCCGTGTGCTCATTCCCTGCGGGGCTTGAAGTGTGCGCGAGCGAAATGTTCCAGCAATAATGCGCATCGCCAACCAGCATAACGGAGCCGCCTCCGGCGGCTGCTCGCCCAAACGAACCGCAGATGAGGGTTCGCACCAAAAGCTGAAGGCCGATGGCTGAAAGCCGCTAGCTGCTTTTCTCCGGCTGTGCCTCTACAATCGTTGTATGCGTGGCTGGTCAATTCCGCTGGGCCGATGGTTCGGTGTGGAGATGCGCGTCCACATCTTTTTCCCTCTGCTTGTGCTGGTGCTCTTTGCCATCAGCGGCGCAAACGGATGGCCACGCGCTTTGGCCCTCTTTCTTTTACTGGTAGCGGCCGTGGCCGTGCGCGAAACCGCGCGCCTCATTGCGGCGGCGTGGCTGGGCCTTCGCCTCCGCGCTGTTTTGCTTTTGCCCATCGGCGGCCTGTTTGCCTACGCCAATCCTGAGAGCCAGGAATCCGCCAACCACGGCAGCGGACAATTTGTGCTCGCGCTTGCCGGTCCTCTCGCCAATCTCGGCGCGGCCCTCACCGCTGCCGGAATCATCCTCGGTGCCAGCGGCGATATTCGGCTCTTCGATCATCCCTACATCACCTCAGCCCATCTGCTGCGCAGCCTGGTCTGGATGCAGGCCTCTCTGGGCGTTTTGCACTTCGTCCCCGCCTATCCTCTCGATTGCGGCCGCCTCATCCGCAACAGATTTGCGCGAACCCACGGCTCTGCTCCAGCGGGACGCGCCGCTGCCGGCGTGGGCCAGGTGCTCGCCGGGGCTGCCATCGTCGGCGGAATGTTTGCGCAGGAGCCCTGGCTTATCCTCGCCGGCTTCTTCATCATGATCGGCGCGCAGGTTGAGGACCAGGGCGTGTTCTTTCAATCGGTCGTCGATACCGTGCGCATGCGCGAAGTGATGCTCACGGACTTTGCCACGCTCTCGCCTTCTGACACGCTTGCCGACGCGCTCTATCGCTGCGTGCACTCGCTGCAGGAGGACTTCCCCGTGGTGCGCGGTCCGCAATTGGTGGGCATCGTCTCGCGCCAGCGCATTCTTGAGGCCCTGCGCAGCGACGGCAACGGCTACGTGCAATCCGTCATGTCGCGCGCCTTCCAGGTGGCGCGGCCTGAGGACACGCTCGGAACCACCATCCGCCGCCTCACCGCGGGGCACGGCCTGGCGCTCATCCCCATCACCGAAAGCGGCCGCGTGGTGGGCATCGTCAGCGTGCAAAACCTCATGAGCTCCATGTCGCTGCTCGCCGAGCAGCGCCGCATCGAACGCCAGGAAGCCAACGAATAATCACCGGCCAGCGTCCTGAGTTTGAAGTTCGCATTACAAACAAATAATCACCGGCTAGCGTCTTGAGTTCGAAGTTCGCATTACAAATGACCTGTCATCCTGAGGTCGCCTCGGCGACCGAAGGATCTGCGGTTGTTCTTCGCGACCTAAATTCACCACGAGCGTTGGGTGCCCAACCCTCGGCGCGCTTTTGTTCTTGCGCCTAGGGTGGGAACGCACCAATCTTTACCAGCGATCACGAAGTAGAATTTTCGCGTCACCATGTTTGGGCTTGTCAATTACCCAAACCGCCCGCGAGGCCGAACTAATGAAAGACCAATTGCGGAACTACTTGGTCCTTTGGCTCGCCGCCTTCATTGCGGCTTTTCTTGCTGCACACTTCCTTTATGGCAGCCCAAGCGTCGATTTCTGGTTTGCGTCAACCTCGCTTCCAACTCTTGACGGACGTTCAGTCTCTATTCCACCTTGGCGGTTCATTCCGCTGAGTAGGGTGTGGTACTACCTGTTGGTCTCGATTGCTGGTGGAATTACTCTCGCAAAGGTCTTGATCATTATTGTCCAGTCTGCAATCGCGCATCACTGGAAGCGCGCAGCGGTTTGGCTAACCGGGCTGCTTTCTGTTGCTCTCATACTCTATTTGACCTCGCTCTTGGCGTATCCCTTGGGCCCGTGGCGGAAGTTGGGGCTTATTGTCTTCTACAATACTCGCGGGGCGTTGGGGTCGACACTCGTATTTGCAACAGCGATCATCTTAGCGATGCTGCTTTCAAATGCCGCACGATCCAATGCCGGCAAAAGGCGGTTGTTCTTGACCTTGAGCGGGCTGGCATTTGCTAGCGTCCTTATGACGTTCACTATCGATCTCCAAATGCCCAGACCACCCTTGGGTTTATCCCATGCGCTTATCGCGCTAGTCATTCTCGATGTGATGATGTACGTTGCATGGGCAACGATTGTTGTTTTCGCCGCGATGAAGCTGGTAATCGGCGCAATGCGACGCTCTCATGCGCGTGCTGCGACTTCGTCCGTTGTCTAAACTGAACGCCCCACTCTGGTATGCCAAGTGACCTAAAACTCGGAGATGAATCTGCAAAGCCTCTCGCCCCCGGCCTCTATCTCGTCGCCACTCCCATCGGCAACCTGGGCGACATNNACCGTCAGTTGCCACGAGCACAATGAGCGGTCGCGAGCCACAGAACTGATCCAGGACATAAAGGCCGGAAAGGCGATAGCGCTCGTGTCGGACGCTGGAACCCCAGGCGTGAGCGATCCCGGCTCGTGGCTGGTGCGCGAAGCTATCGCCGCAGGCGTGCCTGTGTTTCCCATTCCCGGCGCCAATGCCNNCCGGAGAAAGCCGGCGCGCGGCGCACGAAGCTCGAAGATCTCGTCGCCCAATCGCATGAGGCCGCGCGAACGCTGATCTTCTACGAGGCTCCGCACCGCCTGCTTGAAACGCTCGCCGATTTGGAATCGGTTTTTGGGCCGCAGCTTCGCATTGCCGTGGCACGCGAACTCACGAAAATTCACGAAGAGTTTCTGCGTGGAACTGTCGCCGATGTGCGCCGCAAACTCGCCGGCCGCGATCGCATCCGCGGCGAAATTACGTTGCTCGTCGAAGTTCCCGCGCAAACTTCCTCGTCGGTTGGCGCGGCAAACGCGCACGAATCGATCGCCGCCCGTGTCGCGCGCATGCAGGCCGAAAGCGGCATCGACGAAAAAGAAGCGCTGAAGCGCCTCGCCCGCGAATTGGGCCAGTCAAAGAGTGAAGTCTATCGCGAGCTCCAGCGCGAGCGCGCCCGCAAACGCTGATCATTTCAATTCACTTTTCCCGCCGATTTTGAGCTGCGATCGAAGCCCCGCCCGTTTTTTCAAAAGCGAAACTGTGAAACTG
>PLGG01000078.1 GCA_003138515.1 Acidobacteriaceae bacterium | reverse complement strand
AGGGAGATGTTCGAATCCCTGATGCCCCGGGGAAAGATGGGGCGTCCTGAGGAAATTGCGGCGGCCGCGCTGTTTCTTGCTTCAGACGAGTCGAGCTATGTGAATGGGGTGGATTTGGCTGTCGACGGCGGCTTCTCGGCTATCTGAAATCGACGGATCCCGGTGAGTGCATGATCGCCAATTCGCTCGCCGATGTCCGATAGGTCCTCACAAGTCGGCTTGTGGGAAGCTTTCCTTGGGCATGCTGGCGGAGAAGCTGGGTGGATGGTTCGGCGCGCGATCCGCAAGGAAGAGCGCGCCGGGGTGCGGGTGTGGACACCCGCACGACAGCCGGCCTCCCACCCCAACGACGAAGACCTGTCGTTGGGGACCCCGGGCCTCCCACCCCAACGACGAAGACCTATCGTTGGGGACCCCGGACTGGAGTCCGGCGCTACGCTTTGTTTTGGTCACCAAAGGCCGCGCCGGTAACCGGGCCCGGTTACCACAGACGTTGCGCCTACTGACTGCGAAAACTTTCATCTTTTCAATAGGTCATTCAGGCGCTACACTACTTTCTCAACTCTCATTTGGGGTTTTGCTCGAGAGACGCCATCCTGGCCGGCACATTATTTGGGCGCGCAAACCGCGGCCACGATGGCATATGCTTCCCTGGCAGTTAAGGTAAAAACAAGAAAATTGACTAAAGTCAAACTGGTCCAGAGCACCAGGTCTGGACGACTGTGATTCACTTCGCGGAACTTTGCGTTTAAGGCCCAGGTACGGGTTATTCCCCAGCAGCTCCGATATTTCCCCAGGAGATCTCAAAACATGACGACCCAGTCCGCTGGCTCGACTTCCAGAGTGCGTTTCGCAGTCCCATCCATTGCTTCCATCAATTCCCGCGATGGGTCCCGCGATGGGTCCCGCGATGGGCAATGCAGCCCCTTGATCGAGACGCCGCAGCGGGGCGGCGCGTGGGCACGAGGCGTGGCCCGCTTTCGAGCGGCGCTGACGATAAAGCTTGGAAGCGCGAGGTGGATGACGCCGGTGGCGTTGGCCGCCCTGACTCTGATTGCGGGGAGCGCCGTCTCCCGGGCGCAGAGCTGCTCTGGTTCCCCCAGCTACTCGCCGGATTTCTCTTCGAATCAAGGTTGTTTTTCGCTGCTCGGCAATGGCTACAACTCAACCCCCACCATAGCCAGCTTCCAGCCGGGGAGCGGAGGAAGCGTGTTGCTGCAGGTTACCCCAAATAGCCAACAGCAGAGGGGGTACGCGTGGTACATCTCGCCGCAGGCCGTTGGCAATTCTTTTTCAACCACGTTTACGTTTCAGTTGAGCGGCACCGGCGGCAGCCCCGCCGATGGCTTCGCGTTCGTGATCCAGAATTCGGCTGCCGGAGCAAGTACCGTGGGCCCGACGGGCTCCGATGGCTGCGGCCTCGGTTTCGGCGACGATCCCTCGGGTGCGGGTGGTGTTTGCGTGAATGCCACCGGCGGCATCACAAACAGCGTGGCTGTAGGGTTCAAGACCTCTAACAACGGTTCGGGTATCCCGTCACCGGATAGCGTCTTCATTGCGAACAATGGCTCGGGCGCGAACTGCGTCAACACCGGCACGGGAGGCTGCGTGATCGCGGAGAACGATCTTAGCGGCGCGGGTGGTTGTAATGGGTCGGGCATCTGCCTGGCAGACGGCAACGTGCATACGGTGACGATTACCTACGCGATACAACCGTTATCTTCGCAAACGGCCTGCGTCAGCGCCTCCAAGCCTTGCCTCGATGTGATTCTGGATGGCACCGACCTGTTTCCAAGCGGGGTGCCGTTCTCGATGGGCACGATCGGTTTGACCAACAATGCGGCCTATGTCGGCTTTACGGGGGCGACAGGCGGCTCTGTTGAAAACAACGACATCCTGAGTTGGGTCTTCTCGCCGCAAAGTTTCGGCGAAATCAACGTCTGCACGCCGGGACAGACCACTCCTGCGCCCTGCAGCAACACGCTGCCGGTGACCCTCGCACCCTCCGCAGGCACCATCAATACCATCGAGGTAGACACGCAAGGTACGCCTCCCCAAGCTACGCCTGGCCTCGACTTTCAGGCGGCCAGCGGCGGCACATGCGCCAAGGGCGCTGAAATCTCCGCAGGCAACACCTGCACCGTGAACGTTACCTTTGCCCCGATCGCGCCCGGATTAAGACTGGGTGCGGTGCAACTCCTCGACAATAGCGGCAACCCGTTAGGGACAGCGCAGTTCTACGGCGTTGGCGAGGGACCGGCGGTCGCCTTTGGCCCCGGCACGCAGACCACGGTGAACACCGGCAGCAACTCTCTCACCGTGCCGAATGGCGTGGCGGTGGACGCGGCGGGTGACATCTTCATTGCGGACGGTGGCAACGGAAATGTCGGCGGCGGCGCCCAGGTGTTGAAAGTTGCGCCGGGCGGCGGCGTGTCGAGCGTGGGCTTTAATCTCGCTTACCCGCAGGGCTTGGCCGTGGATGGAGGGGGTAATGTCTACATCGCGGATAACAACTTGAATGAGGTGCTGAAGGTTCCGCCCGGCTGCAACAACATCGGCTGCCAACAAGTCGTGGCCACCCCTCAGTGCGTAGTCGGGGTCAGCGGTTTTTGCGCCCAATTGGGAGTAGCCGTGGATGGAATTGGCGATGTGTTTATCGCCAGCTACAACAGTGAGGTCCTCGAAGTTCCGGCCAATGGAGGCGCACAGACCGTTGTGTACAATCCGCCTGGCTCTCATCCGATCGGGCTGGCGACGGATGCGGCGGGCGATCTGTTCATCGCTGATTACGGCCTCCACAAAGTTGTGGAGGTTCCAGCCGATGGAGGCGCCCAGACTACGGTGGGCACGGATTGGTCCCAACCGGAAGCCGTGGCGGTGGATGCGGCAGGCGATGTCTTCGTTGCGGATGAAAGTCTTGGCGAGGTGGAGGTTCCCGCAGGTTGCACGAACAACCTTGACAGTTGCCAGATCACGATCAGCAATATTCTTGCTTACGGTGTTGCAGTAGATGCAAAGGGCGATGTCTTCTTGCCCGAAAGAAACGGTACCCAATTGGCCGAGATCAACCGGTCTCAGTCGCCATCGTTGAGCTTTGCCCTAACGAATGTTGACAGCACGAGCAGCGACAGCCCGCGATCGGTCACCGTTCAAAACATTGGCAACCAGACATTGAGCGCCGTTAGCCCAGGGCTGGCCGTCAACGGACCCAACTTCGTCCAGGTTCCGGGTTCGGGCGCTCCGGGCACTCCTGCCGATTGCTCCACCACTTTCTCACTTACGGAGGGCGCGTCCTGCGATCTAAGCATCAGCTTCAAGCCGCAGAGCGCCGGCAATCCGCTCACCAGCACTGCGGTCTTCACCGACAACAACCTGAACGCGATTTCTCCTTCTCCCGCAGCTACGCAGACCATCGGCCTGAGCGGAGTTGGCGTCAGCCTGACCTACACGGTCGGTGGCTCGGTAACCGGCCTGGTCGGCAGCGGACTGGTGTTGCAGGATAATCTCGGCGACAACCTGCCGATCAGCGGAAATGGTGCGTTCACCTTCGCCACGGCGCTGAATAACGGTAGCCCGTACAGTGTGACGGTTCTTTCCTCGCCCCTCGCGCAGAATTGCGCAGTGACCGAGGGCGGCGGCACGGTCGCGACTGCGAATGTCACGAGTGTTCTGGTGAGCTGCACGACCATCCCCAGCTACGAGCTGAGCGTGACGGAGATAGGCTCAGGCTCCGGCACGGTGACCTCAAGCGCGGGCGCGATTAGCTGCATTGACACCAACGGAAGCGTCACGGGGCAGTGTTCCGATAGCTATTTGAGCGGATCGCCGGTAACGCTGACGGCGGCGGCGACCGGGACTTCGACATTCCTGGGCTGGGGCGGAGCATGCGCGGCCTCGGGAACGAGCCCGACATGCAACGTGTCCGTGGTCTCGGTGCTGAATGCGACGGCGAGTTTTGCGCAGCAGAGTTTTGGCAGCGTCAACGTTTGCCCGTCGGGACAGACCACTCCGGCGCCGTGCAGCGGTACGCTCACGCTGACTTATAACCTCGCAGCGACCACGACGATCGGCGTGACGCAGGTGGTCACGCAAGGCATCAACGGTCTCGACTTCTCGCTCGGAAGCGGCGGCACATGCACCGGGACAATCGCCGAGGGCTTTTCCTGCACTGTGAACGTGACCTTCACTCCGCTCGCGCCTGGATTACGAACGGGTTCGGTGAGCCTGTTCGACAACGGCGGCAATCTGCTGGCGGTAACGCCAATCTACGGCATTGGTCAGGCACCAGCGATTGCGTTCGGGCCAGGCACGCAGACCAGTTTGGGCAGCGGATTGAACCAACCGCAGGGTGTGGCGGTGGATGCGGCGGGCGATGTTTTCATCTCGAATTACGGCCTCGGCAAGGTGTTAAAGGTTACGCCCGGCGGCGTCCAGACCACGGTACCCGCCAGCGGTCTGGCTGACCCGTACGGAGTGGCAGTGGACGGAGCGGGCGATGTCTTCATCGCAGACCCCACCAACGCAAAGGTAGTGAAGGTCACGCCAAGTGGCGTCCAGACCACGGTGGGCAGCGTGGGCTACCCGTACGGAGTGGCGGTGGATGGAGCCGGGAATGTTTTCATCGTGGATAGCGCGAATACCGATGTCGTGAAGGTCACGCCCAGCGGTGTCCAGACCAAGGTGCCCGCCTCCGGTCTGACCAACCCGTACGATGTGGCGGTCGATGGAGCGGGGGATGTCTTCATCTCCGATCCCTCCAATGTCCGAGTGGTTAAGGTCACGCCGAGCGGCGTTCAGACCACGGTGCCCACCAGCGGTCTAGTTTGCCCATACGGTGTGGCGGTGGATGCTGCCGGCGATGTCGTCATCGCGGATCCCTGCATCTCCCAAGTGGTGGAGGTCACGCCTAGCGGCGTCCAGACCACCATACCCGCGAGCGGGCTGAGTAACCCGATAAGTGTAGCGGTGGATGGAACGGGCGATGTCTTCACCGGGAACAGCGGCGTACTAGGAGTCCTCACAAAAGTGCAGCGCTCGCAGCCGCCGTCCCTGGGCTTTGCCCTTACGAATGTGAGCAGCACAAGCACGGACAGCCCCCAATCGGTCAGCATTCAAAACGTCGGCAACCAAACGCTCACGGGCTCGCTTGCCTTGAGCCTGGGCACGAATTTCGGCGCCATCGGAAGCTCGACTTGCGGCAGCGGGTTTTCGTTGATACCGGGCGCGAGCTGTTCCGAGAGCTTCAGCTTCACGCCGCAGACCACCGGCTATCAGACGGGTACGGCGGCTTTCAGCGACAACACGCTCAATCTTTCTCCTCTTGTCGTCCTCCAGACCGTCAATCTCAGCGGCAACGGCGGCCTGAACGGCCAAGCTGTTGGCGTGCTTGTCCCCAACGTGGTTGGGCTGACGCAAGCGGCAGCCACGGCGGCGATCACCGGAGCAGGTCTGACGCTGGGAACAGTGAGCACTGCGTCCAATAACGTGGTGCCCTCGGGCAGTGTGACAGCCTCGAACCCTGCTGCCGGAGCGCAAGTCAGTGTTGGATCGGCGGTCCGTCTGCTGGTTTCAACCGGGCAGGCGGCACCGCCCAAGCCAAACCCGCTCTCCTTCGAGAACAACTATTTCGTCACCGGTGACTTTGCCTCGGCGGGAGTCCAACTGCGAGGAACCGGCCACGGCGGCATAGCCACCGGAACCATCACCATCCCCGATAGCACCACTAGCCCAAGCGTCAGCCAGGGTGTTCCCGACGGCGCCGATATCATTGACGCGTTCCTCTATTGGGAGACGCTCGAAAATACGGCGTCGCCTTCGGGCGGCAGCGGAACCTTCGACAACTATCCCATTACCGGGCAGCAGATCGGGAGCGACCTGCCCTATACCGACGGTGCGTTGAGCGGGACGCTGCGCGTGTATCGCGCCGACGTGAATACTTACTTTCCGTTGGGAGCGAACGGGGTGCGCTTTGCCTCGGGCGCGTTCACAGTCTCTCTGCCCGACGGAGCAACCGCGCTCCCGCTCACCGAAGGCGCGAGCCTGGTGGTCATCTATCGCGTGTTGTCGCCGAACTTCCCGCTCAAGTCGATCGTCATTTACGACGGTTCGGCCGTACCCGCTATCTCTACGACTCAGAACATGCAGGGGTTCTATGACGCGGCCGGCGCGGGAGAGAATACGGCCCTGTTCGACGTGCCCGGCGGAGGTTGGAACAACAGCTCCGGTTCCGTCACGCTCCCTGTTCATGCGAGTCAGTTCAGCGCGCCGCTGAATGCCGGCAGCGCCTATGCCGCGGTGATTCTGAGCACGCCTGTGAACAATAGCGATAACGATGGAATTCTGGACGCCTGGAAGGCCGGCCCCGCGTCGGGCGATTTCTATGCAGGGCAGCCGGGCTATTACGACGTGAAGAACGGAACGTGGGTGGGGTTGCCGGGCGCGGTACACGGCGAAAAGGATCTGTTCGTGCAACTGGATTACATGTGCGGCGCCGTGCTGTCCGACGGCTCGTGCGATCCCAATCAGGAAAATCTGTTCCCCTCACCCGACGCCAAGGGCAACGATCCGCTGGCGATGGTGACGAATGCATTCGCAGCGAATGGAGTACACCTCCACCTCGAAATTGGAAACGCGGTGCCAGAGGACACCTGCACGGATAACACTTCCACCACTCCGCCGCAACTTTGCCAGTTCCCCAGCGTGCCGGGAGCGACCCAGCCGGGCGTCATCGGCTGGAAAAACAGCCTGGAGTTTTCCAAGCTGTGGCCGCGCAATCTTGCTTCCTGCGCGGCAGGCGGCGATTGCAGCCCGCGTTTCCCATATGGGCAGAAGGATAGCTATCACTACGTTCTCTTTGGTCATTCTCTGGCGATCCCGGCCTGGAACAGCCGTTACGGAAGCTTGACATCGATCAACGTTGTCAGCGGCGTAACGACGATCGTCACCACCGACCGCGGCAACGGGATTAACCATTGCCCAAGCCGCGTCACGATTTCCGGCGTGCTTGGAAATCCCAACCTGAACGGGGTGTACAACACGACAGTCTGCGCCAACTCGTCGACTATGACTGTGTCAACACCTGGCGTACCCAACTGGAGCTACCCCAACTCCACATTGCCTGAACCGGTGATTGGCCTTACCTCCGGCACAGTGACAAGCATCTCCGGTTACTCCGATCTGGGCGGTTCCGATTCAGCCGTCACCCTGGGACTTTGGGAAACGGCGCCGAACCAGAATATGAGCAAGCGCGCCAACGTAATCGCCGGCACGTTGTTCCATGAGATCGGCCACACGCTCGGGCTGAGCCACGGCGGCCTTTACTATGACGGGCCGTCGGGGAGCTACGTTCCGACCTTCGACGTGAATTGCAAACCGAACTATCAGAGCGTGATGAACTATCTGTTCCAACTGGATGGCGTGGGACCGAATGCAGCGATTGCTTTCAGCAACCAACAGCTTGACGGCGAACCGCTGAGCGGGCCACCCACCGTTTTGTCGTTGAACTCGTTGGGGTCGGTGGTTAACCTTACCGACGCCTCGGGCAACCCTGCGACATTCTCGACTTCGGCCTGGTACACCCCGAACGCACCCAGCCCGACGGCCAGCGCAGCTACGGCGCATTGCGATGGCACGCCGCTCAGCGGCGATACGGGCTATCGCGTGAATGGAACCATCGCGCCCATCGCGCCGGCGTGGTCGAGTGAACAGAACATTACCTTCGATGGCGTGCCGTATACGACGTTGCGCGGATACAACGACGTGGGCAATATCGACCTGCGCCAGGTGGGCGCCACCGGTGGAGAGTTCGCATCGCTGGCCAGCGTGCTTTCGTTTGGTTCTTCCACAGCTCCTTTGAACGTTGCCGCGGGTGGAAGCGTGACTCTGGGCGCCGGTGGCACCGTAGCCCTGGGGAGCGGCGGCACTGTTACGCTGGGCAGCGGCGGAACTGCGACCGTGGGCAGCGGTAGCACCATTACGCCAGGAAGCGGCGGAAGTGTAACGCTCAACAACGGAGCCACGGTGACGCTACCTCCTGCCGGCGGCACCGTCACGCTTGGCAGCGGCGGCACTGTCGCGCTGGGCAGCGGCGGCACAGTAACTCTGGGCAGCGGCGGCACAATTACGCTGGGCAGCGGCGGGACCATTGCGCTCGGTAGCGGCGGCACTATCGCGCTGGGCAGTGGCGGCACCATCACCAGCAGCGCCGGCACAGTGACCATTCCCTCAACAGGTGGCAGCTATACGCTTCCGAGTGGCGGCGGCACCATCGCTCTCGGCAGCGGCGGCACCATCGCGCTGGGAAGCGGCGGAACGGTGACCCTCGGCAGCGGCGGCACCATCGCCATGGGCAGTGGCGGCACTGTCGCGCTCGGCAGCGGCGGGACCATTGCGCTGGGCAGCGGCGGAACCATCGCACTGGAAAGTGGCGGGACTATTGCGCTTGGGAGCGGCGGCACCGTCACGCTGGGCAGCGGCGGCACCATCGCACTGGGCAGCGGCGGAACGGTTGCGCTCGGGAGCGGCGGTACTGTGACCCTGGGTAGCGGTGGCACTGTGACGCTGGGCAGTGGCGGCGACCTATCTCTTGGTAGCGGGGGGACCGTCACCCTGGGCAGCGGCGGCACGGTCGCGCTGGGTAGTGGCGGCACAGTGGCGCTGGGCAGCGGCGGAAATGTGACGCTGGGCAGCGGCGGGACTATCGCCATGGGCAGCGGTGGCACGGTCGCGCTCGGCAGCGGCGGAACGGTCACGCTCGGCAGCGGCGGCACCATCGCGCTCGGCAGCGGCGGCACTGTGACGGTTCCTCCAGGAGGCAGCTACACAATCAACAGCAGTGGCGGGACTATCACGCTCGGCAGCGGCGGCACGGTCACACTGGGCAGCGGCGGTACTGTCGCGCTGGGTAGCGGCGGGACCATCACGATGGGCAGTGGCGGCACCGTGGCGCTGGGAAGCGGCGGTACTGTCACGCTGGGCAGCGGCGGCGTTGTCGCGCTGGGTAGTGGCGGCACTATTGCGCTCGGCAGTGGCGGCACTATCGCGCTCGGCAGTGGCGGCACTGTCACGCTGGGCAGCGGCGGCGCTTCCACCAACGAGTTGGATTACACCACCGCCAACTCTGTCGTTCGCCCTCCGTCTTCACCCACCGAGACGCCGCAGTCGACGTCCCCGAGTGCACCTGTCGTGATCAATTGGACCGCGCCAACCTTCGGTGTCGTTGCCACCTACACAATCTCTCGCAGTTCCGATGGCGCGACTCCGATCGTGATTGGCAGCGTCAGCGGAGTGAATGGAAATCCACCGGCGACAACATTTACCGACACGAACCCGGATACGACTGCACATACCGTCGTCTACACAATCTCGACCACCCTGCTGCCGGTACCGATCGATCCGTCGCCAGGGCAGAGCGCACCTTCGCCGCCGGCGGTGCTTACGAATAACCAGACAATCGTCCTTGGCCCTCCCGCCTTGCCGAGTTCCGTCTCGATTTCAACTTCGCCGCTCACCGTCTACGCGACTGCCGAGTCAAACAACGCCCCGAATGGCTTGCAGGTGAGCTTTAGCGCGAATAGCGCGACGGGAGCCTGCTCAATCGCCAGCCAGTTGCCCCCGAACAGCAACGGCGTATCCTCGGCCACCGTGGCCCTGAACAGCACGGGAAGCTGCACCATCACCGCATCGCAGGCGGGCACGAACCTTTCGCAACCAGGCAGCCCTCCCTACTACAACGCTGCCAATTCTGTGTCAGGAACATTCACGATCCTCGCTCAGGGTTCCAACACGCAATCGCAAACCATCAACTTCCTGCAAATGCCGAATGTGCAATATGGCAGCACGTTCTCATTGAGCGCGTCATCCTCCGCTGGGCTGCCGGTCAGCTTCACGGCATCCGGGCCATGCACGGCGAGCGGGAGCACGACCGGGGTCGGCCCGTGCCAGATCACGGCGTCGGCGGCGGCAGGCACGGTCGGCAGTAACTCGTATAGCGCCGCCTCGGGGACCCAGTCGTTCACCATTTACCCGGCGGTCCTTACAGTGACGGCAAATAACATTACGGGGACTTATGGAGAGACTTCCCTGCCGGCGTTAACTTACACGACCAGCCCACTTGTGAATGGCGATTCGCCTTCGGCTGTGACCGGCGCACCGTCGCTGTCTACGACGGCTACAACAGCGAGCAATGCCGGCGGCTATCCCATCACGGTCTCGACCGGCACGCTGGCCGCGGCGAACTACTCATTCCTTTTCGTGAGCGGCACCCTGACCATAGGTCAGGCGAGTCAAGCGATCACGTTCACCACCAACGCTCCGGCAAGCGCCGCCTACAACACCAGCTTTACAGTGGCGGCCACGGGCAGCGCCAGCGGGATCCCGGTGACCTTCACGAGTTCCGGGGCGTGCAGCAACATCGGTGCAATCTATAAGATGACCGGTGGCACGGGTACATGCTCGGTGATCGCCAACCAGGCGAGCAGTACGAATTACTCGGCAGCACCGACGGTGACGCAGACCGTTAACGCGACTCTGGCCACGCCGACGGTGACCTTCACGGGAGCGCCGGCCAGTGCCGCCTACAACAGCCACTTCACAGTAGCGGCGACGACCAACGCCAGCAGCGCAGCGGTGATCACCAGCGGCGGCGCCTGCTCGAGCACGGGCACCGCCGTAACCATGACCAGCGGCACGGGAACCTGCTCACTGACTGCGACCTGGGCGGCGGACGGCAACTTCAACGGCGCGACGGCAAGCCAATCCACCGCCGCGACTCTGGTCGCGCAGGCGATCACGTTCACCACCAACGCTCCGGCGAGCGCCGCCTACAACAGCAGCTTTACGGTGGCGGCCACGGGCGGCGCCAGCGGGAACCCGGTGATCTTCACGAGTTCGGGCGCGTGCAGCAACATCGGCGCAACTTACAAGATGACCAACAGCACTGGAATATGTTCAGTGATTGCCAATCAGGCGGCGAACGCGAATTACTCGGCAGCGCCGACGGTCACGCAGACCGTAAACGCAAACGGTCCATTGGTCACCGTTTCTCCGTCCAACATCGCCTTCGGCACGGTGAATCTGGGAAGCATTACAACGAAGAACATCACAGTGACTAACATCGGAACGGCGCCGGTTACCATCAACGATCCCCTCATTTCGATCGTGCAGGGAGGGAACTCCAACGAATTTGTGGCCGTCAGTCTCTGCCCGGCGACCCTAGCAGTGGGGAACAACTGCACAATTACGATTGCCTTCATCGCGGGTCCGTTCTACACACCGCAAACCGCGACCCTGGAGATTAAGGACAATGCGCCAGGCAGTCCGCAGCCGGTGACGCTGACCGCGACGGTTCTTGCGCCGCAGACGATCACGTTCACTACCAACCCTCCGGCGAGCGCCGCCTACAACAGCAGCTTCACGGTAGCGGCCACAGGCGGCGCCAGCGGGAACTCGGTGACCTTCACGAGTTCCGGGGCATGTACCAATTCAGGCGCAACCTACAAGATGACCAGCGGCACGGGAACATGCACGGTGATCGCTAACCAGGCGGGTAACGCTACCTACGCGGCAGCGGCGCTGGTTACCAGGACCGTAACCGCGACTCAGGCCGCGCAGACGATCACGTTTACCACCAACCCTCCGGCGAGCGCCGCTTACAACAGCAGCTTCACGGTGGCGGCCACGGGCGGCGGCAGCGGGAACGCGGTGACCTTCACCAGTTCCGGGGCGTGCAGCAATTCGGGTGCAACCTATAAGATGACCGGCAGCACGGGGACGTGCTCGGTGATCGCCAACCAGGCCGGCAACTCTAACTACACGGCGGCGGCGCAGGTTACGAAGAGCGTAACCGCGACTCAAGCCGCGCAGGTAATCACGTTCACCACCAACGCACCGGCGAGCGCCGCTTACAACAGCAGCTTCACGGTTGCGGCCACAGGCGGCGGCAGCGGAAACGCAGTCACCTTCACGAGTTCCGGCGCGTGCAGCCATTCAGGCGCAACCTATAAGATGACCAGCGGCACGGGAACTTGCTCGGTGATCGCCAACCAGGCAGGGAACTCGAACTATGCGGCTTCGGCGCAGGTTACGCAGACCGTGACCGCGACTCTGGCGGCGCAGACGATTACGTTCACCACCAATCCTCCGGCGAACGCGGCTTACAACAGCAGCTTCACGGTGGCGGCCACAGGCGGCGGCAGCGGAAACGCGGTGACCTTCGCGAGTTCCGGGGCATGCAGCAATTCGGGCGCAACCTATAAGATGACAAGCGGCACGGGAACGTGCTCGGTGATCGCCAACCAGGCAGGCAACTCGAACTACGCGGCAGCGGCGCAAGTTACGAAGAATGTAACTGCGACTCTGGTTGCGCAGACGATCACGTTCACTACGAACCCACCGTCGACGGCCTCCAACAACAGCAGCTTTACGGTGGCGGCCACAGGCGGCGCCAGCGGGAACGCGGTCGCCTTCACGAGTTCCGGGGCGTGTACCAATACAGGCGCAACCTATAAGATGACCAGCAGCACGGGGACGTGCTCGGTGATTGCTAACCAAGCAGGTAACTCTAACTACGCGACAGCAGCGCAGGTTACGAAGACCGTTACTGCGAAACAATGACAGCGATTATTGTCCGATACGGTGGCGGATATCGGGAAGCAGCGGATCTTCCGTCGACTGCCCGCGAATGTTCAGATAAGTCTTATAAAAATCCGCGAACCCATCGCTCTTCATTCCTTCCCGCACGCGTCCCTGATAGTAATAAACGGGCGGAAAATAAGCATAAGTCGGCACGTTATCCATAAATAGCTCGATGGCTTCGCCTTGCCGCTTCGCACATTCGTCAAACTCTTCGTCAGCCTCCGTGAAGGCTCCTGCTTCAAGGTAAGCCCGCCCCAGTTCAAAGCGGCCGATCCAAGTGTCGAGCAGGCTGTTTGCGGCAGTCATCTGCTTGACTGCATCGTTCGAGTCCTTTCGCTTCAGTGCGATCAACCCCTCGATGATCTTGCCGTAAGCCTGCGGCTCGCTTGTCAGATCGGAAGAAAGACTCGTCGCGAGCTTCTGCGCTTTAGCAGGGTCTCCGGCATCGACATAGCCCATCGCTCCGAGGAACTTGATCGAGGTGGACTGGCTGCTCTTCAACGCCTTGTCAAAGTCAGAGAGCGCTGCCGAGTTGTGCCCTTGCAAGATTTCGATGTTTCCGAGCGCCGCGTACTTTCTGGCGGCGTTGTCGGCTGATTTGTTCGCGACGTCCGCGGTAGCTCCTTGCGTGAGGAGGCTCGCCGCTTCTGAATACTTTCCCTGGTAGGCAGCAAGATCGGCCAGCCCAGCGTTCGCGGTGGATATGCCCGGCGCACCAAACCTCTCAAGCTGATGATACGAATCGGCCGCCTTGTCGATCTCTCCCTGCCCGAGCTGAGCTTCGGCGAGCACCAGGTATCCCTGCGCGGCCGACGGACTAATCACCAACGCGGCGCGCGCGTCTGTTTCGCTCCCGGTAAAATCGCCGGCAAAGGCACTGATGAATGCCAGATTCAGTTGCTGCCCCACTCCCTTGGGGACGATCTTAACCGCCTGTTTCGCCGCTGCCAGCGCCTCTGGCGCTTTGCGTAATTGCACATAGCAAGAGGCTAGATTGTTCTGGCCGACGCGATCGGCTGGGTAGAGCTTGACGAGTTCGGTGTACTGCTGCACACAGTTTTGCCAGTCACCCGTAGTGAGAGAGTACAGTCCGCGGTTGCGATAGCGTTCACGCTCGGTCATGCGGTCCACGTTCTGCATCGCCATATTCATGTACTTAATGGCGTCACTGGGCCTTCCCAGGTTCTGCGCCATGGCCGCCATGCCGGTGTACGCCCGTGGAAACTTCGGATCCAGTTCCGCTGCCTTCTGGAACGAATCGAATGCCGCCTGGAAGTTGCCCGCGAACTGCTCTTCAACACCGAGAGTGTCCTGGTGAACAGCCTCAAGGGATGCGGCGGTAAATCCTCCGCTGACCTCCTCGAACTGTTTCGCGGCGGGCGTGGAGTCACCCAGAGCTTTGCGAATCGGCGCCGCTAGCTTGGGAAGGTCGGGCAGAATCTCCTGCTTATTGGCAACGGTGATCTCCGCTTTTGCGATCTGCTTGCCGCTCACGGCGTCCAGGGCGATCGCCGAAATATCGTACGTGTCGCCTCGCAAGCTAATGTCGCCCGTAATGACCACGCCGACGTCCTGGCTTCTTGCGACCAGCAGCGCTGACTGCTCGTCGAGCTTGTCCGTCGGATTCGGGAGTTTCTGCGCCTGCTTCCGCGCATCTCCGCGGCTATAGGCGTTGACGAAGCTGGCGCCTTCCAGGGCCAGACCCAGCATCGGCTCGAGCGTGTTATCCAGTTCCGGGTCGCCGGTGTAGTTCGCAAAGTCGGCCACCAGCACCGACACCGGTGCGTGCGTCCCTGAATTCGCGGCGAGTTGCCTCTTGATAACGTACCAGGCAATTCCGGCTGCGATCGCCACAATCAGAGCGCCCGTGATCGCGAGACGTTGCCATGGAAGCTCCCGAATTCGATTCATGCGCAGCCGCGCCGATGAAGCGGAAACCCGGGATTTGCCGCCCCGGCCTTGCCACGCGCGAAGATCCGCATCCAGCTCCTCCGCGCTCTGGTAGCGCTTTGCGGGATCCGTCTCAAGACATTTGCTGACGATGTTGCTTAGCGTGCCCGGGACATTCCTGGCGACATCCGCCAGCGGCACGGCGCGTTGTTGCGAGCGCATCAACAAGCTCGCAATCGCACTCTCCGCATGGAATGGCGTAACGCCGGCAAGCAGTTCATACAGGATGAGGCCAAACGTAAAAACATCCGAGCTGGCCTTCACGTCCTTGCCCTGCGCCTGTTCTGGAGACATATACTCGATCGTCCCCAGCATTGCGCCGGTCCGCGTCATTCCATCGCCGGAGAAGGTCCGGGCCAATCCAAAATCCATGACCACGACGCGGCCGTTTTTGTCGCGCATGATGTTGCCCGGCTTCAAATCGCGATGGATGATTCCTTCGCGATGAGCGGCAGCCAGCCCGCTGGCCGCCTGTTCCATGATGCCGATGGCTTCCGCGACTTCCAGTTTGCCCTGGCGCTTGAGGATCTGATGGAGGTTCTCACCCTCCAGATACTCCATCGTGATGAACTTTATCTTTCCTGCTTCTCCGATGTCGAAAATGCGGATGACATTGCGGTCCGTGATCTGGCGCGCAAGGATCAGCTCCTGTTTGAAGCGCTGCAGAATCTCGGGATGCTCCGCCATCTCGGGCAGGGTGACTTTGAGCGCGACCTCCCGCTCCAGCTCCACGTCTCGAGCCTGGTAGACGGCGCCCATTCCGCCTTCACCGAGCAGTTGCAGAATTTCATAACGTCCACCGAGCAAATCGCCAATCTGTAACACGGCCGCACTGTCGGGCGAGGTCAATCGCGTCGCAGGCGTGCGTCGGGCCGGAGATCCGGGCGCAATCGTAGCTCCGGGGTCGAGCAAAGTCGCCTGAAGGTCGACTATCGTGGCGTCGGCGTCAAGAAGGGGTGACGCGTCGATGATCGTAGCGTCGGAGTCTACAGGTCTCGATTGGGGATCAAGTGGTGGCCCGGCGTCGACGATCGTGGCATCGGGATCGTGCTGGCGAGGCGTTTCTGAAGGAATCGGGATGTCGCCGGAGGAACTCTCACCGGCGAACGGAGTTCCGACACCCGGAAGGCCGGGCTTTTTGGGGAAAGCCTTCTTATCAGACCGCGTGGAGTCACTCATGTTGAGTTTTCAGAAACTGCCTGAGGCCTGTCGAAAAGAAAACCCCGATGGACGCGCGGCAGCACGACCATGTGTGCGGACCCCTTGAAAAGTATATACCTTACGAAGTAGACGAACCCAGCCAGAATCACCGGGGACAATCGACGCCAACGTCCCGTTCGAGCGGTTTGGTATCAACAAGCTCAGAGCATTTTGTTGTCCGCGGTGGGTAGGATAGCGGCGGCGGCGGCGCGGCTCCAGCCGATGCGGAGATCGCGGACGTTGTGGCAGTTTTTGAGGGCGATGGCCTTGTTGCCGACGCCGGGGTGGTTGGCGACATAGATTGGATAGCCGCCGCGAGGGGCGGGATTGGCGCCGTCGGCGCCGAAGCTGAGGCCCTTGCCGTAAATGAGGCCGGTGCCGGTGATGGAGAGGTCGTGGAGATCCTCGCCCCTTGCTCTTTGGCATGATCCACAGCAATACGCCGCCGCTCCGGGCTTAGAGGTTTCCCCGGGCAATGTCCTGAAGGATCTGTTTGTCCAGACTCAGTTCGGCAACCAGCCTCTTCAGCTTGCCGTTCTCCTGCTCCAGTTCCTTCAACCGCTTGGCTTGGCCAAGTCGCAGATTTTGTGACTTCCGATCAAAACCGGTAATTAGGCTTGAGTTCGCATTGATAGACAGTCGATTTCTTCACGTCGGAGCCGGTTCTGACGCCGCAGTTTGCCCAACTCAGGTAAAGATCGGGTCCAAGCGGAAAGACCATGTTAACGCCGTTGAATTCGACCTCGAGACTCACGCCTTCCGCGGTCCCTGGAAGGGTGAAACTGAGCGATCGCCCAAAAACCACGGGGTACGATTCACGCACGTTGGAGACGACGGCCGTATGAAAAACCTCGGCTTCCAGCAGAAAGGTTGCGGTGTCGGACCAATCCAGGGCCGAGGCGGCGATCGTGCGGCCGCCATTGGCAAAACCGCTCGTGTCGATCTGCGTAAACGGGCACGGACCGGCAATGCAGGAAACTCTTGCGTCCCGGAACTTGTTGTCGGCGCCGGCATCCAATTCGATCGACCCAGTTGCAGCCTTCCAATACCCATCGGGAGAACACGGGCTCTGGCGATGACAGGGGATATTTCCACGATTGACTACCTGAAAGGTCTTCACCGCGCTGCCGATGTTTTCCTCGTTTTGAGAGTTGACGGTGTATCTCACCCTGATGTTGGATACAACAGACGGAGGGCGGCCCGAACCGACACTGCTTTCGGCAGCGGCCGGTTCCATGGTTGCAATCACGAGCTGTCGAAGCGACGAACGAAACTGGATTGTGTCGTGGAGTTCAAGAGGTTTGAAATCCTTCCGCTGAAAGCTCAGAATCACCGTTTGTCCCGGTAATACGGTCCCGGGAAACGCGATCTTGAAGTACCCGGATGCATCCGATTCAGTGCTGAGGCGCAGATCGCCAGCCGAAGCGGTAATCGCAACACCGGCAATCGGCGACTCCTTGCGCGGGTCGGTATCACGGAGAATCACCGCGCCCTGGATGATCGACCAACGCGGCCTCCAATGGCGCACGCCAAGCCAGATAAGCATGGCAACCGCGGTAGCAGCGACGGCGATCCATACGGCAATTCTTTTGCGGGTCATTGCGCCTTCTCTCCGCTTCCTTTGGCTGCGATTTATTCGTATAGCTGTCCGCTCTCTGTTGACTTGAGCCCGGTGCATGCATCCAATCTATAGCTCTCCAGGAGGATATCCGAGCCCGCTGCGGCGATACCGTCTAACATGAATAGACGCTCGGAGCCTCGCAATCTGCTCCATCGAAATCGAAAACGACGAATCAGGCTGCTGTCAAAAAGACTATGGATCTCGAAGGATGCTTGAACTCCCGCCGGAGATTGCTGCGCCAGTTGGCGCGCATCTCGCTGGGTCTGCCCGTCAAGCACCTTTTGGCCTTGGGTTCTCCAGGCCAGCAGGTCACACAACACCAATCCCATCAATCACATACGCCAACTGCGTCCCCGTCCCCACCACCCTCGATCTCTGTGGAAGACGACCAGTTTCTGAACCAGCTTGAGCAGGCGAACTTCCTTTTCTTCTGGGAGCAGGCGAATCCTCAGACGGGATTGATTAAGGACCGATGCAGTGTCCGGGCGAATGATACCAGCCTCAGCGCCAGCATCGCTTCCACCGGTTTTGGCCTGACCGCCATCTGCATTGGCGAGAAACGCGGTTTCGTAAGCTATCCCATGGCGCGGCTGCGCGTCGTTCAGACGCTGTCGTTTCTGTGGCACAAGCTTCCCACGCATCGCGGGTTTTTCTTCCACTTCGCAAACATGAATACCGGTGAGCGCATCTGGGACTCGGAAGTTTCCTCGGTCGATACCGCCATCCTGCTCTGCGGCGTGCTCATGTGCCGGCAGTATTTTCAGGACAAGGATATCGACCAGCTGGCACATGCCATCTTCGATCGGGTGCAATGGAATTGGCTTTCGGAAGACACCAGCCTTCTATCAATGGGGTGGAGGCCGGAAATAGGATTCATCCCATCGCGGTGGGACCTCTACAGCGAGTTGATGATGATGTATCTCCTCGGCATGGGCTCTGAGACTTATCCCCTGCAAGGCGACGCATGGATGGCGTGGAAACGAACGATCTTTGAATACGATGGCCTGCGCTATATCGGCTCCTTTGCCCCGATCTTCGTGCATCAGTATTCGCAGGCCTGGTTCGATTTTCGCAACCGGCGCGACCGCTTTGCCGACTACTTTGAAAACTCCGTCATTGCTACTGAAGTGCATCGGCGTTTCTGCGTCGAGCTTCACTCGCAATATTCTGACTATAGCGACTCTCTTTGGGGCATCACCGCGTCCGATTCTCCGCGGGGTTATGTGGCCTGGGGCGGTCCGCCGGCCATGGGGCCGATCGACGGCACAGTTGTACCCGCCGCGGCCGGCGGCTCATTGCCATTTCTGCCCAGCTCAACAATTCGGGTTCTCAGAACCATTCACGACCGCTACCCGAAAGCCTGGTGCCGGTACGGGTTCGTGGACGCTTTCAATCCCTTGACAGGCTGGTACGACTCGGACGTCGTTGGCATCGATACGGGAATTACGATGCTGATGGCAGAGAACCTGCGCTCGCAGTTTGTATGGGACACGTTCATGAAAAACCCAGAGGCGCAGCGAGGCATGGAAAAGGCCGGATTCAAGCCCTACCAACCGGGGCAGATGCCGTTCCAATGACAGCTCAACGGGCCGCCCCAAAGCTGGCAACTCGAGCCATGCTGGCCTGCTTGCGCGGATTTGGGAACCAATTCCGGTTCTGCTGACCTGGAGGAACAACGTCTCGCGGCGGGATTGCATCCTATTAATCATAGAAAACTGAGACACCGCCTCCGACGGAACATCAGAAGAGCTCTTTTCCGCCGGCACCTTGGTTCACGAGCACGCCGTATGTTCCGCCTGTGACGAGTGTGTTTCCGTCGGGCAGTGACACCAAGATGGGTACGACGCCCTCAAAAACGCGATCCGAAAGACCTCCCGGCGATTCCCCATCCCCGGCTCGCGGCTCGTCGCAAACAAACACTGGTGCATGGTCCGACCGGGTGGCAGCGCTTAAGAACATTCCGCCGGTGCTTCATTTTGTCTGGGAATCGGGGCCGGCGGTTGTTTTCTGGAACATTGCCATCCGCGTCGTTGTCGCGTTTCTGCCCGTCGGCATTGGAATCATTGTCCGCTACATCATCGACGGCGTGAACCACATCCGCTTTCATCAGCCGTTGCCGCGGGGATTCTGGTGGCTGGTGGCCGCGGAAATGGCGCTGGCAGTGCTCATGGGAGTCCTGTCCCGCGCGGTCGATTACTTCGACAACCTGCTCGCCGACCGGTACACGCACCACGTGAGCGTTGAAGTCATGCGCAAGGCTGCTGCCCTCGACGTTACCGTCTACGAGGATCCGGTCTTCTACGACCGCCTTGAGCGGGCACGCGTTCAGGCGACTGACAGGCTTGCGATGATCCAGCAGATGGGCCGGCTGATTCAGCAAACCGTGACGGCGATTGCCTTCTCGGCCGTGCTCATTTTCTATTCGCCGGTCTTGTTGCTGCTGCTCGTTGTTGGAATTGTTCCTGCATTTCTTGGCGAAAGCCATTTTGCTTTTCTCACCTATGCCAAGAACTTCCGCCAGACGCCGGTTCGCCGGCAGATGGACTACTTGCGCCAGGTAGGCGGCAGCAAAGAGGCCGCGAAGGAGCTCAAGCTTTTCAATCTGAGCGGCTATTTGACTGGCCGGTTCACTGCGCTTTCGCAAAGGATTTACGACGAGAATGTGAGCTTGAATCGCCGCCGCTTGTTCTGGGGCGGTCTGCTTTCCATCCTCGGCCAGGTTGGATACTATGCGGCCTACGCCTACAGCATCCTGCGAACCATTCAGGGGCACTACAGCGTGGGCGACCTGACGCTGATCACGGCGGCCATTATGCAAGCGATGAGCAACGTCCAGCTGGCGTTCTCGACCGCTTCCGGGGTGGCCGACCAAGCCCTTTTCCTGACCGATTTGCTGGCGTTTTTCGCCATGGAACCCGCTGTGAAGTCGCGCCCCGGCGGACTGTGCATTCCGCGCCCGGTCATGCTTGGGTTTGAGTTTCAGGACGTGTCATTTGTCTATCCGGGGACAAGTCGGCGCGTCCTCGACCGTTTCAATTTCACCCTTCGGCCCAGAGAGCGGGTGGCCTTGATCGGAGAGAACGGTCAGGGCAAGACGACGGTCGTCAAGCTGATCACAAGGCTCTACGACCCCACCGAAGGGCGCATCCTGCTCGACAGCATCGACCTTCGCGAATACGATCTGGCCGATCTGCATGCCGAGATCGGGGTGATTTTTCAGGACTTCATGCGCTACGAAATGACCGCCCGCGAGAATATCGCCGTGGGCCGAGTCGAATTGGAACATGCGATGGAAGAGATCGATTATGCAGCCGAGAAAAGCCTGGCCAGCGAGGTCGTCGCGAAACTTCCCGGCGGCTACGACCAGATGCTGGGGCGGCGTTTCGAAGGCGGCGTCGACCTCTCGGGAGGCGAATGGCAGAAGTTCGCACTGGCGCGAGCCTACCTGCGCAATGCGCAACTTCTCATTCTCGATGAGCCCACTGCTTCGCTCGATGCGCGCAGCGAGTTCGAGGTCTTCGAGCGGTTCGCTGAGCTCACCTGCGACAAAATGGCGCTCTTGATTTCGCACCGCTTTTCAACCGTGCGCATGGCTGACCGGATTGTCGTCCTCGAAGGGGGCCGTCTGGTGGAAGAAGGAAACCACCAGCAGCTTGTGGCGCTTGGCGGCCGTTACGCAACCATGTTTGAAATGCAAGCCGCAAGTTATCGTTGAGGGCAAGTTACCGTTGAGGATTCGATGAGCAAGATAGCTTCCATTTCCGACTTGCAGGAGCGGCTCGACAGCGAGACCATGAATCGCCTGCGAAGCGCGGCCGACCAGGCTGCCGCATGGGAAGTGATTCCTCAGCCGCGGGTAGCCGGATTCTTTCAAAAGCGCGTGCATGCTGCTCGCCAGACGCTCGATCAACTGGAAACCACACTTGCTCACCAATCGTTGGCGGAGATGCCGAACGATCCGCAGCTAGCGGCTCGGCGGTCCGCGCTGCTTGAGCTTGCCGCTGGGCATCGTATGTTCTGGTCTGCGATTACCGACATCACCGGCAAGCGGCAGGAAGTGGCCCAGCTCCCGCGTCTTGTTCTCGGCCCGAGGCACGATGAACCTCGCGTGGCCGCCGTCGCTCGAGTTTACCTCCATGCTGTCGATGGAACATTCTCGGCGCCAACCTTCCACGAGTTTATGCAGGCCGTGCAGACGCATGAACCACTGAACGTCGACGAATTGTGGAGTGTCGGCTCATTTCTCAAATTCGCCTTGCTGGAGTTGATCCTGGAGGAGGCGCGAGACGTGCTCAGCTCTCCCGGCGCGGCCTCCGCTCCTCGGCTGCTGGTTCACATCAAAAGCCTGCAATCCATTAGCAATGCCGACTGGCCCTACTTCATTGAGCCGCTCATCGTCTTCGACGTACTCCTCCGGCAGGACCCAGCAAAGGTCTTTGAGCAGATGGACTTTGAATCCCGAGAGCTCTATCGCAAGCGCATCGCGCTTGTTGCCCGCCGGTCCGACTGCAGCGAATCGGAGGTAGCGCAGACCGCGCTCGAGCTCGCGCGCGAGGGAAACGAGGCAAAATCCTCCGATCCGCGCATACACCTCCGCCGCGCGCACGTCGGCTACTACCTCATTGGCAATGGGTTCCCCCAGCTCGCTTCCCGCATCGACTTTCATTCATGTTTCGCGTGGCGCGCGCGCGCTTTCGTGCGCGCAAATGGCGAAGAGTTTTTCCTGAGCGGCATTCAACTCTCAACACTGCTGTTCATCGCTGCCGCATTGTTTCCAGCTCTGCCTGCCGTCTCCGGGCTCGTGGGCCTGGCTTGGATCGTTCTTTTCCTTCTGCTTCCCGCAACGCAGGCTGCCGTCGACCTGGTCAACAACGCAATCACGGCTTTTTTCGATCCCGAACCGTTGCCGAAACTGGACTTCAGCGAAGGTGTTCCGCGCGACTGCGCCACTCTCGTGGTGGTTCCGACGCTGCTGATCAATGAAAAGCAGGTGCGCAAGCTGGTGAACGACCTTGAGGTGCGCTTTCTGGGCAATCGCGATCGCAACCTTTACTTCGCGCTGCTCACCGACCTGCCCGATTCCGTGAGCAATCCGCACGAAAAAGACTCTCATCCGCTTGTCGAGCTCGCATCGCGGCTCCTAACGGAGCTGAACGAGAAATATGAATCGCCCGGCAACGGCGTTTTCCTTCTGCTGCACCGCCATCGTGTTTACAACGCGCGACAGGGTGTATGGATGGGTTGGGAACGTAAGCGCGGCAAGCTGCTTGACCTGAACAAGCTTCTTGCGGGCACCTTTGACGCGTTCCCCATCAAGACCGGTCCCATAGCAGCGCTCAATGGCATTCGCTATGTCCTCACGCTCGACAGCGACACGCAGCTTCCTCGCGGCACCGCGGCCCGCCTGGTTGGCGCCATTGCGCATCCCCTCAATCAAGCCGTCGTCGACCCGAAACGCTCCATCGTGACTGCGGGCTTTGGAATCCTGCAGCCGCGAATCGCGGTTGCCATCCAATCGACAACGCGCTCACGGCTGGCGGCAGTCTTCTCGGGCCAAGGCGGCCTGGATATTTATACCCGCGCTATCTCCGACGCCTACCAGGACCTTTTTGGCGAGGGCATCTTCACCGGTAAAGGGATCTATGAGGTCGAAACGCTCCACGCGGTGCTCAATAGCAGATTTCCCCGCAACGCCCTCCTCAGCCACGACCTGATCGAGGGTGCATACGCGCGCGCGGGGCTTGCCACGGACATTGAACTGGTCGAAGATTACCCGTCGCACACCAGCGCTTACATGCGCCGTAAACATCGCTGGGTCCGCGGCGATTGGCAAATTTCCCAGTGGATGTTTTCCCGCGTGCCTGAAGAGTCAGGAGGGCGGGTTGACAATCCGATTTCCAACATTTCGCGCTGGAAGATCCTAGACAACCTGCGCCGTTCGCTGGTCGAACCGTCCTTCTTCGCACTCTTTATCGCAGGCTGGCTTCGCCTGCCGGGCGGACCGCTTTATTGGACCATCGTTGCGCTGGTCCTGATTTTCTTTCCTGCCATCGCTCAGCTTGCATTTGG
Source organism: Acidobacteriaceae bacterium (assembly GCA_003138515.1). Taxonomy (GTDB): domain Bacteria; phylum Acidobacteriota; class Terriglobia; order Terriglobales; family Acidobacteriaceae; genus Telmatobacter. The sequence continues at coordinate 71,348 of PLGG01000078.1, read as the reverse complement.
GCTGGTCCGGGCGTTCATGGCCGGCCCCAAGGGACAGGTCGCGGAGGCGATTTCGCATTTTCGGCAAGCGGCTCTCGTGGTTCTGGTCCGCCTTGTCTTTCTGCCGCACGAGACTTTGCTCGCCTTCGATGCCATCGTTCGCTCGCTGGTCAGACGCTTCATCACGGGCGAGCGCTTGCTGGAATGGGAAGTCGCCGCTCGAAGCGAGCTGGAACCAGGGGCGCCTGCGCCCGTCGACTGGTTTCTCGCCCTCACGCCGCTCGTGGCGATGAGCCTGGGCGCACTGATCTGGTTGTTTGCCGCACAACGCGGAGCGATTCTTTGTGCTGCACCTGTCCTCTTGTTATGGGCGCTCTCCAATCCCGTTACTATTTGGCTGAATCGCCCGCCGCGCGACCAGCGCTCGATCGACAGAAAGGACCGCGAATTTCTGTTAGGGCACGCGCTGTGGATCTGGCGTTATTTCCGCGAATTCGGCGTCGAGCGCCACAATTTTCTGGTCCCTGACAACGTGATGGAAAAGGGGTGTCGTGAAGCGCCGCGCGTTTCGCCCACCAATATCGGGTTGCTGCTCAATACACGCCAGGCCGCATGCGAGCTTGGATTCCTGACCGCTCCCGAATTTGCCGCCCTCACCGGCAGCACACTTCGAACCATCGAGCGCATGGAGAAATTTCGTGGCCACCTTTACAACTGGTACGACACCGAAACGCTATGCCCGCTCGACAAGTCTCCTTTTGTCTCCTCCGTCGACAGCGGCAATCTTGTGGCTTCGCTTTATACCCTCTATGCGGGCACACGTACGCTGGTCAATAAGCCTTTGCTCCGCGCCGAGATCTTCACTGGCCTGCGCGCGTACCTTTGTGTATTGCGAAAGACGAAACATCTCCCCGAATCGCTTTCGCGAATCAAGCCGCCGGGAACCTCTGCGGGAATTGCGGAGTGGATTGTCTGGCTCCAGGGCGCCCAAGCTGCGCTGGCCGCGGGAGCCGCATCTGCGCGCGAGCAGCATCGTGACGCCTGGTGGATTGAAGAGACTCTGAACCGGGTCGACGCTGTTCTTGTGCTGTTCCACGGGTATCTACCTTGGCTGCTTCCCCAATTTGCTCCGCTGCGTCTGCTGCTGCAACTGGGCCAGGGCGATAAGCTCACCGATTGCACTCCGGCTTACGCGCTGCGGTTCGCCGGTGAATTGCAATCCACGTTGACTGGCGTGCGCGATACGCTTTCCGGCGATCCGTTGCTTCAGCAACTTGCCGAACATTTATGTGAGTTGCTCTCGACCGCCCTCGAGAATCTGCACGCGCTGTCCGCAAGTCTGCGCGATATTGAGCGCACCGCGGAGCGGCTGGCACAGGAGACGGAATTTGGTTTTCTCGTCGATCCCGGCCGTCAGATCCTTTCCATTGGCTATGACATGGGCAAAAAAGAGCGGCATGAAGCCTGCTACGACCTGATTGCATCCGAGGCGCGAATCGCCACATTCCTTGCCATCGCCCGCGGCGATCTTCCCCAGCAAAGCTGGAATAAGCTGGGCCGCGATCATACTCGCGTCCATGGCCGCTTTCTTCTTCTATCCTGGTCCGGAACGATGTTCGAGTACCTGATGCCCGCATTGTGGATGCGCAGCTACACCGGTACACTGATCGCGCGCACGCAGGATGCGTGTGTATACGTACAACGTGCCTTCGGCCGCTCGCTGGGCATTCCCTGGGGCGTTTCGGAGTCGGCATCTTCAAAGAAGAACGACCGCGGCCATTATCACTACTTCGCCTACGGCCTGCCCAGCATCGCGCTTTGGCCGGAGGCATCGGCGGGACCCGTCATTTCCCCCTATTCCACTTTTCTCGCGCTCGCAGTCGATCCGCAGCAAGCACTGCTCAATCTTCGCCAAATGGAGTCGGAAGGCTGGATGGGTCCGTATGGTTTTTATGAGGCAGCCGACTACTCGGTCTCTTCGCGCAGACCAGTCCTGGTGCGGGAGTGGATGGCTCATCACATGGGTATGTCGCTGCTGGCGATCGCCAATTCATTGCGCAATAACGTTGTCCAGCAATGGTTCCACGCGCACCCCATGATCCAGGCCACAGAGATGTTGCTGCAGGAGATTCCTGTCAACATGGCCGTTCTCAAAGCCAGGCTGAAGCATCTGGCTCTGATTCATTTTCCCGCGGAGGTCGCCGTCCTGCCCGAGGTCTCGCGCGGCGCTACGGCTGCACTTTGATCAAAGCAAGCTCGTTTGGCGTCAGCTTGATCTGGAGCTTTCCCGCGGTGAGAGTCGCCTGTAATGGGGGCGATAGTGCGGTTTCGTGGTTCAACTCCTCCACTTGATCGCCTGTCGGATCCAGCGGCTTTCCCATCGCGGCATACTCCGCCAGAACATTTCCATGATCTGCATCCAATTGCTGGATGCTCACGCGCGCATTGGGCGGCAAATGCCGGAAGACCAGATCGATCGTCTTCTCCGATGGCGGCTGACCCGGATCGACGAGGTTCCACGCAGCCACTTCGACTTCGCCGTTATCGCTCTCGGTGGCGATCGCATCGGTTGCCGAATTTGTCAGCCGCTCGTTGCCCAGCTCGTGCAGCAATTCGAATGCATAGTAGCTGGGCTTGTTGATGCCCCCCTTGGCGCGCAACCCGAATTCTCCAATGAACGGTTTTGGGATCGGCCCCGATTCTTCAAAGACATCGGAGAAGGTCCAGAACGACATCATCTCTGTTAGACCGTCGCATTGGCGCACCGTGTTCGCCAGCGCAGGCCCCATAAAGATGGTGTCGCGCGCCCCCATCATTCCCTGCACATTCCACTCCGTGATGAAGAGCGGAAGATCGGGCGTAGCCGATGACTTGATCTCGTTGCGTACTTTCTCCACGGCCCGGCAAACGCGGTCATCCATCGGAATCTGCTCGCTGGTTCCGAAGAGATCCTCGACCGTGTCGTCCGCATAGGCATGCGTTGACACGAAATCAACCGGAACATGGTTCGTGGCCGTGAACCTTAGAAAATCGCCGACCCAAGCCGCGGCTGCGGTCGCCGGCCCTCCCACGCGCAACCGCGGGTTCACGCTTTTCAGGTCGCGCGCCGTGTGCGCGTAGAGATCGAAGTACGATCGGTCGCGCGGAATTCCGTTCCAGAAGTCGATATTGGGTTCGTTCCACACTTCAAAGTACCACTTCGACACCTCGTCGATTCCGTAGCGATCGACAAGGTGCTGTGCGAAATGCCGGATAAGGTCATCCCATCGGTCCATGCTCTTCGGCGGGGAGACATTCGGCTTGTACCAGAAGGGATGCAGCGCGTCCGGATTGAACGCGAGCTTGCGCGGCATGAAGCTGATCTCCACGAAGGGCCGCACGCCGTTCTTCAGCAGCCCATCGTAGATCTGGTCCACATAGGAGAAGTTATAAACTGGATCGCCGTGCTCATCCTCGTTGTATACGCCCACCTCGTCGTGAAAGATGGCGTGGAATCGTACGTACTGGAAATCCGCGACCTGCTTAACGGCGCGCAGATCATCGCGATAGCTCTCGCGCAAGGTGAGAATCGCGCGGCCGGAGCCAAACATTTGTTCCCAGAAGTGGGGAAAGGGGGTGTGCGGCCCCTGCGCATCGATCTCAATCGTCTCCTGCGCGCGCGCACACTGCAGAACAAGCAACAACACAGCGAGCAGCGTGGCAGATTGCCGCCAGGACGGTGAACTCGCCATCGGTAATTCTCTCTTCGTGGACGTTTTTGGGGAAATTCGATGCAATTGCGCTCAATTGCGTCATGGAGCGCTGCCCAGCTCTCAAAGTGCCCATACTAATCGATGTTGGGACCCAAAAACAAGGCGAGCTATTTCCAGCGTCTTGGCAACGATGGTTTCGACGCCGGTCCTAGGCGGCGGCTCGCTCATGCCAAACACCTCCGCTTGTCACTTTTCTGATCGCGGTGGGAATTTCTTCCACCGGACCCTCCGTGTGGATGACCCACTTGGCTCCGCATTGCAGCGCACCATCGAGGAATCCAGGGTCCCTGTGGCTCGTTACCACAATCACGCGTGTCTTTTTCCTGGTATGCGAGATAAGTTGCTTCACAGCTCCGAGCTCATCGTCGAGAATCTCCGCGCTCACCAGCAGCACATCGGGAGGGTGAGAGCGAACGGCTGCGACGAGAAGTTGTTGATTGTCGCACTCGGCAAGAATCCGAATATCTCCCTGATCGGCAACCGCACTCCGCATCCCGATCAGGGAAAGCGGCTGATCGTCCGCAATCACGACGTCGATATCGGCCATGCAATTCACCCCCATCCCGGACGATTGGCCCGCAACCGTCGAAGTCATGCGCTAAGTCAAAGTTGATTCCAATGCAATGAAAATGGCCCCCCGCTCAGGGCCTGCTTCTGCCTCTCGCGTCTCAGGGGATGTGATTGCGCCGTCACACGTAGCGAATTGAGTTTATGAGCGTCGTGCTTCTCTAAAATGCGGTCCGGCCTATGACCGGTGACGCTCAAGTGCACTTGCCCTCGGCTCATTAGAGGCCTTCCGCGATGAATTGGTTGGCTTAGCGCTCACGGATCAAAACAGGCATCTCGGCTGGCCTCACGCTCATCGAATGCACTTTGCGAGACGAGCGGCCGGCGGCGATCGATCGAACATCTGGGAGTTTCTGTACCTGATGGATTCCGATCCGAGAAGAATTGCTCCTGACCAAATTCCATGCGAGCCAAATTACGTCGAGCTCCCCGCATCCGTAAAGGGAGGCGATCTGGATGCGATTCCACGCGGGTCATTCGCCGGTCTAGGGCGCGGCAGGGCCAACGCACGGCCTGCCCCCGCACAACTCGTCCGTGATCCCTTTGCCTTCAGTTATTGTGTAGATGCGATCCACCGCCGGCAGCTTCAGCGTTTCCTTGTTTCCCGATGGCCAGTGAATCTCCGCTTTACCGGCATCGGTGGCGTCGCCCAAGCCAAAGTGCACGCGCAGATCATTCGAGGAAAGATAGCTGCCTCCGCTCAAAACGTCGCCGCGCTGGCGCATCCCGTTCGCATTCAGATACACGGTTGCGCCGACGGCGTCGCGCGGGCTGTGCGGCCCGCCCACGAGTTTCAGCTCCAACCACTGATGATGGTCGGGATTCACGTTGCGTAGCAGGATGGGCGTCCCGTCCATGCTGTTGATCACCACGTCGATCTTGCCGTCGTTGAACAAGTCGCCAAAGGCGGCTCCGCGGCCGACGGTCACCACTGCCAGGCCCGAACCCTCCACCGCCGGCACCAGCTCGAATTTGCCGTTTCCCAGGTTGTGATAGAGCAGCGGCCGCTGGGCATAGCTTTGTCCCCATTCCGGATGTTGGTCCGCCTCCGGATAAACGTGACCGTTGACGATCAGGAGGTCCTTCCAGCCGTCGTTGTCGTAATCGAGGAAGCCATCGCCGAATTTGACAAAGGGGATGGAAGACTGGACTATTCCGGTCTCGTAACTGACGTCTGTGAAGAACCCGGTGCCATCGTTCTGAAAAAGGATCGGGTAATCGTCTGAGAAGGTTGTGCTCACCACCGAAAGATTCCCATTATTCTGATAGTCGCCGGCGGCAAGACCCATGTTGGCCGCCTCGCGCCCATCTTTATTGAGCGCGAACCCGCTCTCGTAGCTCTGGTCTTCGAAAACCCCGTTGCCCTTGTTGATGTAGAGATAATTAGGCGTCGAGTCGTTGGCCACAAGCAGATCGGGTTTTCCGTCGTTGTTCACGTCGGCAAACAGCACGCCCAGCCCGTAGAAACCGTTCGGGTCGTCGACCCCCGATTTCTTGCTTACGTCGGTAAAGGACCCATCGCCGTTATTGTGAAACAGATGATCGTGCTCGCCCTTTAAGCCACGCGGCCCGCACATCACCTGCACGCCGCGAAACTGGCAGTCCGCGTAATTCACGCCTTTCGTGCCCGACAGCGGAGGATTGTTCAAATCGATTTGCGCGTAGCCGTCCACGAACAGGTCCAGACGCCCATCGCCGTCGTAATCGCCGAAGGTTGCGCCCGTCGACCAGGTCCCAACGGTCACGCCCGCCTTCTCCGCCACGTCGGTAAAGGTTCCGTCATGGTTATTGCGGTACAGGCGGTTCTTGCCGAAGTTCGTAACGTACAGATCGGGCCAGCCGTCGTTGTCGAAATCTCCCACTGCGCAGCCGTATCCCCAGCGATCGTTGGCAACACCTGCCTTCTGGGTCACGTCGGTAAAGGTTCCGTCGTGGTTGTTGTGGAAGAGAGCCGCGTGCGGCGGCGTAGCTTTGCCGGCCAGCGCATCGTAGGTTGAGCCGTTCACCAGGTAGATATCGAGCCAGCCATCGTTGTCGTAGTCCAGCAGGCACACGCCCGGGCCCTTGGCTTCAAGGATCAGGCGCTTCTCCGGCGTGCCGGCCTGGTGATGCCATGCCGTCAAGCCCGCGGGTCCCGCCACATTCTCGAAAACGATGGGCCCGGTCTTCACGAATCCCCCGGCCGTAATGGGCCGATGCTGGCTGTCGAACTCCGCCTGTTGCGGACCGGCATTGGCCATCCCGCCCCCCGGCGACTGTCCCGTTGCGTTCGGCTGGCGGCCGCCAGTCGGCGCATTCTGCGCGCGCATGGCCGCACTGAGCGCCACAACCAGCGCAGCAGCCCGAACAAGCCGCAATGCCGGCCTCGATTTTAGGCTGCAAAGCCAGATGGAACTCGACAAGGGACCGCACGAATCTTGCCCCGCCGATATGTGTCGCAAGCCTCTGCTCGCTGTCAAGCCGTGTTGGATTGTCACTTGTGTGTCATGCATAGAAGGAGCATTTCAATCAATTGCGAACTGTGAGAGAGTGTATCCCATCAACAGTACCGTTGCCGCTTGCACATTCACTTAGCTTCGGCCGCGGGCGTTTTTCCGGCTGGGGAATTCAATTGGTTGACGAGGTCGGTATCAGCGGTCTGGGTGATGCTCTTTGCTTTGTCGAATTCAGCTTTGGCCAGGTCCATCTTCCCCAGGCTCCGGTAGAGACGCCCCAGCCGCCAGTGCACATTCACGTCGTTGGGTGCGAGCTTTTCTGCGGTATCGAGCTCGCGTAATGCGTCCTCTGGCCGGTTTGCATCGGCATCGATCATGCCCAAGTCAAGGTGCGCCAATTCGTTTCCTGGATCGGCTTGTACGGCTCTTTCCAGCAACGGGCGGGCAATCTCGGGATGGTTCAGCGTCAGATTGCAATCTCCTAAATAAGTAAGTGCCTGGGCGTTGTTGGGGCTGTTATCCAACTCCGCCTGGAACTCCGGGGCTGCATCGGAATATTCCTTTTTTTCCCACAGTAAATACCCCAGGCCGAAGTGCACGTTCGGCTCGTTGGGAGATGCCTTCTCGGCTAGCCGGAATTCGGCGATCGCTTCGTCGGTGCGATGCAAGCCGTCGAGGGCCTCGCCTGAGAGCATGTGCGCCTGCGCAGAGTCAGGATTGATCTTATTGATCTGTTGGTCTTGCTCCAGGGCGCAGTAGTACTGCCTGATGTTGAGGCAGGCCTGCGCCAGCACTCCGCGCAATTCCAGATTCTCGGGCTCGCTCTTTACCGCGATCTGAAGGTAGGGAACCGATTTGGAAAATTCGGTTGAGCCGTAGTAGCTCATTCCCAGCAGCGTATCAACCTGCAAGCTTGCCGGATCGGCGCGCAAGGCGGCTTTAAAGGGCGCGATAGCTTGCGAAAAATGACCCTGCTTGAACTCGGCGAGACCCAGGTTGAGCTGCACTCCTCTGAGGTTCGAATTCAATGCCAGCGCCTGACGGTAAGCAGCAGCGGCATCGCTGTACTTCTCTTCTTTCGACAGGACAACTCCGAGGCTGGCGAAGGCTCCTGCATCGCGTGGGTTGTCGTTCGTCACCGCGCGCCACGCCTTCTCGGCGCCGGGCAGGTCGCCCGCCTGTTCCAAGGCGATTGCACGGGAGGCCCCAGGCGTCTGCGGGTTGACCGGCGGCGTTGTCAGCAGAATAAGAATCGTTGAGAGCAGCGCCGTGGACTTCATATGCATTTTGTAGATGACCATTCCCAGGCAATGTACTTATGGTAGCGCGCCTGCGGGTCTCCCAGGAATATCGAACTCGGCGAAAGGACAGTGTCTCAGCTCCGATTGGGAGCAGGGCCCCGCAATACGGTTCAAAGCCGCGATTGGATGGTGATCTTCCCGTGGAGATGGAGGTCTCTGGGATCGCAGGCTCCGGTCATCGCACCGAAGTTGCCGCCCATGTCGAGGTGTTATTGGGAAGTAAAAAGCTGATGCTGTCTCATAGGCCGGATTATCGCCATCAGCCACGAACTATGCTAACCTGCCAATAAGAATTGGGTCATCCATCCGCGCCGTCATCCTTGTCTTCGGGGCAATCGCATCAATGAGGAATCGCTTTAACCGGCGCGACTTCGTAAAGCTGGGAGCCGCCGCCGCCGCTCTGCAGACCCCGCTTGGATTCGCTGCCCTTCCCATCACGGCCGAGGGAATTTTCAGCGACCGGACCAGGGAAGCCGGGATTGATTTTATCCATTTCAACGGCGCGTCGGGTTCCCATTACTATCCGGAGACGATGGGGTCCGGCGTAGCGCTCTTCGACTACGACAACGACGGCGATCTCGACATCTTCCTGGTCCAGGGCACACAGTTAGGACCCCTCGGTTCGAGCCAGACCCTATACCCTCCTCAGTTACCGCTGCGCGGCCGGCTCTACCGCAACGATTCGGTTCGCCACGCCGACGGCACCTGCACGCTCAAGTTCGTTGACGTGACGGAGCAATGCGGGATCAGAGCCGAGGGATACGGCATGGGAGTCGCGGCGGCGGACTTCAACAACGACGGTTGGGTCGATCTCTACATCGCGAATTTCGGCCACAATCAAATGTGGCGCAACAACGGCGATGGAACTTTCACCGATGTCACTGCGGAATCCGGCACAGACGTTCCAGGATGGAGCATCTGCGCCAGCTTCTTCGATTTTGACCGGGATGGCTGGCTCGATCTGTTTGTCGCCAACTACCTCGACTTCAGGTTTACCAATCTTCCAAAGTGTCTCTCACCCAGCGGCGCTCCAGACTATTGCAGTCCCCTGGCGTTCAGTCCTTTGCCCAATCGCCTGTTCCGCAACCGGCGCGATGGCACGTTTGAAGATGTGACCACCCGTTCGGGAATCGGCGCTCAGTTTAGCGGCTCGATGGGCGCCATCTGCGCGGATTTCAACGGCGACGGCTGGCCCGACATCTTCATCTCCGACGATCTCCGCCCCAACCAACTTTGGATCAACCAGCACGACGGAACCTTCAAGAACGAGGCACTGATTGCGGGCTGCGCCGTGGATCGAGATGGCGACCCGCAATCCGGCATGGGCGTGGATGCTGGAGATCTGCTGGGCCACGGCGTCGAAGATCTTGTGGTGGCCACCATCGGTGGGCAACACGCCGACCTGTTTGCCAACAACGGCAAGGGATGGTTCGACGATATGTCCTATGAGAGCGGCCTTGCTCGCGCTACTCAGCGATACACGGGATTTAGTATCGGGATGCTGGACTACGATAACGATGGATGGCTGGATCTGATGATCGTCAACGGAGCGGTCCGGGCCATCGAAGAAGAAGCCCGCAAGGGGAGCATGTATCCGTATGCCGAACCCAACCTCTTGTTGCACAACAACGGCAACGGGAGGTTTGAGGACGTCAGCAGCAGCGCCGGAAGCGCATTTTCCAGTTTGCAAGTGGGCCGCGGCGCAGCCTTCGGCGATATCGACAACGATGGAGGGATCGACGTCGTGATGGTCAACAACAGCGGTCCCGCACGACTCCTGATCAACAACGTGGGACATCGCAAGCCGTGGATAGGATTGCGTATGGTGGGAGACAAATCTCATCGCGATATGCTGGGGACACGAGTGGCTGTCTTTCGCCGCGCCGCGTCACCGCTTTGGCGACGCGTTCATACAGACGGAAGCTACTGTTCCTCTAGCGACCCCCGCATCGTGTTCGGGCTGGGCGATGCTCCCGAAATCACCAAGGTGCAGGCCCACTGGGTCAGCGGAAGGGTCGAAGAATGGACCGGCTTGCCGCTCGGGAGATACACTACGCTGCGAGAGGGGAGCGGCGTGACGATAGCAGCGCCATGATTGGGATCCGGCAAGGGACCGTTTTGTTGACGATCGCGTTCGTTGCCGCGAGCGCAATCGCCGGTTGGGACGGTTGTGCGGCGCAGAGCGGGCCTTCGCGTCCTGCGAATAGCCAGGTCGATCTCATCGAAGTTCCTCAACCGGACCTCGCCGGAGTGGACGCTCCGGTCAAGGACCAGATTCGCGCCTCCCAGGCGGTGCTCGCGGCCGCTATGGCGCAAACCGACGCTCCTCGCGCCCGCTTGACCGCGGCTTTTGGCACGCTGGGGCAAATCTACCAAGCCTATGGTTTCGACGATGCTGCGCTGGCTTGCTATACCAACGCCTCTCGCCTCGATTCTCGGTCTTTCCAGTGGTTTTATTTTCAGGGCTATTTACGCCATAAGAATGGCGATTCCGAGGAGGCGGCGCGCGATTACCAGCGCGCCCTTGCGCTCAATTCAACCTACAACCCGGCCCTGCTGCGCTTGGGAGCACTGGAACTGACCCTGGATCATCCCGACGCGGCCAAAGATTCCTTCACCAAAGCAATGGCGCAGCGACATTCCTCAGCCGCCTTGACCGGCTTGGGCAAGGTGGCCCTGACTGAGCATCATTACGACGACGCCGTGAAGGATTTCACTGAAGCTTTAGCCAGCGATCCGAAAGCTTCGAGCGTCCACTATCAACTGGCCTTGGCTTATCGCGGGCTGGGCGATCTCGCCCACGCGCAGGAACAACTGCGAGCTCGCGGCGAGACGGAGCCTGACATCCAGGATCCGCTGCTCGACCGGATCAATCTTCTCAAACAGGGTAGGCTTAGCCTGGTTCAGCGCGGCGGTGCGGCTATGCGGGAAAGCCGTTTTGCCGACGCCATTTCCGCATACGATCAGTTGGTCCGTCTCGACCCCTCCGATCCCCTGGCCTACGAGTACCTGGGAGTCGCTCTGGCCCGGCAGGGAAAGCGCGACGATGCTCTCAAGCAATATGCGCAAGCCTTGCAACTCGACCCGAGCAGCGCCTCCGCGCACTACGACATCGCCATTTTGCTGATACAAGAGCGGAGGGAAGAGGAGGCCATCGTCCATCTCCGGCAAGCGGTCCAATTGGATCCGGGGCTCGTGATGGCTCATTTTCAGCTAGCCAATCTCCTCATGCGGAGAGGAAAGGATACCGACGCAGAGGGGGAATATGAAATCGTTGTCTCGCTCGACCCACGGAATGGATTTGCCCGTTTGATGCAGGCGATGGCGGCGGTTCACGCGGGTTCGTACGCGCGGGCGCGGACTCTGCTTGAGGACGCCGCGGCGGCGCTTCCCAGCGATCCTGACATCGCCGATGCACTGGCGAGAGTATTGGCAGCCGCGCCCGATCCGGCCGTGCGCGACCCGGGCCGGTCGCTGCGCATTGTCGAAACTCTCGTGAGGAATCAGCAAGGTAACCCGTTGGAGGTCGGAATCACTCTGGCCATGGCTCTCGCCGCGGCCGGGCAGTTTCAGCAAGCCGCCGCGTATCAGCAGGCGGTCATCGAGCAGTTGGAAGCCTCCCACCAAGACGTGCTGGCGCGTTCCTTGCGCCAGAACCTGATTCGCTACCAGCAGGGAAAAACATGCCAGGCGCCCTGGGCCGGCGACGACCCGATTTTCACCCCGGTCCCTGGCAAAGTCGAGCTATCGTCGGATATGGACGCGACGGACGCACATCCCTAAAGCGGTTCTCCTGCAGGTGTAGACCAAGGCACAATCGCCAAGTGGCTTTTTCAACAAGAAAAAGCCACCCTGAAATACGCCCGAAATGGCACATAGTTGCAGGAGAACCGCCGTAGAGCCCGTCAGCTGGAGCCGAACAGGATGGCGGCCATGACGGCGAATGGTCAGGCGTAGATTTGCTTGCGCGCCACGAGCGCACTCTTCCAAGGGGATCGAATACCGCAGGCCAAGTACAGAGGCCCCGCTCCCTGTCGGGAGCGGGGCCTCAAGGAATGCAGTGTTAACCGCGGTTAGAAGTTGATTTTCCCGGCGAGTTGGAACTCTCTGGGATCGGCCGAGCCGTTGCTCAGTCCGAAGTTATTTCCGTTCAGGTTGGTTCCGATGCCGCCCTGGTTGCCGTTCGCTGTCCATTGCGGGTGGTTGAAGATATTGAACGTCTCCGCGCGGAGCTCGAAGTTGCTGTGTTCCGTGAAGCGGAAGATTTTGTGCATGGCTACGTTCCAGTTTTGACTACCCGGGCCACGCAGTTGGTCGAAGGGCAAGTTGCCCCACGAACCAACAGCCGGAGTCCCGAAGGTTGGATTATTCACCCCGAAGCCCGGGCTGAACCACTGCATGCCGGCGGAGGAACGTTGTTTTGGATAGTAAACGGTCCCGACCAGATCCGGCCGGTTGGTTCCATTTTGCAGGCCGTTGCTGCCCTGGTTGCCGCCAAGAGTGACGTTGAGCGGCGCTCCTCCCTCGAAGATGGAAGACCCAGCCAGTTCCCAGCCTCCCAGTAGCTTTGAGGCCAAGTCCGTGGAATGACGGAAGAACGGCATGGACCATTCGTATTCGACAAATGCCACCTGGTGACGGTCGAAGACCGACGGACCCCAATCGAATTTCCAGCCCGCGTAGGGGTTGGAAACATTATCCAGATCGAACCCGTTCCCGCTGCTTTGGCTGGTGTCGTAAGCGTGGGAATAGGTGTAGCCGAATTGGGCCTGTAGATCCTGGTGAATATTCAGGTGCACACTCGCCTGGAGCCCGTTGTATTCGCCGTTCGACTCGTTCGTGAACTGCTTGATTCCAGAGAATCCGGCGTACGGAAGATCCAGGTTGTAGTTGCTGCTGCTCGCAATCAGAGCAGGCAGATCGGAGACGGGCGGCAGGTTGATATCCCTGTCGTCGCTCTGGTGGCGCAGCAGGGTGCCAACGTACGACACATCGAAGATCGTGCCGGCGGTGAGTTGGTGCTGAATTCCAGCGCTGTACTGGGTCGTCGATGGCGGCTTGTAGTTGTCTGCTTCAATCCCCTGGATGCTGGCCACAACGATCGGCGCCGTCAGCGTGGTTCCGGTGGCAGCGCTGGTCTTGGGATTGACGAGCAGGACGTTGTTGAAGTTGACTGAGGCGTTAGTGGGAACGTTGTTGGCGAGGTTATACATGTCGTTGCCCTGGACGCGCTCGTACATGACGCCGAAACCGCCACGAACAACGGTTTTTCCTTGTCCCGTCAGGTCGTAAGAGAAGCCGAGACGCGGACCCCATCCGTTCTGGCTGTTCGCCAATCCTCTGGGGATCCCTGGCGTGATGCCGCCGATACCGATTCCATTCGTATAGAACCGGCTGTTGCCGAGAATGGAGCCGGAGCCGCTAACCAGTCCAGGACTGGCAGCCGTGCAGCCGGGATCGGACGCGCTGCTGCAGAGGGCGTTCGCCGAAGTGAACGTGGCTGCAAGGGCAGGGTTGTAGAGGTTTGGATAGAAGTTAGAGGTTTTTTTGTTTGCTTCGTAGGTGTGCGGGATGCCGTCCCAGCGCAGGCCCAGATTCACGGTCAGCCGCGGGGTCGCGCGCCAGTTATCGAGAAAGTAAACCGCCGGGCTGATGTTGTTCCAAATGCCCGCCTGATGGATCGCCGGCTCGTTGTAGTTTTGCGCCAGACCCAACAGGAAGTCGGCAAAGTCGTAGTTGGTGTAATAACCATTGAACCCGAAGTTGCCCTCCACCGCGGAGAATGAATCCTGAGTCTTGGTAAAGAACGCCCAGCTCCCACCAAACTTGAACTGGTGCGCGCCCTTCACCCAGGAGACATCGTCGTGGACGGAGAAGTCACTCGCTATGTTGTTCCACGGCGACCAGTTGGGGCTGTAATTGGTCCCGGTCTGCTTCTGCAGAGCGATGGACGGCATTACGTTGCCCGGAATCGGTCCCGTGAAGACGCGGTTATAGGTATAGTCTGCCGGCGCTGCCAGAGTGGAGCCATACGCCGCGAAAGGCAGAATGTGGATTTGATTCGAGTCGTAGTTGAAGTAAGTCTCGTTCACCAGGTTGGGATTGATCGTGTAAGTAGAGTGGATCACCGCGCTGTACGCCGGATTGCCAAACGTGTTGCCAATGGTGGGCACGTTGTCGCCGCTCCACATCACAGTAGCGTAGCCCTGTTGGGTCTGTTCTGACACCCAGTGTCCGAACACCGAGAATTTGTCGCTGAATTTGTGATCGATGCGAACCAGCTCTTCCGTAATGTCGTTCGGCTCGGAGACCGGCTTATTGAAAAACTGGCCATTGTTCGGCGCCGGGAAGATCTTCCCTTCCGTCAGCAGCACCTGCGCATCCTTGCCGTATTGATCGTTTAGCAGCGCGCTGGGAATCGTGGGCATAGCCACGAATCCCGGCTCTGTAGTAGGACTACCCTTGGACGGAATCGCGCAGTTGCCCAGCCCGTTCGGCGTGCTCAACGTCATCCCCGCGCCTGTAAATCTAGCTGCCTGAGCGGCGGACAACTGGTTGGCGCACGGCGTATGCAAACCGGAGTTCAGAACGACCGCATTGGTATTGGGGTCGGTGCCATCCGCCGGAATCTCGCCGGCAAAGTTGCCTCCGTACGAGCTGCTCAACGGAACCTGCTGATTGATGACTCCGCTGGCGTTCACGAACCTTCTCCACTCCTGGTTGTAGAAGAAGAAGGTCTTGGGCTCGCTCTTGTTCGGATGGAAACTGACCGGACCGCCAATGTTGGCGCCGAAAATGTTGTAGCGCAGTTCGCCGGCTTTGCCCGGGTTGAAGTAGTTCTTGGCGTCCAGATAGTCGTTGCGGAAGAACTCCCAGCCTTCTCCGTGGAACTGCCTGGATCCCGACTTAAACGTGGTGCTGATGGTCCCGCCCGAAGACAGTCCATACTCGGGGCTGTAGTTCGAGGTCATGGTGCGGGCTTCGGCAATGGCTTCCAGCGAGGGCGAGACAATAGGAGCGCCGCCGCCGCCACGGTCCGCGGCTTCGCCGCCGTCCATCAACCACATGTTATGGCTTGTACGCTGGCCATTGAATTCAACGGCGGCGTCAGAGCCCTGCGAGGACGGCACTTGTGTAGATCCCTGCAGGCTGACCGCGCCGGGCACCATCGCCTCCATCGACACGAGGCTTCTGCCGTTCATCTCCAGCTTCGCGATGTCCGTGCCGGTGATCATGTTGCTCACCTCACCGGTATCGGTTTGCAGGTGGAGGGCCTCCGCCTCGACAGTGACGGTCTGAGTCTGGGCTCCTACCTGCAGTGGGAAATCCAGGCGCAGACGGTCGCCTACTTGAATCGCCACCCCGGTCTTCTCGGCTACCTTGAAGCCCGACGCCGCGACCTTGATCGTGTAGCGGCCAATCGCCAGATCCGGCACTACGTACTGGCCGGCGCCGTCGGAAGTTACCGTTGTGCTCAGGCCCGTGTCCAGATTTGTGAGGTTAACGCTTGCATTCGCAACCACGGCGCCGCTAGGGTCGCTGACGGTGCCAAGAATCGTTCCTTGCGCTGTAACCTGATGTGCGAAGAAGAGCAACGCCGCGACTGCAAACAGCCGCAGAATGGCTCCCCTTATACTGATGCGCGAAATCCACTGCCTCATATGCAATGCCTCCTCCTAAAGTCTCAGCTCTGAATACACCCTTGAGCCGAGTACCGCAGATTTTCGCCGCTTAATACACAGCTACTCATATGCGCCACGAACTATAGACATGGCGAAGAATCTTTGTCAATCGAATAGTTGATTACCCCCCGCAAAAAAGCGATTTATCAAGCAACTTTTTGGCGTCCACAGTTAGTCCGGGATCGAAACAAAACCGATTTAGCAGGCAATTGCCTGATAATCCGCGACTTAGCATTCAAGGCAAAACCGATTTATTGCTCCAATTCTCCGTAAACACATACAAGAAATCCGCGCAGTCATATTATTTTGGGGGAATGTCTTTCAATAGGGAAATGGCGGTGTCTCTTTTCCCTTCCGCACCGAAATAAGCCACCCTGCAACACGCCGGAAATGGGCCCCACAGTCCGAATACAACGTACAGAACAGGCCCTTCTGTTCGAACACCGCGCGCAGACCGGCCATCACCGCGCCGGTCGTTTCCCCCTGCGCCAACTGCGCATAATAGATCTCGCTGGCGGCGTCATCCAGGATCACGATCAGGTCGTGCCAGCGCTCGTCCTGAAACCACCGATGATGGCTGCCGTCGATGTGCAACATCATCCCCGGCAGAGGACGACGCTCACGCCGCTTGCGATGCACCCCGCGCCTGGCCTTGCGCTTCACCAGACCGGCCGCCTGCAACGCCTGCTTGACCCACGTGTAGCTCAACTCAATCCGATGTTCCTCGCCCAGCTTCTCGNNCTCGCCGGCGGTCCAGTAATCCCCGGTGGCCTTGCTCCTCCAGTCGCTTCCGCCAACGACGCATCTGCCGTGGGCTGATGCCAATCAACTCCTCCGCCTGCCACCACTTGATCTTCCCCGTGGCGGCTCGCAAAAGCACTTCGTGTAACTTCATCGCCCGCTCCGCCGCGGTCCTCGGATAGATCTATGCTCTCCTGCATGGCTCCATCCTCACCGCCCGCTACGCGGACACTTCACTTGCTAAAAACACCGGACATATTATGTGCTGACGACAGTCGTCCCCACGGAAATTACTACTCAGTCAACAGCGCTTCCCTTGGCCATATTCGATTGAATCCGATGGCGGATTCCAACTGTACCAAAGCGGCTCTCAACAGCGGCATTCGATTGCACTGGGCTGCGACATTCCGTTGTATCCAGCAGCGAAATCCCGAGCGAAGCGAAGGATCGTGCTACCGATGCATTACCGGGAAGTCGTAGTGGCAGAGGGCAGGATTCGAACTTGAGCCGCTTTCAAGCCGTGAGGAGCGCGAGCGACCGGAGCCTTGTGGCGAAATCCCGAGCGAAGTCGAAGGACCTGCAATCAATGGGGAGGGAACGGTTCTTGGCGGAGAGGGAGGGATTCGAACCCCCGATACCCTTTCGGGTATGCCGGTTTTCAAGACCGGAGCCATCAACCGCTCGGCCACCTCTCCGCGGTGTGCCAGCCATCTTCGATTGTACGTCGAA
The DNA here is from genome assembly GCA_003138515.1 of Acidobacteriaceae bacterium. Classification (GTDB taxonomy): domain Bacteria; phylum Acidobacteriota; class Terriglobia; order Terriglobales; family Acidobacteriaceae; genus Telmatobacter. The sequence continues at coordinate 54,162 of PLGG01000078.1, read as the reverse complement.
TCGAGCCGATTTAAGGAATGCGGGCTCTACAAGCCGTCATGTGCATCCGCTGGCCGACAAACAAAAAGCGGGCGCACGCGGCTCCCGCTCCCTTCAGTCTTCTGAATCTACTGCTTGCCTTCGAGCTCGTCTGCCAAGGTGTCCACACCGTAAATCTTGCGCAGCCCCTCGATGATTCCGGCAGAGTGCACGGCGACAGCGCGGTTTTTCGTGCCGTCGTAAACGAAATCGCCGGCCAGCGTTTCGATATCGCCGTCAAAGATCAGCCCCACGAGTTCGCCATCGCGGTTCACCACTGGCGAGCCGGAGTTGCCTCCGGTCACGTCGCAGGTATTCACGAAATCCATCGGAGTCGCCAGGTCGAGTTTGTCGCGGGCCGCCGCCTCCTTTGGCGTCAGATCCCATGGCGGCTGGTTACTGAAGCTCGCTGCGCGATCGAAGAGTCCATAGAACGTGGTGAACGGCGGAGCAGTGGTTCCGTTATAGGGATAGCCGTCCACCGTGCCATAGGTAAGTCGCAGCGTAAACGTGGCGTCAGGATAGGCATTCTTGCCGTAGACGGCAAAGCGCGCCTTGCCCAGCTTCTCGCCCGCAGCGTCGAAGACGCTCGCAATGTTATCTCGATATTTCACGTAGCTCGCACGCCACGCCGGATCAACGCGGCGCGCGGCCACAATCATCGGATCGGTGGAAGCGGCAACGGCAGCCTCGCCGCCATCGATCAGGCTCTTGCGAAAGGCGGGATCGCCGAGTTTTGTTCCGTCCACGAGCGCGTCAACAGTTTTGTCGATGTCGCCGCCCTGCACGATCGCCTGCAGGTACTCGTCGTTCGCGCCCAGTTTTTCCTTCGCGAGATTCAGCGCGGTCTTCATGTAGAGCTTCTCAACCGGCGGATGTACAGCTGCTGGAGAAAGAAGTTGGAAGCGCAGGGAATCCAGGCCTGCCTCGTGATATTGCGGCAGGCGGCCGCCATCAGGCTTCATCACTTCGGCCACGTACTGCACAATCTGCAATGCGAACGAGAATAACTGGCTGTCGGCGCGCCTGAATCTCATCCTCGGCATTTCTGGTCTGGCCAGGTCTACCGCGCGCGCGACATCGTCCCACGCGCCGCCATACTCTTTCTGCAGTTCCGGATCAGCGGCCACTTTGTCGCGCAGGTCTTTCTCTTCGGCCTGTTTCTTGGCCAGAATGGCCTTGTCAGAGAGCGCCTCCTCACGGCCGACGTAGACCTTCAGGCTGTTCTGCAACAGAAACACATTCGTTCCCACCAGCCGCGCTTGTTCCGGATCCTGCTTTGCAAACGCCTGCTCCGCATCCACGCGCCGCTGCAAATACTGAATCACCGCCGGCTCGGTCGTATCCCGCTCCAAAAGCAACTGGGCCACGGTATCCTGCCGCGACGTCGAGCCCGGCTGGCCTGAGACAAAAACGAGTTCGCCCGGCGCAGCGCCCTTCGCGCTCCACTTCAGATAGTTATCCGTGTGCAGCGGCTTGCCGTTGTCGTACACGCGATAGAGCGCCATATCGAAGTCGTACCGAGGATAGGTAAAGTTATCCGGATCGCCGCCGAAAAAGGCAGCCTGCTCTTCCGGCGCGAACACCAGGCGCACGTCGGTGTACGCCTTATATTGATAGAGCCAATACTCACTGCCGTTATAGAGAGCCACCACGTCGGAGCGCAGGCCGGTCTTGTCTTTGCTCTCCTTCTCGATGACGGCGATCTCCGCGTCGCGTGCCTTCAGCGCATCGGCATCGTCCTTGGCGCCTTTGGCGGCGCCCTGCACTCGCGCAGTTACGTCCTGCATGCCTACGAGCACATTCACTTCCAGATCGGGAGTCTTCATCTCCTGGTCCGGCGTCGCGGCGTAGAACCCATCGCGCACGTAATCGTGATCAGCCGTCGAATTCTTCTGCAGTTGGCCGCGCGCCACATGGTGGTTCGTCAGCAATAGGCCGTTGGGGCTCACAAACGAACCCGATCCGCCGTCGTTCAGCCGCACGCTCGAGAGCCGAAGATGATCCAGCCATTCCTGCGTCGGATGAAAGTTGTACCTGTCCGCCAACTGCTTCAGCGGCGGGTTGTCAAACGTCCACATGCCCTCTTCGGCGCACATCGGCGTCAGGAGCGCGAAAAGCAGCGCAGGAATCATAAATACGGAACGAAAAGCACGAACAATCATCGGGTCCTCGTTGGTTCGCGGGCGCTTTCTGGCGCCTCGCCGTTAAGGTTGCGGCAGCACCAGCACTTCCACTCCGGAGGCTGCGTCTTTCTGGTGGAAGACCGTTTCAGTGGCCTTCTTGAAGTCCTCCGGCCTGGCGTAGGGAATGTCGGTGAAGGTTTGCGGATTGCGGTCGGTGAGCGGGAACCACGAGCTCTCAACTTGGATCATGATGCGATGACCGCGGCGGAAGGTGTGATCGAGATCGGGCATGGTGAAGTCGAGATCGGTTTCCTTGCCGGGCACGAGCGGCTCCGGCTTCTCCCAGCTTGCGCGGAACTTGGCGCGGAACGGCTCGCCGCGCAGCAACTGTTCGTAGCCGCCCATGTGCAGCGGCAACGCGTCAATCACGCGCTTGTTCGGAGCCGTGCCGGTATCGGGATCCTCATCGGGATAGACATCGATGAGCTTCACGTCGAAATCGGAGTCCGTGCCCGAGCTTGCGACTTTCAGATGCGGCGAGATGGGGCCGGCAATGGTCATATCCTCCGTCAACGGGTCAGTCTCGTACACCAGCACATCAGGCCGGTAGCTGGTGAAGCGCTGGTCGTCAACCATGTAGCGCTGTGGCACCGTGTCTGTGGTGCTGCCCACAAACGGCACGGGGTGGTTGGGGTCGCTCAGGTATTCGTCCGAACTCGCGGTCTCACCCGGCCGATCGAAGCTCAGCTTGCCGCCCGCGTGAAAGTAGAGTGTCTTGGCTACCGCGTTCTTCGGCGGCCATTCGTCGTAGCGACGCCAGACGTTTGTTCCGGTTTCAAACACAATTGCTGTTGGAAGCGTTTTGCCGGCGCCCTTCAAGTAATGCTCGAAAAATGGGAACTGGATGTCGGCGCGGAAGTAGAGAGAAGTTTTCGCATTGAACTGCACATCGCCCAGATGGTCGCCGTCGTTGCGCGCCCAGCCTCCGTGGACCCATGGACCCTCCACCAGCGTTGCCGGCGTTTCGGGATTGAATTTGCGCACCGCGTAGAAGGTGCGGTACGGCCCTTCAAGGTCTTCGGCGTCGTACCATCCGCCCACCACCAGAACCGCGCACTTGATGTTCTTCATGTGCCGCGACAAGTCGCGCGACTGCCAGTAGTCGTCGTAGGTGTCGTGTTTGTACTGATCGTCCCACATCCACGCCGCGCCATCCAGATATTTGTCGAGGCTGGCGACGTTCCCGGCTTGAAGAAAGAACTTGTAGTTGTCCGGCGTGCCAAAATCAAAAGGCTTTTCAGGCGTGGGCAGCACCGGATTCTGTTGTGGATGAAAAAACGGCGCATAGAATCCAAAGCCCGCCGCGAGCATGAATGCTCCTCCGTGATAAGAGTCGTCGCCCAGAAAAAGATCGGTCATTGGCGCCTGCGGACTGGCCGCGGCAATGGCGGGATGCGAGTCGATGATCGACGCCGAAGTGTAAAACCCCGGATAGGAGATGCCCCAGATTCCCACCTTGCCGTTGTTGTTGGGCACGCGCTTTAGGAGAAATTCGATCGTGTCGTACGTGTCTGACGAATCGTCCACGTCCTGCGGCGATTTCTTTTCGTCGATGTGCGGCCGCATCTCAACGAACGTGCCTTCGCTCATCCAGCGCCCGCGCACGTCCTGGTAGACAAAGATGTAGCCCGACTTTTCGAACTCGTCCGACGGACCGAGCTGCGCGGGATAACGGTCCTCGCCGTAAGGTTCGACGTTATAGGGCGTGCGCTCCATCAGGAACGGATAGGGGCCAGGGTCCTGGGGAAAAGCCGATGCTTTCGGCACGTATACGGCGGTGAAGAGCCTAACGCCGTCGCGCATGGGAATGCGGTATTCGTATTTCGTGTAGTGGGCGCGAACAAACTCGTCGGCCTGTGGCGTGGGCTGCTGGGAGCGCAGGCCGGGTAGGACAAGAATTTGCGCGGCAAAGATGACACAGACGAAGCGTCGCAGAGTGAGCATCGCGGCCCGGAATCTCCTGATCATCCAGAGTAACGCAGCAGGACAAGATTTGGTCCGGAGCCGGGGTCGGGACTCCTCGAACCGCTGGCGAGATGGGACAAATGCCGGGATCAGACAAGTAAAGGAAAGGCGAGTGCGAATGGAGTCCGCCTTCCGCGCTGCTGCTCACCGCGCGCCTGGTTCGAGGCATTTTGCCGCGCAGCGGCAACTGCTTCCATCTTTCCAATCAACCGGCCTCCATCGCGGCCCTCGCGCGCGCGGAATTGCCTTCCACAGATTTTCTACATTTCCTTATGCCATCCTTATGCGATTCGCGTGTCTCCGGTTTAATCTGAAGTCGATCCCTTAATTGGCCGCAGGCGCAATCTCCGCCGGGGCTGTCCTACCATTCCCAAACCATGAGGAGAACTATGTCAAAGTACAAATTGGAGTACATCTGGCTCGACGGCAAGAAGCCCGTTCCGGGTCTGCGCGGCAAAGGTCTAATCAAGTCGTTTGAGAAGCCACCCACCCTTGCCGACTTGCCTCTTTGGGGTTTTGACGGCAGCTCAACCATGCAGGCCGAGGGCAACAAGTCCGACTGCGTGCTAAAGCCTGTGGCTCTCTATCCCGATGCAGCCAAGAAGGACGGTTATCTGGTTCTGAGCGAGGTCATGCACCCCGATGGCACCGCGCATTCCACCAACATGCGTGCCACCGCCGAGGACGACCCGGATATCTGGTTCGGATTTGAGCAGGAATACTTTCTCTATAAGGACGGCCGTCCGCTCGGCTTCCCCAAAGATGGCCACCCCAGCACTCCTCAGGGCCCTTACTACTGCGGCGTGGGCTACAAATACATGGGCAGCATCGCCCGCACCATCGTTGAGGAGCACCTCGACCTCTGTCTCCACGCGGGCATTAACCACGAAGGCATCAACGCTGAAGTGGCCAAGGGCCAGTGGGAGTTCCAGATCTTCGGCAAAGGCTCGCACAAGGCCGCGGACGACTTGTGGATGGCCCGCTATCTGATGGCGCGCCTTTGCGAGAAGTATGAAGTGGACTTCGAGCTCTATTGCAAGCCGATCAAGGGCGACTGGAACGGCTCCGGCATGCACTCCAACTTCTCCACCAAGCACCTGCGCGACGTGGGCGGCAAGGAGTACCTTGAGGCGCTGATGAAGGCCTTCGAGAACAATATCGCCGCGCACATTGAGGTCTATGGGCCGGATAACCATCTGCGCCTCACCGGCCTCCATGAGACGCAGGCCATCGACAAGTTCAGCTACGCCCTGTCTGACCGCGGCGCTTCAGTCAGGCTGCCTGTCAATTTCATCAAGAACGGCTACAAGGGCTATCTGGAAGATCGCCGGCCGAACTCCGAGGCCGATCCTTACCAGATCGTCTCGCGGATTTTGAAGACGATCAACACCGTGCCGACGAAGTAGGCCGGACAGCGGGTCCGATTTTGAAGGCGGCCCGCAGAAGCCAGAAAAACCCGGCGCAGCCCGCGAACGGCTGCGCCGGTTTTCTTTCACTCCGCGCGCAGAAGCACATCGCGATTTCTAATGGCTCCTTTATAACCGGCGTGTTAGAAACAAAAGAACAGGACGAGGGAAGATTGCTCAATTGACTGGCAAGGTCAGATGGGCACATCTGTCCCAATCTCGTAACTTAGCTGCCAACGTTCTGAATCCGCTGCCAGGAAAGTTTGCCATAAAAATATGACCGCAGGCCATCCAGTCGAGTTGGAACCGCTGTTCGGTGACTACCCGCTCGACCAGGCCTTCGACGAGATGCGCGCGCCCGGCGGAGAGGTGCGGCCGCAGTACCGCGCGCTAGCTGAGACACTCGCCGCCCTGCCCGCCGACGAGCTTCGCCGCCGTAAGCAATCGGTCGACCTCGCCTTCCTCACGCAGGGAATCACCTTCACCGTCTATGGCCGCGAAGAGGGTACCGAGCGCATCTTCCCTTACGATCTGCTGCCCCGCCTGGTCACCGCCCAGGAGTGGGACCGCATCGAGCGCGGGCTGACGCAGCGCATCACGGCGCTCAACCTCTTTCTCCGCGACGTCTACTCCGACGCCAAAATCCTCGCCGACCGCATCATTCCGCACGAGCTCGTCTATAGTTGCAGGCACTACCGGCGGCAAATGCGCGGGCTGCAGGTGCCGCGCAATGTCTACATCGGGGTCGTCGGCTCCGATCTGCTCCGTCTGAACACCGGCGAGTTCGTGGTCCTCGAAGACAATCTTCGCGTGCCCTCGGGCGTCAGCTACATGCTCACCAACCGCCGCGTGATGAAGCGCACTTTCCCGCAACTTTTTTCGAGCTACGGCGTGCGCCCCATCGAGCACTATCCGCAACTTCTGCTTTCCACGCTGCGCTCGCTCGCACCCGAGGGCCGGCCGGAGCCGAACATCGTGCTGCTCACGCCCGGCGTTTTCAATTCCGCTTACTTCGAGCACACCTATCTCGCCCGGCAGATGGGCATCGATCTTGTCGAAGGCCGCGATCTGGTCACGCACGACAACATCGTCTACATGCGCACCACCGACGGCCTCAAGCGCGTTGACGTCATCTACCGCCGCGTCGACGACGATTTCAGCGATCCCCTGGTCTTCCGCGCCGACTCCTCGCTGGGCTGTCCAGGCCTCTTCAACGCCTACCGCGCCGGCAACGTCACCGTATCCAACGCATTTGGCTCCGGCCTCGCCGACGACAAAGCCGTCTACGCATACGTGCCGAAGATGATCCGGTACTACCTCAACGAGGATCCAATCCTGCCCAACGTCGAGACGTTTCTGCTCGGCGAGGAGAAGGACCGCAAACATGTACTGGCTAATCTCGACAAGCTCGTGGTCAAAGCTGTGGGCGAAAGCGGCGGCTACGGCATGCTCATCGGCCCGCATTCCTCGGCGCGGCAGCGCGAGGAATTCGCCCTCCAGATCGAGGCCAATCCGCGCAACTACATTGCCCAGCCCACGCTCGATTTTTCGCGCGCCCCCTGCCTGGTCGACGGCCGGCTCGAGCCGCGCCATGTGGATCTGCGGCCGTACATTCTCTTTGGCGACAAGATAAACATCGTGCCCGGCGGTCTGACGCGCGTGGCGCTCGAAAAAGGTTCGCTCGTAGTCAACTCTTCGCAAGGGGGCGGAAGCAAGGACACATGGGTTCTGGAATAAGTCTGATTCGGGAACATCGGGCAGGAAGTGAGAGAAGCACGATGCTATCGCGCGTTGCCGACAGTCTCTACTGGATGAGCCGCTATTTGGAGCGGGCGGAGAATACCGTGCGGCAGCTCGACGTGACCATGGGTCTAATGCTGGATACGAATAGTGCGAACCTTGAGGCACAATGGCAGCGAATGGTGGCCGCACTCGGCCGGCCGACGGGCATGACGTGGAATGGATCGCTGCACGAGATGACGCATAAGCTTGTCTTCGATCAACTCGATCCCTCCTCCATCACCTTTTGCGTCAGCGCGGCGCGCGAAAATGCGCGCCAGGTGCGCGAAGAGATCTCCACCGAGCAGTGGCAGCGGCTCAATCGCCTCTTTCACCAGATTCACTCGCCCAATGCGCAGGCGCAGTTCCGCTCCAGCGTGAGCGACATGCTGGCGTCTGTCGTGGACGGCATCTATCTGTTTAAGGGCACTACGGACACGACCATGATTCACGGACAGGGATGGCAGTTTATTCGCCTCGGGCGCTATCTGGAACGCGCCTATGCAACGGCGACGCTGCTCGAGGTATTTCAGCCCGATCTGCTCCAGCAGCCCGCCGAAGAACGGACCGGCCATCTGTATCTCGAGCTAGTGGGGCTGCTGCGACGCTGCACGTCGTTTGAGGCTTATTGCCAGGTTTACACGGCGGATCTCTCCACCGATCGCATTCTCGAATTCCTCCTGTTCAACCGGGACTTTCCTCATGCCATCTGCTATTGCGTCGACGGCGCGCGCCAGGCCATCGAGGCAATTCAGGAGTCGGGGGGACGGCGAGCGCCGGAAGAGCTGATCGCAGGCATCGGCAAACTCCACTCAATGCTGATATTCACCAGCATCGGCGAAATTCTTGCCGGCGACTCGGCTGGATTTCTGCACAATATCCGTGCTCAGTGCCTGCGGATTCACGAGCTCATTTACCGCAACTATGTGCAATACTCCATTCAATCCGCCCTGGCGGTCTGAGCGAGCGGCATTTTGAAAGGGCACGACTTTGGCCGTGCCAAACGAGCATCAAAACACGCGGGGCCTAGCCCCTGAGGGAACGCCGGAGCTATGAACTTTTACTCCATCCGCCACCTGACGCGCTTCCGCTACTCGCAGTCCATCAGCGAGAGCATCATGGAGACGCGCATGCATCCGCGCTCCGACTCCAGCCAACACTGCCTGAGCTTCTCGCTCTCCGTAAGCCCGCGCTGCCGCGTCTTCAGCTATCGCGACCACCTGGGCAACAACGTGCAGCACTTTGACATTCCCGGCGAGCACAACCAACTCGTCATCGTGGCCGAATCCGTGGTCGAGCAGCAGCCCCTGCCCGACGTCCCGCATTTTCTTTCCCCCGATGCGTGGGAAGATCTGGATGAGCTGGTCGAAGCCGGCGACTACTCCGAGATGCTGCTGCCCAGCACATTTGCCGCGGAGACGCCTGCGCTCGTCGAGCTCGCGAGAAAAATGGAAGTCGTGCGGAGGGACGATCCGTTGCATCTTGTTCTGGAACTGAATCAGCGCCTCTTCCACTATTTCGATTACGTGCCACGCTCGACGCGCGTTGACTCGCCCATCGACGAGGCCATCCTGAGCGGCGCCGGCGTCTGCCAGGATTTCGCCCACACCATGATCGCGCTCCTGCGGCACGTGCGCATTCCCGCGCGCTACGTGTCGGGTTATTTGTATCGCGGCATCGAGGACCACGACCGCTCAACACCCGACGCCACGCACGCCTGGGTTGAAGCGCTCCTGCCTCATCTGGGCTGGGTGGGCCTGGACCCCACCAACAACCTGGTCGCGCATCACCGCCACATCCGCACCGCAGTCGGCCGCGATTACGCCGACGTTCCGCCCACCCACGGCGTCTTCCGCGGCAAGACCGCAAGCGAACTCTACGTGGCTGTGAAGGTTGAGGCAAGCGAACGGCCCCCGGCCCTTGACCGCAAGCTGCCCATCCCCGAGGACTGGAGCGTGCTGGTCGAGCGCGCGCAACAGCCGCCCGAGCTCCCCGTCCCCTTCATTGACATGCAGCAGATGCAACAGCAACAGTAGCGCTGGCCCGACGACGGACCGCTTATTGCCCCGCCGACGATTGCTCCACGCCCATCGCCTTCAGCCGCATCTGCGCAAGCCGCCAGGTTGACGTGGGGATGGCGAGGACCCTCTTGGGTTTCTCGAGCTTGTGGTAGTCGGCGACGGCGATGTCCCGTTCGCCGTACTGCTCGGCTATCCGGCCCAGCACATACCACACTTCGTCGTTGGGCTCGTCCAGATTCCAATCGTCCATGGCGCGCAGCAGAAGGTCGTGAGCTTCCTTCGTTTTGCCCGTCTCCGCATACAGACATGCCAGCGTGTGCAGAATGTCAGGCGCGTCCTTCTGCAACTGCGTCGCCTTCACGGCCGTTGCCACGTCGTCGTCGGTCACCTTGCCCGTGAAGAGCGATTCCCAGGCAAGGTTATTCAGCATTTCTCCATTCTCCTGCCCGAGCGATAACAGTTTTTCTCCCCATGAGTGCGCTGCTGCAAAGTCGCCGCGATTTGCCTCGATCTCCATCTTCATGCTGATGGCGTCGCTGTCGTTGTCGAGCAGCTTGAGCCTGGCGTCGGCCAAAGCAAGAGCGTCGTCGTAGCGTCCCAGGCCCATGAGGGCCTCACCGTTGTACAGGAATGCCTGCTTCGATTCCGGCTCCTGCTTCAGCAGTGCCGAAGAGACGTCGAGCAAGGCCGCAAATTTGTCCTGGAGCGAGTAGCCTTCCGCCAGCGCGAGCTGAATGTTGCTGCGCTCGCGATCGCCGGCTGCATCCTTCAGGCCCGCTTCGAGAACCGCAACGCCCTCGGCAACCGTGGGCTTTGTTTCAACCATGATGGCCGCCGCGGCCAGCTTCATCTTGCGCGCATCGGCTGCTTCCCCTTTGATCCAGAACCGCGGAAACACGGGCCCGCCCAGCGGATCGTCGCCTCCCTCCAGGTGCCGATCCTCGCGCATCCAGTCCAGCAGCGCCTTGGCGCCCTTCAGATCGCCGGCGTTGACGCGGTCCAGCATCTCCAGGGCAATTGAATTCGGCTTATCGAGCGAATCGAGCACTTTGTACTGCCCACCCTCCTTGACGATGAAGACCGTCATCGTGGCGCCGCTCAGCAGCTCCACTTTTTCCCTGTACCCGGTGGCGTCGTCGCCCTCGCCCTTGGGATCGAGCGTCTGCAGCATAATGTCTTCGGTCACGTCGAGCGAGCTGTCTTCGCGGGCCAGTTGGCTGTTCATCTGTTTGCCTGAATTCAGCTCGTCCTTCAGCTCGTCGGCGTCCATGGCTTTCAGCACTTTGACCCCATTGCGGCTTAACAGCGCGGCGAGGCTGTCTTGAGTCAGGTTGGCGTCGAAAGGAACCAGCGCAAAACGCTTCACGATGTCTTCCGGCGTGTTGGCGAATTTCGCGTCCTCGTGGTAGATCGCGCCGCGCAGCATGTTGGCCAGGCCCAACGTGCGCGCCGCATCGTCGCCGGCGGCGCCCGCCTGCAGAAAGTCCGCCGCCTGCGGATAATGCCTCACATTCATCAGCATCTCGCCGGCGGTGCCCGCGGTGTCTTTGAATGCAGCATCGTCGGTAGACCGCTTGTTCGCCTCGGCCAGGCCCGCCTTGCTGTCCTCGATCATGGCCATGCTGGCGGAAAGCAGCTGCTTGGGCTCCGGATTGAGCGTCTGCGCAGCCTTGTAAGCTTCCGCGAAGTCGTCGCCGTAAAAGAGCGCGAAGGCCAGATTGTCGGCGATGCCGAGGTCGGACAGCTTGTCTTCGCCCAGCGCCTCATACTCCTTGATCGCATCCTTCATGTGCGACTGTCCGCTGTAACGACGCCCGACGGAGTCGTATTCCAGAAGAATGGCCAGGTCGCCCTGTGCCGAGTGATCGTCGGGATCGAGCTTGATCGCGGCGCGATAAGCCTCCGCCGCGCCTGCCAGGTCGCTGCCGGCGCGTAGATTCCGTCCAACCAGATCGTGTTTCAGAATGTCGGCAAGCGTTCGCTCGGCAAGCGCCGACGTCGGATCGAGCTTGACAGCCAGTCGCGCTTCAGCGCGCGCCGCCTCGCCCATCCCCGCTTCAAGCAGCACATCGGCCACCTGCAAATGGTGCACGGCTGAATTCGGATTCTGCGCGATCAGCGCGCGATAGCTCGCCAGCGCCTCCTTCACCTTGCCGTCGCGCAGCAGCGCCGCGCCTTGCGGCTCGAAGTTCACGAGGATCGCTGGCCCATCGATCAAGTCGGCTATTTCGTTGCGCAACGCAGTCGCTTCGGCCACCGTATAGCGCCGCTTCACCGTGTCGAAGGCAATGTGCGCCACCACCACGCCGTCCTTGCCGGTGGAAAAACTCTCCGTCAGTTGCGCCGGGCCCACTGCGATCGTCGCGTCCTTGGGCAGCTCCTTGGGAATGAATCCGGCGGGCGGGACCAAGTGGTAGGTCCACTCAATGTTGTAGGGCGCGTCAAGCCACCAGTCTGCCGTGCGCGGCTTTTTGGGCTTGTCGGGACCGATGTTCTTCTTCTCGTCGCTATCGTCCTTGCGCTTCAGTTCGTCGGGCAGCATCTGGAAAAGCCGGTCGACGCGAATCGCGGCCTGCGCGTCCTCGAGATTCGTGTAACCACGCTTCGCTTTCTCGCACGCAATCGTAAGTTTGAAGGTCTGGGAGAGATCGGCCGGATCGGTGCGATCCACCTTCGTCAAATCGTCCGAAACGTACTCCGACTGCACATATCCGCGCAGCCCATCCCGCGTGTCCTTGTCGGGCTTGTCGGCGTAGTACCCGCGGTACCCCGACGCGTAGATCCCCGTGGGCTCGGTTATCTCCACCACGTTCGCTGGACCGTTGTCGGTCAGCGTGAACTCGCGTGTCTCCTTCAGGCCGTTGTCCTTTGAAGTTGACTCCGGCGTCTTCACGAGCGCAGTTGTTGTCGCACTGGTAATGAGCGCCAGCCGCCCCTGGTCGCCCATCGGAATCTGGCCCAGTTGCGCGTAGCGGTCGGTGGCGTCAATCCAGATCGGATTATTCCCCGGCACATAAACGATCGCGTGATCGAATATGCCCATACCGGGCATATCCGCGGAAACATCCATGCGCGATTCGACACTGAGCAGCGCCACGTTCGCGGGAATGCCGGCGGCGCGCAGCATCGCAACGAGAAGCGTGGCCTTGTCCTTGCAGTCGCCGTATTTCTTGGCCAGAGTTTCCGCCGGGTCGTGCGGCACAATGGCGGCTTCGCCGAATTCGATTCCCGTGTAACGCACCTCGCGGTCGAGATAGTCCACAATAGCCGCTTCCTTTTCGGCTGCGGAATTCTTCCCGGCAAGCAGCGGGTCAACAACGGCCTTCACCGCCGCGGAGCCGGAAAAATTATCGACGATCTTTCCGTATTCGGCTGCCACGCTTTGCCACGAGGCGCCCGTGGCGAATCCGATGATGCGAAAACGCACCACATCCGGGGGAAGATACGGCTCGCGCGGATCGATGCCATCGATCGAGCCCACATCGAAAGTGAGAGTCACGCGGCCCGCCGCCTCTGTGCGCACAGGCTTCACATCGGGAAGCAGAAATAAGCCGGTCCGCAGCGGTAGCGCCGCGGGAGCGTCAAAGATCACCCGGCTGTGCGCCACTGGAACGTCTTGCTGGCCGAGCTCGACGCGCCCGACCCGGCCCTGTGCAAACAGCGGCTCCGTCTCTGTCTCGGTGTACTCCTCTTCCACCACCACTCCCGGAGCGATCGCCGGGAACGGCGCGTGCAGCCGCTTGCCGTCGCTGTAGGTCTTGTAGTCGCCGCCGCGGGCCGGCGCTTCAGTAATTGTGTTCGCGTCGAGGGTGTGAACGCTGAAATCCGGCGCGATCACCCGCGCGCGGATGATGGGCCGCGCCTCATGCCACGGCTCCCAGCCGACCGAAAGAGCGTCCCATCCCTCGGCGCCCTTCTGCGTGAGCACCTTATAGACGATGCGGCCCACATGAGCCATGCGTCCCGCGTCATCAAAGGTGTAGCTCTCGTCTTCCACCAGCTCAACAACGTTAGCGCCGTCGGGCACGGGCACCGCCGAAGCCGCTTCGTACAGCGCCTTGGGATCGACGGAAAAGTCCGGAGCAGCCCACGGATCGACATTCGCACTGGGGGCTGCGCTCGCAGCAGGGGCTACAGGCGATTGTGCAGGTGCGGCGCCGGTAACGGCGCACGCGATGAAGGCAAAGAAAAGATTGGGTATGAATGAGCGCAAAAAAGAATTGGACACGGGTCACCCGGCTCGCTGGAGTGTGAACACAACGGTAAACGGAGCGGAGCCGAAGCGCAAGCAGCAGCGGGGCGCAGCGCCGACCCTATCATTAAGTTGTGCCAACCGCCCCTGTCTCGGGTATGACTATATTATTCCAGGAGTTGACCATGGATAACCAAGGCAGCACCGCCGGAAACAGGTTCTGCGCAGGATGTGGTGCGCCCCTCCTTCCAGACACGCGTTTTTGCCCCTCATGCGGGAAACCCGTCGAGCCGCTCGGGGCGCAGGCCGCTCCCACATCGCCAATGCCACCGGGTCCTCAGCCTCCTCAGCAATTCCCCGCTCAAGCTGCCTACGTGGCCGGATCGAACCCACAAGGTTTGAAGTGTCCCCGTTGCGGCTCCACTCAAGTCCAAACCGCAAAGCGAGGATGGAAGTGGACGACGGGTATGATCGGAAGCGGCAATATCGTGGCGACTTGTCTACAGTGCGGAAACAAGTTCTAGCCGACCATCGTTACACCGGCCTCCTCGCCCGTCGTATCGAAAGCCCCCAGAGCCTCATGCTTGCGCCCTTAATCTGCACCTCGCGGTAGAATCAAGACGGAGACGCAATCATTATGAAGGAAATCGTCTTTGAGGTTGCGCAGGAAGCCGACGGCGGATTTACAGCTGAAGCCATTGGCGAAAGCATCTTTACGCAAGCCGGCAGTTGGGACGAGTTGAGAACCAATGTTAAAGAGGCCGTACAGGCGTTCTACTTCGATTCCGTTCCGCCTGCTTCGATCCGTTTGCGTCTGGTTCGCGACGAAGTGCTCGCCGTCGCATGAGATTGCCGCGTGACCTGAGCGGGATCGCGCTCGTGAAGCACCTCTCGAAGCGTTGGGAATACCGGCAGGTTCATCAAGTTGGCAGCCATATCATTCTTCAGACCCAGAGGCCCACGTCTCATCGCATCGCGGTCCCGGCCCATAATCCACTACGAATTGGGACGCTGAACGCGATCCTCGCTTCCGTTGCCTCACATAAAAATGTGACGAAAGAAGAGATTCTCAGAGACGTCTGACTGCCTGCGAGATCACGGAATCCAGACCCGGAATTCCACAAGCCCCCATTCCTGGGCGCGCTTTTTGGCCGCGCTTGTTGCGAGGCCAAGAAGAAGACTCAACCCGCCCTCCGCGCCTCTGCAGCAATCTTCCTTAACTCCGGCAACACTTTCCCAAGCGCGACAGGCGCCGCGTCGCGCCTCCCCAGCGCGAAGTACACATCGCGATAGTGCCGGTAGAGCTGCTCGTAGACCGCCGCCGATTTCGGATCCGGCTCGACCGTCCGCAACGGCAGGCACACCGCGGCCTGCGCCTCTTCGATGGTCTTGTACGCTCCGGCGGCGAGCAGTGCGAAGATCCCCGACCCCAGGCTCGTCGGAATCCCCGCCGGCACGAGTACCGGCTTGTTCAGCACGTTCGCATACACGCGATTCAGCACTTCGTTCTTTTGCGGAATGCCGCCCGCATTGATCACGCGTTCGATCTTCACTTTGCTATCGCCGCGCACCCCCGGCTCCGCCATCCGTTCCAGAATGATCCGCGTGTGGAAGGCCGTCCCTTCAATGGCCGCGAATAGCTCATCTTGCGCCGTATGCACCAGGTTCCAGCCCAGCGTCACGCCGCCCAGCTCCGGATTGACTAGAACCGTCCGATCGCCGTTGTCCCAGCTCAGCCGCAGCAGTCCGGTCTGGCCTGCCTTGTATGCATCGAGCCCCTCGCTGAGCGCGGCCACCGTTGTTCCCGCGCGCCTGGCGATGGCTTCGAAGATGTCGCCCACGGCCGAAAGCCCCGCCTCGATGCCCGTGTATTGCGGATGCACGCTCCCCGGAACCACGCCACATACGCCGGGAACCAGCTCCGCCTGGCGAGCCATCGCAATAATGCACGTGGACGTGCCCACCACATTCACCGCATCGCCCTCGCGAATGTTCGACCCGATCGCGTCCCAGTGCGCGTCAAAAGCACCCACGGGAATCGGGATTCCCGGGCGCAGTCCCAGATCCACAGCCCACTTCGCTGAAAGATGCCCCGCCAGATGATCGCTAGTCAGGTAATCGCCGCTCATCTTCGCGCGCACACCGGCAAACAGCGGATCGACCGCGACAAGAAACTCTTCCGGCGGCAGGCCGCCCCACTTCGGATTCCACATCCACTTGTGGCCCATGGCGCACACGCTGCGCTTTACCGCGCTCGCCTCCGTCACGCCGCACAGCGTCGCCGCCACCATGTCGCAGTGTTCGAGCGCCGTTACAAATTTTTCTCTTTTTTCTGGATGAGAGCGTAGCCAATGAAGAAGCTTGGCAAATCCCCACTCGTGCGAGTAAACGCCGCCGCACCACTCGATGCCCTCGAAGCCAAGCTCGTGCGCCTTGCGCGTAATCTCCTCGGCCTCGGCGAATGCGCGATGATCGCACCACAAGTAATATTCGTCGAGCGGCTCCAGGCCCTCGCCCACGGGAATTACGCTCGATCCCGTCGTGTCGAGCGCGATCGCAGCCACTTGCGCGCCATCGATGCCCGTCGTCTTCAGCGCATCCTTCGTTGCCGCGGCCAACGCGGCCATCTGGTCGCCGTGCGACTGCGTGGCGTAATTTGGATCCTCGCGCTTGCGGTGCAACGGATAGCTGGCTGATGCGGTGCCGATCGGCCCCTTTTTGCTGTCAACCAAAGTCACGCGAACACTGAGTGTGCCGAAATCGACCCCGGCAACGATGGCCATTGAATTTTCTCCGTTGGTAAACGCTTGCTGATCCGCCAACCAGACTACACCATCGCGGCAAGTCGAGGCGTTCCCGGTTATTTCTTCGAGCCATGGAACATCGATAGGAGCTTGCCCATGATTCCGGGCTTCGCGACCGGCTGCGCGGGCGAGGGTTCGGCCGGACTTGAAGGTCGACTCGCAGGTGGGCTCGCAGGTGCGGTCGCCGGTGCGGTCGCCGGTGCGCTCTGCGCTTTCGGCGCGGCCGGCTGCGCAGCAACTGGCTTGGCCGGCGCTGTGGGCGCCGAAGCCGTCGGGCTCTGCGCTTTCGGCGCGGCCGGCTGCGCCCCCGGTCCGGCGCCTGGACTCGCGCCACTCGGTCCGCCGTCGACGACCGTCGCATGTGCAAACTGCGGCGGTGGCGCTGCGTTGTCCAGATTCTTCACCAGAATCGTGATGCGCCGATTGGATGGGTCGTAGGGATTGCTTTTCACGCGCAGCATCTGGTCCGCGAATCCACGCACCTGCGTCACCTGGTCCGAGCGCACGCCATCCTGCTGCAGCAGCCGCCGGGCCGCATTGGCGCGGTCCGCCGAAAGTTCCCAGTTGCTATAGTTCGCGTCGGTCGAGTACTGCGCCGCATCCGTATGCCCTTCGATGAGCAGTTGGTTGGGAAGCGTCTTCAGTTCCGCCGCCAGCAGCGCCAGAAGCTCCTGCCCACTCGGGCTCAGGCGCGCGCTGCCGCTTTGGTAAAATGTGCCGTTCTTGTCCTCGAGTAACTCGATGCGCAGCCCCTCGGGAGTAATCGTGATCTCGATCTGCTTGATCAGCTTCTCCAGGTCCTTGCGCGCCGCGATCTCTCGCTCAAGTTTTTCTTTCATCTCCTGCAGTTTCTGCTGATTCTGGTCGGTTGGGGACGCCGTGCTCGCGCCGATTCCCATCCCGGTTCCCGTCATCGTGGTTCCCAGCAGGCTACCGGTTCCCCTGGGATCGTTGAAGTACCCGGCCACCGCTTTCTTCACCGGATCGCTCTGGCCCATCAGCCACAGCACGATGAAGAGCGACATCAACGCGGTTACGAAGTCGGCATAGGCCACCTTCCATGCGCCGCCGTGGTGACCGCCATGCCCGCCCTTCTTCTTGATCACAATGATGGATTGCGTCTTTGCCGCCATTCAGTCCCTCAGTCCCCGCGCCTACGCCGCCGCCGCTTCCACCGGCTCGGCGGTCTTGTTCTTGCAGTTCTTCTCCATCTCGTCGAAGTCCGGCCGCGCATATGCGGGAATCGCGCGCCGCCCCAGCTCGATCGCAATCATCGGCGCCGAGCCCTTCAGAAACGCCAGCAGCAGCACGCGCAGCACATGCAGATAGTCGTTGTGTTCGTCGGCGAGCTTCTTCATGCTTGCGGCCAACGGGCCGACTACTCCATAACAAAGCAGGATTCCGAGAAAAGTCCCCACCAGTGCAGCAGCCACGTGTTTGCCAATCTCCTCCGGCGGCCCGCCCAGCGAACCCATCGTGATCACCACCCCAAGTACCGCCGCCACAATTCCCAGGCCAGGCAGGGAATCAGCCACCGTGTTCAGTGAATCTGCCGATTGCACCGCGGCGCTATGGTGCACTTCCATGTCCAGCTCCATCATCTGATCCATGTCGAATGGCTCCACGCCGCCCGTGATCGCCGTCCGCAGCGTGTCGCAAACGAAATCCCGCGCATGATGGTCGCCGAGAAACTCTGGATAATTCTTGAAGATCGAGCTCTCGCTGGGCTTCTCCACGTCCATCTCCACCGCCAGCAGGCCCTCTTTGCGCACTTTGTTTAGAAACTGGTACATCATCTTCAGCGTGCTCAGGTAGCGCGCCTTGGTAAACGGCGAGCCTTTCATCGATGCCATGAGCCCCGCAACAATGTCCTTCAAGATGCGCACGGGATTCGCCACCAACAGCGTTCCCGATGCCGCGCCCGCAATAATTAGAAGCTCGGCCGGCTGCAAAAGGACGAGGATCTGCCCTTTCTCAATCAGGAAGCCCGCAATGATCGCGGCGAACACCAAGAAGATGCCTATGATGGCAAACATGTCGATCCCTCCACCGGAGCCGCAGCCGCGTCGTTCGCTGCCGCAATGGTTGCCCGGTTCCCGCCCGTCCGGCTGCTCGTTTCCATGGCCTCGCGCGCGCGCTCCAGCAGTTGCGCCAGCGTTTCCGCTCCATCGCTGCCGGCCTGTGCCGCGCCAATACTTACCGTGAGCGATACGCGATCGCCCCACCAGCGGAAGTCCGCCGTCCGCGCCAGTCCAGCCAATGTTCGCGCGTGCGCCGCCAGCATCTCCGCGCTGCGCTCGTGAGCCACGATCAGATATTCATCGTCGCCCCAGCGGCTGATCTCTTCAGCCGGGCGCAGCCCATGCACCAGCGCTCGCCGAACCTTGTCGAGCATCGCGTGGCAGGCGCCCACGCCGTGTGTCTTGCGCAGTTCTGCCGCCTGATCCACCCCAATCCACAAGACACTCAATGGCGGCCCGCCACGCATGAAGTCATCGAACTCCGCTTGCAGCCGCTCTTCGAATTCGGCGCGGCCCTCATCGGCCCCCATATCCTCGGTGCTGTCTCCATGCGGCAGCGCGTCAAGACTCTCCGCAGGATGAAACAACGCCGCTGTTCCGATCCGCCGTCCGAGCCCGTCGCGCAGAACCAAAGCTCGCGCGATCACCGGAACTCCGTGCCCCAATTTGTGCCTCGCTCTCACCAATGCACGCCGACCGTCTCCCGCCGCCCGTCCGAGCGCCTCTTCCCCATTGCGGTCCTCGTCCTGCAACAGTGCTTCCAGGCCCTCGGGCAGCGGCCGTGCCAGCACGTCGATCGCTGCGTACCCGGTGATGCCCTGCGCCGCTTGGTTCCACAGCACCACCTCGCCCTCGGTGCCCACCAGAGCAACTCCTTCAGGGACGCTGTCGAACGCGGCTTCGAGCAATTCGTTGCGGTCGGTCATCGACGCTTCTCTTCGGCCCCGATCTCTCTTCGGCCCTGAATCTCTCCGGCCCCGGATCTCTCGTCGGCGCTGGATCAGGTCACTTTGCTGCCCAGCCTGGGTCGCGCACTCATCGCCCGCGCACACCCGTTCGCAGGTCGGCTTCTCCCTCTTAAATCGGCGCAATTCCGCGCAACTTCAAGAAGCGAATTCTCAATGAGGGAATTCCAATCTAGAAAGAATTGCGCTCTTTGGCGCAACGGCAACGTCAGGCCAGAACGGCCCTCATGCGCTTGTTCGGTAGGGTTTTAAGCATGCGCCAGCCTTAGAAGCTCCGCACCCATTCCAGGATCGACCGCACTCCGATCCCGCTCGGCCCTTTGGCGATGAACGGCCGCTTCTCCTCCACCCACGCCATGCCCGCGATATCGAGATGGATCCACGGCGTGTCCTCGGCGAAGACGTGCAGGAACTCCGCGGCGATGATGGCCCCGCCCCAGCGTCCGCCGGTGTTCTTGATGTCGCCGATGTCCGATTTGATCAGGTCCGCGTACGCGTCTCCCAGCGGCAGCCGCCAGAACTTCTCTCCGGAAATCGCCAGCGCGGACTCAAATTTGTCATACGCCGCGTCGTCGTTCGAGAAAGCGCCGGCCGTGATCTTGCCCAGCGCAACCGAGATTGCGCCGGTCAGCGTTGCCGCGTCGATCAGGTGCGTTGCGCCGAGTTGCCGCGCGTAGGTCAGTCCGTCGGCCAGCACCAGCCTGCCCTCCGCATCGGTATTGATAATTTCGATGGTCTTGCCCGGCTTATCCGGGGCTATCGGCATGGCGGTCTGCACGTCGCCCGGCTTCTGCGCCGTGCCCGAAGGCATATTCTCCGCCGCGCAAACAACCGCGATCACCCGCACCTTCGGCTTCAACAACGCAATGGCGCGCATTGCGCCGATCATCGCCGCCCCGCCGGCCATGTCGTACTTCATCTGCTCCATGTTGTCCGCCGGCTTGATCGAGATGCCGCCAGTATCGAACGTAATGCCCTTGCCCACGAGGCCCAGCACAGGGCCATCCGTCACCCCGGCAGGCTCGTAGCGCAAAACAATCAGCGCCGGCGGTTCCGCCGAACCCTGCGATACGCTCCAGAAAGCTCCCATCTTCAGCTCGTGCAGCTTTTCCGTGGAGTGCACTTCCCACCCCAGGCCAACCTCCTGCGCCATCAGCGCCGCCCGCTGCCCGAGAATCGTCGGCGTCAGCTTGTTGCCCGGCTCGTTCACCAGCGAACGCGCAAAGTTCTGGCTTTCGCCGACGATCACTCCCTCGGCGAAAGCCGCCTCCACCGCTGCTCGCCCGGCATCGTCCGCAACCGTAAGCGTGCCCGCAACCGCAAGCGTGAATGTCTGGATGCTTTGATCCTTGCGATCGCTGCGATAGGTGTCGGCATCGAAGTCGCCCACAAACGCGCCCTCCACCGCGGCCCTCGCCACGGCTGCGCCGCGCAGACTTTCGAAAGAGGGAAGTGCCAGCGCCACCTCCCGAATCCCGCGCGGTTTCGCGTAGCGCACGGCGGTTCCCGCGGCATCGCGCACCGAATGCACCGTAGCTTTCGCCAGCTTACCCACCCCGACAATTAACAGCCGTTTCGCAGCCAATCCCGCCGGCGCGTGCAGCAGAATTGTCTCGTTGGCCCCCCCTTTGTATTCGCCGGTTGCCAACACGTTGGCCGCAGCCGCCTGAACAGCGGGGTCGGCCGTGAGCAGCGTGGGCTTCGGTTTGGCGTCCGGGCCCTTTTCGGTTTGAGTGTCGGCAGCCAGAACGGCCAGCAACTCGGTTGCGATCGTGGCAAGGGGTGTGAATGAGAGTTCAGTCCGCATGATGCGATTGTTTCATCTTCGGGGAAGGGCGTAGGTTGGCCGGTCCCTCCAGGCGGCTTGTCATTGCGATTGTCAGGTTGCGCTATACTTGACAAAAAAATGAAAAGTGTCAAGTATTAAGGATATGCACAGTCAGGTAAAACAGGCAAAAGCGCGGATAAGTTCAAATGGCCGCATCTTGATTCCCGCCGCGATCCGGCAACAGTTGGGTGTAAAGCCAGGAGACCCGATCCTCATGGACGTTGAAGATGGTGTGCTCAGACTCGAGTCTTATCCAACCAGGATCGCCCGGATTCAGCGTGAGCTGGCTCAATACATTTCTCCCGGAGTCTCTCTGGCGGACGAACTCGTCGCGGAGCGGCGTCAGGAGGCGCGCCGGGAGCAGGATGAAATAGATCGCGAACTCGAGCAGGGCCGTATGCAACGAAAAGAGGAGAAGATTGCCTGAAACTGCCGTTGTCGATTCCTCCGCCGTTCTCGCCTTGCTACAAAATGAGGCTGGAAGTGCGACTGTAAGCCAACTGATCTACGGTGCGCTCTTGAGCGCGGTGAACCTGACCGAAGTTCACTCAAAGCTGATCCAGAAGGGATTTCCCGCACCCTTGTCCTGGAAGAGAATCGTCTCCTTGCAATGCGACGTGTGCTTCTTTACGGACGAGCAGGCACGAATTGCAGCTGAACTGATTCAGGTAACGAAGCCGCTCGGCCTTTCCCTCGGCGACCGCGCCTGCCTGGCCGTTGCCATCCAGCGCAAAGCCACCGTCTACACCACCGACGCCGCCTGGAAAAACCTCAGTCTGGGCATCGAAGTCGAAGTCATCCGCTAACCGCTCTCCATTCTCATTCGAGGGAGGATCAGCCCCCATCTACGCTCAACGACGGGAGCGCACGCACGCCCCCCGCACGACAAGCTCATAGCTAAAGGCTAAGAGCTAATCGCTACCGGCTACTAGCCGCCGTCACCGCCCCATCCTGTGCTTGCTGGCGTTCACGGCCGCCCTCGCCTCCCGGTCCGCCTCCCGCCGCCGCTCGGTCTCCCGCTTGTCCCAATCCTGCTTGCCCTTGGCCACCGCAAGCTCGCACTTCACCCGCCCGTTGCGGAAATACAGCCGCGTCGGAATGAGCGTATGCCCCTTGATCTGCGTCTTGGAGAGTAGCTTGCGGACTTCTTCGCGGTGCAGCAGCAGTTTCCGTGTGCGCGTTTCTTCGTGGTTGGCGATGTTGCCGTGGGAGTACGGCCCGATATGCATGTTCAGGAGAAACGCCTCGCCATCCTTGATCAGGCCGTAGGAGTCTTTCAGGTTCGCATTGCCCTGGCGGATCGACTTCACCTCTGTCCCGCGCAGCGCCACGCCGGCCTCGAATTTCTCCAGCAAAAAGTAGTTGTGGCTGGCCGCGCGATTGTGGGCCGCATCGCGCTGGCCGCTGGCCACGGGATCGCGGGGCTTCGGCGTTTTCTTGGCGGCCGGCGAGTCCTTTGCAGTGACAATATGGCTGGTTTGGCGGGCCATTGGCAGCCTTCCTTGAATTCTCATCGTAGCATCGGGCCATATCTCAAAAGGCCGCGAAGAAAGTCAGCGGGGCTTTGCTAGAATGATGGAGCGTTTCTTCCGAGCGGATCGGCGCGATGAATCACATCGGGACGCCCGTCGCGGCCCGCAAGGGCTTGCAGCCATGCGCAAATCCGGGCACGTGACCATGTCCCCTTTTCCGTGTCCCCTTTTGCCGAGTTTTGGAGTTGTATGAACCGTCGCAACCACGCACAAGCCGCAATTCGAACCATGGCGTCGCGATGGACGCTCATTCTCGCGCTTCTGGCCTCCGCGGCCTGCCTCGGCCTGCCTGCGGCCCGGCTGCACGCGGAATCGGCCAACTCCGACTTCAAGCAAGGTCAGGCGGCCGAGGCCCGCGAAGACTACGACACCGCTTTCGAGCTTTACCAGAAGGCCAACACTCGCGATCCGAAGGACGCACGGTTCAGGATCGCGCTGGCGCGCATTCGCGTCACGGCGTCGTCGGTGCACGTCAGCAAGGGCCGCAAACTGTTTGCCACAGGCGACGTGCAGGGCGCGCTGTCTGAGTTCCTCCACGCCGCCGAAATCGACCCCGGCAACGAGGCCGCGCAGCAGGAGATCGCTCGCGTGCGCCAGCATCAGGGCGCCACCGCCGCCGCTCCCGAGGCCGGCCTTCCCCAGCCGCCTGGCGAGCAGCAGGAACTTAACCAGGTCGAATCTCCTCCCGAACTCCACCCCATCACCAACGAGCCGCTCTCCCTGCACATGGCCGAGGACGCCAAGGTCGTCTATCAGGCCGTTGCCCGGGCCGCCGGCGTCAATGTCCTGTTCGATCCCGACTTCAACTCCAAGCGCATCCAGGTCGACCTCAATAATGTCTCCCTCCTCGATGCCCTGCGCATCGTCGGCGTCATGTCCGATACCTTCTGGCGCCCGGTCACCAGCAACACCATCTTCATCGCGCAGAACTCGCGCAACAAGCGCCAGGAGCTCGACGAGCAGGCGGTGCAGACCTTCTATCTAACCAATGCCTGGCAGCAGAACGACCTCAACGACGTGCAGACCGCCCTGCGCAATGTGATGCCCAATGCCAAGGTCTACGGCGTGCAGAGCCAGAACGCCATCGTCATGCGTGCCACGCCCGACGAGCTCCTTCTCGCCCAGCAGCTCATTGACGACCTCGACAAGGCCCGCGGCGAAGTCGTGGTCGACATCGCCGTCCTCGAAGTGAGCAAAAACTGGGAACGGAATCTGGGAATTGCGTGGCCCAGCAGTATTGGCGTCGCTCTGCAGCCCAACTGCGCGGCCACCGGCACTTGCAGCAGCTCCAGCTCCAGCTCCAGCTCCAGCTCGAGCTCCAGCTCCTCAAACCCAACGCTTTACACGCTGGCCCATCTCAACTCCACCGATTTTGCAATGACCGTCGGTTCGGCCACGCTCAATCTTCTCCTTACCGACAACAACACCAAGGTCCTGCAGAGCCCGCGCATCCGCGCCACCGACGATCAAAAAGCCACCATGAAAATCGGTTCGCGCATCCCCATCGCCACCGGGTCTTACTCGACGCCGGGTCTTAGCACCACTTCGGCAGTCGGCTACGCGCAGACGCAGTTCCAGTACCAGGATGTCGGCGTGAATATCGAGATGACTCCCAGCGTTCACTACGACCACGACGTGACGCTCAAAATCAAGATCGAGGTCTCCGCGCACAGCGGAGACCAGACCATCGAAGGCGTTGTCGAGCCCATCATCAGCCAGCGCGTCATCGACCAGACCATCCGCCTGCGCGAGGGCGAGGCCAGCATTCTGGGCGGCATCCAGAACAAGCAGGAACAGAACAACTGGAATGGCATCCCCGGCCTGAGTGCGATTCCCGTTCTCAAGTACATCTTCGGCTCCAGGGACCGCCAGATCCAGGATGACGACATTGTTTTCGTCGTAGTGCCGCACATTGTCCGCTCGCAGGATCTCAACCAGGCCAATCTGCGCGTCATCGATACCGGCTCAGGGCAGTCCATCGATCTGCGCCACGCCGACTTGAGCGGCGCTCCAGCCGCGGCCGCGGTCGCGCCAGTTGTGCAACCCGCCGCGATGAACCAGCCTACGGTGGGTTCGATTCCTGCGCAAAGCGCCATCGAGGCCGCACCCGCAATGCTGGCGCAGTTACGCTCCGACATGGCTTCCAGCGGCGGTCCGCAGCCGGCCGCGCAGGCCACTGTTCAACAACCCGCCACACAACAGCCCGCCGCGACGGTTCCTGCGCCGGCTCCGCAACCGCCTGTTCAGCCGGCAGCTCAGCCCACCGTCGCACCGCCCGCCGCGGCTCCCGCGACCGCTTCGCAACCGTCCACTCCGCAACCTTCCGCCCAGCCGCCCACCCAGACCGCCGCCGCACCTCCCGCCGTCGCGCCTGCCCTCTCGCCAGCTGCGCCTGCGCTGGCTCCAGCAATGGCCCCGCCAGCTCCGGTCACTGCATCGCCCACCGCCGGACTACTAGCCGCCGCACCGGCCGCAGCTACTGGCGCCGCCTTCGCGCTCAGCGCACCCACTGCTCCGCCGGCTTCTGGCGCCACGTTCCAGGTCCCTGTCGTGTTGAACGGCGCTGCTGACGTCGCTTCCATCGCCCTTCAGCTCCACTACGATGCGGCAAAGCTCCAGCTCGTCAATGTCTCTGGCGGCGACTTCCTCAGCCGCGACGGTCAGGCCGCGCCTCCCATTCATACCGACCAACCTCAAGGAAATCTGGTCGTCGGCATCTCGCGCCCCCCCGGCACGCACGGCGTCAGCGGCACGGGAGTGGTCTGCGTCCTCACCTTCCAGGCCAAAGCTTCGGGCCCCAGCGACCTGTCCATCGCTCGCGCCTCGGTGGTCAATAGCGCGCAGCAGCAGTTGCCCGTAGCGAGCGCCCAAACCAGCATCGTCGTCAAGTAGGAGGCCATCCCTATGAGACTTCGGCGATCCATTCCGTTCCGGCGCGGCGAACGCGGCCTCACGCTCGTCGAGCTCATCGTCACCTGCTCCATCCTCACCATCCTGGCCATGGCCGCGTTTCCGCTCGTGCGATTTCAGGTCAAGCGCCAGAGAGAGCGCGAGCTGCACTACGATCTTTGGATGATGCGTGACGCCATCGACAAATATAAGGACGCTGCCGACCGCGGCGCGTTCCAAACTAAGGTCGAGAGTCAAAACTATCCCCCGGATCTTGACACACTGGTCAACGGCGTCGACGTGCAAGGAAAGAAGCTCAAGTTCCTGCGCAAGATTCCGATCGATCCCATGACCAACAATACCGACTGGGGAATGCGCTCCATGCAGGACGATCCCGACTCCGACTCCTACGGCGGCCAGAGCGTCTTCGATGTCTACTCAAAATCTCAGGGCACGGGGCTCGACGGCACGAAGTACTCAACGTGGTGATAAAGGCAAGCTATTAGCTCTTAGCTTTTAGCCGTTAGCTTGACTGTGAAGTAATTGGACACACGAGATGAAAGGAACGGACAAAGAGGAGCTAAAAGCTAATGGCTAAGAGCTAAAGGCTGGAAAAGAACATGCGCAACCGGCACACACAATCCGGCTTCACGCTCGTCGAGTTGCTGATTGTCATGGCGATCATCGGCATCCTGATCACGATGGCAATTCCACGCTTCACGGCCGCGGTCCAGCACGCGCGCGAGGCGGTGCTGCGTGAAGACCTGCAGACCATGCGCATGGCTATCGACTCCTACACCATGGACAAGCAGAAGGCCCCCCAGACGCTCGACGATCTGGTCCAGGACGGCTACCTCAAGGCCGTCCCCGAAGATCCCATGACCCACGCCAAAGATTCCTGGGTCACCGAGACCAGCGACGCCATGTACTCCATCGACGAGACCGAGCCCGGCATCAGCGATGTTCACTCTGGTTCCGATGAGCAAGGTTCTGACGGCAAGCCTTACTCCTCTTGGTAAATTCAGGAGTGAGGAACGGCTCCATGCTGAGAATTCGCGCTCTCGCCTCGTTCGCCCTCACGACTGCCTTTTGCATAGCCCTGAACGCTCAAGCCGTACAGACCGTCTCCATTCGCTTGCTCGACGGCAAAACCGGCCTGCCCGTCAAGGCCTCCAACTTCATCGTGCGCGTCGATCACAACGACACCTTCCATCCCGACTGGGTCAAGATCAACGACGATGGTACGGTTGTCGTCACCCTCCCCGCCGACGCCAAAGAGATCTCCGTCAAGGCCACCTATGGAATGGGCATCGACACCTACGTCAATTGCGACGCCGCCAAAGAGAGCGATAAAGAGCGGAACATCTGGTATTCGATCGCGACGATCCTGAGCGCCGGCATGGTTGCGCCCGACGAGTGCGCCAGGGCCTCCTTCAAGGCCAAGCCCGGCGAATTCATCTTCTTTGTCCGCAAGCGCGCCTGGAACGACAATCCCGAGTAGTGACTTCGATTGCTCTTTCCATTGCGTGGGCCGCCGTCAGCTCACACCACCGCCGGGCCTGAAAGCTGAGAGCTGATAATAAAGTCTTGGCGCTCGAACCTCCATCCCCGTCCACATTCGACTTCCTCGCGAGAGTCGCGCTGTCCTATGCGAGCCTGCTCGAAACCCCTCTTGCTCACCCGGAGACGGGCCTCGGGGGCAATTTCTTCTACGCGGGCGAACTGGATGAGGAGGGCCGCGCGCTGGTTGTTGCAGCCAACATCGCCGGCGCAGCGACCCTCGCCGTCACCGCCGATCCCGCCGCGCAAAAACAGGCCATCCGCGATGGCGTCGCCGATTTCGTCGTCACAACGCTCGACGAAGCGCTGCGCGTCCTCAAGAATCAACTCCGCAAACGCGAGACCATCGCGGTTTGCGCCGCGTTAACCTTGTCAGAAATTGACCGTGAAATGAACGAGCGCGGCGTCGCGCCCGATCTCCTGCGCCGCGACCTGCGCATTCCGCCCCACCATCAGGCACTCCTGATCCACGAAAGAGAGGAAACGGAATTCGACCTCAGCAGAATTCCGGCCGTCGTCACCTGGAGCGTCGACTCTGCACTCCCCAAAGATCTCGCCAAGCTCGACGAAATCGCGCTCACCTGCCTCGACGCTGAAGATTGGAAATCCCGCCGCTGGCTGCGCCTCGCACCGCGCTATCTCGGCCGCATGGCTCAGGAACTCCGCCCTCTCGACGCCGACCGCGAATTCGCCGCACGCTTCATCGAGCAGGTCAACCAACGCGTCGAGCGCGGCGAGATCACCTTTGCTGTTGAGATCTTCTCGTACTTTCGCGGGCAACGCGATGTCTTCCGCTTCTCCCCGACCAAACCCTGACCAGCGAACCCTCTTTTTCCCCTGCTCCTTGCTGCCTGTTCCCTGTTCCGTCATTCACTTCTTCACTCGTTCCCTTGGTCCCTTGTTGCCGTGCTCCCTGCCTCTCCAATCCTCCGCCACAACTCCTCGATGCCGTATCCAGTCTTGGCCGAAACCGGCACGATCTCCTCAAATTCGAGCTCTCGCTTAAGCGCCGCCAGGTTGCGCGTGCGCTCGTTGCCGCTCAGCCGGTCAACTTTCGTGGCCACCACCAGGAGTTCGCGGCCCACGGAGCGCAGCCAGTCGAGCAACTGCCGATCGTTTGGCCGCACGGGCACATTCGAATCCACGATGCAGATGCACAGCGCCAGCGTCTCGCGCGTCGCGAGATACGGCTCAATGAATCCCGGCCACTCCGCCGAAATCGATTTCGAAATCTTCGCGTAGCCATAGCCAGGCAGGTCCGCGAAAATCATCTTCGGCGCGCGCCGCTCGCCTGAAACCTCAAAAAAGTTGATCGCCCGCGTGCGTCCCGGTGTCGACGAGACCTTCGCCGCCTTCGCGCCCACCAGCGCATTCAGCAGGCTCGACTTGCCCACATTCGACCGCCCCAGAAACGCGATCTCCGGCACGCTCGCTTTGGGAAACTGCGCCGCCGAAACCGCGGAAAGCATGAATTCGGCCGACCATCGCATCGCGCGCAACCTCTCACTAGAGTCTACGCGGCGACATCCCGCCGAAGAGCGCTACGTTTCCGCCACCGCCAGCGGCCTTTCCCGATCTGTGCGAAGCGTCGGCACCGCCGCCAGCAGCGTGCGCGTGTAAGCGTGTTTGGGCGCCGCCAGCACTCGCCCGCATTCGCCGGTCTCCACCACTTCCCCGCGTCGCATTCGCGCGGCACAAAGCCGTCACATACTCTGATTGCCGATTTACGAGACGCGAAGGGGATTTTGGCGTCGAAGAAGCGACGCGCCTTCGCGGTGCCTTACTGGCAAAGCTGATTGATCTGCTGGAATGGATCGGGATTAGCTCGCGGGTACGGCAAGTGGCGCGAATCCATGAACTGCCCGGGAAGCGTGCCTCCCGACTCCGACCCCGCATCCGGATCCTCGACATAAGCCGGGTCGCTCTCCACCTGCGCGAGGCTCTCGAAGCTGAATCCCTGCTTGCGAAGCATGTCGAGCAAATCCGGAAGCATCAGTGTGGTAAAAGGCGTTTCGTGCAGCAGCATCACGTTGGGAATCTCGCGCCCAAATACGATCTGCTCTTCTTCGCGCCCCAGCTTGATGTACGCCGCCGCAGTATCGAGGTAGTTTTGCCGCAGCCACGCGATCGCCGCCTCGTTCTGCTTGATCCGGCACCGGCAGTAGGCATCGTTCCACGCATAGTCTTCAAACTCGAGCGTCACCTGGGCGACGCGATAACCGTGCTCGAGCAAATAGGCGCGGACCGCGCGGCGTTTCTCCAACGTCTCGCCCTCCTCCAGGTACGGATAGCGGAACCAGCGCCAGTCACGCACTTCGCCATATTGCCTGAGCGTCGGCTCGTTCTGCGCGATGTCTTGCTCGAAGGCCTCGGCGGTGTTCGTGGTCAGCCTCATGTGCGTCCGCGTGTGATTGCCGATATTCATGCCCGCATCGAGCCAGATTTGTAATGCCTGCGGCGCTCCGGGACGGCTTTCAAGCTTGTCGGTGTTCACAAAGCCGTACGTGCCCTCGAGGCCGTTGGCCTTCAACTCGCTCACCAGCGCCTTCGCCACCGCGACGCGGTCTTCTCCCGGCGGCAAAGTGCCCACGGCCGGCAGATCGTCGACTGTGATCGCGACTACCGGATGCGCGTCGAGCGGCGGCAGCGGCTGGTTGGGCCGTGGCTTCTGCGCATCCAGATGCGCTTCGTGCCACGACTGAGCGCCAGCGCCCGCGGCCGCTCCCAGCCCGGCAAAAGTCACCATCACGGCCACAACCGTCTGCTTCAACATTTCGCTACCTCGAGCCGCTTGCTCCGCCCACCTGTTCCAGCGGCGAAATTGCCCGCGAGAGCGGGTCGGAAGCCAGCCACTTCCCAAACCGATCGACCGGATTGCTGCCGCCCAGCCCCAGCAGCGTATTTCGCAACTGCGTGGAGTCCTCGTCCGAAGGCGTCGGCTGCAGCACGCCGTTCGAGTCCAATTGCTCGCCGCCGGCGAGCTCCGCCAGTTGAATCAGCCACGCGGGTGCGCTGCCCGTCACGATCGGCGCTTCCTGAAGACGCACGTCCCACCCCCGCGGCGCTTCATTCTGGTCTACGTCCTGCCACGCCGTCACGATCCACTTGCCATCGCTCGTGAATGCCGCGCGAACCGGCAGGCTCTGTGCTGTGGCCTCCGTTTGTTTGATCGGCGTGCCTGCCTCTACCCCGGTCCGTGCGTCCCACACCTGGGCCACTCCATCTCGCGACGCGGTCAGTACCCACTGGCTGTTGGGGCTGAAAGTTGAAACCAGGATGGTATCCCTCTCCTGCATCACCTGGCTCAATCGGCTCTTGTTCGCCGTATCCCACACCTGCGCGGCGCCGCCGTAAGTGCTGGCCACCCATTTTCCGTCGGGACTGAACTCTGCATCGGGCACCCAGTTATCAACCTGCAAAACTCCTGCCTCCACACCCGTTTCAACCGTCCACAAGCTGGCTTCGTGGCCGGTCGTCGAGGACGCCACCAGGAGCTGCCCGTCCGGACTGAAATTCGCGCTCTTCACTTCTCCCTTGTGGATCATTGGCTTGCCGATCGCGGCGCCCGTCGCAACATTCCAAACCCTCACCGTTCCGCCATGCGACCAGGTAGCTATCATGTTTCCATCGCCGCTGAAAACCGCGCCGGTGGCGTCTCCGCCAAGCTGGATCGGGCTTCCCTTCCGCTGTCCCGTCGCCGCATCCCATATCCCCAGTTCATCCTGCGACACCACGGCTAACCAATGATCGTGAGCGTCGATCACCGCGGTCTCTGGCGTTTCATCGAGCGAGATTGCCGCTCCCACCGCTGCGCCCGTCGTCGCGTTGCGCATCTGGCCTTGCTTGCCTGCGGCAGTGAACATCAGCGTTGCGTCGGCGCTGCATGATGCCAGCGACACGGGTCCCATGGCCGTCATCTGTCCCGCCGCCTGCCCTGTGCGCGCATTCCAGATTTGTGCGCCCCCATCGGTCACCGTCACCAATCTTTCGGCGTCTGCGTCCAGGCACACCGTTCTCAGCGCGCCCGTGCCGCTGATGACCGGCAACTCCGCGACCCGATTCCACTTCCAGATGCGGGCTGTGTGATCGAATGACGCTGTTACCACCAGCGACGAATCGGCCGGGCTGAACTGCGCGTAGTACACATCTCCGCTGTGCCGCATCGGCTCGCTCAACGGCTGCCCGGTGCGCGCGTCCCACACCCGCGCCGTCCGGTCCGCGGAGGCCGTGACCACAAATCTGCCGTCTGCGCTGAACATCGCCGACTCCACCCAGTTCGCGTGTGCCATCGGTTGCCCGATCGGATTGCCCGAGGGAATATCCCAAAGGCGCGCCGTTTTGTCCTGCGATGCCGTCACGATGCTGCGGCTGTCCGGGCTGAATGCGACGAAGTTCAGCGGTTTGCCACTCGCAGACTGCAGCTCCCGGCCCACCGCTTGAAACGTCCTCGCATCCAGAATGTACCCGGCGCCGTCATCGCTGACGGTCACCACCCATCGCCCGTCGGGGCTGATCACCGCCCGGTTCACTTCCCCGCTGTGTAGCTTGTGGAGTTTCTCCGTCTGCGTCGCCGCGTCCCACAGCCGCGCCTCATGATCGGCCGACGCCGTCACCACCACCTGCGGCGCGCCCTTGGGATTGAACAGTGCTCCCCACACCGTCTCCGATATCGCGCCCGGAAGCTGATGCACCAGGGCCTTTCCAATCTGCGCATGCGCGGGATTCGTCGCGTCCCAGATGCGCGCCGTGTGGTCCCACGAAAAGGTCACGATCTGGGTTCCGTCCGCGCTAAAGTGCGCACCGTTCACCCTGCCGCCTTCAATGGAAACATCGTGCTGCATGGCGTTTCCGATCTGTGCGCCGGTCCTCGCGTCCCACACCCGCGCCGTCCCATCCCACGACGCTGTCACCACCTTGGTCCCATCCGGGCTGAACTCCGCCGTATGCACCCAATCCGCGTGCCGCATCGGTTGGCCTATCTTCTGCCCCGTCGCCGCGTCCCACACCTGCGCTGTGTCATCCGCTGAAGCTGTCACCACCTTTGTTCCATCGGGACTGAAGCTCGCATCCTGCACCTCGCCATCGTGGTGCATCGTCACCAGCGGCAACACCGCGCTGCGCAGCTCCGACACCGCGAGCGCCATCGCCTTCTGGTTCCCCGGATTCTTGCGCATGGCATCTGCCAGATACGCCAGCGACACCGGCTCCTCGTCCCGCGTCATCTCCGTCGCCGCAAACTTGAAGTCCGTTTCGCTCGCAGCCAGGCGCGCGCTGGCCGCCGCTGCCTGCGCATCGTGCCTCTTGCTCACCAGGTACGCGACCACGAAGCTGAACACCAGGCAGAGCACCACGGCTATCGCGCCCGTCGTGCGCACCACCTCCCGCCTTCTAAGCGCCGCCGCGTGCGCCACTGAAGCGTCGATGAATCTCAGTTCCGCTTCGTTCAGTTGCCGCGGCTTGGCGGTCTGCCACGCCTGCGCCCGCGCCAGTTTCAAACCCCACAACAGCGCATCCTTCTTTTGCTTCTCCGGAGCAGCCTCCCAGTCCGCCAGATCCTGGTCCAATTGTTCCTTGCCCGTCAGGAAATCTTTCTCTTCGTCCAGCCAGTTCTTCAGCCGCGGCCATTTGCGCAGAAGCGCTTCGTGCGTCACCTCCACCAGCGTCACGCCGCGCTCGTGGCGCACCGTCAACAGGTACGCTTTGGCCAGCCGCTCGATCGTCGGCATGGCGCGGCTTGAGATTTTCGACATGTCCGCCGCGCGCCGCGCATATTCGCCCTCCGCATTCACCCGCACCAGGCCGGGTATGAACGCTTCCTTCAGCGCCTGCAGATCCTCCGCCGTCGGATTCGCCAGGGCCAGCACTTCATCCGCCTTGCGCCGCACCG
The DNA here is from genome assembly GCA_003138515.1 of Acidobacteriaceae bacterium. Taxonomy (GTDB): domain Bacteria; phylum Acidobacteriota; class Terriglobia; order Terriglobales; family Acidobacteriaceae; genus Telmatobacter. The sequence goes on along the minus strand of PLGG01000078.1, from coordinate 21,109 downwards.
CGTTTTCCAACGGCGAAAGCTGCGCCTGCGCATCGCCCATCGCGCGATAGGCGTCCACAGTCATATGTTTTGTGCCGCCCGTCTTGTCGAAAACCGACCGGTCGTACAGTTCGCGCAGCGCGAAGGCCAGCAGCGGCAGCGCATCGTCGGTCCGCGCATCCGCCATCATCTCCGTCACCAGCGCATCGTCCACGGTGATCCCGGCCAGCTTGGCCGGTCCCAGCACGATGTCGCGCACCCGCTCCAGCGGCATCGGTTTCAGCGAGAACTGCTCGAACGGCGCCGCCAGCCGCGTCTCCTGCTGCAAATGGCCCAGGTAGTCCGAGCGCAACGACATCGTTGCCAGGTACGGCAGTTGCGCGCTCAGCATCGCATTCAGCACCGCGAAGAACCGCTCTGTCTGTCCGGCGTCCGCGCCGCTGAACAGCTCCTCGCCCTGGTCGATCGTGATCAGAATGTGCGCTTCGTTTTGCCCATGCGCCGCGCGCAGGTCGCGCGCCAGATCCATCAGCTCGCGCGACGGATTCTCCCCTTCCAGCGCTGTCCGCCATTGCCGCCAGCTCTTTGCGTCGCCCAGCGCCGAGACAATCGCCAGCGCCAGCTCGTCCAAAGGCTGTGCCTGGGGACGAAACGGCGGCAACACGATCCAGTTGTGCTGGTCCTGTTTCAACCGCGGCGCAACTCCGGCCCTCAGCAACGATGATTTGCCCGATCCCGATGCGCCCAGCACCACCACCAGCTTCTCGCCGCCCTGTACGCGCCTGCCTTCCAGCCGTTGAATCAGCGCCCGGATGTCGTCGTCGCGTCCGAAGTAGATCGCCGCGTCGGCCTCCTCGAATGCCATAAGTCCGGGGTACGGCGGCCGCTTGTTGTCCCAGGGAAGCCCGCCGCGCCGGTTCATCGCAATCTGCGTCAGCTCCGCGCGCAGCCGGTCCATCCCGCCTTCGCGGTCCTTCACCAGGTCCAGCAGTTGAATGTCGTCGCCGATGAACTTTTCTTTGGTCGGCGTCTCAACCAGCGGGAAGATCGCCTTGCCCAGCGCGCGCGCCTGCGCGAACTCCACAAAGCACCACTTGCTCTGGAACCAGTTCGGGGTCAGAATCAGAATCACCGCGTCGCATGCGGAGATCTCGCGATACAGCGTGCTCTCCCACTTCTCTCCCGGAGCGATGCCCCGCTCATCGTCGAAATCCAGAAAAGTAGAGCCGAATCCGTGGGAGCGCAACCACTCCAGCAACTCTGCCGCTTCCGTCCCATCCGCACTGGAATGACTGATAAATATCTGCGCCACGCCGCTCCCCCAGAAACGGAACTTCGCTCGATGCGAAGAACCGCACACGCCATGATATTCGCTTTCCTCGCCGGGTGATATTCGTCTTTTTGGCCAGAAGTCTCTTTCGCCGGTCTGAAGCGCGATTGCCTATAATCAGTTCCGCGTGCGGGCGCGGCCGGTCGGCGGCCCGCTCATTCTGGTTCTCTTCGGAATGGAGCACTCCAGTGAATCGACAAACTCTCCGCAAAGCGTTCTTACTTGCGGCCGCGCTGGCCGGGATCTCCGACGCGTCTTTGCTCGAAGCCCAGCAACCAGCGGCTTCGCCCGGCGCAGAAGCGCCCGCAGCCCAACCGGGAACGCCGGCCAAAGCCACCCATCCGCCTCAGTACTATGTTTGGAGAAAAGCGCACGACGCGCAATTGCTCGTGGACTTCGGCGGACTCGAGCGCTTCAGACAGGCTGATGCCGTAATGCCTGCGCCGAAACCCGGCGAGGACCGCGTCGTCTTCATCGGCGACTCAATCACCGAGGACTGGAAGCTGGAACACTCATTTCCAGGCAAGCCCTACATCAACCGCGGCATCAGCGGTCAAACTTCGCCCCAGATGCTGGTGCGCTTCCGCCAGGATGTGATCGATTTGAAACCGAAGGTCGTGATGATTATGGCTGGGACAAACGACATCATGGAGAACACCGGCCCGATGACGGTTGAGCAAAGCGGCGAGAGTATTGCCTCCATGGCCGACCTGGCCACGGCAAACAACATCCGAGTGGTGCTCTGCTCGGTGCTGCCGTCGTCCGAATTCGCCTGGTCGCCGGACCTGAAGCCCGCACCCAGAATCGTGGAATTGAATGCATGGATCAAGCAATATGCGGCTGAAAAGGGCTACGTCTACGTGGACTACTACTCGGCCATGAAGGATGAACGTGGAGGTCTTCCGCCGGCGCTGAGCGAGGACGGCGTGCACCCGCTACCGGCCGGTTTTGCCATCATGGCGCCGTTAGCGGAGGCGGCAATCGAGAAGGCGCTGGCGCGCGGAAATTAGTCAGCCGTTACTGCGCTGTCCGCCCCAGAGTGCGACAAAGATGGTTTACGAGACCGGTTTTAGCGGAACGATTCCGTATCGGCCCGTCAAGCGGCCCTTGCGCCGGTCAAACACCGCAACCGCATATGCAGCCCGGCGTCGCGCTCGCTGTTCCCAGCGGGGCAATCCTTGCAGGGGACGCGGATAAGCCAGCATTGCGCTGATAAACGACGCCTCTTCCAATGACAGCCGATCGGCGTTCTTATTGAAAACCCTTTGTGCAGCCGCATTCGCGCCAATAAGGCCGGAGCCAAAAAAAGCGCAGTCCAGATAAGACCGCAGAATCTCAAGTTTCTTGTGGCGGGATTGGATGACGAGAGCCAGGAATCCCTCATAGATTTTCCTCTTCATCGTCGGCGCCCTGTATCCCGTCACCGTGCGCACAAACTGCATATCGATTGTGCTTGCCCCTCCGTGTTTGCGGCCCTTGAGCACCTTGATTGCCTCCCGGAGAATCGAAAGCACGTCCACACCGGGATGATGGAAGAATCTTCTGTCTTCAATGGCGATGGTCATCAGCTCGAGCGCCGTCAATCGAGCCGCAGGCGAATGCGGCAACGGCCGCACGTCCAATCGCCGGACATTTTGATCTATTCGCGACAAGTCGCTTCGCAGCCTGGCAAACCACGTCGAAGGGTTGGCCCAGTCAGGGAATTCGAGCGCCCTGTGCGCAACAGGCTCGGCCGCAACGTGGCGGCCACTTCGGGGCTCTTTCGATCCCAGGGCATCCGCAACGTTCGAGTTCACCCATTCCGCAACGGCGTCCTCCGTTGCATCTCCGAAGAGGTGATTAGGGCAATCGGTGGTTCCTTCGTTACACGGCGCAAATCTGTGCCCCAGCACATTCGCGGCGGGTATTCCATATGTAGCGGCAAGCCAGCGAACGAGCTGTGCGCTCGCCACGCTCTGCGCGTCCGTCAGGCGGTCGGTTGCCGTGGCCACATGCTCGATGCCAATCGATCTGGAATTGATGGCTTTCGCGTGCCAGGCGGAACGGTCGTCGCTGACCATTTGGTAGACATCGCCATTCTTATCGACAACGTAATGAGCCGACACTTGCGACTTGCGATCCAAAAACCAGGCGATTGTCCCCTCGACGGTCGCCGCCGTCGTCGAGTGCAGCACAATCATGTTGATACTGGCCCCGTTGCGCGAGGAGCAATTCGGGCTTTCGATGAAGCTTTTGATGGCTGGTTTCACTTGTCGCGCGCTTGACCCGAAAATCGCTCGAGCGGCCTGCGTGCGCGAGACCGGCGTGATCCGATTCCCCTCTCCGTTAGAGATCTTTGCTGTCTCCTGCTCATCGTCCGCGCCGGAAAGTGGCTTCCGGTCATCGCCAACCGCCTCAACAACACTCTTGAATGTCGGATCCCCCGGTTCAATGACCTTCATTTCGTCCACCGTATCGTCGCAGCGAAGCGCACATAAATAATCGGCATTATCGCAGCGGAGCACGAGTGCCAGGGACGCGCAAGTCTTTCCAGGGATCCGTTGCAATCAATATACACTTCATCGTCTTTCTTTGAACGGTCTGAGAGCACTCTAATGGCCTCGATCCGGTCACCCATCGTTTCATCGCGACAACTCTCCTATAATGACTGGGCAAGCAGCGCCTCGCCCATGCCCGGAAGGTGGGAGACGTGAACGATGCCAGGCAAGATCAGTATCTTCAGTATCTTCAGTTCGGTCGGACGGAATGGCGCGAACTTTTTCGGTGACGTGAGCATCGTCCAACAGCTTATCAACCTCAAGATTCCGGCCCGGCTGCGCCCCATCGATGTCGACGGACTCTGCGGGCCGGCGACAATTTCCGCGATCGAGCGGGTTCAGCGCCATGATCTCCTGATGGCCCGGCCTACTGGAAAAGTCGAACCGGACGACCCCACGATCAACTTCCTCATGCGCGGCATAATGCCTGATGCTCTCGGTGTCGATGCTCTCGGCGGTCAGCAGATCGCCTGGGGAGCCAAAGTGAGCGCCGCGTTCAAGGTCAAGCTGATTGAGATTGCCTGGAATATTGATGTCGATCCGAACTTCCTGATCTCGGCCATCGCCTTTGAAACCGGCGAGACCTTCAGCCCATCGATAAAGAACCGCAACGGAGCCACCGGCCTGATTCAATTCCTGCCGGACACAGCCGTTGAGCTTGGCACGAGCACTGCGGACCTGGCCGCCATGACTGCCGAAGATCAGATGGACTATGTCGAGAAGTATTTCAATCCCTACAAGAACATGCTTGAGACAATCGAGGATGTCTACATGGCCATTCTTTGGCCGGCCGCAATCGGCAAGGCAAACTCATGGGTTCTCTTCAGCAAGCCCAGCGCCCAGTACGATCGCAATTCCGGCCTCGACACCGACAAAGATGGCTCTGTAACCAAGGAAGAGGCAGCAGCGATGGTCAAGGCCAAATTGCTCAAGGGCAGAGGCGCGGGATACTTCGGCTAATCTCTATCGTGAGCTCGAGCGGGAGACCGCGGGCGAAATGCTGAGTCCGCGGAAGCGATCGAAGAACCCCAAAGGCTGATTCGTTCTTGGGAGCTTTGGTGCCGAAGAAGGGACTCGAACCCCCACACCCTTGCGAGTACGTGGACCTGAACCACGCGCGTCTGCCAATTCCGCCACTTCGGCACATGAGACTGCTCAGGCGGGTTCCGCCGAGCGGGCAGCAATCCTGAGTCTCGCAAATGCAGTGGTTCGTGTCAAATTTCCGCGGCCGCCAAAACCGCCTCGTCACACCGGCGTCTTCACGCCCTTCTTCAACATCGCGACGGCCTTAACCACGCGATTCTGCCGCGTCTCTTCCTTTTTCGCTCCCTCAATCCACCGCACGTATTCCCTGCGATGCGTGTAGCTGAGCTTTTCGAAGCCGGCCAACAACCCTTCCTTCTTCAACAGCGCTTTGAAGGGAGCCGAAATCGCAACGACGCGTTCCTCCTCGTCCTTCCAAACCACCACGTCGATCGTGTCGCCCGGACCTTTGCCGATCTGTTCGCGAATCCCCTTCAGCACCGGCAGCATGTGCTGCGGCATCCCGTACTTGATCATCGACCCGGTATACGGAGCTCCATTGAACGTCCCCTTCACCGGCACGCGCCCTTTCGTGCCAAATTCCTCTTGCACGTTGTACGGAAAAAACACGCATGTGCCGCCCGCTGCGCCACCCGGGCTTTCAATCCGCGCTTTGAATTTGTGTTTCTTCATGGATGCTTGTGCCTCACGAAAATGCTCTCCAAGTCTATCCTCCGCGATCGCTTTCGACCGTGCGGGTCATCACCAAAACAAACATCCCATCCTGCGTTCTGGAAATCATCCCGAGAGAGGATGGGATGCCTTGATCTCGTTGCGGCTGACGGCGCCCTTAAACCAGCTTCGCGTCCAGCGTGATCTCCGTGTTGTTCGCGAAGAGCTTCGAAACCGGGCAGCCCGCTTTCGCGTCCGCCGCAGCCTTATCGAAAACTTCCTTGGTCGCGCCCGGAACGCTGGCTGTCGTGGTCAGCGCGATCCTCGTAATCGCAAAGCCCGCATCCACCTTGGCCAGTGTAACGGCCGCTTGCGTTTCAATCTTCGTCGGCGTCAATCCCGCCCCACCAAGTTGCGCGCCGAGCGCCATCGAGAAGCAGCTCGCGTGAGCCGCCGCAATCAGTTCCTCGGGCGTCGTGCCGGTAGTCGCTCCCTCAAACCGCGTCGCGAACGAGTAGTTGGCGTTGTTCAGCACGCCCGTCGCCGTCGAAATCGTCCCCTTGCCTTCCTTCAGTGATCCTGTCCAAACCGCGCTCGCTTTGCTTGCCATAGTCCCTCCTTGGGGGTTCCCCATCTGGGGTGTCTCGTCATCAGGTTGTTTGTGGGTTTTCTGGGCGCTTCACTTCTGGGAAGACCGTTGCGCCGCCCTGCTGTTGATCTCTCGGGTTAATCTCTTGAGTTGATCTCTCGGGCGCCTGCGGAAATTTCTTGGGAACAGGCGGCCACTCCTCCATGCTAATCTGTCCGCCATGTTGCCGGAGCGGCTCCGCGCCCTGAATTTCGATATTCAAGCCGATCCCGCGGCGGATATCTCACAAAGTGGTGCGTCCGTCCGCGCCCAATCCTATCCCGCGCCGCCTGGCCCAGCCCATTGCGGCCCCAATGATATTGACGCGCTCCCCATCGACCACCACTGCCAGATCTGCCCCACCTGCGGCCATCGCCTCACGGGCCACCACTGCAAGCTGGTCTGCACTCATTGCGGCTATTACCTCAGTTGCGCGGATTACTACTGACGCTTCCCGAGGCCCTCGCGATTCGTCGCGCCGGATTTCGCGCCGCGTCCTATTCCCTATTGGCTACTGGCTATTGGCTGCTCCCTGTCTTCTCGCTCGCCTTTCGCGCCGCCTCAAACTCGTCGCCGGGGAGCCACTCGATCGGCTTCTTCTGCTCGCTGGCCAGCCAGCCCAGAACAAATCCGAACCGCGCCAGCTTGGCGTTGCCCCTGAAGTCCCAGTCCGGGCGGTATTCGTCGGAAGGCTGGTGGTAGTGATGCGCAACGTAGTCCTCGAACTGCGCGTGACCCCAGGCCAGGTCGTGCCCCGCGAACAGCTCGCCCTCATCCACGCTGAACGCAGGAATCCCCACGCGCGCCAGCGAAAAATGATCTGACCGGTAGTAATGGCCCGCACTCGGAGTGGAATCGGGGAGCAATGCGAGATCGAACGCTTTGGCCACCGTCTCGACCGTCGGCCAGAAGTCGATGCGCTCTCCTCCGTTCAAATCCACCGACCGCGGAATCCCGATCGGCAGCAGCATATCGAAATTCAGGTCCAGCCCCATCTGGCTTGCGGGCGCCGGCGGATGCATCCCAAGATACTGCGAGCCGAGCAATCCCTGCTCCTCGGCGGTCACCGAGGCAAAGTACACATCGTGCGGCGGCTTCACCGGCGACTGCGCGAATGCCCGCGCCAGTTCCATCACAATCCCGCAACCGGTGCCGTTGTCGGCGGCGCCGTTAAAAATGTTGTCGCCCTTCATGTCGGGATCGATGCCCAGATGGTCGTAATGCGCGGTATACAAAACGGCATTGCCGCCGCGAGCTGCGCCCGCCACGCGCCCCACCACGTTCGCGCTCACGTACCTTCGCACGCGGCTTTCAACGTGCGCCTTCAGCCGCACTGGCAGCTCAACCGCATGAAACGCCCCCGGAACGCCGGAGCGGTCGATGCCCTTGTCCAGATCGCCCAGCCCCGCCATCGTGAACAGCTTCTGCGCCACGTCGTGCTGGATCCACGCCGCCGCGCGTAGCGTCGCGCTCGGATCCCCATCCAGGTAGCTCTTCTCCACGGCCTGCGAGTTGCGCACCACATCCCAGCCGTAGCTGGCCAAATCGGTACGGTGGATGATCAGCACGCCAACCGCTCCGCGCCGCGCAGCCTCCTCATACTTGTACGTCCAGCGCCCGTAGTAAGTGAGTGCTGCGCCTTTGAAGAACTTCTCGTCCTGCGAAGGCGGCTCGTTCACGATCACCAGCACCACTTTCCCCTTCACGTCGATATCTTTTCCGTCAGCGCCCGCGTAGTCGTTCCAGTTGTACTCCGGCGCATCGATCCCGTATCCCATAAACACAATCGGCGCGTCGATCTCCGCCGTCGCCTGCCCGGTCTGGTCCTTGGCGACAATCTCGTCGCCGTACCTGAGATCCAGCGTCGCGCCATCGGCCGGCACAAAGCTGAACTTCGTCTTGTCCTCCACCGTGTGCACCGCGTAGAGCGGAACGCGCTGGAAATACGTGCCGTCATCCCCCGCCGGCACCACCCCCGCCGGCACCACCCCCGCCAGCACGAACTGCGTCGCAATGTACTCCGCCGCCAGCTCGCCGCCGCGCGTTCCCGGACCGCGCCCTTCAAGCAAATCGAGCGACAGAAATCGCACATGCGCGCGAATCTTCTCGCCGTCGATGCCTGCTGCGGCAGCGCCCGCCCCCGCGGGCAGCCCCGCAATTGCCGGAACCGCACCGGCCCCAGCTTCTTGCGCTGAAATCATCGGCGTCGCCGCCGCTGACAAACACGTCCCTGCCAAAAAAGCCAGAATGACTCTCGAATGCATTCGATCTCCTTCCGAATCGATCTCGGTGCTTGAATTACGTCACGAGCTCGCGCGAAATGCGCCAACCAATCTTGTTCGATTGACCTTTCAGACTACGGCTTCACCGCGGCGACGCGCAATTGCATCCATCGCCGGCGAGGGCAACAGCCGCGAGCGCATGAGCACTTTCCGCGTAAGTCCGGTCAGCGCCATACCCGCCGCCTCATGCAGCGCAACCCAGCGCCGCTCCCCGCCCGCCGCTGTCATCACCTCCACATCCTCTTCGCCTACGCTGCGAATGTGTACGTAATAGTTGACCTGCATAATCGCGTGCCGCAATGTCATGCGCAACTCGCTCGCGGGAACCTCGGCATGAAGCAGCGTCGGCAGCTCCCACATCCCAGGCATTACCGTCGTCTGCGCGGGCCTCTGCACCAGCAGCATCTGCTGCGTGTTCCCGCCGCGCCGCCGGGCTGGCCGTGGAGTCGCGCGCATCACCAGCGCGTACGCCGCAACCCGGCTGGTCATTGCGGCGCGCCGCGCGGTCTTGTGCTCGCCCCGCGTCTTGCATTCCGGCATTAGCGGGCACGCCGCGCATTGCGGATTCCTTGGCGTGCAAACCGTCGCGCCCAGCTCCATCATGGCCTGGTTAAAATCTCCGGGACGCGCCCGATCCAAGAAACGCCGTGCCAGATCCTCGACCTTCCGCCGCAGCGCCGTGCCGCCGCCTTTGCGGCTGCCCGCCCCCCAGCCCGCGAAGCGACAAAGCACCCGCTCCACATTTCCATCCACCACCGCCACCGGCTCGTTGTGCGCAATGCTTGCTACTGCCGCGGCCGTATACACGCCAATTCCCGGCAGAATCCGCAACTCCTCCGCCTTCACCGGCAGATTCCCTTGAAGATTCTCGCTCACAAACTGCGCCGCCTTGTGCAGCATGCGCGCCCGCCGGTAGTAGCCCAGCCCGCTCCACATCGCCAGCACATCCTGCTCCGGCGCCAGCGCCAGCGATACCAGCGTGGGAAACCGCTTCAGAAACTGCTGGTACCGCTCCACCACCACGACCACGCGCGTCTGTTGCAGCATGATCTCCGCAACCCAGATCGCGTAGGGATTCCTGCTGCGCCGCCATGGCAAGTCGCGCCGGTTGCGCCCGTACCACTCCAGCAGACCCGCGCGCAGCGCACTCGTTTTTCCCTGGTCCTCGTCCCGCCTTGCCATGCGCTCAGATTACGACATCTCGAGCGTCCAGCGCCCGCAGCGCTAACTCCCGCTTCTGGAGTGACAGGTCCGGCTCAGTAACCCTAACGATGTATTGCCCACTGAATAGTGCATTGCTAGATTTGAACTCAAATTCCCATTCTGGCAGAGGCGTGCCAGTCTACTGGTGATTTGTGGGCCATGTTACTCCAGCTCTTCTAGGCTGAAGGATCGACCATGCAATTGCCGGATCCGCTGGCGAATCGATTGGAGACATCGTGAAACGACTTGTTTGCTGTTTGACGCTCACTCTGCTGGCCGCATCCTCGGGCCTCTTCGCGCAATCCTATTCTTCCAACTTTTATCCATCGCTATCTTCCGCGCCGGGGGCCGGCCAATCCACGGCATCGCCCGTTTCGAAAGGCGCCGTAAGCGCTTCGCCCGCGCCCTTCTCCCGCCTCGCACTGTCTGGCGGCATCGGCGCCAACGGCATCAACATGCAGGCCGCTGTCAACGCCAATCGCTACTTCAATATTCGCGGCATCGGCAACTACTTCAGCTATACCGTCTCGAACGTCACCATCAACAACAGCAACGGATCGAACGGCACCAGCGTCAGCGGCAACTTGAAATTCGCCACCGCCGGAGCCTCGTTGGATGTGTATCCGTTCCCGAATCACGGCTGGCGCCTCAGCCCCGGAGCGGTGCTTTACAACCAGAATCAAGCCACGGCCACTGGCATCGCCGCCGGCGGAACCAGCTTTACCTTTGGTTCGCAAAAGTACTACTCCGACACCGTCAGTCCCCTCAATATCACCGCCAGGCTCGGCCTCAACAAGCGTCAGCACGCTTTCTCCATGACCACGGGCTGGGGAAATCTCATCTCCCGCAAGGGCGGCCACTGGTCTTTCCCCTTTGAGATCGGCGCAGTTTTTACCGGCTCGCCCACCCTCGCCCTCAACCCCACAGGCTATGCCTGTACCTCCCAGGCCGATGCGGCAATCAACGGCCCTTCCTGCGTCAACATGGCCACCAATTCTACCGCGCAGGCAAACATCGCCAGCCAGATCGCCAAATACCAGAAAGACCTCAACGTTCTTACGGTCTATCCCATCTTCTCCATTGGTCTGGGATATAACTTCAAGATCCGCTAACCTGCGCACCAAACACAGAATCCGGGCCGTCAGGCCCGGATTCGTTTCACTTACTCACTGCTTCAGTTCTTCATTTATTCACTTCTTCAACTCTTGACTCGTTCCGCGTCAGCTGTTCACTAACAACTGACAACTAACCAAGCATCTCTCCCACAATCCCCGCCGCCGACTTCAGCGCCGCGTCAATCTGCGCCTGGTCTTTGCCGCCGGCCTCTGCAATCTCCGGCTTCCCTCCGCCCGATCCGCCCACGATCTTCGCCACCGCGCCCACCAGCTTGCCCGCCTGGATGCGCTTCGTCAGCCCCGGCGTCACTCCGGCAATGATCGCCACTTTCCCCTCAGGCTGCGCCGACCCGAGCACCACCACGCCCTCGCCGAGCTTCTGTTTCAAGTTGTCCACCAGCGTCCGCAACTGCCCGCGCTCCAGCTCATCCGCGCGATGCGTCAGCACCTTCACGCCCCTCACTTCGACAGCGCGTGAAACCGCCTCGTCCAGCCCGCCGGCAGCCGACTTCATCCGCATCTCTTCAATCTCGCGCCGCAGCTTCTTCAGCTCGTCTTCCTGCACTGCCAGCTTCGTCTTCAACCCCTCCGAAAGGTTCCCGTCCGCCGAAACAATTGACGACGCAAATTGCGCCAGCTCAAAATCTTTCCTGAACGTGTCCAGCGACCCCATCCCGCTGATCGCCTCAATGCGCCTCACGCCCGACGAAACCGACTCCTCGCTCGTCAGCTTTAGTAATCCAATCTGACCCGTCGCCGCAGTGTGCGTTCCACCACACAGCTCCGTCGAAAATCCATCCGAAAGCTTCACTACCCTCACCTTGTCGCCGTACTTCTCGCCGAACAGCGCCATCGCATGGTACTCGTTCACCGCCGCGTCGATCGGCACGTCTACGAGCGTCTCCACCTTCGCGTTCGCAAGCACCTCGCGGTTCACAATGTCTTCAATCTCCTGCAACTCCTCGTCGGCGACTTGAGAAAAATGCGAAAAATCGAAGCGCAGCCGGTCGGGAGCCACCAGCGACCCCGCCTGCTTCACGTGCGTGCCCAGAACCTGCCGCAGCGCCGCGTGCAGCAGATGCGTCCCCGTATGATTGCGCCGGATCGCATCGCGCCGCACTCCATCCACCACCGTATTCACGCGATCGCCGACTGCAAGCGGCTGCTTCAAAATCGCCTTGTGCGCGCGAACGCCCTGCACCGGCAGCACGCAGCCAACAATCTCGGCAATCATCGCGTTTCCGTCAGTCGAGCTGAACCAGCCCAGGTCGCCAACTTGCCCGCCGGAATCGCCATAGAAGCTCGTGTGGTCCAGCACCACTTCAACCTCGTCGGCCGCCTTTGCCGCCGGCACGCCCACGCCGCCTTTCACAATCGCCAGAACCTCGCAGTTCGTCGACGTCAGTTTCCGGTAGCCCTCGAACACCGTCTTCGGCAAATCGCGAAACGCTGGGCTGGCCGTCTTCTGGCTTCCGCCCTTCCAGGAGGCGCGGGCGCGGGCCTGCTCCTCCGCGCGAGCGGCCTCAAAACCGGCTTCGTCAAAGTCCAACCCCGAATCACGCAGCGCATCAGTTATGAAGTCTTTCGGCAGCCCAAAAGTTTCGAATATTCTGAATGCAGCTCTCCCGCTGAAGACCACAGGCTCACTCGCCGCCCTCAAGACGGCCGCCGGGAATCTAACACCCGACCCAATGCCAGTGGAGGCAAACATTTGCGGAGCCAGTGCCCGGACTTCCCCATTCGGGGGGTTTGTGATTAGTTCTTGGACCCTCTGGGCGCGCGCATGGACTGCCCTCGCAATGTCCTCTTCCAGTTCCTTCCAACCTTGTGAGAGCACTCGATCAAATTGCTGCTCCTCGGCCTCCACGACCCGAGCGACTCGCTTAAGCGAGTCGATAAGCTCTGGATAGGCTCCTTGCATTAGGTTTCCTACCGCGCGGACCATTTCGAACATAAATGGCTTGTCCTGGCCAAGAATCTTTCCGTGCCGGATTCCACGACGAAGGATCTTCCTTAAAACATACCCGCGCCCCTCGTTCGACGGAACCACCCCGTCGCTGACGAGAAACGTGGCCGCTCGCGAGTGGTCAGCTATGATGCGCAGGCTTGCGTCCGCCTTCTCGTCGCTTCCAACCTTGCTATGTGTCAGTTCAGCGGCGCGGGCAATGAGGGGCGTAAAAAGGTCTGTTTCAAAGTTGCTGACCACACCCTGCAGCACCGCCGCCACCCGCTCGAGGCCCATCCCCGTGTCGATCGAGGGCTTCGGTAATGGAGCCAGCTTGTATCCCGTCGTCTTGCCCGTCGCATCAACGACGGCAGAACGATCGAACTGCATGAACACCAGGTTCCAGATTTCCACGTACCGCGCGTCGTCTTTGCCAAAAGGCAAATCCACACCCGGCGTCTCGGCGGCCTCAAGGCCCATGTCGTAGAAGATCTCCGAGCAAGGCCCGCACGGCCCCGTCTCGCCCATCTGCCAGAAGTTGTCCTTTACCCCGTACTCGCCGATTCGATGCTTCGGCACGCCTACTTCCAGCCAGAACTTCTCCGCCTCGTCGTCCCTGGGAACGTCGGCCGTTCCTTCGAAAATCGTCACGTATAAGCGGTCTTTTGGGATTCCAAACCACTCTTCGCTCGTCACTAATTCCCACGCAAACCGGATCGCGTCGCGCTTGAAGTAGTCTCCGAACGAGAAATTCCCCAGCATCTCGAAAAATGTATGATGCCGCCGCGTAAAGCCCACATTCTCGAGGTCGTTGTGCTTCCCGCCCGCCCTCACGCACTTCTGGCTGGTCGTAGCCCGCTTGTAATTCCGCTTCTCCGCCCCCAGAAAAAGGTCCTTGAACTGGTTCATTCCCGCGTTGGTGAACAGCAGCGTCGGATCGTTCGCCGGCACCAGCGACGACGAGTGCACCCGGCGGTGCTCCTTTGTCTCAAAGAAGCGCAGAAACAGCTCGCGTATCTCATTTCCCGAGCGCATTTTCATAGCTCCTTCAGTGTAATGTCCCTGAGGGCTGACGCGCGTCCCCGCGGTCCTCTCACCCGTCCAATGAACACATGGCCTCTCGATCCCACGTGTACGTGTTCAGGCGGAGATTTGAGCGGAAAAAAGATTTTGGACGCGAAAACTACCCTTATAAGCGAAGGGGGTTCAGGAATCCGGCGCCTCGATGCGCGGGAACTTCGATCAAAACTCCGCATTGAAGCGAAGATCGCACCAAAATAAACCGCGTTTGGCCCAGGTTGTGAGCTCAATTTTGCCGATATTCATGCTCATTTTGGTTGCGGTAGATGCATAAGCCCGTGGACAGTGGGCAGTGGGCAGTGGGCAGTGGACAGTGGGCAACTGTCAGCACGTCTGCGGAACTGGGGCAAGACGGGTGTCAGGGGGCGGTGATGGGGTGAAGCGACGCGGCTGGCGAGCCTCACTCTTCGTGCGTCTCTATGTCCACGTTCTCCAGCGCAGCCAGCGATTCCTCCGCCACATTCCACTGCCTCAGAATCTTGTAAATGGTTCCTGTCGAGAATCCCGCCGCGACCAGCCGCCGCATCACGCGCGCGGTTTCTTTCTCGTTCTCCGGCTTCTTGATTCGCTTGCGCTCGAGATGCTCGCGAGCGAGCATCTCTTCATTCGTCGCGCCATACCGCGCCTCAACTGTCTCGGTGATCAGCTCGGTGCGGATTCCCTTTTGCTGCAAATCCTGCCGCACGCGCCGCGCGCCCAGCTTTTCGTTCTCCTGGCGCAGCCGCGCATAGGTCTCCGCAAACGCCCGATCGTCGAGGTATCCGTGCTCCTTGAGGCGCGCAATTGCCGCCCTGACCGCCGCCTCGCCGAGATCGCCCTGCTCGGCACGCGCGCTCATCAGCCGGCGCAACTCAACCTCGGTGCGCATTTGGCGGCCCAGCGCCTTGACGGCGTAGTCGTAGAGGCCCGCTTCGTCGAGCGGCTCGCGTGGCTTGCGGGATTTGCGTGGGAAAGACAAGAACTTGCTCAGTTCTGTGCTATCCCACCCTTGCCGCAAAAGCAAAGACGCGGCAAGGATGGGGCACCCTGGCTGCTATCAAAGCTACCCGAGCGGAATCAGGAGGCGAAACGATCGATTCCGCCGCCAGCGATAATGCTTGAAATGGCTGTCGAGCGTGAGGATATCACCGGTATCGAGCTCATCGGCCATGGCTATCAGACATGCATCGGCAAAATCGGCTGGGAGATCCTGGTACTTCTTCATAATTCTTTTGACCGGTCCTGAGGATTCAGTCAGCTTAAAGGGGATCTCCAGAATTCCTTGCTCCACGCTCGTAAGAATGTCGTCGGCAGCACCAGGCGCAAATCGCAACAGGTGAAGGGCTTCGGCAATAACCGGCTCGCAAGTGACAAGAGGATTATCGAGTGCCCGATAGACCCGCAAACAAAGAGAATGGAAGGGCTCGCGCTTGTCGTAGACGGCGACAAGAAATCCCGTATCGGCGAGAATGGGCTTCACTCGACCGCCGCTCGGGCTGGTTTTCGCAAAGCACGCCCCATGCTCTTCTTGCCGAAATCCTCCATGTACTTCTTGTTTGTTGCGAGGCTCGATACGCCGCTATCGTACATGCCGATACCAATCAGCATGCGGCGGGGCGAAGGAGCGTGGTGCTTCTCCACCAGCCGAATACCCTCACGAACGACTTTGGACGTACTCCAACCCAGGCGGCGAACGAGTGTTTCCAGCGCCGCCTCTGTCTCCTCGTCCAACCGTGCCTGCACGCTTGTTTTCATGAGGCTACTGTACCACAAATCAAACATTTGTAATACAGATCACTTCTTTTCCACCCATTGATCCACCCAGTCGTTCACCGTTTTGTACCAGAGCTGGGAGTTCTGCGGTTTCAGCACCCAATGTCCTTCATCGGGGAAGTAAAGCATCTTGCTCGGCACGCCCTCGAGTTGCAGCGTGTCAAACAGTTGCAGTCCCTCACTCACGTCGAGCCGGTAATCGAGTTGACCATGAACTACCAGCGTCGGCGTCTTGAAGTTCTTGGCGTAGAGAGACGGCGACCATTTGCGGAACGGGTTTTCGCTATCGGGCTTTCCGTAGTAGTCCCACGGATGGCCCCCTTTTGATCCTGGAGTTTTGAACTCCCAGATGTTGAACCAGTCTTCCTCGGTTGATCCGAACGCCGACTCGGCGTTGAACATGCCGTCGTGGGAAACGATGCACTTGAAGCGGTCGGTGTGGCCCAGGATCCAGTTGGCCATGAATCCGCCGTAGCTCGCGCCGAGGGCGCACTCGCGTGTTTTGTCGATGAAGCTGTAGTGCTGCTCCGCGTAGTCGAGCCCCGTCATCAGGTCGGTGAAGGGCTTGCCGCCCCAGTCGCCGCTCACGGCTTCGACGATGGCCTGGCCGTAGCCGGTTGACCCGCGCGGATTGATCATGACGACAACGTAGCCGTTGGCGGCGAAGAGCTCGGCGTTCCAGCGGTAGGACCACGCGTCGCCCCACGCGCCCTGCGGGCCGCCGTGGATGAGGAACTTCACGGGATACTTCTTGGCCGGATCGAAGCCGGGCGGGCGGATGAGGAAGCCCTGGAGCTTGGTTTTGTCGGCGGCCGTGAACCAGAAGGATTCCATCTTGGGCAGGTCGAGCTGGGCGAGGAGGGCGTCGTTGAGGTGGGTGATTCGCTCTGGAAGATCCGCCGCTCGGCGGCCCACAATCGGTGGATAATCGCCAGTGGATCTTGGGTTCTTCGGGTCACTCGTGGATACTTCCAGCTCCCAACGATTCAAGTTATCCAGCCGCACAACTTCGGCTGGTCGAAGTACCGACAGTTCCGAAGCAATCAAAGCTTTTCCGTCTGTCAACACTCGAAGGTTGCTGTATTCGCCATTCTCCGTGAGCTGATTTGGAGTGCTGCCGGCTTTGAGGCGCCCCAAATCCACTCCGACGCTGTAGATCGGCGCCTCGCCATGACTCTCAGCGACGAAGTAGATGACCTGCCAACCAGGCGCCCATGCAAACTCGTCCACCCAGTTGTCAAAATCCGGCAAAAGGTCTTTGATTGTCTTCGCGGCGCGATCGAAGAGGACCAGCCGAAACTTGTCGCTTTCGTACCCATTCCGCGCCTGTGATCGCCAAGCCAGATATTTTCCGTCGGGCGAGTACGCTGGGTTGAAATCCCCGCCCGGCGACGTCGACACCTTTACCGGCTTCGCGTTCGGGTCGGTTAGGTCGAGCGTGAAGATGTCCGCGTTGGTCGAGACGGCCGGCACGGGATCGAGGTTCTCAGTAAACGCCAGTTCCTTGGAGTCGGGCGCAAAGCCGCAGCCGCAGCTCGACCCCTCAAGCGAGAACGGCGGCACATCGTGCGGGTCGTTGGGCGTGAGATCGCGCATCGCGCCGCCGTCAACGGAAACCAGGATCAGATGCGACCGCTTGTCGCCGGTGTAGTGGTCCCAGTGGCGATAGAGAAGGTGCGTCCAAATCTGCGCTTTCACCTTGCTCGCCGCCAGAACCGCGTCGCGACCCGCATTGCATTTGTTTCCCGTGTCGAAGTCGGCTGTCGTGATTGGTGGACAATCTGGATAAACGGCCGACGTGAACACAATCGACTTCCCGTCCGGCGACCACTTCGCGTTGTCTGCTTCGGTCGCAATCGCCGTCAGCTTCTTGGCGTTGCTTGCCGCGCCCGTCGCAGGATCGAAGTCCGCAATCCACACTTGTTGGCCGCTGTCTCGGCCAGAGAGAAACAGAATCCGCTTTCCATCCGAGGCGAACTGCACGCCGGAGTCTCCGGGCTGTGCAACGCTGATCTTGAATGGGGCAGGTTCATCCGGTCCGGGGCCCGAAATCGCCTGCAGCCAGAGCTCCGCTTTCTTTTGGTTTTGGAAGAGATCAACGGTCGTTACGGCGTAGGCCAGCCACTTGCCGTCGGGTGAAACGGCTGTATCCCCGAGCCGCTTCATCTGCATCATGTCCTCGAACGTCATCGGGCGCTTGGGCGCGGCGGATTGCGCGGGACAGAACGGGAGAATTGCGAGGAGGGACGCGAATAAAAGGAGTGATCGTGCTGTCCCAGAGCTCAAACGCGAGGGCCGAGGCGAAAGGCAACCACTGGTCCTTCGACTCCGTCTCGCTGGCGCGAGACTGCGCTCAGGATGACAGGGGTCGGTTTGGGGCTGTGCTATCCCCGGTCTCAAAATCGAGACCGGGGGCACCCGCAGGGCAAGAGAGAGTCTGCGCATGGAAGGCCTCACGGCGCGGCGCGAACCGCCTCGCCGCGCGAAGAGAAAGTGTACACCGGAGCGCTGACATTTTTGTTGATGGATCAGCACGACAAGTGAATGAGTGAAAAAGTGAAGGAGTGAAGAGCGAGCGGTTTCACTCCATTCACTAGTTCACTTCTTCACTGACGTCACTTGTTCTCGTTGCCGGTGAGCCGGAACGTGATGGTGCCCCAGAAAAGCCGGGCGCGCATTTGCACGGGCAGGTGCCGGTCATCATCGGTGTACCAGATCCAGATGTTGCCGCGGTTTTTCACGACTCCCACGTCGGCGGTGGGCTGCACCCGGATGGTCTTGAAGGTGCCCAGGGTGGTCTTGATCTCTTCGCGCCCCTCGACCTTCATGGTGACCAGCACCGTGCGCTGGGCGTCGGCCACAGGAATCGCGAAGCTGCTGCCGACGACCAACTGCTGCGAGCCAGTGTAAAACACGCCAGTGAGCAGGTCGGTGAGGCAGCCGTGGACGGGCGCCTCTACATGCCTGGCCTGGCCATTGACCATGTTCTTCTCGTCGAGGATGGATTTGGATTGAGCGTAATCGATGTTGAGGGTCGAGTTGAACTGACGCCGGCCTTCGACGGTTTGCTTATCGAAGTCGTAGGTGCAGCCCTTCTCGCGGTCGAAATCGGATTGGAAGTTGTCGGAGACGTGAAAAAGCAGATTGATTGCGCCGCTGGTGTTCGCGGACGCGATGATGCGCTCGCGGTCGCCGGACGCCTCAAAGCGAACGACAGCCGTGCCGGCGGGAAAGACTCGCCAATCCACCGAATAGGTGAGGGTCTGCTTTTGCGGGAAGCTGAAGCCGGGACGCGGCGGCGACAGGATCGCGGGATCCTGGCCGGGCGAGGTGGCCGCTAGAGTAAGACCGAACAATAAGGTGACTGCGATCGCGTGTGTCTTCAAGGTTCGGCACGGCTCCTCATGGCATGGATTCTCATGAATCGACCTGGCCCCTTCTCTTTGGACTTGATGGATGCAGAAAGCGCTCACCAGGCCCGGTGCACCAAGGTCTCCAGCACCGGTCGCAGGTAGAGCAGGCTCAGGTACAGCAGTGCGGCCCCTAAAGCAGAATTGTACTCGCGGTGCCGGAGGTAAAGGGCGATCGAGAAGCCACCTGTGGCCGTTGGGGTAACTGGCTGGGAAACAGCGGGCGAGCCTAGTTCCGGAGGCAATTTGGCGGGCGTCAGGCGCGGGATGAATCGGGGTACGCTGCGGTAATAGCCTTCGAACTCCGGAAATGTGGCGCGCAGGAATCGCTCTTCGGACGCGATGACGGGGATGTAGATTGCCGCGAAGCCAAACGCGAGGAGCAGCGCTACAGGCCAACTGAGGAGCGCGGCAGCGAAGCCGCCGGCAATGAGTGTTGATCCGAGATAGAGTGGGTTTCGCGTGTATGCGTAGGGGCCGGTGACGGTGAGTTCCTGGTTCTTCTTGACCGTGCCGGAGGCGGCCGCGCGCAGCGCAAGGCCGGGGAGAACAAGCGCCAGGCTCCACGCGATTGCGGTCGGATGCGGAGGCTGGCGCGCGACCTCGATGAGATAGACGGAAGCGGTCAGGAATCCCAGTGGAACGCGAATGCGGCGCGCGACTTGCTGCCACCTTTGCATGGAGCGGACCTTTGGAGAACTGTTTCGGCCAGCCTGCTCAGTCATTGGGCACTCTCCTCGGGGCACTCTCCTCGGCGAACAGCTCGTCGGCGGCGCGGAGGACATCTTCCGGCGCGATGGTGAGCAGGCCGGGATCGGGTGCGGCGCGGCGAGAGTGGTCGCGGCGGCTGTCCGGGCTGCGGAGCACGCGGGCGCGAGTGCCGTAAGGGCCGTTGCGGCTGGGATCGGTGGGACCGTAGATGCCGACGACGGGACGGCCGAGAGCGCTGGCGAGGTGGAGCGGGCCCGTGTCTCCGCCGATGCACAGGGCGATGCGGCGCGTGAGCGCGATCAGTTGCGGGAGCGAAGCGGTGAGTACGACGGCGCGGCCAGAGGCGATGGCGGCGGCGAGCGGCTCCTCGCCGGGACCGGCGTTGACCACGACATGCAGGCCGCGCTCGGCGAGTCCCTCGGCGACGGCGGCATAGCGCTCGGGCGGCCAGCGCTTGGCGCCCCAACCTGCTCCGGGAGTGATGAGCGCGATAGGGCGCGCGGGGCCTGGAAACGTGTCGGCGAGCCAGTTGGCGCACCAGGCTTCGGCTTCGGGGTCGATGGGCAAAAGCGGGGCGGGAAGCGGCGGAGCGAAACTCGTCGAACGAGACGCATTCGCCAGGCCCGATGCGTTCGCCAAGTTGGCGGAGAGCGCGTCACCGGCGACGGCAGAGGCGAGCTCCAGATCTTGCTCGATCACGTGCGCTCCGTGCGTGACGACGCGCTCGGTGAAGAGCCACTGCGCGGGCCACTCGCGCGGCGCTGCCTCGCCGATGCGGCGCTGGCAGCCGCTCATGCGGGCGATGACTGCGGAACGGATCGCTCCCTGAAGGTCGAGGACGGCACTGTAGCCGGCGGCGCGGAGCTCGTGGCGCAATGCGCCGATCGCGCGGCGCGTGTTGGCGCTGAACGGATGGCGCTTCCATTCTCGGCTCGGGGCGAAGTGGAGACGGTCGACGATGGGCATTGCGGCGTTGCGGATGGGCATTGCGGTGTCGCGGATGGGCGTTGCGGTCCCGTGTTCTTCTCTGATCCCTGATCCCTGATCCCTGTTCCCTGCTCTTAACAGCGGTTGCCAGCGCGGCTCGACGACCCAGCCGATTTGCCAATCGGGATGAGCGACGCGCAAAGCCGTGACCGCAGGCAGCGCGTGAAGAATATCGCCCATTGCGCCCAAACGGACAATGAGCAGGCGGAAGTTGGATTGCGCGTGCAAAGAACGATTTTCGCACAGCGCGCGAAAGCTGCGGAGTTGGCGGAGTTAGCGGAGCTAGCGGAGTTGGTGGAGTTAACAGCTCAGCAAGTCTGCAAAACAGCGTGTGAGCAATTCGGCAATTTGGCGACAAAAGAACCGCTCCGCGAGAGCTCAAAATCAAAAACGACACAAGAACAAAACTGTGAAACTGTGAAACTGTGGACGGCAAGCTATTGATTCTAAAGGCT
>PLGG01000072.1 GCA_003138515.1 Acidobacteriaceae bacterium | reverse complement strand
AAAGGTCACACCTAATCCCTGCCGCCATCCCCCCGTCTCGCCATCCATCCGATCGGTTATCATTCCTGTGGTTCGTATTTGCGTTTTTTCCAAGGACTTAGTCCGGCCCGCTCAACGCCCTGAAAATCTCGCCCTCACTCCACCCGTATTCTCCAAGGATTCTATGTCGCGCTTGAACCCGTATGTTGCTTTGCTCACCCTCATCGCCACGCTCGGCGGATTGCTCTTCGGCTACGATACGGCCGTCATCAACGGCGCGGTCGACAGTCTCAAGGCCTACTTCATCAATCCGCGATTCGCCGATCTCGCCAATCCAGCACAGGCCAACGCCGCCAATTCCTTGCTTGGCTTTGTCGTTTCCAGCGCGCTTATCGGCTGCATCATCGGCGGTCTAGTTGGCGGCTGGGTCAGCACCAACGTCGGTCGCAAGCGCGGACTCATCATCGCCGCCGTGCTCTTCCTCATCTCAGCCCTCGGCGCAGCTGCGCCGGAATTCCCGTTTGCCCCCATCGGCCACGGCGGCCCGGGCTTCATGGCCAACTTCGTCTTCTACCGCATCCTTGGCGGCATCGGCGTTGGCCTGGCTTCCATGTTGTCGCCCATGTACATCGCGGAAATCGCCCCGCCCAAAGTTCGCGGCAATCTCGTCGCCTGGAACCAGTTCGCCATCATCTTCGGCATGCTCGTTATTTACTTCGTCAACTTTGGAATCTCCAAAGCCGGCAGCGGCGATGCCTGGCTCAACACCATCGGCTGGCGTTATATGTTCCTCTCCGGCACCATTCCCGCCGTCCTTTTTCTGCTCCTGCTTTTTGTTGTCCCTGAAACCCCTCGCTACCTCATGCTCAAAGGAAATGAGCCCGCCGCCCGCGCCGTGCTCGCCAAGCTGGTCACGCCCGAAGAAGGCGAAAAGGAAATCTCTGAAATCCGCGCCTCGCTCAGCGAGCATCACTCCGGCAAACTGTTTTCCTTCGGCATACTTCTCGTCGTTATCGGCATCACGCTCTCGGTCTTCCAGCAATTCGTCGGCATCAACGTCGTGCTCTACTACGCCACCGACATCTTCAAAGGCATGGGCATGACCACCAACGCGTCGCTTTTGCAAACCATCATCGTCGGCTCGGTCAACCTCGTCTTCACCGTCGTCGCCATTCTTTCCGTTGATCATTTTGGCCGCAAGCCGCTCCAGATCATCGGCGCGCTCGTCATGGCCGTCGCCATGATCTCCCTCGGCACCGACTTCTGGCTCGGCGGCAAGGGCATGGTCGCGCTGGTAGCGATGCTGGTCTACACCGCCGGTTTCGCCGTCTCCTGGGGCCCTGTCACCTGGGTGCTCTTAAGCGAAATCTTTCCCAACCAGATTCGCGGCAAGGCAATGGCCATCGCCGTTGCCGCGCAGTGGATCGCCAATTATCTCGTCAGTTGGACCTTTCCCATCCTCGACAAGAATCCCTGGCTCGTTAACCACTTCAACCATGGCTTCGCTTATTGGATCTACGGCGTCATGGGCATTCTCGCCGCCATATTCATGGGGACTGTCGTTCCGGAAACCAAAGGCCGCTCGCTGGAACAGATGCAGAACTTATGGAACGTCTCCGGCAAAGCGTCTTCCTAGGCAAAACGATTACTAACCACTAATCGCTAACCACTAACCACTGCCTTCATCTACCGGGTACTGCAGATCGAACGGGAACACGATCTCCGCCTCGGTCGCTACCGGCTTGCCGTTCACCGTCGCCGGCTGAAAGCGCCATGTCTTCACCGTCTCCAGAACAATCTGGTCCAGTCGATTCCCCAATCCCTTCACCAGGGTCTCGCTCACCACGGCGCCCTCTTCGTCTACCTTCACGTCCACCACAATTTTCTTTTCGGCCGCAGGCAAAAGCGCGCCGTCGGTCACTGCCGGCTTTGGCGCGAATACCGGAAACGCCGGTCGCGTATCTTCGTCGTCGCCCCCATTTCCATTCGCCGCGTTGCCTCGCTCTTCGCCTTCATGTGGCGTTGGCGGCGCGCCGCCCCCTGAATCATTTTGCGGTCGCAACTGTCTCATAGGCAGGGCTGGCGGCACCGCCGCGTCCGCAAACCGCTCCGGCTTGTTCGTGTCCGCTGCGGTCAGCCTCGCTGGCAGCGGAATCTCCACGGCATGCGCGCCACCTGCTACTTCGATCCCCGCCACGGTCACGCTATCGGCTCGCTCCACGACCCTCGCTCTCGTCAGCACTCCCATCCAGAGCACCATCGCCAAACCGGCTCCGTGCAATGCAAGCGACAGCACCACCCGCGACGCGCCGCGCGGAGCACCGTTCTTCTCGATTTGCATGGGGGGCCTCCTCGCAAGGGGAACGAGCGATCGATGCAACCATCTTCGCACAGATTCAACCCGCCGCAGCTTTCCGGCGACAACCCCGCGCCATCCGCCACCCAGATGCTCTAATCAATGAAGTTGGAGCCATGAATCAGCACAGTTTCGATGTCCTCATCCTCGGCGGCGGCGCTGCGGGCCTTATGGCCGCGATCGAAGCCGGCCGCCGCGGACGCCGTATCGCGGTCCTCGAGCGCGCCCAGCGGCCGGGCAAAAAGATCCTCATCTCGGGCGGAGGCCGTTGCAACTTCACCAACCTGCACACGCAGCCCGGCAATTTCCTCTCCGCCAATCCCCACTTCGCCAAATCGGCGCTCGCGCGCTACACGTCCGCAGATTTTATCCGGCTCGTTGAGCGGCACCGCATCCCGTATCACGAGAAAACGCTCGGCCAGCTCTTCTGCGACGGCTCCGCGCAGCAAATTGTCGATCTGCTCATGCGCGAATGTGCGGATGCAGGCGTGCGCGTGTTTCTCTCGATGGCGGTCTCCGAAGTGCGCCGCGACGATTCTTCCGGAGCCTTTACCGTCTTCACAGCCGACGACGTGTTCACGGTGCCCGCGCTCATCGTCGCCAGCGGCGGCCTGTCCATTCCAAAAATGGGCGCGACCGGGTTCGGCTACGACATTGCCCGCCAGTTTTCCATTCCCATTGAGCCCTGCCGTCCGGCGCTCGTTCCGCTTACGCTCTCCGGCGCCGAGCACGCGCAATTTGCTGACCTCACCGGCATCTCCGCACCAGTCACTGTGGCCTGCGGCAAGCGCAGGTTCCAGGAAGAAATGCTCTTCACGCATCGCGGGCTCAGCGGACCCGCCATCCTGCAAATCTCCTCCTATTGGAATTATCCCGACCCAATCCGCCCCGAACCGATCCTCGTCGACTGGTCTCCCGGCCAGCACCTTCTCGCACCCCTGCGCGTCCCGAACGCGCGCCGCGATCCGGCCGCAGCGAAAGCTGCTCTGCGCGCCTGCATTCCTACCCGGTTGGCCGATCGCCTTGTCGACCGGCTGCTTGATGGGCCTGCGCCCGGGAGCTGGACCAATCACGCGCTCGATGAGTTGGAGCGCCGCTTGCATTCCTTCGCGTTCACTCCCAGCGGCACGGAAGGTTATGACAAGGCGGAAGTGACGGCGGGCGGCGTAAGCACCAGCGCGCTTTCGGCGCAAACCATGGAGTGCCGCACCGTTCGCGGGCTTTACTTCATCGGCGAGGTGGTCGATGTCACGGGCCACTTGGGCGGTTTCAACTTTTAGTGGGCGTGGGCGTCGGGTGCAGCAGCAGGCCGCGCGGCCTAGGCGTAAATTCACCCCCTCCCCCGTTCGTGTCACAGCCGTTTTCCCGCGATGTCGCATAAAATTAAACCATGTGCGGGATCGTCGGGTACGTCGGCAAGAAAAAAGTCGTTCCAGTCATCATCGAGGGGCTAAGGCGCCTCGAATACCGCGGTTACGACTCGGCGGGAATTGCCGTGGGCCATCCCGGGAGCGAGAAGCTCGACCTGCGCCGCGCGGCGGGCAAGCTTTCGAAGCTTGAAGACGTCTTGCGCGAGCATCCGCTCGACGGCACTTTCGGCATCGGACACACGCGCTGGGCCACGCACGGCCGCCCGACGGAAGAGAACGCGCACCCGCACCGCGACTGCACGGGCCGCATCGTCGTCGTCCATAACGGCATCGTCGAAAATTATCTCGAGCTGAAGCGCGAGCTCACCGCACAGGGCCATAAGTTCGTCACCGAAACCGACACCGAGATCATCGCGCATCTAATCGAACAAGTTCAGAAGGACGCTGAAGCCGCGGGCAAGCCGGTTCCACTCGAGTCCGCCGTGCGCGCCGCGGTCAAGCGGCTCACCGGCGCGTTTGCGCTCGGCGTTCTCAGCTCGGCCGAGCCCGACAAAATTGTCGCCGCGCGCTTCGGGCCGCCGGTCATCATCGGCGTGGGCGAAGGCGAGAGTTTCGTCGCCAGCGACGTTCCCGGGATTCTTCACCACACGCGCAACGTCTACTTCCTCGCCGACGGCGACCTCGCGATTCTGACGCCAGCCGGCGTCAAGCTCACTGACTTTGACGGCAACGCCATTGAGCGCGAGCTCACCCGCATCCAGTGGGATCCGATCCAGGCGGAAAAGGGCGGCTACAAGCACTTCATGCTCAAGGAAATCTGGGAGCAGCCGCGCGCCGTCACTGACACGACTCTCGGCCGCGTCTCGCTCGACTCCGGCAAAGTCTTTCTCGGCGAGATGGATATTGCCGACGAGGAGCTAGCCCGTGCGGCGAGCATCAGCATCGCCGCGTGCGGAACGAGCTGGCACGCCGGGCTCACCGGCAAGTACATGATCGAGCGCCTTGCGCGGCTGCCGGTTGACGTGGACTACGCCAGCGAATACCGCTATCGCGATCCCATCGCTGGTAAAGACACGCTCGGCCTGCTCATCACGCAGTCAGGCGAAACGGCCGACACACTCGCCGCACAGCGCGAGATGAAGGCGCTCGGCTCAAAGACCGTGGCCATTTGCAACGTGGTCGGCGCGATGGTGGCCCGCGAGGCGCACGGCGCAATCTATACCCACGCCGGCCCGGAGATTGGCGTGGCCTCAACCAAGGCGTTCACGTCGCAGTTGGTCGCGCTGTTCTTGCTGGCGATGAAGCTGGGGCAGTTGCGCGGTCATCTCGACAAGGCGCAGTCCATCGCATTGATTGAGGAGCTCAGCCGCCTCCCGGTGAAGATCGAGGATGCGTTGCGCGGCTGCACGGCGCAGTGCGAGGAGCTCGCCAAGGAATTCTCCACGGCGCGCGACTTCCTATACCTGGGCCGCGGCATTCACTTCCCCATCGCGCTCGAAGGCGCCCTGAAGCTGAAGGAGATTTCGTACATCCATGCCGAAGGGTACCCGGCCGGCGAGATGAAGCACGGCCCCAACGCCCTCATCGACGAGACTCTGCCTGTGGTCGTGTTGGCCACGCGCGACGAGGCCGACCCGGCATCGAAGCTGCGTTATGAGAAAACGCTTTCGAACATCCAGGAAGTGACGGCGCGTAGCGGCCGCGTGATTGCCATCGCGACCGAGGGAGACACGACGATCGGCGGGCTGGTAGAGCATGTGATTGCTATACCCCCGGCGCCTGAGCTGCTGGTGCCGCTCGTTGAGATTGTGCCGCTGCAACTGCTGGCGTATTACATCGCCGTGCGCCGCGGGTGCGACGTCGATCAGCCGCGGAACCTCGCCAAGAGTGTGACGGTGGAGTAGCAAATGGTAAAGACACTTCGCTGAATATCCTGGAATGAATATCCAAGAACAATTCGGCCAGATCGATATTTATGTATTCGATCAGATCCTCCGCGGAAATATCGACAAGAGTATGCGCGTTCTCGACGCTGGGTGCGGATATGGCAGAAACCTGGTGCACCTGCTTCGCGAAGGCTGCGAGGTGTTTGCAATCGACGCGGATGCCGAAGGAGTTGAGCACGTTCGCCGGCTCGCTGCTTTGCTTGGAGCCGGGCTGCCGGCGGAAAATTTTAGAGTGGGCTCCATCGAGGAAATGCCGTTTCCGCGAGAGTTTGCCGATGTTGTCATTTGTAACTCGGTGCTCCATTTCGCGCGGGACGAAAGTCAGTTTCGGGCGATGCTCAGCGGCCTTTGGCAAACGCTGCGGCCGGGCGGAATGTTGTTCTGTCGATTGGGATCGAGAATTGGAATGGATTTTGAGCGGGTCCGGGAGAATATCTTCGTGGTGGGAGATGGCTCGGAGTGGTTTCTTGTCGATGAGGAGATGCTGCTCCAGTTAACGGATGAGATGAATGCAGTCCTCGTCGATCCGCTGAAAACCACGATCGTGCAGGACTATCGTTGCATGACGACATGGGTGCTCAGAAAACGCAGAGGGTGATTGTCTTCCTCCACTTGCGAAGGCGAATTGCATTGCCGTGCGCGCGGTCGCGACGTGGATCAGCCGCGCAACCTGGCCAAGAGCGTGACGTTCGAGTAACTCACGCGCGAATTTTGCAGCAACAACGCAAAAAGCCATCCGCCGAGGCGGATGGCTTTTTGCGTTTGAAATAATTGCCGGCGATCACCTAATCTCCCACACGGTCGCCCGTGCAGTACCATCGGCCCAGCGAGGCTTAACTTCCGTGTTCGAGATGGGAACGGGTGATCCCTCGCAGTATGGTCACCGGCAAATTGTCAGAGGCTACGAGATCCTTCGTCCGCAACAGCGGACTCAGGATTTCGGAACAAGACGTCAGCCTAAGGGCTCGCGCCTTGAAAACGCCTCAACTTGGGTGGCGCTTGGCGGGTGGTTCCCCGCAGTGGGCCGCGACATCTGATTTGTCCCGGATGGTTTCTCCCGGGCCGGTCAGGAACACGGACAACAAACTGGCGCCAACAAGATCAAAACAAAATAGATTGGGTGACAAGGCTTTGATAGAAGAGCATCCGCGATTACTGCGCGGAGTTAATTCTATGGTAAAGCCAAACGGGCGATTAGTACTGGTAAG
>PLGG01000044.1 GCA_003138515.1 Acidobacteriaceae bacterium | reverse complement strand
GTTCCCTTGCTCCCTTGTTCCCTCGTTCCCTGTTTTTCTGTTCCCTGTTCCCTTGTTCCCTTGGTCTCTTTTTCCCTGTTTTTTACCCACCCCCCCACGAATTCGCACCCACCCCCCCATACCCTTTTGTGAAACTGTGAATCTGTGAAACTGTGGAGCCCGCCGAATCAATCGCTTGCAGCCACAGTTTCACAGTCTCACAGTTTCACAGTTCCACAGTTTCGCCTTTAATCGTTCTTGGTTGCGGAAGGTGTTGTATTTCGCTCGCCGCGAATGAAGCTGAACGCTGACATCTAAGAGCTGAAAGCAGCACTAAGAATTGGCAAGATCGGCTGCCTTCGCGCTCCGCGACCACAACAAGTAAACCGGAACTCCCAGCAGAACCAGGATCAATCCCGGCCAGGTGTACTGCGGCTTATACCGCAGCAGCACCGCGCAAACGCTTGCGGCCATTACGATGTACAACGCCGGCAGCACGGGATATCCGAAGGCCTTGTAGGGTCGCGGCGCATCCGGCTGCTTGAAGCGCAGCACGAAAAGACCCACGATGGTGAGAATGTAAAAGACCAGCGCCGCGAAGATGATGTAGTCGAGCAATTGGCCATAGGAGCCGGACACGCAGAGAACTGTCGTCCAGATCGCCTGCACAATCAGTCCCGCGGCCGGCGTCCGGTACCGCGGATGCAGCTTGCCTACCGATTTGAAAAACAACCCGTCCTGCGCCATGGCGTAGTAAACGCGCGCGCCTGCAAGAGTCATCCCATTGGCGCAGCCGAAGGTCGACACCATGATTGCCGCGGCCATCAGAAAGCCGCCGAAGTGCGGGAAGATCTGTTGCAGAACGGCGGCGCCGATCCGATCCTCGGAGGCGTATTGGATGCCCCGCGTAAAAACGGTGGCGCCGTGCGGATCGCCATGCAGTGGCAGCACCATCATGTACGCCGTGCTTGCCAGGAAATACGTGACGACAACGAAGCCCACTCCCAGTCCGAGCGAGAGTGGGACGTTTCGCCTGGGATGCTTGATCTCGCCCGCGGTGAAGGTAACGTTGTTCCATGCATCGCACGAAAAAAGCGATCCCACCTGCACCACCGCCAGAACCACGATGGAGCCGACCATGGCAATCGGTCCCTGCACGCCCACTTGTACGGGATGCAGCGAGTGCCAACTGGCATTGCGCCAGAACTCGCTCCAATTGGCGCCAATGTTGGCCGCGATAGCTGCGCCGTTGCGGCCGATCGTGAATCCCAGCAGAATCAGCCCTGCCAGCGCCAGCGCCTTGGCCACGGTGAAGACATTCTGCAATCCCGCGCCGAATCGCACGCCGCGAATATTGACGAACGCCACAAACGCCACCACGGCGATACCGGCCAGATTGGCGGTGTTGACGCCAATGTCCATGTTGCCCAGCACCATCGGTCCCAGAGGGATCGCGGGAACGTGCGCGATGTGCCACAGCCAATGCGTGCTTGAGACCGTCGGGAAAAACACGCCGAGGAATTTGCCAAAGGCCACGCACACGGCGGCGATCGTTCCGGTCTGGATGACCAGAAAGAGGGTCCAGCCATAGAGAAAACCCCAGAGCGGCCCCAGCGACTCACGCAGGTAGACATACTGACCGCCGGCTTTCGGCATCATCGCGGCGAGCTCGCCATAACTGAGAGCGCAGATCAATGTCATGGTTCCGGTCACGACCCATGCCGCCAGAAAGAGCGCCGGAGAATCGGTCAGCCGCGCAATATCGCAGTCGACGATAAAGATGCCGCTGCCAATCATCGACCCGACAACCAGCGTCGTGGCGCTGAAGAGTCCGAGACTTTGCACCATCTGCGGTCCGGCGCCGGAGTTTGGCGCATCCGATTCGAGCTGTGCTGCAGGAGTCGTCATCGCGGTGTTTCCGCCCGTCCTTCCTTCGCAATGGAATCCGCGCCCCTCACGGCGAGCAGATTCCAACTTCCCTTCATACTTCATCAAACATTGTCGCAGGCCGTAACCACAAGAGATTCCGCAACCGGTCTCGACGAGCCCGCGGCGGTTGGCCAGGCTCTATGCGGATCATGGCCCATCGCAGGCTTGCCATCGGCGAGAAAGCGTATACTCATCTCGCTGGAAAAGTCGCGCCGCTTCAGGACGCGGAGCTGCTCCAGTACAAGACGAGAAGGTCAATCAGCGATCCGGACCACAAACGACAATAGGCGGGACTTCATGAGAAAGCAGACGGCAATTTTCGCTTCAGCAGGATTGTGGCTTGCGTGTGTAGCCTCAACCGCATCTCAACAGGCAGCACCGGCGGTTCCGGAGCAGATCGTGGCTACCATCGACACCAGCCAGACCGGTGTGCCCGTCTCCCAGTACGAATACGGCATGTTCATCGAGCACATTGGCGGCACCATGTACGGCAGTCTTTGGGCTGAAATGCTCGACGATCGCAAATTCTACTTCCCGATTGTCTCGAAGGATCCTGAATCTCCGTCCCGGCCGCAGGGCAATCCAATGCGCATGCAGATTCGCAAGTGGCGTCCCGTCGGTCCTGATGACGTTGTCATCATGGACAAGGACAATCCCTTTGTCGGTGACCAGAGCCCCCGCATCGATCTTGACTCCACCACTCCGCATGGAATCCGGCAGGCAGGCCTCGCCCTGGTCAACGGGAAAAAGTATACGGGCCGCATCTATCTGCGCGGAACTCCCGGCGCCAAGGTGAAGGTCGCGCTCGTTTGGGGCAGCGGCGCGAACGATCGCCAGACGATTTCCTTTGCAGCGCTCACCAGCTCGTATAAGAAGTATCCTCTTGCCTTCACGGCGGGAGCCGACACCACCGACGCCGCGCTCGAGATTACGGGGACCGGCTCGGGCAACTTTCACATCGGCACGCTTTCGCTGATGCCTGCTGATAACATCGAAGGGTTCCGTGCCGACACAATCCCGCTGATCCGTCAGATCAAGTCGGGCTTCTGGCGTTATGGTGGCAACTACACCTCGAACCTCATTTGGTATCACACAATTGGCGATCGCGATAAGCGCCCGCCCGACTGGGACAACGCCTGGAACGCAATGCAGACCAACGATCTGGGCATGGATGAGTTCATGACGCTTTGCCGGCAGATTGGCGTCGAGCCCTACATCAGCGTCAATGCCGGCCTCGGCGATTCGCACTCCGCAGCCCAGCAGGTTGAGTATATGAACGGATCGGTAAACACCGTGATGGGCGCTCAGCGCGCGAAGAACGGCCATCCGGAACCCTACAACGTGAAGTTCTGGAACATCGGCAACGAGCCATGGGGATCGTGGCAGATTGGCCGCACCGATCTGAAGTACTTCATGATCAAGCACAACGAATTCGCCAAGGCGATGCGCGCAGTAGATCCCTCCATCACCCTGATCGCTTCCGGCCTCATGCTCGAAGACTGGTTCCTCACCGGCGAAAACCGCGCCAAGCACGCCGGCAATCTGGGGCCACTCTACGGATCGGATGTCGACTGGACGGGCGGCTTCCTCAAAGAATGCTGGGGCAATTTCGATGGCATCGCTCAGCATTGGTATGGGCAGCCGGGCCGTCATCTCGACGTCGATCATGAGCGCAATCTCCCCCTCGATGCGCCCACTGACGATGCCTACGTGAAAGTCGACCAGAGCCTGCTTGAATTTGCGCGCTATCCGGCAAATCTCGTCCATGGCCAGGCGGAAGAATGGCAGGGCTACCAGCACCGATTCCCCGCGATGGCCGAAAAGAAGATCTTTCTCTCCATCGATGAGTACGCCTACTTCGGCGGAGGCTTTGGCCGCCCCACGACTCTCAAGCAGTCGCTCGCCTACGGCTTGATCTTCAACGAAATGCTGCGGCACACCGATATTCTCACCATGGCGGCGCACACCACGGGTGTTTCCACCATCGACTTCAATCGCACCTCTGCGACGATGAACACGCTGGGGCTTACGTTCAAGATGTATTCCGATCACTTCGTCGGCGCCATCCCGGTCGCCGTTTCAGGAAACTCGCCCCAGCCTGCGCCGAAGTATCCGCCGGGAGGCGATGAGCCAAAGACGAGCTCCGGCAGCCCGACCTATCCGCTCGACATCTTCGCCGCGCTCTCCGCCGACAGGAAATTTCTCATCGTTTCGGTAGTGAACGCAACGGATTCCGCGCAGAATCTCGGCCTTAACGTCAGCGGGATACGCCTCGCAGGGCCCTCGACGCTCTGGCAGTTGACGGGGAGCACTCTCGACGCCACTGATCGCGTCGGCCAGCCGCCGCAGGTCGAAATCAAGGAGACCTCAATCGGTAGCACTCCGGGGACGATCTCGGTCGCCCCCATCAGCGTGAACATCTATCGCTTCCCGGTGGCGCCGGCGGCGCAGTGAGAATGGGTGCCCTCCGTGGCGCCCATTGAATTGAATGGTTGGTGCCCAGAGGGGGACTTGAACCCCCACGGCCGGTTAAGGCCTGCGGATTTTAAGTCCGCTGCGTCTGCCAATTTCGCCATCCGGGCACGCCTTTATATTATGGGGCCGTTTAGGCCTCGCGGGCAGTCCACCCGCCGTCCACCTCTTGATGCTCTCTCAGAAGCGTGCGAGCCGGTTCACCAGCGGGCGATCTTTCCACAACTTGCTCTGAAGCGCCAGCCCCTCGTATCATCCGGCAAGAGCAACCACCATGAGCGACTTGGAAAGCAAGACCGGATTGCGTGTGAAGGGGCGGCTCATGTCCGCCTCGGAGATTGAACGCACCTTGGTGCGATTAGCTCACGAGATCGTCGAGAAAAGCAACGGCAGCGAAGATCTGGCCCTGGTGGGCATCAAGCGCCGTGGCGTTCCCCTCGCCGAACGGCTGGGCAGGCTCATTTCCACCATCGAAAAGCGGCCCGTCGATACGGGTGTGCTCGACATTCAGTTTTATCGCGACGACCTGTCCACAGCGGACATTCGGCCGGTGGTCACGCCGGGAGCTGTAGGCTTCGATGTGGAGGGCCGCGACATTGTGATCTGCGACGATGTGCTTTACACCGGCCGGACCATCCGGGCCGCGCTCGACGCGCTCTTCGACCATGGCCGGCCGCGGCGCGTTCAACTGGCCGTACTCATTGACCGCGGCCACCGCGAGTTGCCCATCGAAGCTACCTACGTGGGCAAGCATGTTCCCACCAGTAGTCGCGAGATCATCGAAGTGAAGTTTCAGGAAGTCGACTCGACCGAGCAGGTGCTGCTGGTGGAGAAGACGAGCTAAAGTGCGTTCCTACCAGCCGCGACCCTCTTGCCTCCGAAGAACGGCGAAGAGTGAGCGGCAGGCGGCTGGAGGATTCGAATGGTAACGCGCCTCTTCAACCCGCTCGGGGCCCGGCGCTCCGATATAGGCCAACGATGAATCCAGCCGCACCCGCGACCCGCCGCGCACTCACAACTCCGCCTGCGCCCGCATCTCCGTTTCCCTATAATCCGGGGTCGCTGCTCTCGGTTCTCGATCTCACCGTGGACGGCGCCAGCCGACTGCTCGTACGTGCCACCGAGCTGGAGCACGAGGATCCCATCGTGCGCGATCACATCCTGGCCAAGCGGAGGATCGCGCTGCTGTTCTACGAGTCTTCGACTCGCACGCGCACCAGTTTCGAGCTCGCCTCGAAGGCGTTAGGCGCCGACACCACCCTGGTCTCAAACCTGAGCTCGAGCATCGAGAAGGGCGAGTCTCTGAAGGATACGGGCCTGACGTTGCGGGCGCTGGGCGCGGAGGCCATCATCCTGCGCCACAATTCTTCCGGCGCGGCATGGCTACTGGAAGAGTCGACACGGCTGCCTGTGGTCAACGCGGGCGACGGCATGCACGAACATCCAACTCAGGCACTGCTCGACTTGCGCACCATTCTGACGCACCTGCGACCGGGAGTGAGCGGAGTGAAGCCTGACACATTGGCTGGGGTGACGGTGATGATCGTCGGCGACATTCTGCACAGCCGGGTGGCGCGGTCGAACATGCTGTTGCTGCCGCGTGTGGGTGCACGCGTGCTGCTGTGCGGGCCAAAGGAACTGCTGCCGGAGCAGGCCGCGCGTTCCGGTCCGGGCATAGAGATCGAGCGCGACTTTGAGGCGGCGCTCAGGGAGTCGCAGGCGGTGATGATGCTGCGCATCCAGGAGGAGCGGCTGGCGGGGCTGCAACTGGACCTGGAGGAGTACAAGGCCAGCTACCAACTGACCGGGCAGCGGCTGGCGGCTCTCGCGCCGGCAGCGGTGGTGCTGCATCCGGGACCGATCATTCGCGGCATGGAGATTACTGCCGGTGTGGCCGATGGCGTGCAGTCGGCGATCCTGGAGCAGGTCACCAATGGATTGGCGATTCGCATGGCGGTGATGGAGCGCGCGTTGACTGCGGAGAACGGAGGCCCAGCGGACAGGTCTTCGCCCGCGAGGCGAATCAAGGGAGGCCGCGCATGACGGCGATGGCGATATGCGGCGGTAGGCTGGTCGATCCGGCGGCGGGAGTGGACGGGTTAAAGGACGTGCTGCTGATCGATGGGCGCGTGGCGGAGATCGCGGGCACGGGGAAGCTGAAGAGCAGGAACGGCGCGGAGGTTCTGGACGCGACGGGTCTGGTCGTTGCTCCGGGACTGATCGATATCCATGTGCACCTGCGCGAACCGGGACAAGCGTACAAGGAGACCATCGCAACGGGAACAGCTGCTGCGGCAGCGGGCGGATTCTCGAGCGTGGCAGCGATGCCCAACACAACGCCGGTGAACGACTCGCCCGAGGTGACGCGTTGGATGCAGGCACCGGAGCGCGGTGCGCAGGTTCGCGTCTTTCCCATCGCCGCGGCGACGCGCGGGTCGAAAGGTGACACGCTCAACGACTTCGCAGCCCTGAAGTCAGCGGGCGCTGTGGCCGTGACCGACGATGGAAGGCCGATCCTGAAGGACGGAATGATGCGCGAGACCCTTGCGGCCGCGGCGCGCGTGGGACTGACCGTGATCCAGCACGCAGAGGACACGCGCATGACGCAGGGAGCGAGCATGAACCTCGGGCCTGTGTCGTTCAAGCTCGGTCTGCGTGGAATGCCCGTCGAAGCGGAGACGAGCATCGTGGAGCGCGACATTCGGCTTGTGGCAGAGCTGCGCGAGGCGCATCCGCACCTGCACGTGGCGCACTTATCGAC
Source organism: Acidobacteriaceae bacterium (assembly GCA_003138515.1). Lineage (GTDB taxonomy): Bacteria > Acidobacteriota > Terriglobia > Terriglobales > Acidobacteriaceae > Telmatobacter. Next base: position 5,092 of record PLGG01000044.1, on the reverse strand, counting down.
CGCTGGAGCGCTGGCTGCTGTTCGCCAGGCTCGGCGCAATGGATTGCGCGTAACGTGCGAAGTTACTCCGCATCACTTCCTGTTGACCGACGAGCACGTTGGACTCTACAACACGCACGCTAAGATGAATCCGCCTCTGCGCTCGGCGGCCGACCGCGAGGCAATGATCGAAGGCATTCTCGACGGCGTTGTGGACGCGATTGCTACCGATCACGCGCCGCACGCGATGCACGAAAAGGAAGTTGAGTTCGAGCTGGCGCCGAACGGGATCATTGGCCTCGAAACTGCCTTGGGCCTGAGCCTGCGCTGGCTGCATCGCGAGTGGCGCATGCCGCTCGGCCGCGTGCTGAGCCTGCTGAGCGCGCAGCCCGCTGCACTGCTCGGGCTGAAAGGCCGCGGAACGCTGACAGTTGGAAGTTACGCCGATGTTGTTGTCTTCGATCCCAAAGTCGAATGGACGTATCGCGCAACAGAATCGCAATCGAAGGCCAAGAACACTCCATTCGATGGCTGGCAAATGCAGGGTAAAGTGCGCTGGACGATCAGCGAAGGCAAGATCGTATACGCAAGCGCGTAGTCAAGTTGCCGGTCGTCAGTTATCAGATGTCAGCCCGAACGCGGCGAGCGAGATTCCGCACTTTTCCGGAGACAAAAACTGCACACAAACACGACGGATAAATTGTGAAACTGTGGAGCGAGTGGCTGTACGCTGCTGATTCTAAAGGCTCCACAGTCTCACAGTTTCACGGAACACATAGGGGGTGGGTCAAAAAGCAGCCTTCAGCCCTCAGCTTTCAGCCTTCAGCTTTTCGTGCTGAGGCATCCGATCGGGAGTAGAGAAGCTGGGACCAAGCGAACCAGAGAACAGGGAATAAAAAGGCAAAGATCAGAGAGCACGAGGATGCCGAAAATGAACGCACGCCAAATCATCCATCGAGTTGACAGCACTGGGAGACTTGGGCGATGATTCTCGGCGTTGCACACGTGTGCATATGAAGCGGCTGAGGCTGGCTGCGACTTGGCCCTTTGTTGAAGCCTCACCGATTTCCGGTTAAGCGCCGTTGCAATCATCACCGTAAAGGATCGGTCTCGCTTGTGAGGGGAATGTTTTCTCAACTTCAAGATTTCGTACAGGGGAGGTTCAGGGATGTTACCTGAGATGACGTGCTGGGAATTAGTCAACAGGCTTCACTCGATGCTGGGTGAGCGGCACAAAGATGCCATGCATGAAGGCATCATTACGGGTGGGGACGACGATACCGTGTCAGGCATTCTGGTGGCCAACGAGCCCTCGGTAGAGGCGATTCGCCTTGCTATCGCGACCGGGAAGAACTGCATCCTTTGTAGGGAGCATCCCCTTTATCTGTTTGGCGAGTACCTTGCCGTGGGATTGGCGGATGCGCTGGCGGGCGATCCCGTTCTTAAGGCCAAGCAGCAACTGATCGAAGACCATCATCTGCTTATTATTCGCATAGCAGCTCTCTGGGACACGGCTAGGCCCAAGTGGTTTTCAAGTGCGTTGGCCAGGGAGCTTGGCTGGCAGCCGGAGGCGGGAGACCCCGGCGATCAGTGGACAACGGCCTACTGCAACATTCCCAGGACTACGCTTTCGGAGCTTGCCAACTTCGCTTCCACACGTTTGGAAGCAAAGGCGCTACGAATGGTGGGCGATCCGAATCAGTCGATCACGCGCGTTGCGGTGATCCATGGCTTCGCGTTTCCCACGCTCGTCTTGAGCCATGCACTCGAAGACACTGCTGTCGACTGCATCGTCACCGGAAACACACCGGAAGTCGACCACTGCACTACCTACATTCGAGATGCCATCACAGCTGGTCGCAGGATCAGCCTTGTGCAAGTCGGCTACGATAAGTCCGACTACCCCGGCGCTGTCGAGTTGACAAAGTGGCTGAAGAATGCCCTGCCGGGCATGCCCATTGAGGTGCAACCGCCTCCCCAAGAAATCTGTTGGTTTGCTTGAAGAACCCGCTCGATATCAGGAGAAGATCGGAGAGGACAATGTCGATGTCCCGCAGGACGTTTGGTCAAGGGGCTGGCGCTACGATGTTGTTGAACGGCGGACTGGCTCGCGCTTTCGCCACAGCATCGGACCGGCTGACCGCCGAACAAGTTGTGCAACGGATCTTGAACAAGGTCGCCTCTGAAGGGCAGGGTTTTAAGTTCCCTGGGTTGGACACAGACACCTTCAAGTATGGTGATCCCGCGACCCCAGTCACAGGCATCGTGTTCACGTTTCAGGCCACCTTCGAGGTCCTCAAAAAGGCAGTGCAGGCGAAAAAGAACTTCGTGATCACAACCGAGAGGATGTTTTGGCAACAACTCGACGATGTTAGAACCCTGAAGCACGATACGCCGTTTGAACCCGCCGGCTCGCCTGAGACCGAACCGGTCATCCTGGCGAAGCGGCAGTATTGCGAAGAGAACGGTCTGGTGGTGTGGCGATTCCATGACCACCAACTCATGGTGAGGCCCGATCTCATGAAGGCAGGATTTGGATTAACCGCAAAGCTCGGCTGGCAGGATTATGTGGTCCAAGTGCAGGGACAAATGGTAGGCATAGCCTACTCAATTCCAGAGACCACGCTCAAAGATGTAGCGCGCCATGTGGCGCGGTCACTTGACTCACGAGATGTACGGGTAATCGGAGATCCGAACCTGCTTGTAAAGCGAGTCGGACTGGGCGCGCACAAACTAATAGAGATCTTGAAACCACTGCAAAGTTGCGATGTCGTCCTAATGAGTGAACCTCAGGATTGCGATGCCTTTCCCTATCTGCGTGATGGCATCAGTCTTGGCTTGCCGCATCCAAAGGGACTAATTGCAATCACCCACGAGAGATTCGAGGAATGGGTCGCTGAGAGCGCGCCTGCCTGGCTGAAGCCGCTGGTACCAGAGGTTCCGATCGAGTTCATTCCTGCCGGCGATCCATATTGGGTGCTTCCATCGTAAGCATAGAATCTCTCGTCACCGGGATATCATGAGTCGCCCACTGGACCACCCACATTCGAGACCCCGGCGCTGTCGAGTTGACAAAGTGGCTGCAGAGCGTCTTGCCGGGTATGCCATCTGTTGGTTTGCTTGAAGTATCGGCTCGATATCAGGAGAAATGACAATGTCGATGACTCGCAGGACGTTTGGTCAAGGGGTTGGCGCCACGATGTTGTTGAACGGCGGGCTGACTCGCGTTTACGCCACAGCTCCGGAACGGCTGACCGCCGAACAGGTTGTGCGCCGGATCTTGAACAAGGTTGCCTCTGAAGGGTCCGGTTTCAAGTTCCCTGGGTTGGACACAGACACCTTCAAGTATGGTGATCCTGCGACCCCAGTCACAGGCATCGTGTTCACGTTCCAGGCCACCTTCGAAGTCCTCAAGAAAGCGGTGCAGGCGAAAAAGAACTTCGTGATCTCGCACGAGAGAATGTTTTGGGAACAACTCGACGATCTTAGAACGCTGAAGCACGATACGCCGTTTGAGCCTGCCGGCTCGCTTGAGACCGAAGGGGTTTTCTTGGCCAAGCGCCAGTATTGCGAAGAGAACGGTCTGGTGGTGTGGCGATTCCATAACCACCAACACATGCTCAGGCCCGATCCCATCATGACACGATTAATTGCAAAGCTCGGCTGGCAGGACTATGCGGTCCCGGTGCAGGGACAGATGGTAGGCGCCGCCTACATGATTCCAGAGGCCCCCCTCAAAGATGTAGCGCGCCATGTGGCGCGGTCAATTGACTCACGAAATGTGCGGGTGATCGGCGATCCGAACTTGCTTGTGAAGCGAGTCGGATTGGGCGCACACAAACTCATTGAGATCCTCAAGCCACTGCAAAGTTGCGATGTCGTCCTTATGAGTGAACCTCAGGATTGCGATGCCTTTCCCTACCTGCGTGATGGCATCGGTCTTGGCTTGCCGCATCCAAAGGGACTCATTGCAATCACCCACGAGAGATTCGAGGAATGGGGCGAGGAGAGCGCGCCTGCATGGCTGAAGCCGCTGGTACCTGAAGTTCCGATTGAGTTCATTTCTGCCAGCGACCCATATTGGGTGCTTCCATCGAAGGCGACTTGGGGCCTGTTAACACTACCTGGGATGGCGGCGACGGGAGCCGATTTTCCCCAGGTCACGGAGCGCGGAGCGATCCGTAGCCGGCCTACTTGAGCAGCGATCGAATGTCGCGGGTCTCCAAGACGGGTTTGGGCGCGCCGCGGCGGGCGACGAGGAGCATGGCCTGGCCGATTTCATCCGTGGTGAGCACGTGATTGGGAAAGGCGCGGCGCAAGAGCGGAAGCAGCGGGCGGGCGAGCGCGTAGGGGATGCGATAGAGTGCTGTGCGCGAGCGTGCTCCGAAGCGGGGCACGATGATTCCGGGGCGAAACATGAATGCGGCTTTGAAGTGCAGGCGCAGAAGCGCGTTCTCAGTGCGGCCCTTGACGCGCGCCCACATGATGCGGCCGTGCTCGGAGCTGTCGGTTCCCTGCCCTGAGACGTAGACGAAAGTCAGGTAGGGATTGAGGCGGGCGAGGGTTTCAGCGGCGCGGAGGGTGATGTCATATGTAATGCGCGAATACTGATCCTCTGCAAGGCCGGCGGAAGAGATGCCGAGACAGAAGAAGCAGGCGTCGAAACCGGAGAGCTGGGATTCTATGGGCGCGTAGCTGGTGAGATCGGCGTGGACGATTTCGCGCAGCTTGGGATGAGAGACGCCTGATGCCGAGCGGCCGATGGAGACGACCGACGCGACGCCGGAGTCGAGCAGACATTCGCGGAGAACTCCCTGGCCGACCATTCCGGTAGCGCCGAAGAGAAGGACGTTCATGCGGGTCGACCTTCGTTGATGGGCGGTTGATGGACCATGATGCGCGGTTTGCGATTTTGATTGGCGGGTCGCAACGATCTTGGAACTGGTTGCATAAATATTGCTCAATCAGCGGCGAACCATCCCTCGGGGGCTAAAGCCCGGATTTTATGCGTCTCTGGCGGCACGGCTGAAGCCGTGCCCTTTCAAAGCAGGCGGTTCCGAAGCCTCGGGAAATCAGGTCATCGCAAAGGACGGGTAGTGTCCAGACTTTTTCG
>PLGG01000076.1 GCA_003138515.1 Acidobacteriaceae bacterium | reverse complement strand
CGAAAAAGTCTGGACACTACCTGTTCAGGCGCGACCACTACGTCCGCTGAGGGACAAGTTCCCGCGCCGGGATTCAACTTGCAGCCCAGCAGGGCAAAGCCGGAGAGCGTGCCCGCGACATTATCCACACCTGTGCCCAGGAAGTAGGGCGCAGGCGATCCACCATTTGCGTTCACGAGCGGGATCGGAAACAGATGAGTCGTGTCGGTGTAGTTGGTTGAAAGTTGGCCGCCGAGGACCTGCCGCAGGTCGGCGCCGCGATAGCCGCTGAGAACGACAGTGAACCAACGAGTTGGCAATTGCACTGCGATCTGGTTGCCATACATGGCGCTGCCGGCGGTAAAACCTTTGGCCAATGAAGTGCCGGCGACCAGCGCGGCGGGGTATTCGTCACCGACAAGATCCTCAGCGGTGTTGGTAACGACGGACGAGCGCCGCCCGTAGAAGCCGGTCCAGAAGATTTGCGCGAGCGCGACGGCAGGGGCCTTGTCGAGCTGGAACTGCAGTGTCAATCCGGCGGCGAGCTCGGGACGGTCGGAGTCGGCGCCCTGCCGCTCGGCCTCGCCAACCTGGCTCAGGAATCCGGCGGCGGGCGAAACCGCAGGGGGGCAGTAGACCGCTGCCAGCGTGCAGAACGTGAGCTTCTCCACCTGCCCCGAACTCGGCATCATGATCGCGAATTCGGGCGAGAGCTTGAAATTGCGCGGCGAGGCTCCGAGTTTCTGGACGACTCCGAAACGGAACTGCGGCGCGCGGTTGTAGACGGCGCCGTAGTCGGCGACGTTCCATGTGGTATCGAGCATGTTGGGCATTGCCATTGAACCGAACCGAGTCCAGTCCTGTCCGCCGACGAAGAACAGACTTGTTTTACCGGTTGCGCGGAAATCCAAACGCACATAGGCCAGGCGCAATCGCAGGTTGGGATTGCGAATCGAGGTGACGTCGGCATTATCGGATTCGTTGAAATTGCCTTCAAAGTCGGCTTCGAATCGGCCGGTAAGAACGACCCTTTTAGAAATGCTGGGCCATTCCAGATTGACTCCCATGCGGCTTTGACGCGATTTCATGTGGAATTCGGGATCGGCGTTCGGGCCGGTGTCGCTGCCGGGGAGCAGCATCAGGCCGGCGGGGATCGGGAAGTCATCGCCGTTGGGCGAGCTGCTGTCCTGCTCCGCGGTAGCTTTGATGAAGCCGTAGGGAGTAAACGTCACTGGGCCGACTTTGAGACCGATTAAGCCGCCGGGTTGAGGAGCGTCGAAGGCCAGCACGCGCACCGGAACAATCGCCGGGATCGCGGAGACCGCGGGGGGCTTCAATTCCGCCAACTCGGGTTGAGGGACTGGTGCGGCTTGCGGTTTGGGCGGCGGCGCATGACCGGCAGCCGGGGCCGGCGCCGGAGTCGCGGCGGGAACCGGCGCGGTTGCGGCTGAGGTTGCGGACAAATCGGCCGCGTTCAATACGCCTTTGCGAGTGAGGGCTTGAACCAGAAGCTGGAGTTCGGCGTCTGGGGCGGCGACGCGAATGGCATCGATCTCGGAAGACGTGAGTACTCCTTTCTTCAGGAGCGCGTCGAGCAAAGCCGTGAGATTCACGGCGCTTATGGCGGCGGCCGGCCCGGCGGCCGGGCCGATATTTGAAGAAGGATTTGAGGAGGGATTTGCCGCAGGGGTTCCTGCAGCCGAACTCGTTGCGCCCGGCACGCTTCCGTTGGCTGCGCCGCCATTACCATTCTCGGCAGAGACGGTTGCGACTGCCATGGCCAGAACAGCGACTCCCAAGAAGATCCCACTGAGTTTCCGCATGGACGTTGTCTCCCTTGTTTCGGCCTATGTGCACAATCCGGCCGAACTCGCATTCTTCTTGTTCATCGTTCAAGGGGTGGAAAATCGAGCGGCGTGGAGGAGGAAAAGCCGTCGCGTCTCGGATTGGGATTGCGCGGCCGGGACTCGTTCTGAATCGGGCGCGCTGGAAAATTAACCGCAGCAAAGTTCGTGCCGGCACACGAATTCAGCTATCGTCTTCGCATATCAAGCGGAATTTGACGGCGCGGACTTGAGGGTTGCTCATCTCTCCGCGCGGCTGAACGCCCGGATTCCTAGAAACCGCCGCCGCTGGCTCGAAGGAGCATGCGGCACCGGGGATAAGCGGCCGGGCTGCCCAGGGCTGGGAGATATGGTCATGCAGGGACGGGAGCATTCCCCGCTGATTTTCGTTGTCGATGACGACGCCACGATCGTTCGCACGATCGATGGATTCATGAGGCGGGCGGGATTTCGAACAGAGAGCGCGAGCGATGTTCGCAGTGCGCTCAAGGAGATCCGGGCAAGACGCCCCGACCTGATTCTGTTAGACGTGAATCTGCCCGACGGCTCGGGCTTTGACGTATGCAGGACGCTGAACAATGAAGCCTCGGCATTCACGACGCCGGTTTTGTTCATCTCCGCCAACGAAGACACGCCGACGAAAGTGAAGGGATTCGAGGTTGGCGGGGTCGATTACATCACCAAGCCCATCGTCGGAGCCGAAGTCCTGGCACGTGTGCGCACGCATCTGCGGCTGAAGCGGGCCTACGACCGGCTCGCCGAACTTCAGGCGGAACGGCTGCAGAAGCTGGCCAGCGCTCAGCGAAACCTGATGCCCAGCCCGGAGGACCATCCGGAGGCACGTTTCCAGGTCTCCATCTGCCAGGTGCTGAAAGCCGGCGGAGATTTCTACGACGTGATCCCCACGGGCGAGAACGTTGTGGACTATCTGGTGGCAGATGCGAGCGGACATGACCTTGCGGCTTCTCTCTGGACAGCATCCCTCAAGGCGCTGGCCGCGGAATACGCCGGCCCGCTGAACCTCCCCATTGAGATTGTGCGCGCCATCAACAGCTCGCTTCGCCACATCTTGCCGCGCGGCGCATTCTTCACGCTTATTTACGCGCGCGTCAACCAGCAGACCGGGCGCGTCTCGCTGGTAAACGCCGGCCATCCTCCGGCTATAGTCTCCCGCCACGCAGCCGGGGAACCGACAATCCTGCGCCAGGAAGGCGACGTGGTAGGCGCCTTCGATGACGCGGTCTTCGGTGTCGCAGAGTTGATCCTGCAGCCTGGCGACCGGCTTTTCCTCTACACAGACGGCTTGATCGAAAACGGGGGCACCTACGAAGAGGGCCTTGAGCGCCTCGTCAAGGCCTGTGTCGCGCGGCAGAATCAGCCCCTTCAGAATGCGATTCCCGCGATCGTCGACGAGGTTGTAGTGAGTCCATCTCCAGCCGACGACACCCTGTTGATGGGAGTGGAAAGATGAAGCTGCCGCGGGAACCCAAATCCATCTCTCTATCGGAGAAGATCCCGTCGAGAATGGCCGAAGCTGAGCTGCTCTGCCTCCGGATCCGCGAAACGCTCCAGGCAAACGGACTGTCCCGGCTCAGTTTCGCGGTGGAACTGCTGGCGCGGGAATGCCTGAGCAACGCGATGATTCATGGAAACCGCAACGATGGCGATAAGTTGATTGACCTTCGTCTCGATCTGGGGCGGGAGTGGATTCGCCTCGAGGTACGCGACCAGGGTCCGGGGTTTCGCTGGCGAAAGGCGCTCAAGAACCCCATGGATCAGTCGGCGCACTCAGGCCGCGGGCTGCACCTCTACAAGCTTTATTCCCAGCGCGTCGAGTTCAACCGCTCGGGGAACCAGGTGACTCTCTGGATCAGCAGGATGAACTCAACCGGAAAGGAAGGCCGCGAAATGGCCGCTTACGTGAGTGAACAAAAGGAAGAGCAGGGCTCGGTGAGGCTGAAGGGCGATTTGACGGCGGTGCTGGTGCCGGAGCTCCAGGCCAGCCTGCAGGAGATGACCGAGAACGGCGCGCGCGAAGTGGTTTTCGACTTGTCAGAAACCGCGATGCTCGACTCGAGCGGCATGGGCTTGCTGATCGCGGCGGCCAACAGCCTGACTCCACTGGGCGGCAAGGTGCGCGTGACCAATGTCCGGCCCGATATCTTCCGCCTGCTGCAGAGCATGCGATTGACGGCACGGCTCAATGTCAGCGGAAAAGCGCAATAGGAGAGTCAACATGGATCCGGACGTCGCACTGGACGATGAACTGCTGGGCGAATTCATCAACGAATAGCGTGAGCACCTGACCACGATCGAGGCCGACCTGCTGGCGATTGAAGAGGGCGGGGCGAACATCGATGCGGAGCTGGTGAACAAGGTATTCCGCGCCGCCCACTCGATCAAGGGAGCCAGCGGCTTTTTCGGCCTCACCAAGGTCAAGGAGCTGGCGCATAAAGCCGAGACCGTTCTGGATATGATGCGGTCGAAAAAGATGCCCCCCAACGCCGAGATTACCAACCTTCTGCTGGCGGCCTTCGACCAGTTGCGCGAGATGATCAACAAGCCCAAAGAAAGCGCTGAAGCGGACATCGCGGAACTTCTCGTGAATCTGACGGGCTTGACGTCGTCCTATCTGCCCCAGGCACAAAAAGAGTCCCTCACGCAAACCGTCACCCTGAAGGCGGAGCAAGGACCGCCCGTCGTGATGCCGCAGTTCGATCTTGAGCGGTCGCGGGAATCGGGCCATTACATCTGCAGCATCGAATACGACCTGATTCACGATATCGAGCGCCAGGGCCGCAACATTCTGGAGGTCTTCCGCACCCTGTCGGTGTACGGAGAGATCCTGGATTGCGAGGTGAACTTCGAGTCTGTCGGCACGCTCGAAAGTCCCATCGGAAACCAGCTTCCGGTGCGGGTCATCCTGTCGACAGAGTTCAAGCCGGACGAGATGGTGGCGCTGTTTCCCTATTACCGGAACAAGATCAAACCGCTCTCCGAGCCTTCATCGAATGCGCCGCCGGCCGACGTCAAGCCGGAGGTTGCGCAGCCCGAATCGAATCCGGCGCCGGTCGCCGCCGCCATCGCCGAACCTGAGCCGCAACGGCCGCCCGCCGTCCCGGCAGAATCTCCAACGCCGGCACCCGCGGCCGCCAGGGCCCAAGCGCCGCCCGCTTCCCAGGCGCCCTCGACGGTCGTCGAGGACAGCATCCGGGTGAACGTCGGAACTCTCGAAATGCTGATGAATTTGGCCGGCGAGCTGGTGCTCGGGCGCAATCAGCTGCGCGCCTCCATCGCCCAGAAGAACTCGCGGGCCCTGAAAGCCGCCGACCAGCGCATCAACCAGATCACCTCCGAATTGCAGGATGCCGTCATGCAGACGCGGCTCCAGCCCATCGGCAACGTGTTCGGAAAGTTTCCCTGGCTGGTGCGCGACCTGGCCGCATCGCTCGCCAAGGATGTGCAGTTGGAGATTCGCGGCAAGGACGTAGCTCTCGACAGGAGCCTGATCGAATCCTTGTCGGATCCTTTGACGCACATGGTGCGCAACGCCGTCGATCACGGCATCGAATCGCCGGAAGATCGCGTCCACGCCGGCAAGGGACGTCAGGGATCGCTCGCGATCGACGCCCGGCATGAAGCCGGCCAGGTGGTGGTGGAGATTGCCGATGACGGCCGGGGCATCGACCCCGATCGCATTGCCAAGGTTGCCCTTCAAAAAGGGCTGATTACGCCCGAAAAACTGGAGGCCATGTCGGCGAAGGACAAGACTGCCCTGATCTTTCTTCCCGGATTGTCAACCAACACCCAGGTCAGCGAGGTTTCTGGCCGCGGCGTCGGAATGGATGTGGTGAAGACCAACCTCGACCGTCTGGGCGGCAAGGTGGAAATCATCTCGACACTGGGGAAGGGAACGACTTTCCGCATCAAACTGCCGCTGACCCTGGCCATTATCCCGTCGCTGATCGTCTCCGTCGAGCGGGAGCGGTTCGCCATTCCGCAGATCAACGTGGAGGAGATGCGCCACGTGCTGGCCGACCAGGCCAAGACCCGCATTGAGATTGTGGGCGATGCCGAGGTTCTGGTGTTGCGCGACCGCCTCATCCCGCTGGTTCGTTTCGCCGATCTGCTGGGGGTGGCGCCCACGTATTCCGATCCCAACAGCGATCAGTGCGAGATCGATCGCCGCAGCCGGATGGCTGACCGGCGCTCGCCCCGCCTGGCCGCTGAGGGAGATGGAAAGCCGGCCGCAACGCCGCCTCATCTGGAACAAGCGCGCAAGCCCGGCGACCGGCGCCATGCCGGCGGCGCATTGGAGATCGTCGTGGTTACGACCGGCACACAAACCTATGGGCTGGTGGTGGGCAGTTTTCACGACACCGAAGAGATCGTCGTCAAGCCATTGGGATCTCATCTGAAGGGATTGGAAGAGTACGCCGGAGCAACCATACTAGGCGACGGCTCCGTGGCGCTGATCGTCGACGTCGCCGGCCTCGGGGCGAAGGCGAACCTGGACGCGATTGCCGGCACGGCGCGCGCCACCGGCGAGAGCGAAGGCGCCGATCAGGCTGAGTTCACCGATAGCCATGCGCTGGTTCTGTTCCATAACGGCCCGGAGGAGCTCTGCGCCCTGCCGCTCGACACGGTGACGAGGATTGAGCACATCGCGCCGAGGCAGGTGGAGACGATCGGCGGCCGGCGCACCATGCAGTATCACGGCGGCCTGCTGCCGCTGGTGACACTCTCCGATGCGGCCGAGGTCAAGCCGATCGGCGAGAGCAAGAATCTGGCGGTGATGATCGCCAATGTTCGCAGTCACGAAGTCGGTTTGCTGGGGGCCATGCCCGTGGATGTAGTCGAGACCGGCGTGAGGATCGATCAGACGACCCATCGCCAGAGGGGCGTTTCGGGGTCGACGATCATTCGCGACCGCACGGCGTTGATCGTCGACCTGTACGAATTGGTAGACGCGACGTGGCCGGAATGGGCCGCGGAACAAGCCAGTGCGCGGCCGCGCTCGGCCGATGCCGGGAAGTGGGGCGTGCTGCTGGCCGAGGATTCGGACTTTTTCCGGTCGCAGATCAGGCGCATTCTCGAAGAAGACGGCTATCCCGTGCTGGCGGCGCCCGACGGCGAATCCGCCTGGGAGCTGCTGACGAAGAATCTCGAAAAGGTGCGGACCGTCGTGACCGACATCGAGATGCCGCGGCTGGACGGGCTGGGCCTGGCGCGGCGCATTCGCGCCGATGGCCGCACGGTGGGCCTGCCCATCATCGCTCTCACCTCCCTGGCCGGCGAGGACGATATGGCCCGCGGCAAATTGGCGGGTATCGACGACTACCAGACGAAGCTCGACCGGGATCAGCTTCTCGATCGCTTGCGCGCGTATTCCGGCAAGGCTCCGCCCCAGCCGGCAGAGGCCGCCGCCGCTTATGCAGCCGCCTGACCGCCCATCGCGAGATGGAGGGCCTGGCACAGAGGCAGGTACTCAACACGCAACACGAAGGAGAGACTCTTTATGAAGCTGAATATCCGATCGCAACTGGTACTGGCCTTTGCCGCTGTGCTGGCCCTTGTGCTCATCTCCTCGGCCATCGTTTATTGGAAGGCGAGCGACGTCAGCCAGAAGCTGGACCGTTTCAAGGAAATCAGGATCCCGCTCATGGTGAAATCCAGCGCGGTGGAACTCAACCTATTGAAAACGAGATCCGACACGCGCCGCGTGGTGCTGTATGTCGCCACCGGGAAACTCGACAAGGCAAAGGCCTACAAACAGAACGTGGAGCAGGACTGGGCCGCGGTCAACTCGGAGTTTGAAGAGCTGCCCGAGATGAGCAAGCATTTTGTTCTGCAAGAGAACAAGGACAGGGTGGCAAAGCTGGAGACCGAGTTGCCTTTGCTCCATCAGGAACAGAGCGACATCGTGGATCGGGCGCTGTCCGCAGGCCCCAAAGGGATCGCATCCGTCGACGACGATTTGGCGCAGAATGTCGAGACACACGGCGCCGCTGTAAGAGAAGTCATCGAGGGGCTTTCAGGAAGTGCCAAGTCGCTGGTTGCCGACGATCTCGATAGCCAGATCAAGAGCCAGAGCACATCGCAGTGGATGCTGGTCGTTTCCTCGCTGCTCTCCCTGGTGATTGGCATAGGGATCGCCTTCATCATCAGCGGCCGGATTGTCGGCGCCCTGACGCCGGTTCTGGCGCGCCTCAAGGCGAACGCCACAGGAGATTTGAGCGGCAACATGATCACGGAAGAAATGCTTGCCAGGCAGGACGAGCTGGGCGAATTGGCGGCCGCCTCGAAAACCATGACCGTGAATCTTCGCACGCTGATCGGAAAGATCGCCGGCGGCGTACAGACCCTGGCCGCCTCGGCCACCGAGCTGTCGGCGGTCTCGAAGCAAACCGCCGAAGGGACCTCTTCCATGTCGGACAAAGCCAATGGAGTAGCGGTGGCGGCCGAAGAGGCCAGCGCCAATACTCTGTCGATTGCCGCGGGCATGGAGGAGTCTTCAAGCAGCCTGTCCTCGGTAGCCTCGGCCACCGAGGAGATGAGCGCCACGGTGGGCGACATCGCGGCCAACACTTCCCGGGCTCGCGCCATCAGCGAGCAGGCGACGGGCCAGGCGCAGACGATCACCGACCAGATGCAGAAGCTGGGCCAGGCGGCGCAGGAGATCGGCCATGTGACTGAGACCATCACCAACATCTCGGCGCAAACCAACCTGCTGGCGCTGAACGCCACCATCGAGGCGGCGCGCGCGGGAACGGCGGGCAAGGGCTTTGCCGTGGTGGCGAACGAAATCAAGGAGCTGGCGCGGCAGACGGCCGAGGCCACCGAGGACATCAAGGCGCGCATCGCCGGAATACAGAACTCGACCGGCACGGCGATCTCCGACATCGGGCAGATTACGACCGTGATCAAGGACGTGGGCACGATCGTCTCGAGCATTGCGGCGGCCATCGAAGAGCAAGCCACGGTGACCAAGGATGTGGCGGGCAACATTGCGCAAGCCTCGGACGGCGTGCGGCAGGCCAATGAACGCGTCTCGCACACTGCGGAAGTATCGAAGAGCATCGCGCAGGACATTGCAGGGGTCAACACGGCGGTGGTCGACATCCGGCAGGGCGGCCAGCACGTGGAGGCCAGCGCGGTCGAATTATCCAAGCTGGCCGAACAACTCGGCGCCCAGGTGGCGCAGTTCAGCTTGTAGGGAGGGCGACGATGGCAAAGAGCGTCTCCAATCCTGAGATCGCGGAAGACCTGCTGGTAGCCACCTTTCAACTGGGGAGCGACGGCGGCGTCTTCGGGGTCGACGCAACTTTGATTCAGAAAGTGGTCATGGTGGGCGAGCTTACGCCCGTCCGCCATGCCCAGGCGTATGTGGCCGGCATTCGAAATCTGCGCGGCCGAATTATTACGGTCATCGATCTCTGTGTGCGCCTGGGCCTGGGAGCCGTCGAGATCGGTCCCGAGAGCCGCATCCTGATCGCCGACTGGAAAGGCGAGCCTGTGGGTCTGCTGGTGGACCGGGTGGAGGATGCCGTGGCGGTGGAGGCGGGCGGCCTGGAGCCGGCTCCGCCGAATCTGCATGGCGTCCAGATGCAGAAACTGCTGGGCGTGTTTCCGAGCGGTGAGCGCCTTGCGGCGCTGCTCGATCTCGCGGCGGTGCTCGACACCGACGAGCGCACCGGAAAAGCAATGTCGAACGAAGACAAGAGGGGGTAGGCGTGAGGGTCCTGGTCGCCGACGATGCGATCCTTTTCCGGCGGCTGCTTCGGGACGTGCTGGTGTCGCTGCCGGGCGTTGAGGTCGTGGGAACCGCGACCAACGGCAGGATTGCGGTCGAGAAAGTCCGCGAACTCAAGCCCGATCTTCTCACTCTGGACATCGAGATGCCGGAGATGGACGGCCTGGCGGTCCTCGATGAGCTGTTCAGAAAGGGCGAACCGCAAGTGGAGATCATTGCGGTGAGCGCATTGTCCCGTCGCGGGGGCGACCTCACCATGCGAGCCCTTGAAAAAGGCGCCTTCGATTTCATTACGAAGCCGGAGGCCGCCACCCCTGAAAAAGGCCGCGAGGCGCTGTTGCGGGAGCTGGCTCCGCGGGTGCGCGCCGCGGCGCATCGCGTGGAAGTCAGGACAATTCTGCGCGGTGACTCTCGACCCTTGCGGCCCGATCTCGCGACGCCCGGCGCCCGACCCCAACGCGCACAGGCGGGCTCCGGCCTTGATGGCGTTCCCTCGCGCATGCGACGTCTATCCCTCCCGCAAAGGCCGGAGATGGTCCTGATTGGCGTGTCCACCGGCGGGCCGGCTGCGCTGGCCCAGCTTCTGCCCGCAATTCCACGCGACATCGGGGTGCCGATTGTGATTGTGCAGCATATGCCTCCGATCTTTACGAAATCCCTGGCCGACAGCCTGGCCGCGAAATGCGCGGTCGAGGTTCGAGAGGCGGCTCACGGGGAGCTCCCCCTGCCAAACACGGCTTACATCGCGCCCGGAGGGCGGCAAATGAGGCTGATTCGAGGAACGGAGAACCGGGCCGTGCTCGAGCTGACCGACGACCCTCCCGAAAACAACTGCCGGCCCGCGGTGGATTACCTGTTTCGCTCGGCGGCCAACCATTTCCCAGGCAGCTCGATGGCAGTGATTCTGACCGGGATGGGAAGCGACGGAACGATTGGCTTGAAGCTGCTGAAGCGCCATGGTTGTTTCGTGATTGCGCAGGACGAAGCGAGCAGCGTGGTTTACGGAATGCCCAAAGCAGCGGTCGATGCAGGAGTGGCCGATGTCATTTTGCCTTTAAGCTCGATCGCCGGCCGCATCGGCGCCGTGGTCAAAGGAGGGCTGCTTTGACTACCGCGATCACGCGCGAAGAGTTGCCGGTCTGGACCCGCTACATTTACGAGATCAGCGGAATTCATCTCGACGATTCAAAAGGCTATCTGGTGGAGACGCGCTTGAGCGGCCTGCTGAGAGAATCCGGCGCCGCCAGCTTTTCCGAGCTGTTCTTCAAGGTCCGGGCCGACGGCACGAGCAAACTGCGCAGCAAAGTGATTGAAGCCATAACCACGAACGAAACCTCGTTCTTCCGGGATACGTCTCCTTTCGACTTGCTTCGGCACAAGCTGATTCCCGACCTCATCGACCGGCGCAATGCGAATGGCGCCCGCGTTCCCATCCGCATCTGGAGCGCGGCCTGTTCGACGGGTCAGGAGGCGTACTCGACGGCTATCGTTCTCAAGGAGCTGCTTGGGGACCTCGCGCGCTACGACATCCGCATTATGGGCACAGACATTTCGAACAAGGTTGTGGCCCAGGCCAGCTACGGAGAATACGGCCGGCTGGAACTGGAGCGGGGCCTGCCGCCGGAGTCGCTCGCCCGGCACTTCATGGCATCGGGCGATCGCTGGAAGGTCCGCGACGAAATCCGCGCGCTGGCCACATTTCGCACCATGAACCTGCTGGAGCCGTTCTCCTTCCCAAATCCGTTCGACATCATTTTCTGCCGTAACGTCGCCATCTACTTCACCGAGGCGGACAAAACCAGACTGTACCGGAACCTCATCCGATATCTGGCAAAAGACGGCTGCCTCATCATCGGCTCAACCGAATCGATCTCCGGGCTCTGTCCGGAGCTCGAGCCGAAGCGATACCTGCGGTCGGTTTTCTATCAATGGAAGAACCAGGCATGAGGACACATCTCGAAGATTCCGGCAGGCTTCCGAGGCAGGAGAATTCCTGCGTTGAGTACGCCTCGCTGGCTGCGGCTGTCGAGCAGGCCGCGGACAGCTTCGTCATGACCGATCTTGACGGCAAGATCCTTTACGTGAATCCTGCGTTCACGGCGATGACGGGATACGCCAGCGAGGAAGCGGTGGGACAGAACCCGCGCGTCCTCAAATCCGGGCGCCACCCGGCGGCGTTCTACAAGCAGCTGTGGGATACCATACGGTCGGGACAAGTCTGGCAAGGAGTAGTGATCAACCGCCGCAAGGACGGCACCATCTACGACGAAGAGATGCAGATCGCTCCCGTGCGCGACGCGAATGGCGCAGCCATCGGGTATGTCGCGGTCAAGCGAGACATCACCGAACGCAGGCGGGCGGAACAGGCGTTGCGCGACAGCGAACAGTACTTCCGCTCGATGGCCGATAGCTGCCCCTCGATGCTGTGGGTGACCGGGCCGGCGGGTGAGGCTGAATTCCTCAACCGGGCGTACCGGGAATTCTCCGGCCTCACCCTCGAAGAAGCGCGCGGGAATCAATGGCGCTCGCTGATCCACCCCGACGACGCTCCCAGGTATCTGGCGAAATTTGACAGCGCGATGAGGGAGCACACATCCTTCAGCGCGGAAGGGCGAGTTCGGCGCGCCGATGGCGAGTGGCGGCTGGTTGGCTCTCGCGGCGAACCGCGGTATTCGCCGGCCGGTGAGTACCTGGGGCACATCGGACTCCGGGCCGACATCACCGAGCGCACCAAAGCCGAGCAGCAGCAACAGTTCCAACACTCGCTCATTCGCGCCATTTACGAAGGGTCGCTGGATGGAATTCTGGTCGTAAATACAGACGATACGATCGTCTCTCACAACAAGAAATTCCTGGACGTCTGGAAGCTCTCTCACCCCAGCGATGCGGAGGGACTGCCGGAAAGCATCGCGGGCACTTCTTACCAGGCGCTTCTCTCCCGAGCCCTCGAGCGGGTGAAAGATCCCGACGCTTTCATGGAGCGAGTCCGGGCGCTTCAGAACAGCAAGGATCTGGCGGACCGCATCGAAGTCGAATTGAAAGACGGCAGGACACTGGAGCGCTATTCGAGCTGTATACGAAGTGAGAGCGGCCAGCACCTGGGGCGCGCGAGGTTCTATCGGGACATCACCGAACGCAAGCAAGCCGAGCAGGCGCTGCGCGAGAGCGAAGATCGCTTCCGCACCATGGCGGACGGCTGCCCGATGCCGATGTGGGTAACCGGCGCCGATGGCAAGATCATGTTCATCAACCGAGCGCTTCGGGATTTTACCGGCGCCGGCCCGGAACAGGTGGAGGGCGACAACTGGCAACTGCATTGTCATCCAGACGACGCACGCGCGTTTATCGAGGAATCGAGCCTTGTGGCGCGGGAGCATTCGCCCCTCAAGACCGAAGCGCGGTTCCGAAGAGCCGACGGCGAGTGGCGGTGGCTGGTCGCAATCGGCGAGCCCCGCTTTTCGCCCCGCGGCGAATTTCTCGGGCATGTCGGCCTTGGGATGGATATTACCGACCGCAAGCAAGCGGAGCAGGCCCTGCAGAGCAGCGAGGAGAAATTCCGCGAGCTGGCGGAGAACATCCGCCAGGTGTTTTGGCTGAAGGATGTTGGATCGGACGGGTTCCTCTATGTGAGCCCGGCGTATGAACAGGTATGGGGAAGGAGTTGCGCCAGCGTTTACCAGGATCCGAATTCCAGGTTGGAGGCGATTCATCGCGATGACCTGGAACAGTCACGCTTGGCCTTCGCCCGGCAAATGCAGGGAGAAGATGTTGAAACGGAATACAGGATTCGAACTCCGGAAGACCGGGAGAAATGGATCCGCGGCCGGAGTTTTCCCATTCGCGATCAAGACGGCCGGCTGATTCGGGTAGCCGGGATTGCGGAAGAGATTACCGAACAGAAACGCCATGAAGAGGCGCTGATTCGCGCTCAAGCTGACGCCGAGGCCGCCAACCGCAAGCTTGCCGCGCAACACGCCATTTTGGACGACGAGCGCAAATTACTGCGCACCTTTATCGACAATGTCCCCGATTTGATGTTTGTAATGGATTCCGAATCCAGGTTCGTCGTTGCCAATCCGGAGTTAGCGCGATGGGCGGGAGTTGAGAAGCCGGAGGATCTTGTCGGAAAATCCGAAATCGACGTGTTTTCTCCCGAGGTCGCGAGGCGCATGTATGAAGACGACCAGCGCGTAATTCGCTCCGGTAAGCCTATGTTCAACCGCGAGGAGATTGTCGAAGTGAGTTCAGACAAAGGGTTCCTGATCCTTCTCACCACCAAGGTGCCACTCTTCGACAGCGAGGGCCATGTGACGGGAATCGCGGGCATGGCGCGGGACATCACCGAACGCAAGGTGATCGAAGATGCGCTTCGCGAAAGCAACCGGGAACTCCAAAAGTCGATTGACAGGGCCAATAAGCTGGCCTGGGAAGCGGATGCAGCCAATCGCTCAAAGAGCGAGTTTCTGGCCAACATGAGCCACGAAATCCGCACTCCGATGAACGGCGTGATCGGCATGAATGGCTTGCTGCTCTCTTCCAATCTGGAAGGGGAGCAACGGCACTACGCTGAAGTGATCGACGTCAGCGCCAAATCGCTGCTCACGGTGATTGACGACATCCTGGACTATTCCAAAGTCGAAGCGGGCAAGCTTGAGATTGATACTGTGGACTTCAACTTGCACGTCTTGATGGGCGATTTCGCCGAGCTGATGGCCGAGCGGGTTGGGGACAGGCAGCTGGAGTTTGTCTGCGCCGTGGCGCCGAATGTGAGCTCAAATCTGACTGGAGATCCGGGGCGCTTGCGTCAGGTGCTTCAGAATCTTGCCGGCAATGCGATGAAGTTCACGCAACAGGGTGAGGTCGTAGTACGCGCGGAACTGATCTCGGAGACCGACGACAGAGTATGCCTGCGGTTCACCGTGCGCGATACCGGCATCGGAATCCCGCTGGATAAACAAAGAATGCTGTTTAACAGCTTCACACAGGTCGATGCTTCAACGACGCGCCAGTATGGCGGCACAGGACTGGGCCTGGCAATTTCAAAGAAGCTGGTCGAACTGATGGGCGGCGAAATCGGGATCGAGAGCAAGGAAGGCGAGGGCTCGAATTTCTGGTTTACAATTTGCGTTGCCAAACAGAAGTCGAACCCGCAAGTGAACACTCCAAGGGTTCCGGTGAAGGGCTCGCGGATCCTGGTGGTTGACGACAACGCGACCAATCGCGAGGTGCTCACCGCTCAACTGCATTCCTGGGGCGCGGCGGTGGTCGCTGTGGAAAGCGGTCCCACGGCCCTGGCCTGCTTGCGTTATGCGGTCGCCACGGGTACCCCATTCCAGTTGGCAGTGCTCGATATGGCGATGCCGGGGATGGATGGGGCGACGCTGGGGCGCGCAATTCTGGGCGACGAAGATCTGAAGTCGATTCCCCTGGTCATGATGACCTCTTTGGGCCAAAGAGGAGACGCGCACCGTTTTAGAGAAATCGGATTCGCGGCATATTTGACCAAGCCGGTGCGCCAGTCCGATCTGTTTGATTGCCTGTCAAGCCTGTTGACTGGAGGCCAGCAGACGGAGACACGTCCTCTGATTACCCGGCATAGCCTGCAGGCTGCGCGCCGAAGCAATGCCCGCATCCTTTTGGCTGAGGATAATCACACGAATCAGGAGGTTGCATGCGGAATGCTCCAGCGAATGGGGTGGCACGCAGATGTGGCTCAGGACGGCAAAGAGGCGTTGCAGGCGCTTGAGCGAACTTCATACGATCTGGTTCTCATGGACGTGCAGATGCCGGAGATGGATGGATATGAGGCTACCCGCCTGATCCGCGACCCGAACTCGGCAGTGCTCAACCACAATGTTCCCATCATCGCGACAACCGCTCATGCGATGGCAGGAGATGCGGCGAAGTGTCTCGCCGCAGGCATGAGCGATTATGTCTCCAAGCCCATCGATCCGAAGATTCTGGAGCAACTGGTGGAGAAGTGGTTAATTCGGAAAGAGCATGGGGCGCCTGGAGCGATGCCAGCCGAATCAGCCGGAGACACGAAGGCGCCAGCGCCGGTTGCAGCACTGGTCTTCAATCGGGAGGTGTTTCTTGAGCGAATGATGGGAGACGAAGAGTTCGCTCATGAAGTTGCAGCCGAGTTTGTGAAAGAACTGCCCACGTTGATAGGAGCTCTCGAGGACTGGGTTCGAGAAGCCAGCCTTGAATCGATTTGGAAAGAGGCTCACAAAATCAAAGGTTCCGCGGCGAACGTTGGAGGGGAGGCGCTCAGGGACATAGCTTTGAAAGTGGAGCAGGCGGGCAAGGCAGGCAACTCCGCAGAAGTCTTTCAATGGATTCCCGAATTGGAGATCCAGGCCACCCGATTGATCGAAGCGTTGCAGCGGTGGCAAGTCGATCTTGGTTTGCCAAAGCATGGATCTCCCGTTGAGAGAAGCAATTGAATCGTCCAGCCAACTTCGTTGGCTCGCGGCTAAACCTCGCAGGCGACCGATACGCGGTGGTCGGGGATTCTTGTTCTTGCGTATTCTCAGAAATGCTGTGACGTATTGCGATTGAGCTACGTCACCGTTCCCTGTTGTTCCCACTCCAACGGCAAAAACCCGCCATGGGCGACCCCGTGTTGGCCGCGTCGAACTCAGGGTTGCGGCTTCGAAGTTCAGAGTTTAAGAAAATGCTTCAGCGGGCGAGGAAGTTTTCGTTAGCGAGGATGCGGTAGAGGGTGGAGCGGCTGATGGCGAGCTGGCGGGCAGCACGGAGCTTGTTGCCACGGTTGAGGTCGAGCACAAACTGGACATGATGGCGGATGATGGCGTCGAGGGAGAGGTCGGCGGCGCGGGCGGAGGACTGCGAGTCGAGCATCGGGGCGGGGCCGGCTGAAGAGTTTGCCCAGGGATTGACGGCTGGGCTGGCGGCGAGCGCCTGGTCGAAGGACGGGAACGGGGACTGCTGGAGGCCGTCGGGGAGGGCGAGGTCAGAGGTGCGGATGACGCCGTTGTCGGCCTGGAGGAGAGCGTTCTCGAGGATGCCGGCGAGCTCGCGCACGTTGCCGGGCCAGGAGTGTTGGAGGAGACGGGCAAGTGTGCCGGGTCCGAGGACGACTGGGCGTTGCTGGTAGCGGGCGCAGATGCGGTCGAGGAGAAATTGCGCGAGCGGGGCGATGTCTTCGCGGCGCTGGCGCAGCGGGGGGATGGCGAAGCGAATGGCAGTGAGGCGAAAGGCGAGGTCGGGGAGAAGAAGTCCCTGGCCGGCCATCTGGCGGAGCGGAGTTTGCGAAGAGGCGAGCAGAACGGCACGGCCGGGCGGACGGTCCTGAAGGTTTTTGAGGACGCCAAGGAGCAGGCCCTGACCGGGAGGGGCAAGAAGGTCGACGCGATCGAGATAGGTGAAACCGGCAAGGGTGGAGGGATCGGCGTCGGTGGCCAGCCACTCGCGGGCGTCGCGGCGCTGAAAGGCGCTGGCGGCGAGGGGTGAGCGGCTGAAGAGATAGCGGGCGAGGGTGTACTTGCCGGTGCCATGCTCGCCCTCAATGGCGGCAACCTGCAAGTGGGGCGCAGCCATTTCAGCCTGCATGAGGAGCTTGCGCCAGGCGGCGCTGACGCCGACGACCTGGATAGAGGCAGTCGCGGAGTCCAACTCCACGAGCGTAATGCCGGAGGCGGGAGGCTGCGGGTGAAACGGAGCTGAGCTATGCATGGATCTCAACCTGCCTCGCCTGCGACGCAAAGGTGAACTGCCAAGCCATCACAGGTCTCATCGGCGAGGTGGGGGAAAACATGAAGTTAGAGGAAGTTCATAAAAGCAGGGAGCAGGGAGTAGGAAATAGGGAGTAAGTGAAGGAGTGAAAGAGTGAAAGAGTGAAGAAGTGAACAGGGAGCAGTGAGCAGGGAAAGGAAAGCAGTATTTAGCTCCTAGCCGTTCGCTCGCTGAGCCTGAGGGAGTTCCGTGCGTTCGCCCGGAGCGCGTGTGGGGGCGCGTTATACTCAGGGGAATCCACGCAGAAGCGAACTCCATAAGCAGCTTTGCTCATTTTTTCAAAACCAGCTTTGATCATTTGAAGAGTCTGAGGGAACAGGAATGCCAGCGGAATCTCCAGCCGTGACGCGTTTGGGGCGCGCCGTTCGAGTGCAGGAGAGCGTTATGGACGGGCAGGGACCGCGCTCGGGACGGGCAGAAGGGCTGCGGCGCTGGGGCACAGCTGCCTGGGTGCTTGCGATTGTTGGATTCGCGGCGCTGCACGCATGGCACCTGAGGGCAGATTTTCCAAACGGATCGCCGTGGACAATGGACTGGGCAAAGTACACCGATGAGGGCTGGTACGGGAATGCCGCGGTGCGCGCGCATCTGTTTGGGAATTGGTATCTGGCGGGGGACTTCAATCCCGCGGTGATCGTTCCGGTGTGGCCTTTCGCGGAGTGGCTCCTTTATTTCTTTACCGGTGTGAGCGTGCAGGCAGCTCGCGGGCTGGCGGTGGGATGCTTTTTTGCGAGCCTGGCACTGAGCTACCTGTTGTTGCGCGGCCGTGGACCGCGCTCCCACCCCGCGGATGAGGACCCATCCGCGGGGACCCCGGTGTGGATGGCCTTGGTGGGAGTAACGCTGGCGGTGACGAGCCCCTATGTTTATAGCTTCAGCCGGCTGGCGATTCTGGAGCCGCTGCAGACGACGCTGTTGCTGGCGACGCTGAATGTTGCGGTGCGATTGCCGCGGATGAACCGGCCGGTGCTGGCATCGGTGGGGATCGGGCTGTTGTATGCGCTGGCGGTGCTGACGAAGACCACGGCTGCGTTTCTGGCGCCGGCGGTTGCCTGGGCGATGCTGATGCCGCTTTGGCACGAGAGAAGGAAAGCGATCAAGTGCGCGCTGGCGGCGGCGTTGAGCGCGGCGTCGGTGTATGGCGCTTGGCTGGCGATCGTTCTTCGGCTGGGCTTGATGCCCGACTACCGGTACTTTCTGGTAGTAAGCCACTTTACGTTGCCCGATGGATATACTTGGCCGCTGGCGGCATTCTGGTGGTCGTTTCACGGGCTGCTTTGGATCGATCACAGCCTGGTGATGCTGGCTGGAGCGCTGGTGCTGGGGGCTGCGCTGACGAGGCGCGCGGAATGGAGCAGAAAGCTGTGGGGCGATCCGGTGTTTGGAGCGGCGCTGCTGGGGGTTGCGGGAATGGTGCTGTTTATGACGGTGCAGAACCATCCCCAGCCGCGGTACATTCTGGCGTCGTCGTTCCTGATTTTCTGCGTGGTGGCACTGGGGGCGAATGCGCTGGTGGAGCAGGGAGGATGGGAACGAAGTGCCGGGTGGTGCGTGATTGCGCTGGCTGCATGCGCGACCGTCGTTCACGCGGCGAAGACCATCGAGTACGCGACGCATCCAGAGTACACGTGGGTGAACGCGGCGGCGGAGTTGACACAGTATGTTGATACGCACCCGAACGGGAAGCGGGAGCTGGTGTCAGTGAGCGGGGACGACATTACGCTGATGACCCATTTGCCGACGCTTTGCGACGAAATCAGCTTTGAGGACCTTGGGGAAAAGGTGGAGCGCTCCCAGCCGGGCTGGTACGCGTCATGGAATGGCATCGATCCCGTCATTTTGTCGGAGCTGCACACGCATGAATCGGTGGAACAGGTCGCGAGCTTTCCCGCGCTCGACGATCCGGACCGGAATGTGCTGGTGTTGTTCAAACTGCATCCGCTGCCGGACGGGAAGGAACGGGACGAGGACGGCCCGGGGATGACGGCTCCGCTGCCCGGCGACAAGATCGACGTGCCGGTGGAGTAAGGCAGGGACCGAGGGACCAAGGGACGCAGGGACTGCGGGAACGGACAACTCATCAGGGACAACCTTCATCTGACAACTGAAAACAGGCGGGATTCCGGGGCGACGGAGTGTGCCGACGGCGGAGATTCGGTATGGGGGATCACTTTGTGAGCACGGGCCCGGAATGGGACGGCACCAAACAAGGAATCGGGTGCATGGACCTAGTGACAGCTATCACTCGACAGCGGTGTATCCGGATGATAGCCTTCCCGTGGCAATTCCCCGGGGTATTCGAGAGGTCGGATCCGGGGCTGCGGTTCAAGCAGCTTCAAAACCATAGAGTTGGGAGGATTTGTGACTGTCACAAATTGGGTGGAGTTCTTTCTGAGCGTAAGCGTTCTTTCGCTCGTTGTGGCCGTGATTTTTGGGCGGCAGGTTATCGGGTCTGACATTGGCACGCTGGATTTGCAGAAGATCGCTAGGGCGATCAAGGAAGGCGCAGTGGCATTTCTGAAACGGCCGTACAGGATCGCGACAGCTCTTCTGGGCATGCTGCTTCCCACGCTCGCCTTCGGGCAGACGGAACATGCAGGCGGAGGCGAAGCCAACCTGACGGTGCCGGATTTGAGGAGCGTGAGTTTCGACAATTTTCTCGGTTTGAACGGACATGCTCTTCTGTCGATCGGATTGCTCTTTTGCGCCGGCGGCCTGTTGTTCGGCCTGGTGATCTTCGTGCAGTTGAAGAACCTGCCGGTTCATCGCTCGATGCGCGAGATGTCGGAATTGATTTATGAAACGTGCAAAACGTATCTGATCACGCAGGGCAAGTTCATTCTTCTGCTCTGGGTTTTCATCGCGGTAATCATCTCGCTGTACTTCGGCTATCTGGCGCCGGTGCCGGGAAAATCAATTGCGGTAACGCTGCCAATCATCTTGTTGTTTTCGCTGGTCGGCATTGCAGGCAGCTACGGCGTGGCATGGTTTGGAATTCGGGTGAACACATTCGCGAACTCGCGGACGGCGTTCGCGGGATTGCGCGGGAAACCGTATCCGGTTTTTGCGATTCCGCTGAAGTCCGGCATGAGCATCGGCATGATGCTGATCTCGGTCGAGTTGCTGATCATGCTGTTCATTCTCTTATTCATCCCGGGCGATTATGCGGGTCCATGCTTCATCGGCTTTGCGATTGGCGAGAGTCTGGGCGCCGCGGCGCTGCGTATAGCCGGCGGCATTTTCACCAAGATTGCCGACATCGGCTCCGACCTGATGAAGATCGTATTCAAGATCAAAGAAGACGACGCGCGCAACCCGGGTGTGATTGCGGACTGCACGGGTGACAACGCGGGCGATTCCGTAGGCCCGAGCGCCGACGGTTTTGAAACCTACGGCGTGACCGGCGTGGCCCTGATCACGTTCATCCTGCTGGCGGTACCGAACCCCGCGACGCAAGTGCAATTGCTGGTGTGGATCTTCGTGATGCGCGTGGCCATGCTGGTTTCTAGCTCGGGCGCTTACTTCCTGAATGGCATAATCGCTCACGCGAAGTATGGAAATGCAGACGAGATGGACTTTGAGGCGCCATTGACCTCGCTGGTATGGATCACGTCGATCCTTTCCATCGTCCTGACCTTTATCGTCTCGTACCTGATGATCCCCACTCTCGGCGGCGACACGACGATCTGGTGGAAGCTGGCTTCGATCATCTCGTGCGGAACCCTGGCGGGCGCGATCATCCCTGAACTGGTGAAGGTCTTCACTTCAACCAAATCTAGCCATGTGAAAGAAGTGGTGAAATCGGCGCAGGAAGGCGGAGCTTCGCTGGGGATTCTGTCGGGATTCGTAGCCGGCAATTTCTCTGCTTACTGGCTGGGACTCAGCATGGTGGCGCTCATGTCAATGGGCTACTTCTTCAGTACCGGCCCATCGATGGCGAACTTGATGCTCGCTCCGGCGGTATTTGCGTTCGGGCTGGTGGCTTTCGGCTTCCTGGGCATGGGTCCGGTGACGATTGCCGTCGATTCCTACGGGCCGGTTACTGACAATGCGCAATCGATTTACGAATTGTCGATGATCGAAACCGTTCCCGGCATCGAAGCCGAGTTGAAGAAGGACTACAACATCGATGTGAAGTTTGAAAAGGCGAAGGACCTGCTCGAAGCCAACGATGGAGCCGGCAATACGTTCAAGGCTTCGGCAAAACCGGTTCTGATTGGAACTGCAGTGGTGGGCGCAACGACGATGATTTTCTCGATCATCATGGCCCTCACCGGAGGACTGACGCATGACGTCGAGAACCTTTCGCTGCTTCACGCGCCCTTCCTGCTCGGGTTGATCACTGGCGGGGCAATGATCTATTGGTTCACAGGCGCTTCAACGCAAGCGGTGACCACAGGCGCTTACCGCGCGGTGGAGTTCATCAAGAAGCACATCAAGCTGGAAAGCGCGGAGAAGGCGTCGGTCGCCGACAGCAAGAAGGTGGTGGAAATCTGCACGAAGTACGCGCAGAAGGGAATGTTCAACATCTTTCTCGCCGTCTTCTTCGCTACACTTTCGTTCGCATTCGTTGAGCCGTTCTTCTTTATCGGCTACCTGATCTCGATTGCGGTCTTCGGACTGTACCAGGCGATCTTCATGGCGAACGCCGGCGGCGCATGGGACAACGCGAAAAAGATTGTAGAGGTGGAACTGAAACAGAAAGGGACACCTCTGCACGACGCAACCGTGATCGGAGACACCGTCGGCGATCCGTTCAAAGACACCTCGTCGGTGGCATTGAACCCGGTGATCAAGTTCACGACCTTGTTTGGGCTGCTTGCTGTCGAGCTTGCAGTGACGCTCAGCCATCAGAACCAGGTGTTGGCAACTTCGCTGGCAGTCGCGTTCTTCCTAGTGTCGGTGTTCTTCGTGCATAAATCTTTCTATGGAATGAGGATTGAGACCAAGGAAAGCAAGTGATTCTTGGTTTGTTGTTGTAGCCCTCTCCCTGAATTGGCCTCGCATGCTGCGGCGTGCGGGGCCAATTTGTTTTTGGGGGGAGGGGCGAGGCGGAGTTGGGGCGGAGGCCAATTGGATTGAGGCGCGCGGAAAAATCATTGTGATCTGCGGGATAGCGAAGGTATGCTGCCTTCATGCGATGAAGAAACTCTCGCTCACCTTCGACGATGGACCTTCTCCACCTTGCACGGAAGCGATTCTCGCTGTCCTCTCCTACCACTCCGTCCCCGCGACCTTCTTCATGATCGGCGAGAGAATGCTGGCGCACGAGGCCACGGTCAAGCGTGTCGAACAGGCGGGTCACGTGATCGGCAACCATACCCGGACGCATCGCAATTTGTGCGGTGCAACCTTCGAGGACCTCGACCGCGAGATTAACCGCTGGGGACAATACTTCCGCCCACCGGGCGGCCACTACGACGAGGGAGTGCTCAAGTACCTGCGGGACCATGACATCCAACTCGCGATGTGGGATGCGGAAGGGCTGGACTGGAAACTCAAAACCGCCGACGAGATTGTGGCGTATCTCGACGCGCAGATCTCCAGCCTCGAGGGTGACAGCGCCATTGTCCTGCTGCACGACGGCGACTCGGAGGACGTCGGCTCGGAGCACATCGGGGGCAACCGCTGGGCTACAGTCGAAGCCACCGACCGTATCATTACCCGCTACCGCGCACAGGGATTTGAGTTCGTGCCGCTGCGGGAGATGACCCTGCCAAGAGGGCCGAAGGTGTGGCGATGAACCCGGGATTGGGCGGAGTCGCTGCGAGGGTTTAAGGGCACTTTGAAGCCCGGCATTGAAGACGATTCAATTGGCAAAGTATGCCAATTCATCTAGAATGCAGATGAGGGACTCCTATGCCGACGCGCAATGTGAACCTGCCCAAAGCACTTGACCGATTTGTCGCTTCTCGCGTGAAGAGCGGGAGTTACGCCAATGCCAGCGAGGTGATGCGGACAGCCTTGCGACTGCTGGAAAAGGAAGAGCGGGAATTTGAAGAGAAGATGGCAGCGTTGAGGACGGCAATCGCCGAGGGGGACGCCGGCGGCGCAGTTGAAGGAGAGGAGTTCTTCGACGAACTCTTCGCATCTGTCGAAGGGGCAGCGAGACAGAAGAGCAAAAAGATTGCCTAGATACTTCTTATCCGATGCCGCAGGCTCCGATGTACGCGGCATCATCCAGTACACCAGAAGCCGATGGAGCGCAGAGCAGGCGCTGCGATATGGCGTGGAGCTTAGAAAGTGCCTGTGGACCCTCGCCAGGAATCCCGGGATCGGGCGTGCCTGCGACGCCGTCAGTCCAGGCTTACGCCGGTTCGAACATGAGAAACATGTTGTGTTTTATCGCATTGTGGCCGGAGGGATTCGCATCTCCCGCGTGCTGCACCAGCGGATGCTTCCAGCCAAGTCGCGCTTTGAACCTTGAGGCAAGAGCGGCCCCGTCCGGTCCAAATGTCCACAACTTGAACAGAAGTGACGTTGAAGTGCACCGGTTCTGCGCCTTGTGCCCGAGTTCGCCTGGGGCTAGGGTTAAGCGATGGGGCTGGGGGCCTTTGACCGGCCCTTGAGGTGCCCCAGTTTTCCGGTGCCTTCACAATGACCGTGGCCCTATTGACGCCGTACAGGTGGCGTTTTCTTAAGGAAAACGCCACTTGACTGCACTTGCTTCAATCAACACCCATTGTGAAAGCGCGAGTAGGCAAACTTGACCGGGCAAACCCGCGCGGGGCGAGGCTGATTCGAAGTTTCCACAGGCAAATGGCGGTGTTTAAAGAGCTGGTGCGCGAAATGTGAACAAAATACAATATGTTGTGGTTTGTTCTTGACACGCACCATGGACAGCGGTAAGTTTTCATCTGCGGCTGTGAACGGGCTGTTAAAAGACACCGGCGCAAACCGAGCAATTCCCGAGTTCAGGTGCTCCATCCAGCATCTCTTAAGTGGGCGATCGAAGCGAAGATTCCCACCGGCCGGAGATAGCTCCAGGGTACGGCGACGAGGAAAGAGCTGGATGCGAACGTCGGCTGCGGGTTAAGCAGGGATTTGCGGTAATTTCATCCCGTTTTCCGTTTGTTTCCAAATCATTGCGGGTCGTCCCGCGATCCGGCTTAGTGGCCGGTGATAGGGCTTTTTACACCGATTTTTAACCGATGGAGAGGATTTAAGATGAACGAGGCTCACCTTCAGACTTCGACCGCTGCCTTCCAATCAACCCCCGGAACCCAGGGCCTGACCTTTTCCCGGCGTTTTTCGAAGGAGGGCGTCTCCCCCTACGACGAACTGCAGTGGGAGCGCCGGACGGCGTCAATCACCGACACCAAAGGGAACACGATCTTTGAGCAAAAGGACGTGGAGGTTCCCGTGGACTGGTCGATGACGGCCACGAACATCGTGGCCTCAAAGTACCTGCACGGGCAGATGGATACGCCGGAGCGCGAGACGGGCGTGCGGCAACTGGTCGAGCGCGTGGTGGAGACGGTGCGCGACTGGGGCATGGCCGGCGGGTACTTCGCCACGGCACTGGACGCTGGGATCTTCCACGATGAGCTGGCGCACCTGCTGCTGACCCAGAAGGCGGCGTTCAATTCGCCGGTGTGGTTCAACGTGGGCTGCGACCGGCTGGAGCCGGAGGCCGACGGGCAGAACTGGCATTGGGATCCGGTGACGGGCGGCGTGCAGTACTCGGCGACGGGTTACAGGAATCCGCAGTGCTCGGCCTGCTTCATCAATGCGGTGGACGACTCGCTGGATTCGATTCTTACGCTGGCGAAGACGGAAGGGATGCTGTTCAAGTGGGGATCGGGAACGGGGACGAATCTGTCGTCGCTGCGCGGATCGATGGAGCAGCTCTCGGGCGGCGGGTCGGCGAGCGGACCGTTGAGCTTCATGCGCGGGTTTGATGCGTTTGCCGGGGTGATCAAGAGCGGCGGCAAGACGCGGCGCGCTGCGAAGATGGTGATCCTGAATGTTGACCACCCGGACATCGTGGAGTTTATTGAGTGCAAGTCAAAGGAGGAGGCGAAGGCCTTCACGCTGATCAAGGCGGGTTACGACGGAAGCGGGCCGGATTCAGAGGCTTTTTCGTCCATTTTCTTTCAAAATGCGAACAATTCGGTAAGGGTCAGTGACGAGTTCATGCGAGCCTATGAGGCCGACGGGGACTTCACCACATACACGGTGAAGGGTCACCTGCCGGTGGAGACTTACAAGGCGCGCGAGATCATGGGCAAGATCGCCCAGTCGACGTGGCTGTGCGGCGATCCGGGGATGCAGTTCGACGACACCATTAACAAGTGGCACACGAGTAAGAACACGTCGCGGATCAACGCGTCGAATCCGTGCTCTGAGTACATGTTCCTGGACAACTCGGCGTGCAATTTGGCGAGCCTGAACCTGATGCGGTTCGTTACGCCGGCGGGAACGTTCGACATTGCGGCGTACCGGCACGCGATTTCAGTGCTGATCACGGCGATGGAGATTCTAGTGGACAACTCTGGCTATCCCACGGAGGCTATCGCGCGGAACTCGCACGACTACCGGCCGCTGGGGTTGGGCTATGCCAACCTGGGTGCGCTGCTGATGTCGTTCGGGCTGCCGTATGACTCCGAGGCGGGTCGCGACCTGGCTGCAAGCATGACGGCGATCATGACCGGCCAGGCGTACTTGCAGTCGGCGATCATCGCGGCGCAGTGCCCGCCGCTGAGCTCGGCGACGCCGCTTACTGCTTCGGTCGAGCACCAGGGCGGAGCGTGCCCTGGCTACTATGTGAACCGCGAGCCGTTCCTCGACGTAGTACGCATGCACCGGGCCGAAGTGAACAACATCGGCAAGTCGCGGCAGACCGGTGAGCCGTTCACGGTGCCGCAGCTTGACTCGCTGATCGAAGCCAGCCGCGAGAGCTGGGACATGGCGCTGCTCTACGGCGAGCGCTATGGATACCGCAACTCGCAGACGACGGTGCTGGCTCCGACGGGAACGATTGGCTTCATGATGGATTGCGACACGACGGGCATCGAGCCTGATCTGGCGCTGGTGAAGTACAAGAAGCTGGTGGGCGGCGGCATGATCAAGATCGTGAACAATACCGTGCCGGCAGCGCTGTTCAAGCTAGGCTACGACAACGAAGAGGTGAACGCGATCGTCAGTTACATCGACGCGACGGGGACGATCGAGGGCGCACCGGGAATCAAGCCGGAGCACCTGGCGGTGTTCGATTGCAGCTTCAAGCCGGCCAAGGGCACGCGGTCGATCCATTACATGGGGCACATCAAGATGATGGCGGCGGCGCAACCGTTCCTTTCCGGCGCGATCTCAAAGACTGTGAACCTGCCGCACGAGGCCACGGTGGAAGATGTGGCCGAGGCCTACGCGGAAAGCTGGCGGCAGGGCATCAAGGCGGTGGCGATTTACCGCGATGGATCGAAGGGCACGCAGCCGTTGAACACGAGCATGGACGCGAAGAAGGAGCCATCGGCTCTGGATGCGGTTGGCGGCCGCCTGCTGGGACAACTGGCGGCGTCGCAACCGGCGGCCGAAGCAGACGTGAAGCTGCTGGAGGCGCATGGCGCCGACAAAGTGGAGGTGAGCGCCAAGCAACTGCACGCAGCGGCGCAGGCTTTCCAGAAAGCGCTGGATGAGATTGCCGCGGCTGCGGCGGTACCGGTGCTGACGGCGACGCCGACGGCTGGGGTCAACGCCGCGACCGAAGTTCCGCGGGAGGAGCAAGACCTGAATGCGCCACCGCGCGCGATACGCCACCGGCTGCAGGAGGAACGGGCGTCACTCACGCACAAGTTCTCCATCGCCGGTCACGAGGGCTACATAACCGTGGGAATGTATCCGAATGGCCAGCCGGGTGAGATCTTCATTCGCATGGCCAAGGAGGGGTCGACGGTGAGCGGGCTGATGGACGCCTTTGCGACGTCGGTTTCTCTTGCGCTGCAGCACGGCGTTCCGTTGAAGGTACTGTGCGAGAAGTTCGCGCACACGCGGTTTGAGCCTTCGGGTTGGACAGGGAACGAGCAGATCGGCTACGCGAAGAGCCTGATGGACTACATGTTCCGCTGGCTGAATCTGCGCTTCCTTTCGGGCCAGCAATTGACGCTGTTCGCCGGACTGGCTCCCTCGGCTCCGCAACTGCCGGCTTCACCGAGCCTGCTGGCGGAGAGCGATCTCGATGACGATGGATCGCCGACGACGCAGCAGCACATTGCGCGGCTGGCGGAGGAAGTGGCCAAGCGGCTGAACCAAGTGGCGGCAACGAGCGCGCACTCCGGCGGCGGCATTGCTCCGGAGCCGCAGGCCGAGCCGGGCGGAGGGGCACGGCGGATGACGGAGGCTCAGATGCACCAGGCGCCGGCGGCGGGACCTTCGCACGTGCCCAGCTTGCAGGACCGCGGGCTGTATCACGCGGCCGACGCTATGCGCGGCATGTACGACATGGGTGACGCGCCGAGCTGCGGAACATGCGGAGCGATCATGGTGCGAAACGGGAGTTGCTACCGCTGCATGAGCTGCGGGTCGACTTCGGGGTGCAGTTAATCAAACCGAGATCGCTGCGAATCGGGGACAATTAGGGCCAGGAGACAATCTCCTGGCCTTTTTGTTTTAATCCCGATGGATGCAGGGTGACGACGGAAGGGCCAATCAAGTTGGCAGCAAGCGAGTTCGCGAGCGCTACGCCGGCGTATATCGGCAGACATGTGATACAAGTTAATGCGATGAATTCGAAACCAAATCGCTGTTCTAGACAATGATCTTGGATTGAAGAAGGGATCCACGCATGATGCGTTCGATGGTTTTAATCCCACTGATGGCGGGCGGTTGCGCGATTGCAATGGCTCAATCCGAGCCCGCAGTTTCTTGCGCGGGAATTGCCGATATCAAGATTGACGGCGTCGAGATCACGAAGGCGGCGATGATTCCTGCCGGCACGATTCTCCCGCCCGCATACCCCGGCGCTTCCACCGTCGGCCCTTTGCCCGCACATTGCCTTGTGGACGGCGTCATCAACCGGCGCAAGGGCGCAGACGGCGAAGAGTTCGGAATCGGTTTCGAAGTAGCGTTACCTGGCGTGGGAGCATGGAACGGCGACTTGATGATGCAAGGGGGCGGGGGCGGTAATGGCGTCGTGGCCTACCCGGCGGGAGCGTCGTTCACGGGAGATAAGCCGGCTCTGGCGCGGGGGTTCGCCGTGGCCAGTTCGGATACGGGGCACAAGGCGAGGAATGGTGGCTTTGATTTCTCGTTCATGCGCGATCAGCAGGCGTATCTCGATTTTGCGTATCGGGCCAACGCTGAAGTGGCAGGGATAGCTAAGAAGATCATCGCGCAATACTACTCCAAGGGTGCGGCGTATTCCTACTTCGTGGGCTGTTCGACGGGTGGACGCGAGGGAATGATTTTGTCGCAGCGCTATCCCACGGTCTTCAATGGCATCGTCTCCGGCGATCCAGCGATGCGCACCGGATTTTCGAATCTGGCCATCAGCCAATGGATCCCGGTGGCCTACAACCAGGCGGCGCCCAGAGACGCTTCAGGAAAGCCGGAGCTTGACAAGTTTCTCAGCGACGGCGAACGCAAGGTCTTTATGAATGCGTTGATGAATCGCTGCGACGCAAGGGATGGAGTGGCAGATGGGATGATCTCCGATCCGATGGGATGCGATTTCGATCCCGCGGTGGTGGCTTGCAAGGACGGCAAGAGCGAAGGCTGCCTTGCGCCGGAAAAGATTGCAGCCATCAAGAAGGCTTTTGCCGGGCCCAAAAACTCGTACGGCACACAGGTGTATCCCGGATTTCTCTATGACGCAGATATCGCGGAGACGGGAGCTGTTCCGGGTTTGCTTGCTCTGGGCACCCACGGCCTGTTTGGCCCGTATCCAACGGCGACGGAGATCGATGTCGACAAAGAAGCTCTGCATGCCTCCGATCCTCTGGTTGAGCCCGCATCCACCAATTTGTCGACCTTCTCAGCGAGTGGCGGCAAGATCATCTTCTTCCATGGAGACAGCGATCCCTGGTTCTCGGCATTGGACACGCTGGGGTACTATCAATCCCTTGCAGCAACAAACGGCGGCCCAGAGAAGGTGGCCGAGTGGAGCGAGATGTTCCTTGTGCCGGGGATGCGGCACTGCGGAGGAGGGCCAGCACTGGACCAATTCGACATGCTGGGCGCGGTGATGAACTGGGTCGAGAAAGGGATTGCGCCGGGATCGGTTATTGCCACAGGAAAGGCTTTTCCCGGCCGAAGCCGACCGATATGCGCGTATCCCAGACACGCCCAGTACTCGGGGCATGGAGACACGAATGCTGCGCAGAACTTCAGCTGTGAGTGAGGCCGGCTGGGTTCAGGCGTTGTCGAAGACGGGAATGGATGCGCCATGAATGACGCGCGGAGGGCCGAGGGAAATCCCTGAGTGGAAAGGTTGATTACCGGCGTTACGAATGTGGCAGGCTCGACGGTGAAGCCGCCCGTCCAGTGACGAAGGCTGTTCCAGCGGGTCGGGAAATTAAGCGCGCGGCGGGATTTTCTACCGAATTGCCGCGCGGGCCTCAAGCTTACGGATAGATTTGAGCATTTCGGCGAGGTTGGATTTGCCGATTTCGCTTTCGAATTCCTTTTGCATGCGATCGAGGGCGGCGATGACGCGCAGGGCGCAGCGCTTGCCGTGCGGCTTGAGCGTAAGGAGATAGGCGCGCGCGTCCTGAGGATCGATTTTGCGCTGCAGGAGGCCCTTGGCTTCAAGCGACGAGATGCAGTGGCTGAGGTTGCCGCGCGTGGTGGCGAAGGTTTCGGCCAGTTGCGAGGGCTTGACCTGGCGCGGCGCCTCAAAGAAGAGAGCGGCGAGGACGAGGGCTTCAAGGAAGCCGAGGCTATCGGCCGCGAGGACGCGCGAGGCGAGCGCCTCAAAGCGGCGCGCAGCACGGTTGACGGCGAACATAGGACTTTCGCGGAGAAAAGCGTCGATGCGCATAAGAGAGCGGCGTTCACGGAGCTTGCGGTGTTAGCGAAGTTAGTTTAGCACCTCAACTATTCACGGTGATACAAAATCGTTGTTGCGCAGCATGCTCCTCGGCGGCGATTCTCTAACCGAGCGATTCAATGCGCCGAAAGCAATTAGTCCATCTCCGCCGAGTCTTGTGGCTCCCGCTGTTGGCGGTTGGTCTGCGTGCGGCTGTTTTCGCGCAGAATGCGATGCCTCCGCCATCAGCGCCGGTGAAGGGGAAGACCGAGACCATGGTTGTGCTGGGGACGGCGACGCCGGTGCCACTGGCTGAGTCGCAGCGTTCGGTGGAGGTTCTGCCGGTGAAGGGAGAATCGCTGGCGGCAGAGTCGCCGCAGGATTCTTTGCGCGAAGACTCGTCGGTATTCCTTGAGGAGCGCGGCGCGGGCGGCGGGCAGGCAGATCTGGTGCTTCGCGGCGGCAGCTTTGAGCAGACGCTTGTGCTGCTGAATGGGTTTCGCATCAACGATGCGCAGACTTCGCACCACAATCTCGATTTGCCGGTTCCGCTGGCGGCGATGGACTCGATCGAGGTACTGGAAGGCGCGGGGTCAACCTTGCACGGCGTGGATGCGCTGAGCGGGGTGGTGGATTTTCTGACGGCAGCGCCGGATCACGATTCGATTTTTCTGCGCGGCGGCGAAGGCAGCTTCGAGTCGAACGAGGAGACACTGCTAGCAGGGGCGACGCGCGGCCGATGGAGCGGACGCGTGACCGCGGAGCGCAATTTTTCCACGGGATTCATGACGGACCGAGACTACCGCAATGAAGATTCTTCCGGGGAAAGTTGGCTGGGAACGCGACTGGGCATGACGGACTTGATGTTCGCCGGGAGCGACCGATCGTTTGGGGCGAACCAGTTCTACGGCAACTATCCTTCGTGGGAGCGGACGAAGGGATGGTTCGGCTCGGCGCGACAGGAACTGGGAAGCCAGACCGAGGCGGCGTTCGCCTACCGACGGCACACGGATGAATTCGTCCTGTTCCGCGACGATCCGGCGATTTACGAGAACAACCATATGGACGGCTCGTGGCAGGGATCGTTGCGGCGCACGGAGAAATTGCCGGCGGGAACGGTGCTGTCGATGGGACTGGAAGCGGACGGGGATAGCATTCATAGCAATAATCTTGGCCTCCATGCGCGGAATCGCGGCGCGGGCTACGTAGATATGGACCTGCGGCCGGCGAAAAAGCGGTGGAGTTTGTCGGCGGGGGCGCGGGAGGAGATTTTTTCAGGCGGAGCGCAGGCGGTATTTTCTCCGGAAGTGGCGGGGAGCCTGCGAGTGGCACGGAGCCTGAAGCTGCGCGCGACCGGAGGGTATGGATTCAGGATTCCGACGTACACCGATCTTTACTACTCCGATCCGTCGACGCTGGGAAATGCGAATTTAAGAGCGGAGTCGGCGTGGACCGGGGATGGAGGCGCGGATTGGACGCCGTCGGCGAAAGTCACCCTTTCAGCGACGGGATTCTATTCGCAGCAGCACGACACTATCGACTATGTAAGATCGGCCACCGTTCCCAATCGGAACCTGCCGCCTTCGTGCACGGTCGATGGCGCGCAGGTTGCCAACATCTGGTGCGCTGATAACCTGAATGGGCTGTATTTTGCCGGGGTCGAGGCGAGCTTCACGTGGATTCCGAACCAATCGCAGTCGGTGCGGGTGGAGTGGACGGCTTTGCACGGGGCGCAGACTGCGCTGCACGGACTCGAGTCGGAGTATGTGTTCAATTATCCGGTCGAGAATATTCACGCCTCGTGGACCTGGGCGCTGGGACACGACATTGTTCTGACGAATGCAGTGCAGCTTGCGCAGAGGTATCAGCAGACGGTGTACCCGGTGTGGAACGCGACGCTGACGCGCGATGCATGGAAGGTGCGGCCGTATCTGTGGCTCATGAATGTGAGTAACACCGGTTACCAGGAGATCATCGGCGTGAAAATGCCTCCGCGGACGATTATGGGCGGGATTGCGGTGCAAGTGGGACGATAGCGGCAATCAACAGAAGGAATTGTCTTGACCGAAGGGGTCGACCTTCTGCTAGATTATTTTTGTACCTCGGCAGCCTGCGACGAAAGCCAACCAGCAGGCTCTACCTGCCTTCTCCAGCTCTTGAGAGAATGCGGATGGAGGCGTTCAGGAGCACACCGGGAAGGTGTGCCTGCGCTTTCCATGCGCGGCGCCTTTCCTTGTCCCCCACGCAATTCGACGCAGAGGAGATAAGTCATGAGCCAAGCAGAAAATCACCACAGAATCAACTACATTGAGTTCGCGGCGACGGACGTGGCGCGAGCGAAGCAGTTTTATGCGGCCGTTTTTGGCTGGAGCTTCCAGGATTGGGGGCCTGACTACATCGGCTTTGAAGCCGCGACCGCAGGCGTCCACGGCGGGTTTCGCACGGCCAAGCTGGAGGAGACTCGCGGCGATGCGGCGCCTCTGGTCGTGCTTTACTCCTCGGATTTGAAGGCGACGGAGAGCGCGATTGTTGCGGCAGGCGGCGCGATCGTTGTGCCCACATTCGAATTTCCCGGCGGGCGGAGGTTCCACTTTTCTGACGGAGTGGGCAATCTGCTGGCGGTCTGGTCGGAGTGAAAAAACAGGGAACAGGGAACAGGGAACAGGGAACAGGGAAGAGAGGATCGATGGGATCTTTTGTCGGCTGATGCGGGCTTGTGATTTTCATTGCATCGATTGGCCCCAGGCTCGCGCCTGGGGCTACCATCTTTTGCCCGCTAACGCTGACTACGCTTCGCAAGAAAACGGAGAAGAGAGAGCCGGAGTTTTGGCCAGGTTCGGCTGCTCAAGCCAGGTGTTTTTTGAAGAACTCGAGGGAGCGCAGACGGGCTTCTTTGGCGGCGGCGGCGTTGTAACTGGGCCGGGGCTCGCAGTTGAAGGCGTGGCCGGCGTCGTACCAGAAAACTTCGACTTCAGGGTGCGCGGAGTGGACCTTCTCGACTTCGGCGGCGGGGATGTGCGAGTCCTGGCGCCCGAAGTGAAGCATGACCGGGCAGGTGGGTTTTTCCCCGGCGTAATTGCCGATGCGGCCCCCGTAGTAGCCGACGGCTGCGGACGGTTGACTGCGCGTGGCGGAGAGCCAGGCGATTGTGCCGCCGAGGCAATAGCCGATGACGCCGACTTTCTTGCCCGTAGCGCCGGCGGCAAAGTCGACAGCCGCGGCAACGTCGAGGATGGCTTTGTCGACATCGAATTTCGGGAAGAGGCTCATCGCGGTTTGCATGTCGGCACCCTCATAGCCGAGTTCGATGCCGGGCTGGATGCGATCGAAGAGCGCGGGAGCCACGGCGAGGAAGCCGTCGCGCGCCCA
Organism: Acidobacteriaceae bacterium; assembly: GCA_003138515.1. Lineage (GTDB taxonomy): Bacteria > Acidobacteriota > Terriglobia > Terriglobales > Acidobacteriaceae > Telmatobacter. The sequence continues at coordinate 11,080 of PLGG01000076.1, read as the reverse complement.
GCCATCGGCCACGGAGCGGATGTGGGCATTGACGCCGAAGATTTCCTGTACAACGATCAGCGCGGCGACTGGCTCGGCTGCGGGACGGGCGACATAGGCGCTGAAGGTGTGGCCGTCGGCGGCGCGCAGAGTTACAGATTCACTCATGGATAGAATTCCTCAAGTGCGATTCCAGTATCCACGCGACAAGGACAGGGATCAAGCGAGGGCGGAAGACTGCGCCGAGCTGCGGTGAGGGAGATTTCTCAGTTGACGCGGGGCGGAAGCTGGCGCGGCTTGCGGGGGCCGAGGTCCTCGCGCACCAGCGTGAGGCCAAGGAGCAGGCGCTCGAAGCTCGAGGAAAGGCGCGCGAAGAGCGGGGCTTCCTGTTCGTACTCGAAGAGATTGAACTGGCTGACGATGAAGTAGCTCTCTTTACCTGCGCGAATGAGCTCCTCAATACTGGGATGGCGGCTGGGATTGCGGCCGCGGTGACGGCGGCTGGAGCCGATGGCCTCAGGATACATGCCGGCGACGAAGAGCGAATAGTCGCCGATATACTTGCGCAGTGCGCGCTCGGCATCGAAGGACGCAGCGGTGCCGAGTACGGGGTCAGCGGCGCGCTCCATCTCTTCGATCTCCTCGATGGGGCGGCCTGCCGCATCGCGAATGCTGTAGAGCTTGTCAGCCTGGGAGAACTCGCAGAGGATGCGCGCAACGTAGGCGGTGAGATCGGGGTCGTGCAGGCCGAGTTTGCCTTCATAACTGTTGCGAACGACCTGCTGGAAGAAGGGTTCGAGCGGATGAGGCTGGGCCTGCATACACACCTCCCAAGCGGAGCCCAAAAACAATCGACTCCGTAAGCCGAAGCGGCTGTGCGCGGGCAGCCGGTTTCGCTCTTTGTAGCCGCTGCTGTTCCACTTCGTGCTGCGCGGGGAAAGTGCCAGCGTCGGCCCAATTTACATCATTGTAACACTCAGCTTATCGGAAGAGTTGCGTTTGGCAAGAGGGGGAACCAACTTTGTTGGCAGTGGCGAGGGCCGATTGCGAACTGCGCAGGAATCTGATGGCAGCCGCGATGGGCTGCCCGTGCTGATGCGGGAACGAATTGAGACTGCGCTTAGACGGTGGCCGGGGTGCGGGATTCCAGCTCGGCGAGGCGCTTGGCAAGCAGCGTTTCGAGCTTGACCAGGGCTGCGGAGAAGCCCTCGATGCCTTCCTTGAGTTTGTCGTTGGCCATGCGATCGGCGGCGTGCATTCGCTCGAAGGCGGCCTTGTCGACGACGATTCTGTCGATTGTCAGGCCCTTGGCGTTTTCCGGATCGAGCTTGCGCGGCAAGTCGCCCTGGGTGGACTCAAGCTCGGCGAGAAACTGCGGCGAGATGGTGAGCAGGTCGCAGCCGGCGAGCTCGGTGATTTCACCGAGGTTGCGGAAGCTGGCGCCCATGACGACGGTTTTGTAGCCGAATTTCTTGAAGTAGTTGTAGATGCGCGTGACGGACTGCACGCCGGGATCGTCGGCGCCCTGGTAGTCCTTGCCGGTGTCCTTTTTGTACCAGTCGAGGATGCGGCCGACGAAAGGCGAAATGAGCGTGACGCCGGCTTCGGCGGCAGCGATGGCCTGATGCATGCCGAAGAGGAGCGTCATATTGCAGTGGATGTTTTCCTTCTCGAGGACTTCGGCGGCGTGGAAGCCCTCCCAAGTGGAGGCGATTTTGACGAGCACACGATTTCGGCCGATGCCCGCCGCGTCGTATTGCGCGATGATGCTGCGCGCCTGCTTGATGGAGGCTTCAGTATCGTAGGAGAGTCGCGCGTCCACCTCAGTGGAGACGCGGCCCGGGACGATAGCGAGAATTTTCTTGCCGAAGGCAATGGCCAGGCGCTGGAAGGCGAGGTTGGCGACGGCCTGATCGGTGGCGCCTTCGCCCAGCTCGTTGCGCGCGTCCTTAAGAACGCTGTCCACGATGGGCTGATATTGCGGCAATTGCGCGGCAGCGGTGATCAGGGAGGGGTTGGTGGTCGCGTCCTGGGGATGGAATTTTTCCATGGCCTCCATGTCGCCGGTGTCGGCGACGACAACGGTGAACTTGCGCAACTGTTCCAAAAGACTTGGCATGATTCCTCCAGCGGGGAAGCGGGGATTCGACTCGTTTCCTACGCGACCAGTGTACCTCTTATCCATTAAGATGCGCTGAATGCGAGGTGGGTGCATGCGGTGCGAGCGCGGGAAGCGGAATCGCTCGCCGGAGTAAGATGATTTCGATGATCTGGAAACCTTGGCTAAGAGCGGCTAATTTCGTATCCGCGCTCCTGCTCGCGTGGATGCATTTGCGAGGACACCGCCGCGCACGCTCCGCCAAGGACGTCGGCGACGGAACGGTGGAATTCTCTCCGGACCCCTTCACATACATCGCCTGGCCGCTGATTGTCTTTTTGCCGGCGTGGGCAGCTATCAATGAATTGCGGCATGGCTCCGGAGCGTGGTGGCAGCTCCTTGCGCCGGCCGCCATACTTTTCGCTGCGGCCGCAGAGATGTTTTCATTTCCGGGGACGATCGTGGTGTCCCATGACGCGATCGAGCAGCGCTTTTGGTTGCGGGGCGAGAAGCGTATTCGATGGGGAGAAATCGTGGAAATCAAAGAACACGGGAAGCCCGGACCTCTAGTAGTTACCGCGACGGATGGTACGAAAATCAACTTTTCAGATCGACTTCCAGATCGGCCGCGATTCATGGTAGAGATTGAAAAATATTGCCGCGGCAGTTTGCCGCCGGAATTCCTGGAAAGGATGGCTGCAGGCTCGCGGGCTGTGCAGGGAACCGGCTGACTTGGGTGCGGCATTTCGGCTCACCTCTACTTCTCGTCCGATTCGACGGTGTTTACAAGGGTACCGAGGCCGGGGATGGAAACTTCGACGCGGTCGCCGGGAGAGAGCGGAGCGATGCCGGATGGCGTGCCAGTGAGCAGCAGGTCGCCGGGCTCGAGCGCGAAGACGGAAGTGATGAAGACGAGAAGCTCGGGGAGAGAGAAGATGAAGTCGAGCGTGGAGGCGTGCTGGCGGATTTCGCCGTTAAGGCGCGTCTCGAGGTTGAGGCCGGCGTCAAGGTCGAGTTCATCGCTGACGATCGGGCCGATGGGGCAGAAGGTGTCGAATCCTTTGGCGCGCGTCCACTGATCGTCCTTGTTTTGCAGGTCGCGAGCGGTGACGTCGTTGGCGAGCGTGAATCCGCGCACGACGTCGCGCCAGGGAGCGCCGGGCTTGAGGTTGCGCGCGCGGCGGCCGATGACGACAGCGAGCTCGCCTTCGAAGTCGACGCGCTCGGAGACGGCAGGCATGCGGATTACGCCGCCGGGCGCGAGCAGCGACGAAGGCGGTTTGAAGAAGATGAGAGGTTCGACTGGCATTTCATTGCCTAGCTCGCGAACGTGCGCACGATAGTTGCGGCCGACGCAGACGATTTTGGATGGCGTGACAGGTGGAAGCAAATGGGCGGCGCTCAAGGGCATGGGCGCGAAGTCGAAGTTTCCTGCATCGGTTTCTTCAAGGGCGACGCGGTAAGCCATGTCCTCAGCTGGCGCGGGCGAGACATCCACGATCCACAACTCGCCGTTGCGGTCTTCTACCGATCCGTAGTGGGTTTGGTTGTTGATTGAGAAACGGCAATATTTCATGGGGATTGACTCCTTGAGGTTGTTTCCGCTAAGGGACCGGTGCGGTGTCGGACGCTTCAGCGGAGCGCGCGCTTTCACGGCCGTCCCGATCGATGGCAGTGACGGAGTAAGAGTAGGTGTGGCCGGGCTGCACGTTAGGGTCATGATAGCCGGGCCCCACGACGGGTTGCGCGGGAGAGATGCGCTGCCATGCGAAGGCTGCGTTTGATGTGCCGGCATCACGACGGTATACGATGTAGCCGGCGAGATTGGCCTCTGCGCCGGGCAGCCAACTGAGGTCGACGGCGGGGCCGGAGCCGTTTTCGCCCGCGGTGGCCACGGCGGCAAGGCCCTTGGGTGCGCTGGGAGGAAACACGTTGACGGCGTCGATGCGCAGAGGAGGGGAGAGTGGCGAAGCGAGCTCGAGGGTTGAGCCGCCAGCGGTGACGCGGGCAACGCGCTGGGCGCGATATTCGTATGTCTCGCCGAAACGGATGTTGGCATCGAGGGCGCGATCGCTGTGTGCGGTGGCTTCGACGAGGAGAGTTTGCTCGAGCGGCTCGGCGGATTGCGGCAGCCGGCTGTGATCCGGTTCTTTTGTAGGCGGCGAGATGAGCGTGCGGACGAGACGGATGGCGGTCGACGAGGATTCGGTTGAAGCGGGGGCCCAGCGAAGGAGCACGCCGTCTTTGCTCATCTCCGCGGTGAGGTTTTCGATTGCGGGAGGCGCCTCGCCGGCAAGGATCTCGCCGGGGTTCGAGAGTCCGGCAGAGCGCGACCTCCGATTGACGAGCTCGATAGAGTAGGTGAGCACGCGCGGGGGGGCCGCGGCGAGGGCGGGCGGAAGCAGGTCAATGAAGGAGGCGTGGGCTCTGGGAGCGAGTTGCAACGCGGCGGCGACGGAGCAACGCACGGCGCTGGTTTCATTGCGGCAAACGCGGACGGCGATGTTGCCTTTCAGCGAGACTTTGTCAGTGGTTTTTGTTGGCATGGTCCAGGTGAGGGCAACCTGGCCGCCGGTGCGCACGGCAGAAAGATCGCTGACAGGAATGGGAAGGTTTAACGAGGGCGGCTGTGGCGCGCCTGGCATACCGCAGCCGGCAAGGATAGAGGCGGCGACCTGCGACGCGATCGAGAGCGCGAAGAGCTCGCCAAGCGGCGCACGCCGCCGACGAGCGCGCAGATTTCCGACAGATTGCATTGCGCTTTCAGTCTACTGGAGCGGCGCAGGACAGGGCCACGCGGACCGGCAGTGCAAACCGCGGCAGCGACGGAACGGGCGGCGAGCCGCCGTCGCTCGTAGAATGAGCTTGCGAACGAAGAGAGAGGGAAGCCGATGGCATTTTTTCGGGACTACCTGAAAGAGAACAAAGTTATGCCGGATCCAAGATTTGACGAGACCGACGAGGATTTCCTGGTGCAGGCCCTGTTGCAGGCGCGGATGAACAGGTCGAAAACCAACATCGTGATCAAGGCTGGATTTTTCGGCAAAAGAGATCTGGAGCGGGAGCTGAAGACGCCGAAGGCGCAGGAAGCCTTGCACTTTGTGGCGGCGTTTCTTTGTTACATGGTCAAGACGCCGATCACGTACGGCCGAGAGATGGAAGGATTCAAGATGTTCTTTACCCCGGGATTTGCCAGGGACAATTCGAAACATGAACAACTTCGGCGGGGCTTGCGCGAGAGCTACTTTGACGCGACGCCGGAGAGCCTGGAGACGACCGAGTCGTTGGACGCGCTGTTCGATATTGCCGAGCTGAACATCGAGATCGCGCTGGGATAGAGCCGGTCTCATCAGCCGTCTTTGTCAGTCAGAGCGTATTGGGTTCGACTGGCGTGCGCCCGCGCCGATCAGATCCTGCGCAAATTGGCGAACTTTTCCATCAACTTCTTCATGCCGTGCCGGAGGAAGAGCACGGTGAGCTTGGCGTCTTCGCCGTCACCTTCGCGCTGGAGCACTGTGCCCTCACCGTATTTCGAGTGCATCACGCGCTGACCTTTCTTCAGGCCGGTAGCACCGTTGGTGGCGGGAATGTCCATGGTTGGACGGGCGAAGGAGCCTGTGCGAGCTACGCCAGATCCTCCGCCGAAGAAGCGAGCGATGTTGTCGATGCTGCGCTCCGGCGGCGGCGGCGCTCCCGCGCTTAGACCTTTTGGAGTAGCGCTTTGGCGAGATGAGAACGATGGCGCGGCGGCGTGAGGAATTTCCTGGCTCTCGTCCTCGTAGTTGAAATGAGCGCGGTGGGAGCCGGAGGCGCTGCTGCGATGGCGGCCCGCGCTGTAGGCGGGCGTCGACCAGGCAGGGGTCCGGCTGCCGAGATTTTCAATGAGCTGCGGGGGAACTTCTTCAAGGAAGCGCGAAGGGACGCTGGCCTCGGGCACATCGGCGCCGTAACGGCGGCGGTAATGGGCGCGAGTGAGGATGAGCGTGTTCATGGCGCGCGTCATGCCGACGTAGCAGAGGCGGCGCTCTTCTTCGAGTTCCTCGGGGCTGGACAGCGTGCGCGAATGCGGGAAGAGGCCTTCCTCAAGGCCGGCGAGAAAGACCAGCGGGAATTCGAGGCCCTTGGCGGCGTGGAGAGTCATGAGCGTGACGCGGGAGTTGGGGTCGAACTGATCGGTGTCGGATGCGAGAGCGGCGTGGTCGAGGAAGTCGGCGAGGGTCTCGCCACGCTCTTCGGCGTCGTGCGCGGCGTTGGCAAGTTCCTTCAGATTCTCAATGCGGCTGAAAGCCTCCGGCGTGCCTTCAGTTTCAAGCGCTTTGATGTAGCCGGAGCGGTCGATGATGAAGCGGATGAGCTCGGGGAGCGTCGCGGAGTCGCGGGGGGAGCGGAAGCCGGAGTCTCCGGCGGAGTTCGATTCGGATGTGGCGGGAGTGTTCGCTGGTTCATCCGGCGCGGCTTCGCCGAAATCGAAGCCGATGTCGGTGGTCGCCTTCGATGGTTCTTCTGGCGCAGCTTCGCCGAATGAGAAACCGGTGTCGGAGGCGGCCGACTCGGCGACGTCGGCGGCGAGCTTGCCGGCGAAGTCGGGATCCATCATGGCTTGCGCATCGAGGATGAGCTGGCGAAAAGATTCGAGAGCCGCGAGCGCGCGCGAGGGAACGAGTCTGTTGGCGATGGCCGCGGCGACAGCGTCCCAGGTGGACTGGCCGGTTTCGAGAGCCAGGCGCTCAAGAGTTTCAAGAGTAGTCTTGCCGATGCCGCGGGCCGGGGTGTTGATGACGCGCTGCAGCGCCATCGAGTCGTGAGGATTGCGGATGAGGCGCAGGTAGCAGAGCAGGTCCTTGATCTCTGCACGCTCGTAAAAGCTGAAGCCGCCGACCATGGTGTAACTGACGTTGTAGCGGCGCAGCGCTTCCTCAACGAGGCGCGATTGCGAGTTGGTGCGGTAGAGAACCGCGCAGTGCGCAACCCCGGCCGCTCCGCGGTCTTGTGTTTCGGACGAGTCTTGAGCCTGGCGCAAGAACGCCTGAATTTTGTCGGCGATGAAGAGGGCCTCGTTTTCGCCGTCGGGCGCTTCGTAGTAGCCGATGAGCGAGCCGCCCTGGCGCTCGGTCCAGAGCTTCTTACCCTTGCGGCGAATGTTGTTGGCGACGACGGCGCCGGCGGCTTCAAGAATGATCTGCGTGGAACGGTAGTTCTGCTCGAGGCGAACGATGCGGGCGTTGGGAAAGTCTTTCTCGAACTCGAGAATATTGCGGATGTCGGCGCCGCGCCAGGAATAGATGCTCTGGTCCTCGTCGCCCACTGCGCAGACGTTCTTGTGCTCGCCGGCCATAAGCTTCATCAATTCGTATTGCGGGCGGTTGGTGTCCTGGTACTCGTCGACCAATACATATTGATAGCGGCGCTGGTAGCGCTCGCGGACCTCGGCGGAGAATTTGAGCAGGCGCACGGCTTCAAGCAGGAGGTCGTCGAAGTCCACGGCGTTATTTTTGCGGAGCTCGTCCTGGTAGGCCTTGAAGATGTGGGCGACGCGCTCGCTGGAGGGGTCTTTGGAGCCGAGGAAGTAATCCTGCGGATCGACCATGTGGTTTTTGGCCCAGGAGATGCGGCTGAGGACGGTGCGCGGGGTGAGTTGTTTGGTGTCAAGTCCCATGCGCTTCATGATCGCCTTGACCAGCCCCGACTGATCGTTTTCGTCGAAGATGGTGAAGGCGCGGGTCAGGCCCTTGTCGCCAATCTTGAGGGCTTCGACGTCGCGGCGGAGAACGCGCACGCAAAAGGAGTGAAAAGTGGAAATGAGGGGCTTGGCGAGCGTGGAGTGGCCGAGCAACTCGTTGACGCGCTCAGCCATTTCGCCGGCGGCCTTGTTGGTGAAGGTGACGGCGAGAATGGAGTCGGGCGCGATGTTCTTCTCCTGGATGAGCCAGGCGATGCGATGGGTGATGACGCGGGTCTTGCCAGAGCCGGCGCCGGCAAGGATGAGCAGGGGGCCATCAGGGGCCTCGACGGCAGCGCGTTGCTCGGGATTGAGATGGGCGAGAAAGGGATGCAAGGCGTCGAGTCCGGCGGGAAGGTTCCTGAGTCTAGTGTATCGTTCGGGCGGCGTGCGGTTAACGAGGCGAAATTCGAGGAGCCGAAGAGATTAAGCCGGTCGCGACTTGGAGCATGGCGGGATCGCGGCCGCCGGGCGTGCGCGCGCGGGGAAAAGCGGACACGGCAACCGGAAGAAACAAAGGACACTAGGAGGGATGTTTTAGGGGCCATTACCAGAGGTGCTGAATATTGGTGACCAAGGCCCGATTTTTGGACACCGCTGGGGGAGCAGGTGTTGCAACGCGCGTTGTATTTATCAGCTTGAGACCGCATGACAAGATTCGGCTTATGAAAACGATTCGGCTTCGCAATGCCATTCTTGCCTCGGTCCTCTTAGTTCTGGCGATCGGATTTTCACCGATCGCAATCGCTGCGCAGGTGTGCAGCCTGAAAGTGAAAGCGCCGACAAAAGCCCGCACGTTTGCCAAAACCAGCAATCAGAGTGAATGGCAGGAGTATCAGAGCCTCGACGCGATTCCCGAATTGAGCCTCGCGAGCGGAATGTCTGCGCAATTCTGGCAGCACAAGCACGGAACGCCTTCCGTGACCATCGTAGAGCCGGGACAAGATTTCAAGATCGCCACAAGGTATTGCTTCGATGAAGGAGGCCAGCTGGAATCTGTCAGCTTCGAGATCCGCACTGCGCTGGGATGGGGGCACCGCGAGGAAGGAACCGTGTTGGGCGGCGTGTTCAACGAGAGCTCGTCGGAATTCTTTCGGTTGAAGGACGGTAAAGCGACCCCGCAACCCGATTTTGTGGGCGGCGTTCCGCGGTCGCTGAAGCCAAGGCTGTATCTGAGCGTGAGCGAGCTGCCTTTTGCGGGGCTGCTGGAGACGTCAATGGCCTCGAATCGAAGATTGAAGTGAAAGGGTTTGAAGTGAAGCTCTTTGAAGTAAAGTTGGGCGCTTAGAGCAATAGGGAAGCGCCTGGGGGATCGCCGACCTGGGGGAGGTTGGCGGTCCCAAGTCCTTTGGGCCGTTTGCATTTCCGCGGCCGATTCGCTACCATAAATGGATACGCGCAGGGGGAATCCCTGCGCAGTCAATAGCACCACGGCTTTTGGCTCCGGCTTGGAGTCCCGCGAAGGCGGGCTGGCAAAAGCGGTGGGAGACGAGGGAAGCATGTCCGCTGGAAAGAATATTGCGAAGGCGCGCGCCGCTGTGAACAAGCCGGCGTATCCGCTGCCTGAAGCAGTGAATCTCCTGAAGCAAGTGAAATACGCGAAGTTCGACGAGACCGTCGACCTGACGATGCGTCTGGGCGTGGATACGCGCCATGCAGACCAAATGGTTCGCGGAACTGTCGTGCTGCCGCACGGGTTGGGCAAGACCAAGACGGTGGCCGTGATCGCGACCGGCGATCGGCAGAAGGAAGCTACCGAGGCTGGCGCAGATTTTGTGGGCGGCGAGGAGATGGTGGAGAAGATTCAGAAAGAAAACTGGACCGCCTTCGACGCGCTGATTGCGACGCCGGACATGATGAAGGTTGTGGGCCGGCTGGGAAAGGTGCTTGGGCCCAAGGGGCTGATGCCAAATCCCAAGACCGGGACCGTAACCATGGATGTGGCCGCGGCGGTGAAAGAGATCAAGGCAGGCAAGGTGGAGTTTCGCGCCGACAAGACCAGCCTGGTGCATGTGCCCGTGGGCAAGCTGAGCTTCGAACCGCAAAAGCTGATCGACAATGCGACTACGGTGATTACATCGATAGTGCGGGCCAAGCCTTCGGCGGCGAAGGGCAGGTACATCAAGAGCGTCACATTGAGCTCGACGATGGGACCGGGCGTTCCGCTGGATTCGGCTGTGGCCGACGCGGCGGTGAAGAAGTAAAGGCAAGGACCAGGGACTTAGGGACCAGGAGTTCAAGGCCCACCCGGTTCTGGGCGTTGCAAACGGAGATTCGGAAGACGAGATTCGATAGAGCGCCGACTCAGTGGCGCTGACCCGATGAGGGGAGCAGGAAGATGGCGATTTCGAAGGCGAAAAAGGCGGAAAAGGTGAAGGTGCTGGCAACGGAGCTGGCCTCATCGACCACCGCGATTGTGGGCACGTTCAGCAAGCTGACCGTGGCCAAGGATTATGAGCTGCGCAAGGTGATTCGCGAGGCTGGCGGCAAGTACCGCGTGGTGAAGAACAAGCTGGCCGCGATTTCCGGCTCGGGCACGCAGGTTGAAGAAGCGCTGAAGGGCTTGAAGGGCGTGAACTCGGTTGCGTTTACAGCGGGCGATCCGGTGGCGCTGGCCAAGGTGTTTGCCAAGTGGGCGGGCGAGAACGCTGCGGAGTTCCATTTTAAGCTAGGCATCGTGGACGGCAAACTGTTGAGCGTGGACGACGTGAAGGCGCTGGCAACCATGCCGGGCAAGGAAGAGATCTTCTCGAAGCTGCTTTTCCTGATCAATTCGCCGGCACAGCGGCTGGCTACGGTCATCAATGCTACCGGCCGGGATTTGGCGGTGGTGATTGGCCAGGGCGTGGAGAAGGAAAAGTTTGCGGCTGGAGCGGCGGCATAGATTTTGGTTTTCCACCCTTTTCGCGGGAAAGAGCGGAAAGGACTGGGCACCCAGGGTTCTAAGGGTTTTGGCCAGGAGCAGACGAGAAAGTGCGCAGGTCTGGCGCATCGGAAACTTTCGAGTTTGCAGGAACGGCCGGGGAAAGACGAATTCAAACAGTTTTGAATGGAGAGAAATATGGCGGATATCGCGCAGTTGGAAGAACAAATCGTAAGCCTGAGCCTGCTGGAAGCGGCAGCTCTGGTGAAGAAGCTGGAAGAGAGGCTTGGCGTTTCGGCGGCGGCTGCAGCTCCGGTGATGGTTGCCGGCGGCGCGGCGGCCGGAGCAGCTCCGGCGGTCGAGGAGAAGACCGAATTTCAGGTCATTCTGAAGGATGCCGGCGCCAATAAGATCAACACCA
>PLGG01000048.1 GCA_003138515.1 Acidobacteriaceae bacterium | reverse complement strand
GCATTCTGGCGCGACGATGTCGAGATCCAGCGCGAAGAGGTCGCCATTCGCTTCGAAGAAGGCTCGCCCGTAGCCCTCAACGGCCAGGAATTTAGCGACCCCGTCGATCTCCTTCTCGAAGCGAACCGCATCGGCGGCCGCCACGGCTTGGGCATGTCCGATCAGATTGAAAATAGAATCATCGAGGCCAAGAGCCGCGGCATCTACGAGGCTCCGGGCCTGGCGCTATTCTTTATCGCTTACGAACGCCTCATCACCGGCATCCACAACGAGGACACCATTGAGCAGTACCGCGACAATGGCCGCAAGCTCGGCCGCCTACTCTATCAGGGCCGTTGGTTCGACTCCCAGGCAATCATGCTCCGCGAATCCGCCGAGCGCTGGGTCGCTAAACCCATCACCGGCGAGGTCACACTCGAGTTGCGGCGCGGCAACGACTACTCCATCCTCAACACCGAGTCGCCCAACCTCACCTTCCATGCCGAGCGCCTCAGCATGGAGAAGACTGAATCCACCTTCTCCCCGCGCGATCGCATCGGGCAACTCACCATGCGCAACCTCGACATTACCGACACTCGGGAGAAGCTCCTCACCTACGCCAAAACCGGGCTCCTCACGCTCAGCAAAGGCAGCGAAATGCCCCAGCTCAACAGCGTCAATGAGAAGGACTAGCATGAGGTACGCTTAAAGCAATGTTCAACGAGCAACAATCCGGAAAGATGTGGTCCGGCCGGTTTCGCGAGCCGCTTGACGCTGAATTCGAAGCGTGGCAGCGCTCGATCGTCTTTGACTGGCGTCTTCTCGATGAAGAAGTAGCCGCCAGCAAGGCGCACGCGTCTGCTCTGTGCTCGGCTGGGATTTTGACCAAAAGTGAAACAGTGGAACTGCGCGCGGCGCTCGATGCCGTTGCTGCGGAATTTGGCTCGAACGCGGGAAAGACGCGAGTGCGCGATCATGCGACCGCCGAGGACATTCATCACTTCGTGGAGCTCAAGCTCGTGGAGCGAATCGGAGAACTCGGTCTTAAGCTGCACACCGGCCGCAGCCGCAACGAGCAGATCGCCACAGACCTGCGCCTGTATGTGCGCGCTCAAATCGAGCTCGTTGTCGACGGCCTTGCCGGCTGGGCGAGCGCGCTGGTTGAACAGGCGCGCGCAGCTGGTGATGCGGTGATGCCGAGCTACACGCATTTGCAACGGGCCGAGCCTGTTCTCGTCGCGCATTGGCTGCTTGCCTATGTGGAGATGGCGCTGCGCGATGCGGATCGCCTCCTGGATTGTGCGTCGCGGCTTAACTTCTGTCCTCTGGGATCGGGAGCGGTGGCTGGCGCAACTTTACCGCTCGATCGGACGATCGCGGCGCGCGAGCTCGGCTTCAGAGCGCCGACCGCCAATTCGATCGACGCGACGAGCGACCGTGACTTTATCCTCGAATACCTCAACACGCTAACATTTGTTGGGCTACACTTGAGCCGATTTGCGGAAGAAATCACCCTCTTTGCGACCGCTGAATTTGGTTTCGTCACGCTGCCCGAGGCTTTTTCTACGGGATCGAGCGCAATGCCGCAGAAGAAGAATCCAGATTTGACCGAGCTGATCCGCGCTAAAGTTGGGCGCATTCACGGCGCGGCACACGCGGTGGCGATGCAGCTCAAAGGGCTGCCGTTGGCCTACAATAAAGACATGCAGGAGACCCAGGAGCCGGCCTTTTCTGCCGGTTTCGTACCGCAAATGCTGAATCTCGTTGCGCGGTTCACGGCCGCCCTGGAATTCAATCGCGAGCGCATGAACCAAGCGGCGCGCTTGGGCTACTTGAATGCGATGGCGGCGGCAACTTATCTGGTTCACAAAGGTGTCCCGTTCCGTTCGGCTCACGAGAAAGTCGGCCGGGCCGTTCGCCTTGCCATCGAAAAGGGAGTCGAACTGGAGGGCCTTACCATCGGCGAGCTGCGCCAATTTGGCGAGGAGTTCGGCGAGGACTTCTACGCTGCAGTCACACTCGATGCCACGCTGGATTGTCACGATGTGATCGGAGGAACCGCGCACGAGCGTGTGCACAAGGCACTGGATCGCGCAGCGGAGTGGATCGCGGCACTGGCCAATCAGAACGTCGCGGAGGCAACTCATGCAGGTGCGTAAAGCCCTTCTGCACGACGCCTCCAATATCTACGATCTTGTGAACTCGCTCTCCGGCGACGGAACGCTGCTCAAACGCCCCTTCGCCGAAATCTGCGAAAACATCCGGGACTTCACGGTCGCCGAGTCAGATGGCGGCGTGTTTCTCGGTTGCGGAGCGCTGCACCTCTATGGCCCGCATCTCTGCGAGGTGCGCTCCATCGTGGTCAAGCCCGAAGGCAAGAGCCAGGGCGCCGGCGGCAGCATCCTGAAGGCGTTGATCGAAGAGGCCGAAACGCACGGCGTCCAGTCAGTGTGCCTGTTCACGCGCATTCCAGATTTCTTTTTCAAGTACGGCTTCCGTACCGTGGAAGACAAGTCCGAGCTCCCGGACAAAATCTTCAAGGATTGCCAAATGTGTCCGCGCCTGCACCGCTGCGACGAAGTGGCCATGGTGCGTGGACGCATTCCGCGCATGTCGATCCTCGGCCCGCGCGACGAGGCGCAGGAGCTAGTGCGTCTCTCCGGCTGATTCGCTTCTGAGAATCGCCGCCGCGACCACGGCTTGCCCGTAGCTCAATCCGCCATCGCCGGGGCTCACCTGCCTGTGCTGAAAAACCTCGAATCCCTGAGCCTCGAGCCCGGCGCGCAACAGCCGCGCCAGGCGCCGGTTGTGCATGCAGCCGCCAGAGAGAACGACCTGGCGAATGCCTGTCGCTTCATGCGACAGGTTCGCGGCGTGCACGAAAGCATGGGCGACGCCAGCGTGAAAACGCGCTGCGATGTGCGGCTTGGCGACGCCCGCGCGCAGATCGGCGAGGAGCTCGCGCCAAAGCGGAGTGGCGTAGATGCGAGTGGGCTGGTGCGTATTCCAGTTGCCGGCCAACCAGTCAAAGGCGTAGCCGGAATCGAGTTCATCGGGTTCGTCAATGGCGAGTCCTTCCAATTCAATCGCCGCTTGCGCTTCGTAATCGACCGCGCCGCGTTCTAAAACCACAGCCGCCACGGCATCGAAGAGGCGACCGCAACTCGAAGTCAGCGGTGTGTTCAATCCGCGCTCGATCATGCGCCCAATCACACGCGCGTCCTGCGCCTTCGCGCCCGCGAGCACCTCAGGCGATTCGATGTCGAGGCCGGCAGCATGAAGAGCCCCCAGCGCCATCCGCCACGGCTCTCGAATCGCCGCTTCACCGCCGGGCATCGGCACATAATCGAGATGCGCAAAGCGATCGAATCCGTCGAGCCGGCTTACAAGCACTTCTCCACCCCAAATGCGCCCGTCGGTTCCGTATCCCGTCCCGTCGAGCGAAAGACCGATGACAGGACCTTCGAGACCGTGCTCGGCCATACAGGCGGCGACGTGCGCGTGGTGATGCTGCACGGCGATGAGGCGCAGGCCACGCTCGCCAGCCCATTCTTTTGCCCATGACGTCGACAAATAGCCCGGGTGCAGGTCGTGAACCACGGTCTCCGGGTCGATCTCGAAGGTGTGCATGAGGTGGGTGAGCGACTCGCGGAAGAAGTCGAGGCCAGTGAGGTTTTCGAGGTCGCCGAGGTGCTGGCTCTGGTAGATGAAGCGCCCGCGAGCAAGAGCGAACACAATTTTCAGATGGCCGCCGACCGCAAGCAGCGGAGGAGCCCCGTCTTTCCTTGAATTGTCGGGCAGCGGCACAGCGAGCGGAACAAAGCCGCGCGCACGGCGAATCAACTGCGGCGCGCCGTCGACGAATGTCATCACCGAGTCGTCGCACCGCTGAAGAATCTCGCGGTCGTGCATGAGGAAGGCATCCGCAATCTGGCCAAGCCGCGCCATCGCCTCCTCGTTGTCGATGGCGATCGGCTCTTCGCTGAGGTTGGCGCTGGTCATCACCAGCGCCCGCACTCGGCGGTCCGCAAAAAGGAGATGCTGCAGCGGCGCATAAGGCAGGAAGATTCCCAGCCAGGGGATTCTAGGCGCAACCGAAGGCGCGATTCCGCTGTCCTCCCTCCTGCGAGCGATGACAATCGGGCGCGCGACGGTGAGTAGCAGGTTCTCTTCCTGGGGCGTCAGCGCGCAGAGGCCGCGTGCCGCATCCAGATCGCGAACCATTACCGCAAGCGGTTTGCCAGAGCGATGCTTGCGCTGGCGCAGGCGCATGACAGCCGATTCGTTAGTGACGTCGACGGCGAGATGGAAACCACCGATGCCCTTGATGGCCAAGACCTCACCGGCCATGAGGCGGTCGATCGTCTCGGTCACTGGATCATCCGACGGAACCTCTGTCCCGTCAGGCGTGACGAGCCAAACCCGCGGACCGCAGACGGGGCAGGCGTTGGGCTGCGCATGAAAGCGGCGGTTGGTGGGATCGTCGTACTCCGCCTGGCAGGCCGGGCACATCTTGAAATCCGCCATCGAGGTTTGCGGGCGGTCGTAGGGAATCCGGCGCGTGATGGTGAAGCGCGGGCCGCAATTCGTGCAGTTCAGAAACGGATAGCGATAGCGGCGATCGTTCGGATCGAGCAGCTCGCGCAGGCAGTCGGAACACGTCGCCGCATCGGCGGGAATGCCGGTCGAAACCTGGCCGCCGGTCGCGCTGGCGACGATACGAAAACCAGTCTCGCCCGTGGGCCGCGCTGCAATTGCAATGGCCGAATCGATGCGAGAGAGGGGCGGAGCTTCAGCCTGCAGCCGGCGGCGAAAGGAATCGATGCGGCTAGCTGGTCCTTCGACTTCGATGGTGACACCGCCGGTGTCGTTGCCGATAAAACCTGCGAGACCCTCCTCCGTTGCGAGCCTGTAGACGAAGGGCCGAAAACCCACACCTTGCACAACACCGCGCACGGTAATCGCCTTGCGCCGCAGCAGCCCTTCGGGCCAGCCTGGATTTGGATCGGGTTCCTGCGTCAACTCAGCGCCTCGCTCAGGCATCAGCATAGCGCAGCAGGTTGCAGGTACTCCCCATTTGAAGCGTCTAGCAGGTCCTGATCCTATTCGGACTGGCCAGCCCGGATCACGGCTGAAGACAGATAATGAGAAAGAAGGGCGGGTTCAATGGGTCTTCGGCGGTTGAAAGCGGCGCGCACGGTTGCCTGTGTCTGCATCCTGGTGTTGTTTCGCGCCCTGGGGTTGACTCAGGAACCCGATCCCGCGGCGGTGATCCACAATGTCGATGCCGCGGTAGCCGCCCGATTTGAGAATATCCTCGGGTTCACAGACGTTGAGCACTACGCCGTTTACAGGGGCGACGATCAAGTGCATCCCGCGGCGGAGATGACGGCGCGGGACACCTACAAGAAGGGTGTGGGCAAAACCTACACCGTGATGTCGCAGAGCGGATCGTCGATTCTTCTGCACTTCGGGTTGAAGCCGCTCTTGGAAAATGAGCAGACCATCAATCAGCCAGGAAATGTTGAGAAATCCTGGTTCAATTCAGCGAACTACATGATGAAGCTGAACTCCGCGGCCGTTCAGAATCTGAATGGGCGCAACTGCATTGCGCTGGATATCAAGCCTAAAGAAGAGGCTTCGAATCTGATCATCGGGACCATGTGGGTGGACGCGCGGGACGGAACTCTGGTCCAGATCGAAGGAGTCGCATCAAAGAACCCATCGGCATTTTCAGGAACCATTCGCATGATGCGGCAATATACAAACATCAACGGATATTCGATGGCGGTACACGCGCGCGCCGAGTCGGACAGCGCGCTTTTTGGCCGCACTGTCGTGATGATCGATTACAGCGATTACAAACTCGAGATTAAGACCGGCAAATAGTACCTCATTTCGCCCTCGCAATCCGACCGGGATGGCGGTTGCAAAGTACTTCTCAAATAGCGGATCGATGAGAACGATCTAATTGAGTGATCCTTCGCACAGCTTTTCGGCTGTTTTTCGCTGGATATGTGCGCCGACGCACGGGCTGCTGCTGAATGGGAGCGCAGCCCCATTCGTTTCAATCTGGAACGGCCGAAATCGATGCCAACAAATGGGATAGCCGCAAACGCCCGTGATTGCTGTCACGGATGGCAGAGGGCCTGCGCTCGTACAACAATGGTAGTATCAGGCGCAGACGGCGAACATGCGCTGCTCCACGCCCGATGCACGTCTCCGGATGAACCAACCAGGGAGGAAATGTGCCCGTAATCGCGCCCCCACCACTACCCAGCGAAGACAAACGATGGAAGATCGTGAACGGCACCATGCGCAAGAACGGCTTTGCCCGCCACGCCCTTATCGAGACGCTGCACACTGTCCAGTCGTCGTTTGGATATCTCGATGACGATTCGATTCGCTTTGTTGCGCTTTCGCTGCACGTGCCGCTGAGCCAGGCGTATGGTGTGGCGACGTTTTATCACTATTTCACGCTGAAGCCCCCGGGCAAGCATACGGTCACGGTATGCGCCGGAACGGCTTGCTACATTAAGGGCGCGGACAAGCTGATTGCGGCAGCCGAGAAGCGGCTGTGCATCAAGCAGGGACAAACCACCCCGGATGGACAGGTGAGCCTGATGGTAGCCCGCTGCGTGGGCGCCTGCAGCCGNNATGACAATCGAGGAGCTCGAACAGATCGCCAAGAACGTCAAGCAGGAAAATGAGAAGTACGACTACGAGATCAACGTGTGCATGGACCTGGCCTGTGCCAGCCAGGGCGCCGACAAGCTGAAAGATGCGCTGGTGAAGGCCGCCGAGGCGGGTGCGAAGAAGGTGCTCGTGCGCCGCACCGGCTGCATGGGCCCCTGTTCACACGGGCCATTGGTGCGGGTCGACCCCGAGGAAAGACTCTACCGGCGAGTGAACGCGAGCCATGCCGAGGCGATTGTGAAGAGCCTGGGCGGTGCGCCCGTTCCCGAATTGCAATGCGACCTGGACGAGCACTTCGACAAGCAGGTGCGCGTCGTGCTGGAAAATGCCGGGTACATCGATCCGGAGAAGATTGACGACTACATCGCGCGCGATGGCTACAAAGCGCTGCTCATCGTGTTGACGGAGATGACCCCGAGCGGCGTGATTCACCGCATCACGGAGAGCGGGCTGCGTGGTCGTGGCGGAGGCGGGTATCCCACGGGGCTGAAGTGGGGCACCGTGGCCAAGGCAGCGGGCGACGTCAAGTATGTGGTCTGCAACGGCGACGAAGGTGACCCCGGCGCGTTCATGGATCGCAGCGTGATGGAGGGCGACCCGCATCGCGTGATCGAAGGAATGGCGATTGCCGCGTATGCCGTGGGCGCGAGCAAAGGCTTCATCTATGTGCGCGCGGAGTACCCGGTCGCGGTTTCGCGGCTCACGACTGCGCTGCGCGAAGCACGACGCCACGGATTGCTGGGCAACAACATCTGCAACACGCCTTTCAACTTCGATGTGGAGATCCGGCTGGGCGCGGGAGCGTTCGTATGCGGCGAGGAGACGGCGCTGATTGCGTCGATCGAAGGCAGGCGCGGCACGCCGAAGCCGAGGCCGCCGTATCCGGCGTCAAGCGGGCTTTGGGGCAAACCAACCTTGATCAATAACGTTGAGACCTACGCCAACATTGCGCCCATCGTGCGCAACGGCGGCAAGTGGTTCTTCAACATGGGCTCTGAGCGCAGCAAAGGGACGAAGGTCTTCGCGCTGACCGGAAAGATCGCCAACACCGGCCTCGTGGAAGTCCCGATGGGCATTAAGTTGCGCGAGATTATCGAAGAGATTGGCGGCGGCGTGCCCGGCGGGCATACTTTCAAGGCGGTGCAGACGGGCGGTCCATCGGGGGGCTGCATCCCGGCGGACATGCTGGATGTAGGCGTCAGCTACGACGCGCTGCTGAAGATGGGCTCGATCATGGGCTCGGGCGGCATGATCGTAATGGACGACACCTCGTGCATGGTGAACGTGGCCCGCTTCTTCATTGAATTCTGCATGACCGAGTCGTGCGGCAAATGCATTCCATGCCGCGCGGGCACGGCGCAGATGTTCACGCTGCTCACTCGCATTTGCGATGGCACGGGAACAATGGCTGACCTGGCACTGCTTGAGGATCTCTGCTCGACTGTAAAGGAGACGAGCCTGTGCGGGCTTGGCCAGACGGCACCCAATCCCGTGCTCAGCACGCTCAAGTATTTCCGCAACGAGTACATCGAACACATCGTGCACAAGCGCTGTCCGGCCGGCGTCTGTCAGATGGAAGCGGTCAAATCTGAGAGCGAGGTGGTGGCATGAGCGTGGAAACAGACGTCAAAACTCTTGTCATCGACGAACAGGAGGTCAGCGCCCGCGCCGGACAGACGATTCTGGAAGTGGCGCGCGAGAACGACATCAACATCCCCACGCTTTGCCATCTTGAAGGCCTGAGCGATGTGGGAGCGTGCCGGCTTTGCCTCGTGGAAATCAAGGGCTCGAACAAGCTACTACCGGCTTGCCTGGCCACGGTGCAGGAAGGAATGGAAGTCTCGACCAACACCGAGCGCCTGCAAAAGCATCGCCGCACGATCCTCGAACTTTTGTTCGCCGAGCGCAACCATATCTGCTCGGTCTGCGTCTCCAACGGCCACTGCGAGCTGCAAACGCTCGGCCAGGAGCAGGGCCTGACCCACATCCGGCTGCCCTATCGCAACCCCGAACTGAATGTCGACGCCTCGCACGAGCGGTTCACCCTCGATCACAACCGCTGCATCCTATGTACGCGCTGCGTGCGTGTCTGCTCCGAAATCGAGGGCGCGCACATATGGGATGTGATGGGCCGCGGCATCAATTCGCTGATTATCTCTGACTTGCACCAGGATTGGGGAAGCTCGGCGTGCACGCGCTGCGGTAAGTGCGTGCAGGTCTGCCCCACTGGAGCCCTCTTCGACAAGAGCAAGATCGGCTCCGATCATCCCAAGTATCCCGAATTTCTGCCCTATCTGAACCTGATGAGGGAAGCGCAATGAGCAAACTGAAACTTGCCACGGTCTGGCTCGACGGATGTTCCGGCTGCCACATGTCGTTTCTTGACATGGACGAGCGGCTTCTGGAACTGGCGGAAGTAGTGGATGTGGTCTACAGCCCCATCGTCGACACCAAGGAGTTCCCTGACGAAGTGGATATCGCGCTGGTCGAGGGAGCCATCAGCTCGGTCGACGACGAGAAGAAGATCAAGAAAGTCCGCGACCACTCCAAAATGCTGGTGGCAATGGGTGACTGCGCGATCACCGGTAACGTGCCCTCCATGCGCAACCCCATCGGGCCGGAGGCGATCCTTGACCGCGCCTACATCCAGAACGCCAGCGCTCAGCCGCAGATTCCCTGCGTCGTCGTGCCCAAACTGCTCAAGTACGTGCGCCCCATTCACGAGTTTGTGAAGGTCGACGTCTTTTTGCCCGGCTGTCCGCCTTCAGCCGACACATTTCACACCGCGCTCATCGCGCTGGTGAACGGCGGGCCGCTGGATATTCCGGCGCTGACCCGCTTTGGAGCTTGAGTTATGAGCCAGACCATCACCATCGATCCAGTAACCCGCCTTGAAGGCCACGGCAAAATCACCATCCAGCTCAACGGCCAGGGCGAGGTGGAAGACGCGCACTTTCACGTCACGCAGGTCCGCGGTTTTGAGCGCTTCAGCGAAGGCCGCCCGTTCTACGAGATGCCCAGCCTCATGGCGCGGATCTGCGGCATCTGTCCCGTCTCGCATCTGATCGCGTCCGCCAAGGCCTGCGAAGCCATCATGTCGGTGCGCATCCCGCACACCGCGGCACAGTTGCGCCGCATGATGAACCTGGCGCAGATGGTGCAGTCTCATGCGTTGAGCTTCTTTTATCTCGCCTCGCCGGACTTGCTCCTGGGGATGGAGTCCGATCCAAAAGTGCGCAATATTCTGGGCGTGGCGGCGGCTAAGCCAGAGCTGGGTCGCGGAGGCGTGGCCCTCCGCCGATTCGGGCAGAGCATCATCGAACTGCTCGGCGAGAAGCGCGTGCACCCTGGCTGGGTTGTGCCCGGCGGAGTCACCGAGCCCCTCTCAACTGAAAAGCGCGACAAGATTCTGGCCATGATCCCGGAGGCCTATGCCAATATCGCTTTGGCGCTGGGCGCATATAAGAAGATTGCGGACACGTTCAAGGCGGAAATCGCAGTCTTCGCCAACTTCCCGTCAAACTACATGAGCCTCATCAACGAGGATGAGTCGATCGAATTCACCGACGGCGCACTTCGCTTGATCGATGCGAAGGGAAGTACCGTCGAGGACGGCATCACGGCGACCCGCTACACCGAAGTCATCGGCGAAGCAGTGGAACCCTACAGCTACACCAAGTTCGCCTACTACAAGCCGCTCGGGTATCCCGAAGGGAGCTACCGGGTAGGACCGCTGGCGCGCCTCAACATCGTAAAGAAAATGGGCACGCCCAAGGCCGAAAAAGAGCTCGCCGAGTTCAAACAGTTGGCCCCGGGCCTGGTTGAGAGCTCGTTCCACTATCACCATGCACGCCTGGTGGAGATGCTCTACGGCGTTGAAAGAATCGAGGAAATCCTCGCCGATTCGCGCATTCTTGACAAGCACGTACGCGCCACTGCCGGTGTGAATCGCCTCGAAGGCGCGGGCCAGGCCGAGGCGCCGCGCGGCGTGCTGCATCACCACTACAAGGTGGACGAGAACGGCAAAATGACCTGGGCCAACCTCGTAATCGCCACCGGCCAGAACAATAAGGCGATGAACCTCGGAGTGCTTCAGGCCGCCAAGCACTATATCAAGAACGGAAAGTTCACCGAGGGCATTCTCAACCGCGTCGAAGCTGTTGTTCGCACTTTTGACCCGTGCCTGAGCTGCTCAACCCATGCCTTCGGACAGATGCCGTTGGCGATTACGCTCGTCTCGGCCGAGGGCGAAGAACTCGACAAAGTTGTGCGCGGCTGATTGCCTCCACGGCGAGCCCATGGCGAAACGAATGGCTGACAACCATAAAGGAGACGAATTGAACCCCGATCTTGCGGAGCCGCTGCACTTTGAAAAAGCTAACTGCCTGGTTCTCGCCTGCGGGAACACGCTTCGCAGCGATGATGGCATTGGGCCCAGGCTCGCAGAGTGGGCCGCGGAGCGATTCCGCGGCGATGGGCACGTACGCGTGGTTGCGCGCCAGCAGTGGACGCCGGACCTGGCCACCGACGTTGCCGCGGCCGATTCCGTCCTCTTCGTTGATTCGTCAGTTGATTCTGTTCCAGGGCGCGTCAGCCTGGTTGCAGTTCCATCGAACCGCGGAAACAGCGACGCTCGGTCGCATCACCTGGAGGCGCACGAACTCCTCGGCCTCACGCGAAGCCTCTACGGCTCGATGTCGGCCCACGCATTGCTCCTCACGGTCGGCGCCGGCTCGACGGAATTGGGCGAAACGTTCAGCGATCAGGTCGAGGCCGCGCTGCCCAGGGCACGCGGCGTGCTGGAGAAAACCGTACTGCGATTCCTTGCCAACTAGGCAGGTTGTCCGGCAACCTCAAGCGAACAAACGATGACGGCCGCACATTCGTGCGGCCGTCATCGTTTCGTTGCAACCCACCGGGAGAATTTCTCTAGAACGCCGCCACCGTCTGCCTCAGGCTGTACGAACTGAGCGTCTTGATGTAGTTGCCGCGGTCGTAGGGCGATGTATCGGGCACGGAACGGCGGCTGAGGCAGCCACGCGTCTCGGCCAGCGATGCATACTCGCGCTTGTTAAGCCAGTAGCGCAGGTCCGCCAGCACGCGGCTAATATGCTCAATGCCATGGATGTGCAGCGCAGAAACCATCATCGCCACGCTGCCTCCGGCCATGATCGCCTTCAGCACATCCTCGGCGGAGTGAACCCCTCCGGTGATCGCGATGTCGCCCTTGAGATGGCCATAGAGGATGGCCGCCCAGTGCAGGCGGGGCAACAGCTCCGAAGGTGTGGAAAAGTGCAGCGTCGGCCGCACCTCCAGCGCCTCGATGTCGAAGTCGGGTTGGTAAAAGCGGTTGAAGAGAACCACGCCGGACGCGCCCGCTTCTTCAAGCCGGCCGCAGAGATTTGGCACACTCGTGAACGACTGCGAAAGCTTGACGGCCACGGGAACCTTGACTGCATCGCAGACGCTCGAGACCAGCTCAAGAAGCTGCAGTTCGAGCGCGGCTGAAGTCTGGCTGCGGTCCGTCGCCAGCGCAAAGGTGTTCAATTCGATGGCGTTCGCCCCGGCCTCCTCCATCTCCTTGGCGAGGTGCACCCAGCCGCCGCTCGTGGCGCCGTTGAGGCTGGCCATGATAGGAATGTTGACGGCCTCGCGAGCGCGCCGCAAATGCTCGAGGTAACCTTCGTGCGTCATGCGATAGTCGGAGAGTTCCGGCAGGAAATCCAGCGACTCGGCAAACGAATTCGTGCCGCGCGACAGGTCGTCATCGAGGGTGCCCGATTCGAGCGCCAACTGCTCCTCGAAGAGCGAAGTGAGCACGATCGCCGAAGCTCCCGCATCCTCCATGTGGCGAATATTGTCAATCGACTCCGACAGCGGCGTGGACGCAACCACAATCGGGCCGCTCAGCTTCATGCCCAGGTAATGCATGGACATATCGGTCATTCTTCACCTCCGGCAGCCGCGGCCGCCAGTTTCTCTTCCGGCTTTGCTTCAGCCTTTTCACTGGGCGCGATATGTGGGGTCTCACCCCGGCCCGGCATCGCTGCACGCGCGGAGTAGACGCGCCACTGGCGCTCAACGTCGTCCTGCGCTTCCGTGAGCAGATGTGCGGCCATTTCCGGATTGCCGCGTGCCAGCATGGTGTAACGGGCCTCGCGGTAGGCGTAGTCCTTAAGCCGGATCGACGGCGCCTTGGAGTCGAGCTGGAAGGGATTCTTGCCTTCCTCGCGCAACGCGGGATTGTAGCGCATCAGCGGCCAATAGCCCGATTGCACAGCCAGCTTCTGCTGCTCCAGCCCGTGCACCAGGTCGTAGCCGTGCGCGATGCAACTTGAATACGCGATGATGATCGACGGCCCGTCGTGCGCCTCAGCCTCCTGGAAAGCCTTCACCACATGGCTGTCGTTGCCGCCAAGAGCCACCTGCGCCACGTAGACCGAGCCGTAGCTCACGGCCTCCATGGCTAGATCTTTGCGGCTGTTCGGCTTGCCGCTTGCGGCGAACTTGGCCACCGCACCGCGCGGCGTGGACTTCGAGGCCTGACCGCCGGTATTCGAATAAACTCCGGTGTCGAGCACGAGAACGTTTACGTTTTTGCCTGAGCCAAGAACATGATCGAGCCCGCCGAAACCGATGTCGTAGGCCCAGCCGTCTCCGCCGAGAATCCACACGCTCTTGCGCACCAGCGCATCTGCAATCGCCAGCAGGTTGCGCGCATCCGATGACTCGTTGCCGGCGAGGTGTTCGCGAAGAGTACTCACGCGCTCGCGTTGCCGATTGATTTCCGACTCGGTTTTCTGCGAAGCGCCGACCAGGTCAGCCGCCAACTCCGCGCCGATCGCCGATGCGAGCCGCGTGACGAGCGTCTCGGCGAAAGCCTTTTGCTGATCGAGCGCAACCCTCATGCCGAAGCCGAACTCCGCGTTGTCTTCGAAGAGCGAATTGTTCCAGGTGGGTCCGCGGCCTTGCGCATTGCTCGTGTAAGGCGTGGTGGGTAGGTTGCCGCCGTAGATCGACGAGCAGCCAGTGGCGTTAGCGACGTAGAGCCGATCGCCAAACAATTGCGTCATCAGCTTGATATAGGGCGTCTCGCCGCAGCCCGAGCAGGCGCCGGAGAACTCGAAGAGCGGCTGCAGAAGCTGAAGGTCCTTCACCTGAGCGTGCGAGAGCTTTGCTCGATCCACTTCGGGCAGCGAGAGGAAGAAATCCCAGTTGTCGCGTTCCGGCTCGCGGAGCGGTGCCTGCGGCGCCATGTTGATGGCCTTCTTGCTGGCGTCGCTCTTGTTTTTCACCGGGCAAACTTCCACGCAGACGGCACAGCCTGTGCAATCTTCCGGAGCAACCTGCAGCGTATACCGTTCCTCTTCCATGCCGCGCCACTTGGGTTTGGCCCACTTGAATGTAGCCGGAGATTTGTCGCCGAGTTCGGGACTGTAGATCTTGGCGCGGATCACGGCGTGCGGGCAAACCATCACGCATTTGCCGCATTGGATGCACAGGTCCTTGTCCCACACGGGAATGAACTGCGCGATGTTGCGCTTCTCCCACTGCGCCGTGCCGGTTGGAAATGCGCCGCCGGCGGGGATTGCGCTCACCGGAATCAGGTCGCCCTTGCCTGCGGCGATCTGGCCGAGCACGTCGTGAACGAAGGCTGGCGCTTTGTCGGAGATGGCCCCCGTGACATCGAAGCTCGATGACGCGGCAACGGGCAACTCGACTTTCTCGAGATGCGCCAGCGCGTGATCCACGGCGGCAAAATTCTTCTGCACCACGGCCTCGCCGCGCTTGCCATAGGTTTTCTGGATCGACTTCTTGATCTGTTTGATTGCCTCGTCGCGCGGCAGCACGCCGCTGATGGCGAAGAAACAGGTCTGCATAATCGTGTTGATGCGCGAGCCCATGCCGGCTTCGCGCGCAACCTTGTAGCCGTCGATCACATAGAACTCGATCTTCTTGCGGAGCATCTCTTCCTGCGTGCTGCGTGGCAACTTGTCCCACACCTCAGCAGCGGAATACGGCGAGTTCAGCAGGAAGACGGCTCCCGGCATTGCGGCTTCGAGGACGTCCATCTTTTCCAGGAAGCTGAAGTTGTGGCAGGCCACGAAGCTGGCGCGCGTAATAAGGTAGGTGGATCTGATGGGGTTGGGCCCGAACCTCAAGTGCGAGGTGGTCATCGATCCGGACTTCTTGGAGTCGTAAACAAAATAGCCCTGCGCGTAGTTCGGCGTCTCACTGCCGATAATCTTGATCGAATTCTTGTTAGCGCCCACGGTGCCGTCGGACCCAAGTCCGTAGAACAGAGCGCGCACAGTCTTCGGATCTTCAGTGGAAAACTCGGGATCGTACTCGAGGCTCGAGTGGCTCACATCATCGTTGATGCCGATGGTGAAGTGGTTCTTCGGCGAGAGCCTTGCCAGTTCATCGAAGACTCCCTTGACCATCGCCGGCGTGAACTCTTTCGACGAGAGGCCGTAGCGGCCACCGATCACGGCGGGCATCGCGGCAAACGGCAGGTCCGCCGCGTTCTCCGCCAGCACAGTCATAATGTCCTGGTAAAGCGGCTCGCCAGCTCCGCCCGGCTCTTTGCAGCGGTCCAGAGTGGCAATGGACTTGACGGTCGCGGGCAGCGCGGCCAAGAATGCCTTAGTGTCGAAGGGCCGGTAGAGACGAACTTTGACCATGCCAACTTTTTCATCCTGGCGGTTCAGCGCGTCCACCGCTTCTTCTGCCGCTTCAGCGCCGGAACCCATCAGCAGAATCACGCGCTCCGCATCCGGCGCGCCGTAGTAGTCGAAGAGGTGATAGGCACGGCCTGTCTGGGCAGCAAAGCGGTTCATCACCGACTGCACGATTCCTGGCACGGCTGCGTGGAATGGCGTGCACGCCTCGCGGGCCTGGAAAAACACGTCGGGGTTCTGCGCCGTGCCGCGGATAAACGGCCGATCAGGCGTGAGCGCGTTCTTGCGGAATGCGATGAGGTACTTGTCGTCGACCAGGGCGCGAATGGTCTCGTCAGAGATTGGCAGAATCTTGCCCACTTCATGCGAGGTGCGAAAGCCGTCGAAGAAATGGATGAACGGAATACGCGATTCCAGGGTGGCGATCTGCGCCACAAGCGCCATGTCGGCGACTTCCTGTACGGAATTCGAGGCCAGCATCGCCCAGCCCGTCGAGCGGCAAGCCATCACGTCGGAGTGGTCGCCGAAGATCGACAAGCAGTGCGTGGCCAAAGTGCGGGCCGAGACGTGCATCGTCGCCGGGGTAAGCTCACCGGCAATCTTGAACATATTGGGGATCATCAGCAGCAGACCCTGCGATGCGGTGAACGTCGTCCCGAAGGCCCCGGCCTGCAACGCGCCGTGCAATGCGCCTGCGGCGCCGCCTTCGCTCTGCATCTCTTCCACAATGGGCAACGCGCCCCAAATATTCTTCTTCCCCTCCGAGCGCCACTGATCGGCCCACTCTGCCATCGGCGACGAGGGGGTGATGGGGTAAATGGCGACAACTTCGGAAAGCCGATAGGCTACGGATGCCGCGGCCTCGTTCCCGTCCATAATCACGGTGGGAATCACAGTCTTTGGTTCACTCATTCGTTTCGCTCCACAATGCGGCACTTGAGGGAGAACAGCCGCTAAGATGAGTTTCGGCGTTGAGAAGGAGAGCGGCAGTGATGTGGGGCACAAGGAGGGGCGGGAATCCCATCCTGTGAAACGGTGTTCATATCTTGCATCACGCTCTGGCTGGAGGAGTACCATTGCTGCATTCGGAATGAAGTTCTGACTTGGACGCCTCCGGCGAGGCAGGGATGCGTATCGCTCCGCGTCTGGACCCGGAGGAGATACCGAAGGAGGAATCGTGGAAACCGACGCCTGCACAAAACATCCGCAGAAGATTCAAATCCATCAACAAACGTTCATGGGTATGGCTTGGTGCGCCGCGTGGCTCTTCACCGTCGGCTACCTGCACCTCAGCTTTTGGAGAGGTGTTCTGGCCATCATCCTGTGGCCCTATTACATCGGCGTCCACGCCGGCGCGATCATGCACTAATTGCCGCGCCCGCCCATTTCCATACTGCCGGCCGGCTCGCTGACCTGCCGACTCGCTGACTCGCTGGCTTTCAGATTCCCGCGTACCACGAGTATCCATACTCGGGATCGACCGAGCCCAGTCCCTTGCCGAATTTCTTGATGTCGTCGGTCGCCGTAATGTGGATGACGAACTTCACGCTCTTGTAGCCGAGCTGGCGCGGCACGCGAAGCCGCAGCGGGCCGCCAAACGGCACCGGCAAATCGCCGTCGTTCATGCCCATCGTGAGCAGAGTATAAGGATGCATTGCCTCGGATATATCGATGCTTTCCCACCCGTTTTTCTCAAGAGCGTCGTACACAACGTAGCGTGTCTGCGGCAGCACTCCCGCCTCGCGCAGCACCCCGCTCAACGGCGTCCCGATCCACTCCGCTATATACGACCACCCCTCCTCGCACGCTACCTCGGTAATCTGGCTGTGCACCGGCAGCGTCTTCAGATCGGCGAGCGAAAGCACCAGCGGATGCGCCACCGTTCCGTCCACCACCAGCCGCCAGTCTCTGAATCCGCCGGCTTCTAACCGCTTGAGCTCATCATTCCGAGGCGAGATTTCGTTGGCAAACGGGTTCTTTGAGATCATGCTCCGCGGGAACTCGCGCACCGGCATGTGCACCGTCAGCAGCCTCTGGCACGCATAAGTCAGCGTTTCGCCCGGCCCATAAACTCCTTTACCATCGGGCGGGATCAGCCCGTAGCGCTTTGCCATCCGATCCGCAACCGCCAGGCCTCCAACACCCGCCGCCGCGGCAACGCCTCCATAGATCAGCTTGCGTCGCGAAATCTTGTTCATCGGCCCTCCTCGGAACTTCGCAGGTTTCCCGTGATCATGCTCCGCACGCGCCGCCAGAATCCTGACATGGTCACCATCGCCACATGCACAATCAGGAACAGCAGCAGCAGCCACGAAACGAAAAAGTGAATCGTCCGTGCCGACTGGCGCCCGCCCAGCAACTCCGCCGTCCAGGGAAATGCGGCCGTGAATGCCGGAGACATTGCCAGCCCAGTCCATATGACCAGCGGAAACAGGATAAAGATCACCACCACGTATGCCGTCCGCTGCAGCACGTTATACGAGCTTTCCTCCGCCTGACCCGGCGGCCTGCGTCGCAGATACTGCGCCATCCGCTCTCGATACGCGCGCCAGTTCCAGTCGCGCCGCTCCGGCAACAGATTCTTCCAGAAGTGCCCGCTTAGCAGCCCGTAGATCCCGTACACCAGCCCCGTCAGCACGCACACCCACGCAGCTTCAAAATGCAGGGACCGGCTCCAACCATTCTGGTCCGGCATCACGTAGCTATATCCGGTGGGCACCGTATCGCGCGACGACGGAATGGGAATCACGAACAGCGGCTTCGTGTTGACGTTCCCCACTTCGCCCCAGTAGAACCGCGGGTGCGAGATGACAAGTTCTCCACCTGTCACAACCAGTGCAATGAAGGCGACGAACGTGAGCCAGTGTGTCGCGCGCACCACTCCCGAGTGGTGACGGATCTTCGTTCTTTCAAGCGGGGAAGCCGCTGGCACACCGCCAGATTAGCACGGTCTACACCCCCAAAAACGAGGTTTTCTCGAGTTGGATTCGTTGGCCGCCGGCTCCGCCCCCAACCTTGCTGACTTGGCGAGTCGGTGCCTCCCGACTGTACGCCCTGGCC
Source organism: Acidobacteriaceae bacterium (assembly GCA_003138515.1). GTDB lineage: Bacteria > Acidobacteriota > Terriglobia > Terriglobales > Acidobacteriaceae > Telmatobacter. The sequence continues at coordinate 4,304 of PLGG01000048.1, read as the reverse complement.
CCAACGTCCCTGGTCCCTGCTTCTCAGGCCAGCAATTCCGCCACCTTCGGCATCCAATCGGAAATCGGGATATGTTGCGGGCACAATCCTTCGCACGTATCGCAATCGATGCAGGCGCCCGCGCGTTGTCCTACCTTGAGCACGAACTTGTACCGGAATCGCGCCGCGCCCACGTCGTCGTAAGTGTGGGCGTAATTAAACAACTCGAAATTCACCGGGATGTTCACGTCGTTGGGACACGGCATGCAGTAGCCGCATTGTGTGCACGGAATCGTTATCCGTGACCGGTAATTCTCGCGAATCCGTGCAATTAGAGCCCGGTCCGCTTCAGTAATCATGCCTACGCGCGCCGAATCAACAATTCTCAAGTTGTCGACAACTTGCTTCATGGTGCTCATGCTGCTCAGCACCACGGAAACCTCTGGCTGATCCCACACCCAATCCAGAGCCAATTGCGCCGGGCTCCGCCGTGCCTGATCGGCCGCAATCATCTCTCGAATCGCCGGCGGCGGATCGGCAAGCCGCCCACCCATCAGCGGTTCCATCACCACCACTGCCAGCCCTTTTTCCGCGGCCAGCTTCAGCCCGCGAGTGCCCGCCTGGTTCTCTGTGTCCATGTAGTTGTACTGAATCTGGCAGAAGCTCCAAAGGTCGCTGCCGTTCACGATCTCCTCGAATCCCGGGTAGTCATCGAGAAACGAGAACCCCAAATGTCTTATGCGCCCATCGGCCAGCGCCCGCTCCGCCTGGCCCAGCAGGTCGTGCTTCAGCACGATGTTCGGCCACCAGGCTTTGTTAAGCGAGTGGATCAGATAAAAGTCGATGTGATCCGTCTGCAGCTTTCCCAACTGTTCATTGAGAAACAGGTCAAAATCCGCCGGCCCCTGCACCATCCATGTGGGTAGTTTGGTCGCCAGCCGGACTTTATTGCGATATCCATCCTTGAGCGCTCTGCCAACAATCAGCTCGCTGTTGCCATCGTGATAGGGATAGGCAGTATCGACGTAGTTCACGCCATGATCGATGGCGTAACGCAACATGCGCGTCGCTTCGGCTTCATCGACATTCGGGCTGCCGTGCAGCCCATCCGCGCTCGGAAGCCGCATACAGCCGAACCCAAGCGCCGAGGCCTTCCAATCCAACTTTCCAAAATTGCGATATTGCATGACCAGCCCCTCCCGCATTCCTTCATGCAAACAGTGGATTCTATACCCGATCATCCGCAACGTCTGTGTTCACGCGCCTGGCAGCCCCTCCACCAGCGCCTCCCACTCGGCCTCGAGCGTGGGCCGGCGAAATTCTCGCCCGGCCCGGCTATACCAGTAGTCGGCATTCCAGTCGACGCCTTCCTTTCGGTGCAGGTAGGCGTGAACCGCCATCGCGCCAAGTGTTTCGAGATCGTCAACTATACCGTGCGCATGGGCCCAATCGCCTTTTGCATCCCACCAAAGCGCAGCAAGTGGGGCAGGCAACTCGCCCGGCGGTTCAGGCGAAGTTAATGTGGCGCGGAACTCGTCAAGCATCATGGTTCGCTTGTACCATCCGTCCTCGACACCTGCAACTAAACGGGGCCCGAGACCTGTGATTTAGATCACTTCCAGAGAAAAACAACACTGCTAAGAATGAATCATCGTTCCGATGAATTGAGCAGAGGGTCCGCCAGGGGGCTAGGGAGGGGGCTGGGGATCCCAGCCGATCGACTCTCTCCCTGGAGGTCAAGTCATGGGAATGTCCGAAGCCAAGATCCCCCAAAACCACGATTGCGGCCGCAGGCAATTTGGCCGTATACTGAATTACGACCATTCCGGTCGTATTTTTCTGCTGCCCCGTTTTGACGGGCGGCGGAGCGGAGTTCGTCAGGTGAGCTTGTTGAGCGATTTGACGGTTGGTGAGAGGGGGGTGCTTATCGCCCTTGACCTGCCTGAGAGCGTCCAGAACCACCTGATGCATATGGGCTTTGTGCCAGACGCTGAGGTGACGGCGCTCCGCCGCGCTCCTGCCGGGGACCCTACAGTTTATGGCATTGACGGCATGGAAATCGCGCTCCGCCATGAGACGGCGTCGGCCATCCGGGTCCGTCCGGTAGGGGCAGCCGCCGCGCAACCTTACCGCGACACCAGCGAACAAGTTGACCGCGACACCGTCGAGCAACCGGACCACGACACTGCCGATACTCCCCAACTCTCCGAGGCCGCGCGATGAACGCCTGCTGCGATGTTCCGGTCTTTGAGCCGCCCAAGGCGCCAACCGAGAGCGCACTCCGCACCATTGTGCTCATCGGGCCACCCAACTCCGGCAAATCCACGCTCTTTAACCGGCTCACCGGGCTGCGGCAAAAGGTCGCGAACTACCCTGGCGTGACCGTCGAGCAGCGCATGGGAGTGATGGCGGGAGTGGGGCGCGAAGACCTCACACTGATTGATCTGCCCGGTATCTACTCGCTCACTCCGTATTCTGAAGATGCGCGCGTGGCCGTGAACGTGCTTCGCGGACGGATGCCCGGCACGCCCAAGCCCGACGCTGTTCTGCTCGTCCTTGACTCGCTGCACCTCACGCGGCAACTGATGCTCGCAGCGCCGGTGCTGGATGTCGGCCTGCCCACCCTGGTCCTCCTCAATATGTCCGACCTGATGGAGTCGCGCGGCGGGCAAATAGACTCGCTCAAGCTGGCGCGCGAACTGGGGGCTCCGGTCGCGCAGATCAGCGCCACACACGGAACTGGCCTCGATTCCGTCGCGCTCTTCCTCAATCAGCAAAATGGCCACGGCGCCAAATCAAAGCCCCTCTCGCTCCCTGTCATGGGCAACGCGGCCAGCACGCATACCTGGGCCGCTCAAGTCAGCCGCAACACCGGCTACCAGGCCCCGCTTTCGGCCGAGAACACGCGCAAAATCGACAACGTGCTTCTGCATCGCGTCTGGGGACCGCTGCTTTTCTTAATGGTTGTGATTGGCGTGTTCGAAGTGGTGTTCGCGCTGGGCCAGCCGCTTTCTGACGGCTTCGGCGATCTGCTGGGGCGCATGGCCGACCTCGCCCGACCGCTGCTGCCCGTGGGCTGGCTGCAATCGCTGCTGCTCGACGGCGTGTGGAAGGGCATCTGCTCCGTGCTCGTATTCCTGCCGCAGATCCTGCTGCTGTTTCTCTTCATCGGAATTCTCGAGGACACCGGCTACCTGGCGCGCGCCGCTCTGATCGCCGACCGCGTCATGCGGACGATCGGATTGAACGGCAAGGCATTCATCCCGCTGCTTTCGGCTTACGCGTGCGCGGTGCCGGCCATCATGGCCACGCGCACGATCGAGAACAAGCGCGACCGGCTCGCCACCATCCTGGTCACACCGTTCATGACCTGCTCGGCACGCCTGCCTGTCTACCTGCTGCTCATCGCTGCATTCATTCCCAATACCTACTTCCTGCACGGAGTCATCGGTCTGCGCACGATCGTCATGCTTGGCCTTTACGTGGCCGGCTTCGTGGCCGCATTCACCACCGCGCGGCTGCTCAAGAGCTCCATTCTCCGGTCGAGCGATACGCCGTTCATTCTAGAGCTGCCGCAGTACCGCATGCCCACGCTGTACACGCTTGGGCTGCGGCTGTTGGACCGCGCACGTATCTTTGTCAGGATGGCCGGAACGATCATCCTCGCCGTTACGCTGGCGCTTTGGGTTCTGGCGCATCTGCCGGTGATTCACACGGCTGCGGGCGCGCTGAGCGCGCCGCAACTGGCCAACAGCCTGATCGGCAGATTGGGCCACTTCATCGAGCCGGCGATTGCGCCGCTCGGATTCAACTGGAAGATCGGGATTGGACTGCTCTCGAGCGTGCTGGCGCGCGAGGTCATGGTCAGCACGATGGGAACGCTCTACGGCGCCGATCCAAGCACGCAGGCGCTCAGCCTGCAGACCGCTCTGCACCACGACATGACGCTCGGCGGCGCGATGTCGCTGATGATCTTTTTCGCCTTCGCCATGCAGTGCACGTCAACCATCGCCGTTGTGCGGCGCGAGACCAATAGCTGGCTTTGGCCCGCAGTGCAGTTCCTCTACATGCTTGTGCTGGCTTACGGAGCCGCTTTCGCGGTGAATCATATCGTCACGGCGATTTTCGGGTGAACCCGAAAGCAGCTTTTAGCTATTAGCTTTTAGCTGTTAGCTCGATTCGCTGCGAGCGAAGCGCAAAAACTCTGCCGAAAAATCAAAACCTCAAAAACCGAAAGCAGCCTTTAGCTTTTAACTCTTAGCTATTGGCTCGAAGCGCGAAAAACAAGAAACGCAAAAACGCTACTGTGAAACTGTGAAACTGTG
>PLGG01000052.1 GCA_003138515.1 Acidobacteriaceae bacterium | reverse complement strand
CTGTAGCCGCGTCCGTCATCGAGTTGCGAACGCTCAAGTTGTCCACGCAAAAGGCGCGCCAAGCACAGTTCCCGAAGAATCTGCGCACATGGGTTGCCGACCGCGCCGCCGAGGGCGATGCGCGAGCGGCGGCACAATTGCGTGGCTGGCGCTATGCGGATCAACGAAACCAACGGCGGCTGGACGCCTCGCTTGAAGCCAATGCACTGCATCTGAGCCCCGCAAAGCCGGATGAGGAGAAGACGGACTGGTCCGAATTCATGGAACAGCGCCTCGCTACTCAACACAGGGCGGAGAATCTCGCAGGACAGATTGCCACAGCCCGGATATGGACGATCAACCGGACCACTGGGGATGTCTCGTACACGCTTAATGGAAAGTTGTCCGTCATCGACCGTGGGCGCCGCGTGACCGTGCTCAGTCAGAACGAGGCCGCAATCGTTTTTGGGCTGGAGATGGCCGTTCAGAAATACGGATCGCGCATCGCATGTACTGGAACCGAAAAGTGGAAGCGGATGGTTACCTGGTGCGCGATCAGGCACGGCATCTTCGCCCAATTCACGGACCCGGAGATGCAAGGCGCCTTCCACCAGGAACAACTCCTGGCGGATCCTCTCCAACTCCGAGCTGTGCGACTGCATTCCATCGAAACCAGGCTCAGAACTGAGGAAACCGAGGATTTGATCTTCACCGACGAAACGGATGCGCGCCTGCTCCTCTCAAGCCTCCAGCCCGCCGCCCAGTCCCGGCAACTCCTCGAAATCCTCAAAGCATCGCAACAAGCAGAGCCGAAGGCGAATGTCGGCGGCAACCTGACGATCACCCATGTTAGGTCTTCCACGGGCCAGCCGGCTTTCAAGGTATCGATTCGCGAGGAAAAGCGGCAAGAGATCATCGATCTGGTTGTGCAAGCCCGCCAGATGGCGCATCGGCTGATGCGCAGTAATCTCAAAACGCACAGCCATGAAAGAGAGGGCAGGTAGGCGATGATCGAACAACACCGTTATCATCCACCACGGAAGAGCAAACCACGCGCTGCTGCTGGTCTGCAGCAGACTCTTCACAATCATCCCGTGTGCGCTCGCCTGCTGCTTAGCGCTGATCTGAAAGGCTAGGCCACCGCAACCTGTGTCGGAGTTTTGAGCTTATGGACGAAGGCAAAATAGGCCACCATCACGCGAAATGTCTTGGACCGATTGACTCCGCAGAGAATCTCTCCTCCGATCCTCTCCAGTTCATCGGCTATCTCGTACGTCAATGGGAACACGAATGCGGTGTCGATACTTTGAAACGGAATGTCGAGCCACGGGCCGTTATAGAACGCAAGAATCTGCGTGTGAGCGGCCTGGGTTTTGAAGTTCATGATGATGTGTTCGGCCAGAGCGTTCTTGTTGCGGATTTTCAGTACTGCAAAGAGTTGGTTGAAATGGGTTTTGGTGAATTTGGAATCCACAGTCAGCCGGACCTGGGTACGCTTCTCTGCGGGAGCAACGACTCTGCGCTTCGGTCGGAGTGTCGTCTTCATTGGTGGTGTCATTTGTCTTCTCTGTCGTGATGTAGTTTACATCAGAAGTATATGTCACTCCAAAGAGATTCGGCAACCAAATGTAATCAAAGGAGTTTCCGCGAAGGAATCACATGGGGCATGGTGGATTCATGGCATGAAGTGGCGCATGAGGAGGCTGGGGATTCAAACCGAACGAATCTCAGCAAATCGAACCGTGAAGGGGATGGAGAAAAGTGAACTGGCCAGAGGACGCGTAGCGCGTCTAAGTTGACATCGCGCGACAGCACATCGGGCTCCAAGTCAAGAAACTGAATGGAACCTTCTGAGAGCGTGCAGTTTCCCGACAAGCTGCGCGATGCGGGCCTGATTGGCCTCGTCCGGCAAGAGGTAACCCGGCAAGGCGTCGAGGAAGCGCGGTTCTGCGAGCAGTGCGCTTACCGCATCTCCAACAAATCTGCGCAGTTCGGCCGAGGCCGCTTCGACCTCATCCAGAAGTGACGTGCGTCCGTCCACGACGGTGATGAAGTCTTCGAGATCGTGGCTCGCGAAGTAGTCTCCCCGTCCGCATCCACGGAAGACTTCGAACTTGGTTCCCAGAAAGTAGGGCGCGGTGATGGCCCGCAGAGTGAGCCCACCGCGAAGGTGGACCTCGGCTGCGGTGCGCAGGGCATCAGCATACCATCGATTGGAAAAGCCAAGAATCTTTGCGTCGAGCGCCATTACATCGAGAAGGATGCTTTTGTATTGCCAGCGGCAGAGCGGATCACCCTCGCTCGCGTCCTCCTGAAACCCAAGCGCCCTCAGTCGTTCCGAGAAGATTGTGTACTCAGCATAGGAAGCAATCTCGGCGATGACACCTCAGAGGAAGGTATGTAGAGGTCAGGCCCAGCAAAATCACTCCAGTGCGGTGCAATACGCGCAGCATTGAGCAGAAGAAGGAGACGTAGGCTAGAATCAACGTCGAAGTATTCCGGGAAATGGACCTCTCGAATTCCAAATCCGTGCAGCAGGTTGGCATTCACATGCTCCGGGTTCTCGCCTGCCTTGTGCTCGTCGCGGCAATCACCTGGATTGCCTTCTCTGTTTTGAATGTCAATGCCCTGATCGTGAGCTTCGCATACGTGCTCGCTGTCCTCATCGTAGCAGCCCGATGGGGTCTCACTGAATCGTTCGTGACCTCTGTGGCCGCGATGCTTTGCCTCAACTATTATTTTCTCCCGCCGATCCTATCCCTCACTATCGCCGATCCTCAAAACTGGGTGGCGCTGTTTGTCTTTATGGTGACAGCAATCACCGCGAGCAAACTCTCGGCGAGTGTTCGGAACCGCGCAGCGGAAGCTCAGGCTCGCAGGATTGAAGTAGAGCGCCTCTACCAACTCAGCTTGTCGCTTATGCTGATCGACACAACGAGCGAACCAGGGCCCCAGGTAGCGGCCAGTGTCAAGAATCAGTCCGGATTCAATGCAGTCGCTTTTTGTGACAGGTTGACTGGAGAGATCCATGTCGCGGGAGCTGAGGATCAGAGGCTCGAGCAAGATATGCTGCGCTCAGTTGCCATTGGAGATGGAGCATGGTTCGTCTCCCGAAAAGCATTGACTCCCGCAGACATCGAGGCGATTGTTGTCCCGGTCGCGCTCGGTGGGAGAGTGCTCGGAAGTCTCGGAGCGATCGGCCCGTCATTGTCGGAACCTGCTGTGCAGGCAATCGCGAATCTGGTCGCAATCGCAATCGAGCATGCCCGCCAACAGGTCGCTCTTGGAAGACTGGAAGTTGCACGACGAAATGAACAGCTACGAAGCGTCCTTCTCGATGCATTGGCGCACAATTTTCTCACCCCTCTGACTTCCGTCAAAAGTGCCATCACAACCGTGCGTTCCGAATACATGCATGAGCCAGAGGAAGACGACTTTCTAGCTGTTGTGGAAGAAGAGACGGACAGGTTGAGCGAAATGATCAACGAAACCACAGATATGGCGCGGATCGAACCCGGTAAGCCTCAAATACGGCGCCGCCAGGTTTCTGTGCCGGATATCATTCGCTCTTCTCTCCATCGCATGAAGGCGCTCTTGGACGGTCGCCCGCTGAAGGTCCAGATTCAGGAAGACATTTCACNNGTCGATGCAGATCCAGATATGATCGGCCTCGCGATCCGGCAGTTGCTGGGCAATGCCGTCAAGTATTCCCCTCCTGAGACAACGATTGCAATATCGGCAAGCCAGGCCGGCGACACCGTCACAATAGTGGTCCGGGATCACGGCCCGGGTATACCTCCAGACGAACTCGATGCGATCTTTGAGCGTTTCTATCGTGGAAAGCAAACGCAGGAATCGGTGGCCGGGACAGGAATGGGGCTGAGCATTGCGCGCGACATCGTACGCGCTCATGATGGAAAGCTGCGGGTGCAGAAC
>PLGG01000070.1 GCA_003138515.1 Acidobacteriaceae bacterium | reverse complement strand
CGAAAAAGTCTGGACACTACCTGCGCCAAAGGCACGAAATGATCGGCGAACTTGGGGAAAAAAGTGAATGAGTGAATAAGTGAATGAGAAATCAGTGGGTTGGGGTGAGTTTGGCGGGTGCGTTTGGATGGTGGGGGACTTGACAGCAAAAAGCAGGGAGCGAAAAAGCTGGCGAAAAAGCACCGGGTCCTTCCCGAGGGAAGGGCCCGATAGGTAAGCCGGTTGGACCGCCTAGTTCACCACGACTGTCACAGGAGTGGACTGCGTGATTGAGCCCGAGGTGCCAGTCACAGTCACCGTGTAGTTTCCGGCAGTCGTTCCGGGAATCGTTTGGCCGCCGCCGCCACCCCCACTGCCGCCGCAGCTCGATAGCACACCTATCACGGCCATTGCGACGATGATCCCGAGCATGGAGCGCCAGCTACGGCGACGTGCCGGGATCCCGAAGAAGATGAGCACAGCGAAAAGCGCGCCGGAACCCGCACCCAGCCAGCCTTTGCCGTTACCGACCTTGGGATAGACCAGGTCGGAGGTGGTGGCTGCCGTGGTGCTGACGGTCAATGTTGAGGTTTGCGATGGAGTGATCGGACTCTGGGAGAGGCCGCACGTCGGCGGGTCGTTGGCGCCGGATGTACTGGAGGTGATCGCGCAGGTCAAGGTGATCGACCCGCTGAACCCGCCCGAGGGCGTCACGCTAATTGTCGAAGTGTTTCCGCTGGTTGCGCCCGGGCTCACGGTAATGTTGCCGCTGTTGGCGAGTGTGAACGTGGCAGCCGCGGTCGCGTTCACCGTGACGTTGACCACGGTTGTCGGAGCCGGGGTGATGCCGCTCGCGGTGCCGGTGACAGTGATCGCGTAGGCTCCGGGTGTGGTTGTCGCGGTGGAGTCGGCAGTAAGAGTCGCAGTGACCGCACTTGCGCTCGTGATGTCCACCGGGGTTGGAATGCTGCACGTCACGGGGCTGGTTGCCCCGTTGGGAGAGGTGGTGACCGCGCAGCTCAGGTCAACCGCCCCGGTAAACCCTCCCGCCGGCGTTACGCTGATCGTCGAGGTGTTGCCGGTTGTCGCGCCCTGGGTTACGACGATGTTCCCGTTGTTCGATAGCGAGAGGCCTGGCGGAGCCGGAACCGAGCCGCTGACGTCGGCCGTAATGGCCAGGGTGTGGATGAACTCGCCGGTCGCCGCGTCCTTGCCGGTGACGAGAACGTTATAGTTGCCGTTGGCCGTCCCGGCCGGAACGTTGATGGTGAGCGTCGCGGTCGACGGGTTGCCAGTGCTCACGGATGGATTCGGCGAGATGGTGCAGGTGAGCGGGGTTGTAGCCGCGCAGGTGAGGTCGACTGCGCCGTTGAAGCCGTTCACCGAAGAAACATTGATCGTGTCCTGCCCGTTGCTGGCTCCTGTGCTGATGTTGACGGGCACGATGGTGGTATCCGGCACCAGCGTGAAGTCGGAGAGCGGACTGGAGATCGCGCTGCCGCTGTTGAGCGTGAAGGCGGAGGGGTTGTAGACGTTGTCGCCGCTGTACTGGAGGGTAATGAGGTTCGATCCCTGAATGAGCGTCTGGCTGCTCAGCGGGAACGAGAAGTTCGAGGTAACTCCGGCGCCCGGCACCACCTGGGCCTGGCCGATGTAAGCGTAGCCCGATGAATAGACCAGGATGTAGCCGGGGTTGGTGGCGGTTGGGCTGCCTGGCGCTCCGTGCCCTGTTACTCCGGTGACTGTTCCGGTGACGGTGATTGTGGAATTCGGCGAGATATTCCCGGACATGGTCGCGGTGGTGATGGAGGTTTGTCCGCCGTTCCCGTTGGTGTTCGTGACGGAAATGGTACCGGTCTTGCCCGAGAAGCCTTGGTAGTTCGAGTCGCCGCTGTAGCCGACGGTGACGTTATAATTTCCGCTCGACATGCCTGCGGGAATGGTGAAGTTGGCCACACCTTCCACGGCCTGTGTTCCTCCGTAGCCGGCCGGGTCAACCGCCGCAACCAATGGCTCAGAGGTGGGCGAGACGCCAGGCAAGCCGGTTAAGGTGACAGTTCCCGTGGGCGGTGCTACCGGCACGGGATAGACAGCGGTTGACGTCGCTGAGTTCGATTGAGCGCCGTTAAGAATCGCGACGGTAAATACCAACGGCTGGTTAGGACCATTAATCCCGTCGCCGCTGCTGTTTTGTGCCGACTCGTACACCTCGAGATTCGGCGCAACCTTGGCAACGGTGAAGGTGATCGCTGGAGACGTCGAATTGTTGTAGCTTTTATCGCCGCTATAGTTGACCGTGACTGAATGCGGGCCGACGGCGAAGGGAGCGTTGTATTCGGCGTCGCCCTCGGCGTTGACCACCGCAGTGTCGATGCTGGTTGTGTTGTCGGCGAATGTGACGGTTCCGGAGGGAATGGTGAACACCGGGCAGCTCGTGGTGCAGGTCTCAAACGTCGAAAGTTGGGAACTGGGCGCGACCTGGGCGCTGAGATCCAGCTGGGTGCCGTAGTCGATGGCTGTGCTTACCGATTGAGGGGCTGTTATGGTGCCGCTCGGCGTGAACGCGTTAAAGAAGATCCCGCTATTCTCCGGGGTGACGGTGATCGCGACGGGCGGCGTGGATGTGCTCATCTGGTTCTTGGAGTCGCCGCCGTATTGGCCCCAGATGTGGTAGGTGCCACCGGGCAGGTAATTGACGGTGCTGTTGCTGTAGGAACCGCTCGTGAGCGGGAAGACCGCCTGGCCCTGGTTGACCGGCTCTGTGCTGTCGGTCATCAGTGCTACGTTGCCGGTGGGTGTGCCGGTCCCGGTGACGGCACCGCTGATGGTGATAGCGGTTCCGTGGGCGAAGCTGGTCTGGGACGCGGTCATCGTTGTGGCCGTAGAAGCCAGTTTGATCTGGTTCCAATCGTTGACCAGAATATTGGCGTCGATGGTGCCAAGGCCCGTTGCCAGGTTGTAACCGGCGGCGGCGTTGTAATCGGGGGTGGTTCCAGTGCCAATCTCGCCTTCGGTGAGGGTCCCGCCCAGGACGACCCCTTTGGCGCCTGCTGAGATGCAATTTGGCGTGACGGTTGGGGCGAACTCGCAGGGCACAGAGTTTGTTCCAACGGTAACATCGTGGAAGGCGGCAGGATACTGCGTCTTCAACGCATAGAGAATGTTGTTTGCCTGGCCCTGCCGGCCCCACTTCTGATCCACGAGCGCCATCATGCCGGCGAACGCGGGCGAAGAGGCGGAGGTGCCGCCTACGCCGAAGATCTGGACCAGGTTGCTGCCCAGTCCCGCGGTCTGGCAGTCGCCGTCGGTTGCGCAGATCGGATAGAAGCTGTAGTTGTCTCCGTTGGCGGCAAAGAGCGAGACGTCGGGCAGATCGCGCACGTTATCGCTGGGCACGCCGGTTCCTGATTGCCATGAGGGCTTGGGGTAGCCTGCCGAGCAGGCGGTCGTCTGCCCGTTGGTGTTGTATGTGCCTGTGGCGCAGTTGCTGGCGCCGCCGCTGCCGCCTGCGATCGACGTGCTGCCATCCGAGGTGAATTGGTTGAAGATGTCCAAGCCATACGGGCCGTTGTTCCAGGGCTGCTCGGGGACGTAGCCTTTGATGGAAACGGCCGGTAATTGGGTGGTGGTCGTGCTCCAGTAATTGGCGATGCTGGCGCCGCCGGTGGCGTAGTCGCTGTAGTAAAAGTCGGTTCCGCCGACGGCGATGTTGTAGGGCGTGGAGGCGAAGCCACTGACTGCCTGGCCGCTGATGGCGTACTCCTGCGTGTTGTCGTTGTCGCACCCCGCAGAGCCGTTGTCGCCGCTTGAGACCATGACGGTTTGGCCTTGTGCGGCGGCCTGCTCCCACAGGCCGTTGAGGAACGAGTTGGTGGACCCGAGGGCGGATTCGCACTCGCCGAAGCTGAGGCTGATGACGGGCGCGACATTGCCGTAGACGGCGTGCTCCATGGCGAGAACAAGGCCGCTCTCAAGAGACGTGTCGCCGGCGACGACCAGATCGATGGTGGCGTCGGGAGCCACTGCGCCGGACCACTCGACGTCGAGATAGGCTTCGACCGAGTCGCCGTTGGGGCCGTCGGGATTGTTGATGCCGTCGACGCCCGGATCGTTGCCGTCGATGATGACCTGGGGCGGGTTGGCGGGAAGGCCGAAGAGCGTGCGGAACTGATTGACGAGATCGATGTTGATGTTGGAGTCGTTGATGATGGCGATGGTCTGGCCGGCGCCGTTGACGTTGGCGGTGTAAAGCGGCTGAAGATCGTATTGGACGGCGAAGTCGCCGGGCGCGAGGACGAAATTCTCGCCGGAGCTGTTGCCCCAGGTCCAGCTTGGCGTGACCTGATGCGTGGTGGGATTGAGGGAAGCCTTGCCAAGCTTCTTGACGTAACTTTTGGGGTGGAAGTTGTTGAGCGAGGCGAATCCGCCGATGACGGGGGCCAGTGCCGCGGGAATCTGCGGATCGTTGGCGTTGGCGTAGTGGGTCTCGCCGTTGACCGCATATTTGTGAATCTGGGTGTGGAAGGCGTCGCGCAACTGTGCGACGCTGCCGGAGAACTCAATGGAACCCCTGCCGGGATTGACTTTGGAGACGGCGAAGCCATGGCTGCCAAGCCAGGATTCGATGGTGGCGATGTCCTGGTCGGAGGCTCCAAACTGTGCGCCGAATTGGTCCGGGGTGAGCCATTGGTGGTAGTTCGGCGAACCCGGCGCGTGCACCTGCGCGATGAGCTGGCGGAGAGCGGTCTCCTGGTCGGGGCTTCGCTGAAGGACCAGTTGCATGCGGTCAAGCTGCATGCCGTCGGGCGCAGCGCCACGGTCATTCACAGCGTTGGCCAGAGGACTCACCGTGTGGGTGAGTGTCACCCGCTGGCTTTCGTCGATGGCATTGACGACGCGAACTGCTGGGCCGGCACGCTGTGCCTGTGAGGCGACCGTACATAGGAAGACACTGGCCAACACGCACAAGGGGAGCAAGCGTGAACTGATCAAACGCGAATGAATCATTAGGGGAGGTCCTGGACCCTTTCTTAAGAGAGACCCTCGAAAACCAGAAGAGTTGCCGCGGCCGGCAGGAGTAGATTTGCTGTTAAAAGCAAGAAACCCGGCGAAACGCCGGATCCGTTCGAATGGTCCGACCGAATTGGTCGGCAACCTCATCATAATAGGACGGATGGCCCGGCCAGTGCCGCGAAAAGCCACTCAGCACATCTCGATCGATTGATGCCGGATGAAGAATGAGAAGAAAGGCCGCCTGCGGCGGATAAAATCGGGAAACTCGAAGAGTTAGACGCGACTCGGCGAGGAAGGTTGAAAAACCGGTGCCGGGAAAGACCGAAAAGGGGCGCATTCGATGCGGCGGGGAAGCTACCATGCTGACGAATTCGGAGAGCGTGGAACCGATAGCCCACTTGGAAAGTTTTGCCGAGGCGACACGGGCGGAAGCAGCCGCCAAAGCGCAGGAATTGCAATAGACAATTGGTTTCTCACGGTATATATTCGGTTTCTTGATTGAAACGCGAGCATTTTGTTGAGTGGCAGCATGCGCGCATCGCTTTTCATTACCTGCTATAACGACACGTTGTTCCCAGAGACCGGGCGCGCGGTGGTGCATTTGCTGGAGCGTCTTGGCGTGGAGGTGGAGTTCCGGTCTGGCCAGACCTGTTGCGGGCAGATGCATGCCAACACGGGATACACAGAGGCATAGGAAACACGAGACTCAGCTGTTCGGCAAAAGGAAACTTATGACGCTTTCAGAATCTGCAATAATGGACCGCGCATTCCAGGCATTGAATTCATTTCGGATCGAGATTCCCTCGTGGGGATTCGCCAACACCGGCACGCGCTTCGGCAAGTTTGTGCAGGCTGCGGCTGCGAGCACCATTGAGGAGAAGTTTGCCGACGCCGCCGAAGTGAACCGGCTGACCGGAGTAACGCCCACCCTTGCGCTCCATATGCTCTGGGATCTGCCCGACGGGCTGAAGGATGTTCCCGCGGTGAAGCAGTTGGAGCGGCGCTTCGGCATCCGCTCGGGATCGATCAATCCCAACCTCTTTCAGAATCAGGAATACAAGTTCGGCTCGCTTTGCAATCCATCGCGCGCCGTCCGTGAGCGGGCACTCAAGCATTTGCTGGACTCGATCGAGATCGCGAAGGCGCTGGACTCGCGCGACATTTCCCTATGGATGGCTGACGGATCGAATTATCCCGGCACGCAGAACATGCGCAAGCGCATCGGCTGGCTTGAGGAGGCGTTACGGGCGGCGCACAGCCATTTGGCGCCCGATCAGCGTTTGCTGGTGGAGTACAAACCCTTCGAGCCGGCGTTCTATCACACCGATATCGCCGATTGGGGCATGGCTAGCCACCTGGCGCGCCATGCGGGGCCGCAGGCGTGCGTGCTCGTCGATACCGGCCACCACTACAACGCGCAGAACATCGAGCAGATTGTTGCGTGGCTGCTCCACACCGGGATGCTTGGCGGGTTCCACTTCAACGACCGGCGCTATGCCGACGACGATCTGACGCTGGGCTCGATCGATCCCTACCAGATCTTCCGCATCTTCCACGAGATCCATGCGGCAAGCGACGACGGTCTCGCAATCGACATCGCCTACATGATCGACCAGAGCCACAACCTGAAGGGCAAGATTGAAGCGATGGTGCAGACCGTGGTAATGGCGCAGGAGCTCTACCTGAAGGCCGCGCTCATCGATCGCAAAAAACTGGCCGAGCTGCAACGGAGTTGCGAGCTGGTGGCCGCCGAAGAACTCTACCGCGGCGCGTTCTGGTGCGACGTGCGCCCGTTAACGCGTGAGTGGCGCAAAGCCCATGGGTTGCCGCCTGACCCGCTGGAAGCACTGCGCGCAAGCGGCTATGTGGAACGTGCGGCCGAGGAGCGTGGTAGCCGCAGTTCGGCGGTAAGTAGTTATGCGTGAACTTGTTCTCTGATCGGTGGCGGGCCTGTGTTTCAATAGGGGTATCGCGAGGGGTCTAGGCGCGGAGGAATCGTTGGCCAAAGCGAAGATCAAGCGGCTGTATCTGATTCCGATTCTCTCCAAGGCGCTTGACGTCATCGAGCTGCTGGAGCAGGACAATACGCCGATGACGCTCGAGGACGTTTACCAGCGAACCAAAATTTCCAAGACCAGCGTCTACCGCATTCTCAAGACACTTGTGCATCGCGGCTATCTGGCACAGACGCCGAGCGGCCAATACCGGCTCGTGTCGCGGCCGCGGCGCTTGCGCTTCGGGTTTGCTGTGCAGAGCGCGGAGATGCCGTTCAGCGAGGCGGTGGCGCAGAGCGTGACAGCGGCTGCGGCTGCCTCGGGCGTGGAGCTGATCGTTCTCGACAACCGCTACGATCCCGCCGTGGCCGTGCGCAATGCTGAGGAGTTCGTGGCCAAGCGTGTCGACCTGGTGCTCGAATTCCAGGTGGAAGAGGCCGCCGCGCCCAGGGTCGCGCACATTTTCAAGAAAGCCGATATTCCCATGGTGGCCATCGACGTGCCTCACCCCAACGCGACGTACTTCGGCGTGGACAACTTCGAAGTTGGGTACGAGGCTGCATCGATCCTGGCGCAGTATGCGCAGAGGCAGTGGAGGGGCAAGGTGGACCGGGTGGTCGGCGTTGGATTCAGAGAGGCCGGCAGCTTTGTGCAGAACCGCATTGCCGGCGCGTTCGAGGGAATCCGGGAGCGGTTCAAAGATCTGACGCCCGACCAATTCGTGCAGATCGAAGGAAAAGGTATGCGCGAGGCAAGCCACAGGGCGATGAGCGAGTATCTTCGCGTGAGGCGCGCCGGGGAGAACACTCTGGTTGCTGCCGCGAACGATACCAGCGCTCTGGGCGTTCTGGACGCAGTGCGCAAGGCAGGGCAGGAAGCGAACTTCGCCATCGTGGGCCAGGACTGCATTCCCGAAATCCTGGAGGAGATGCGCAGGGGTTCGAGCGCGATTGCTGGCTCCATCTCGCACGAGCCGGAGACCTACGGCCCGCGGCTGATCCAGCTCGGCATTTCGATTCTGCGCGGGTATACCGTGCCTCCTTATAACTACGCGCATCATCGCGTGGTTACGCCGGATACGTTGAGCGCCGAGGACAAAGCGCGAAAGCCCGCGCGGGAGAGTTCAGCGCGCGCAATCGCAGTCGGCGAGCCGGTATGAATGGCTGCCTGGGACGAGCGTTTTTCGGCAAGGCGTGAAAGTTGAGCCGGAAATTCTCCCCGCCCGGAATTCGTATAGGAAGCGTTTTCCTGCCGCCCGCGGGCTGTATCATATGGAGTTGAGTTCGAATCATTCCCCGTTTGAGTGCCCCTTATGACATCGGCGTCGACTGCATCTCCTGTATTGCAATTTCTCGAGGACCGCTGGGATCCCACCATCGCGGCTAGTCTCGATGAGCCCGAACTTCTGCGCTACCGCTCGAACCTTCTCGGTTCTGACCTGCGCATCACCAACTTTGCCGGCGGCAACACCAGCTCAAAGGTCGTTGAGATGGATCCGCTCACCGGCAATCCTGTTGAAGTGCTGTGGGTGAAAGGCTCCGGAGGCGACCTTGGCAGCATCAAGCGCGCCGGCTTCGCCACTCTCTACCAGGAAAAACTGCTGGGGCTCGAGCGCATCTACAAGGGCGTGGATTTCGAAGACGAGATGGCGGAGATGTATCCGCTTTGCGCCTTCCGCAACAATCCTGTCGCCGCATCCATTGACACGCCGCTGCACGGATTCCTGCCCTTTCCGCATGTGGATCATCTGCACCCCGACTGGGGAATCGCGCTGGCGGCGAGCGCTAACGGCAAATCCCGCATGGACGAGTTTAACCGCGAGTTCGGCCATTCGCTGGTCTGGCTGCCGTGGCAGCGGCCCGGCTTTGAGCTGGCGCTGATGATGAAACGGATCGTCGCGGAGAATCCTGGTTGCGACGGCATCGTGCTCGGCGGCCACGGGCTCTTCACCTGGGGCCAGACGCCGCGTGAGTGCTACCTGAACACACTGAACATGATCGACAGCATTGGGCAGTTTATCGAGCGCCACGGGCGCAGCAAGAGCAAGATTCGCTTCGGTGGCGAAGCCGCGCCGGCGCGCTCTGACCGCCGTGACCTCGCGATCCAGATCGCTCCGTTTCTCCGTGGGCGCATCAGCGCCCGGCAGCGGTACATCAGCAGTTTCTCTGACGCACCCGACGTGCTCCAGTTCGTTGATTCCGCCTCTGGTAAAGATCTCGCCTTCCTCGGCACAAGTTGTCCCGATCACTTTATTCGCACCAAGATCCGGCCGATGTTCGTGACCTGGGGCGCGAGCGACGATCTGGAGGCGCTGAAAAAGCAAATCGATTGCGCGCTGGCCGAATATCGCGACCAGTACCGCGCCTACTATCGCACGTTCGCCAAGCCCGATTCGCCCGCAATTCGCGACGCCAGCCCCGCCGTGGTGCTGATTCAAGGGATGGGGATGTTCAGCTTCGGCAAGGACAAAACCGAGGCGCGCATCACCGGCGAGTTTTACGCCAACGCGATTCATGTGATGGAAGGCGCGAGCTTGCTGGGCGAAGGCAAGGTGAGCGGCGCCGTGCCTCAGTGTCCGCCGGGAATGGATCCGGCGAGCTTCAAAGTCCTCGACAATTATGTCGCGTTGCCGGCTGCCGAAGCGTTCCGCATCGAGTATTGGGCGTTGGAAGATGCCAAAATTCGGCGGCGGCCGCCGGAGAAGGAGCTTAGCCGGCGCGTGGCGTTCGTGGTTGGCGGCGCGAGCGGCATCGGGCGCGAGGTAGCGCGGCTGGCTGCATCGCGCGGCGCGCATGTGTTTCTCGCCGACCGCAACGAAGAAGGCTTGGCGCGCGTGGCCGGCGAGATTGCCGCTATCGAGTCGCCCGAGTTTACCGGCCACCACGGCGTCGACATTCGGAGCCGAGAGTCGATTCGCAAAGCATTGGGCGAAGCAGCGCTGGCCTTCGGCGGCATCGACATTCTCATCAACACCGCGGCGCTGTTTCCGTCCACCGCGGAGGGCGAGATCGCAGACGACATGTGGTCCGACACGCTGGCCGTAAACGTGACCGCGAACTACCTGCTCGCCGATGAAGCTGCCAAGCTGTTTGAGGAACAGGGACTGCACGGGAACATCGTTTTCACCAGTTCTGCCAACGCGGTGGTGGCCAAACGCGGCAGCGAGGCTTACGACGTGAGTAAGGCCGCGCTCTCGCACCTGATCCGCGAGCTGGCAGTGAGCATGGCGCCCAATGTGCGCGTGAACGGCATTGGACCCGCCACCGTTGTGAAGGGTTCAATGATGTTTCCGCGCGACCGCGTGCGCGTTTCGCTGCGTAAATACAATATTCCTTTCCAGGAATCGTTCAGCGACGAGGAGCTTCGCAGCCGCCTGGCATCGTTTTATGCCGAACGCACATTGACGCACAAGGCGATCGGCGGTTCCGACTGCGCGGAAGCCATCCTCTTCCTGGCCAGTCCCCGGGCGCGTTGCACTACGGGCCACGTGATTCCTGTGGACGGCGGCCTGACCGAAGCTTTCGTGCGCTGAAGAAACCGGAGTTTCGCTTTCGTCATGCAAGAAGCTGCGCGCGTTGCCATCGATTTAGGCGCAGAAAGCTGCCGCGTTTCGCTGCTTCGCTGGATCGACAGCGAGGCCGTTGTCGAAGTCATCCATCGCATTCCGAATGGGCCTCTGCGTCACGGCGATTCGTTGTGCTGGCCGCTCTCGCGCATTCTCGCCGGTCTCGAAGAAGGTCTGCGCAAAGCCGCTGCGGCCGCTCCCGAGGGAATTTCATCGATTGGCGTCGACGGTTGGTCAGTGGACTACGTGCGTCTTGCGTCCGATGGCAAAATGCTGCACGAGCCGTTCTGCTATCGCGATGAGCGTACGACGGCGACCAAGGAAGCTGCCGACCGCATCATCGCCCCCTTTGTTCTCTACCTGCGCACGGGGACTTACCCGCTGAAGATTAATACCGTGTACCAGCTTCTCGCCGATGCAACCGCCGGCCCGGAAGGTAAAAACCGGAGACCCGAAGGGAAGAATCAGAGAATCGGCGCGCGCGCACCGTGGGTCATGTTTCCGGAGTTTGTCCTCTACTGGTTGAGCGGCCGCCGCGTGGCCGAGTACACCAACGCCACTCACACCGGGCTGGTGAATCTGAAAACAGGAACCTGGGACGCGGAACTATTCGAGCTGCTCGGGCTGCCGCTCGAGGCCGCGCCGCCGCTCGTTCCGTCGGGGACGGTTTTGGGACCGCTGATCGGGCCGCTGGCGCAGCTTGACGCGTTTCGCGCCACGCAGATCATCGCGCCGGCCACCCACGACACGGCCAGCGCCATCGCGGGTATTCCCACTGACCTGAGCTCGGCCGCGTACATCAGCTCAGGCACATGGTCGCTGTTGGGCACCATCACAGAGGTTCCGGTCACGACGAAATACGCCTTCGACGCCGGCTACACCAACATCGGCGCGGCAGCCGGCGGACTTCTGTTTCACTCGCTCATCAACAGCATGTGGGTGCTCAAGCAATGTCTGGATGCGTGGGCGGCGGACGGGCGCCCATGGTCCATTGAGAATCTCGTCCAAAAGGCTGCCGAGCGCGGCACCGACGGCGTGCTCGACATGGACGCCGAAACTCTGCTGCTCGACAGCGGCATGCCGCAGCGCATCAACAACGAGCTCACGCGCCTCGGCTTCGACGCGATTCCCGATGTCGCCGGCAACGAGCCGCTGTTCGCGCGGACGATATTTGAAAGCCTGGCGGTGAGGTACGCGTCGGCGACGGCGAATCTCGAAAAGATGCTGGGCCGCAAGCTCGAGCGCATTCATATGATCGGCGGGGCGACCCGCAATAAGCTGCTCGTCGAGCTGACCGAGCAGCGGACGGGCCTGAAGGTCGAGATTGGCGAGACGGAGAGCTCGACCATCGGCAACCTGGCCGCGCAACTGGCGGCGAGCGAGGTTGCGGGCGAACGCGTTACGCCCGCAGCCATGCGGCGTTGGGCAAAGCTGCTATGCCAGGATCGACACTGCTAAGGGGGGAGAGGCAAATCTCATGGGTAGCTCAAAACAAAAAGTTGCGGAGTTTCATCGCGCGGTGCGTGCGGCACTGCGGCCGCTGAGGAATGCGGAGCGAGCTGCGGGTATGCGGGCGTATATGCGAAATCAGTTTGAGTATCTTGGAGTCTCGATGCCGGACCATCGGGCTGCCGTCGCACCGCTGCTCAAGCGCTTTTCCCCGGCAGGCCCGGAAGAATTGCACATGGCCGCGGAAGGGTTTTGGCGGATGCGCAAACGCGAATACCAATATGTTGCGACTGGTCTGCTTGGGCGCTACCAGGCCATTCTGAGCTTCGACGACTTACCTTGGGTGCTCGGGCTGGTGCAATCGAAGTCGTGGTGGGACACGGTCGATGCGCTGGTGAAAACGATCGGGCCGGTTGTGCGGCGCGCAGGAGCGAAGGGCAAGCGCGCCATGGATGCGGCAGTCAGGCACGGAAACTTCTGGGTGCGGCGAATTGCCATGCTGCACCAGCTCGGGCTCCGCGACGAGGTCGACACGGCGCGGCTCTTCCGCTACGCGGAGTTACTGGCGACGGAAAAGGAGTTCTTCATCCGCAAGGCGATTGGCTGGGCGCTCAGAGATTACGCATGGCACGACTGGCGCGCCGTGGAGAAGTTTCTGAAGACCACTCAAATTGAACTCTCTGGACTGACGGTTCGCGAGGCAAGCAAGAATTTTGCGGCGCTCTCGCAGCGTCGTCCAGACAAGCAGCTCTTGACGCGGCGGCGCCGAAAGCCGTAGCTTGTCCTTACACGGGAAAGGAGGTTGATCCAGCCTATGAGCAAAGATTCTTCGAGATGTAACTTACGTGAGGTGACTGAGGCCTAGGGCATCGCGCCCAAGACTCAGGTAAGTCCAGGCGGAGGTTTTTCCGCCATGGCTCTGGCACTCGCGGCAGCGCGATGGCCTTAGTCCAATCCCAACAGTCCACCGGCAGCGGCCTGGGAGGTTCACTTCTCAGGCCGTTGTTGTCTAAGAGCAGGGACCAAGGGACCGAGCACGCCAGCGACGAGGACCTGTCGCCCCCTGCTTCGCGGCCCCGGCAGGGAACAAGGGAACGAGAGAACGAGAGGGCGGGGGAGATTTGGATGGAACAAGAACTCGAAAACACGATCGCACTGCTTGAGCGGACGCCGGCGGCTCTCGACGCGCTGTTGCGCGGATTGCCGGACATGTGGACGGAGACCAACGAGGGCGAGAATACATGGAGCGTGCGTATAGTGGTCGCGCACCTGATCCACGGTGAGGACGAAGACTGGATTCCGCGGGCGCGAATGATTCTCGAATCCGGCGAGGCGCGGGAGTTTGCGCCGTTCGATCGGGAGGGGCATTTGCGCTACAGCCAGGGCAAGACACTGGAGCAAATGCTTGACGAATTCGCGCAGGCACGGGCAAAGGGGCTCGCGGATTTGCGCGCACTGAAATTGACTGCGGAGGATTTGCGGCGGCGCGGACGCCACCCGTCGTTTGGCACTGTCACGCTGTCGCAACTGCTGGCGACATGGGCTGCGCATGACCTGACACATCTGCACCAGATTTCGCGAATTATGGCGTTTCAGTATCGCGAGACCGTGGGGCCGTGGGCGCGGTTCCTGGGAGTGATGCAGTGCGCGGGTCACAGCGCCGGCGCATAAAACGAGCGTCGATGCCGTAAAATCATCCTAAAGATGAAGTGTCCATATTGTGGTTTCGGGCAGGATCGCGTGGTGGATTCGCGCGAGAGCAAGGAAGCCGATTCGATTCGGCGGCGGCGGGAGTGCGAGAGCTGCAACCGGCGTTTCACCACATACGAGCGCATCGACGAGATTCCTTACATGGTGGTGAAGAAGGACGGCCGACGCGAGCGGTTCGACCGGCAGAAGATTCTCAGCGGCCTGCTGCGCGCGTGCGAAAAGCGGCCGGTCTCGTCGAGCCAACTGGAAAAGGTCGTGGACGCCGCGGAGAGCTTTCTCATCGATGCTCCCGAGCGCGAACGCACCACAGCCGAGGTCGGCGAACTGATCATGCAGCACCTCAAGGGCCTCGACACCGTCGCCTACATCCGTTTCGCCTCGGTCTATCGCGACTTCAAAGACGTGCGCGAGTTCAAGGAAGAGCTGGAGGGGCTGCTGGCGAGCCACGGGAAGAAAAAAATCTAGCTCCAAGCCTCTAGCTTCTAGCCTCTGGCTTTCTTCTTATGAAGACGAGGATGGTCGCCGCCCACAAGGAAGGGCAAGAAGCTAGAGGCTAGCAGCTAGGAGCTAACGAATCATGGCTGACCGACAAACACATAGAGTCACACTGATCCCCGGCGACGGTATCGGCCCCGAGGTCACGCAGGCGGTGGTGCGCATTCTTGAGGCCACCGGCGCAAAGTTCGAGTGGGAACGGTTTGCCGCCGGCGCAGAAGCGTTCGAGATTCATGGCGAGTACATTCCCGCGGCCCTCTACGCGTCAATCGAGCGCAACCGCGTGGCGCTCAAAGGGCCGGTGACGACGCCCATCGGCGGGGGGTTCAAAAGCATCAACGTCACCCTGCGCAAGAAGTTCGATCTCTTCGCCAATCTGCGGCCCATTCGCAATCTGCCCGGCCTCGATACAAAATATCCCGGCGTTGACCTGGTAATCGTCCGCGAAAACACCGAAGGAGAGTACGTCGGCCTGGAGCACGAAGTGGTACCGGGCGTAGTCGAAAGCATCAAGGTGATTACCGAGAAGGGATCGACGCGGATTGCGCTTTTCGCCTTCGAGTACGCGCGAAAGCATGGACGCAAAAAGGTCCACTCCATTCACAAGGCGAACATCATGAAACTGTCAGATGGGCTTTTTCTACGCTGCGCGCGCCAGGTCGCTGAAGGGTTCCCCGACATCATCTATGGCGAGCACCTGATCGACAACACCTGCATGCAGTTGGTGATGAATCCCTATCAGTACGACACGCTGCTGCTCGAAAATCTCTACGGCGACATTGTGAGCGACCTTTGCGCGGGCCTTGTCGGCGGGTTGGGGCTGGCTCCCGGCGCGAACCTGGGCGTGGAGTGCGCGATCTTCGAAGCAGTGCACGGTTCGGCGCCCGACATCGCGGGCAAGGATGTGGCCAATCCAACCGCGCTTTTGCAGTCGGCCATTCTGATGCTTCGCCACCTGGATGAGACGGCGGCTGCGGACAAGGCGCAGAAGGCCCTCGAGACGGTTTACTCAGAGCGCAAAACGCTGACTCGCGACGTGGGCGGATCCGCCGGAACCACGCAGTTTACCGACGCTGTGCTTGCGGCGATGGCAAAAGGTTAGGATCCGCCGTCGACCCTGCGAATGATTGCGGCAACGCCGCTGACCGAGCCAGTATCCTTGTCAATGATTGGCGATGTCATCATCTCGACTTTGACCCTTTTGCCGTTTCGCACGAGCAGCGTAGCAATGCCGCTGCAGCGCCTCTCGATTGTCGCGTGCCGATCGAGCGCGGTTCCGTCGAGTGCCTCATAGGCCAGCATCGGCATCGCTTCGTCAATCACTTTGGCGGTCAGCTCATTTGCCGCGAAACCGGAAAGCTCTTCGGCGGCTGGATTCACGAAGCGAACAACGCCGAGAATATCGGTGAGAATCACGGCATCCGGCAGTGACGACAGCGCGCTTTCGAGCCAGCGCTGTTCATGTTGTGCATCGTCGAACGCCTTATTCGATTCGGTCACGTCTGCGAATACCAGACGCATACCCGTCGGCATTCCCTCCGGATCACGCATGAGGCCGCGGTGGAACTCATAAGTACGGAACTTGCCGGAACAATCGAAGATCGAACGGTATATGACTGGCGGCTCCTCACCCGACGCCATCTGTGAATGAAACGCCGCGGAGCTGAAATCCTTCTCGTCCATCGCCATCAGGGTCCATCCCGTCATGCCAATCAGTTCGCCCTGCTCGGGATGATGCAGAGCGCGGGCGGCACGATGCGATCCAGCTCCGCGGTGAGGATCTGCTCGTTGCCGCGGCCCTGGAGAATAGCCAGCAGTGAAGAGTCGCTCCAGTGGTAGATGGTGTCGTCGGCGTAGAGGCTTTCGGTGAGAAACGCGGCGACGGCCATCAGGCAGTCCTCCACGGCTTCAGGACCAAATCGCTGATTGATTATATTGAGGCAGCTAAGGCGGAAGAGAACGATGAAGCCCTTGTCGCCGCGATCCATGATGCCTCGCAAGTGCTCGATGGCGCTGCCGCCGCCGCGAAGTCCGGCCGCATTGTCGTCGCCGGTGGTGTGATCCGCCTTGCGAAATTGCGAAGCTTCGGCGGGCGCGGAATCGGCGCCGGATGGGTGCAGGAACAACTCCATCTGCTGGCGATAGTCCTCAATGTTGGCCGCCGACGCGACTCCGGCGATCTTGCTCAGCAGCCGCTCCGGGTTGGCAGCGGAGGGATCGATGGCCAAGCTCATCAATAATTCCGTGAAAAGAAACGTCGCCAGCCCATGCCACTCAGTCGTGCGATTGCGAACCTCCGCTTCTGCGTGGTTGCGGTATTTCTCGAACTCAGACAAGACACCGCGAATCTGCGCCAGCTTTTCTTCGTCCGGTAGCCGGTCGGACAGTTGAAGCGCAAGCCTGGCCACCTGGCTGCGGAACTCTTTGTAAAGGCCGCTATCGACCTCAGGAACGCCAAGAGCTGTGCCCTTCACAAGGAGAGTGAGAAACCTTTCTGCATTCGGCAGCTCGGGCCCCTTCTCCTCATCGGAGCGTGATTGGCCCCAGGCGGTCATTTGGCGCAGGTTCATCGAAAGCGCTCCTGTGGGCATTTATCGGCTGGCTAAGGAGATGCTTGAGGGTGGGAAAGGCGCCACGTAGGCCCAGCGGGATCGCTCTAAACTCATCCTCTTGTACACTGGATAGAGTCAAGGCCATGAAAAACAAGTACCCAATTGGCATTCTGGGCGCGACCGGCATGGTCGGCCAGCGCTACATTCAACTGCTCGCGGATCACCCCTGGTTTGAAATCGCGTGGCTCGCGGCCAGCGACCGGTCCAGTGGGAAGCGTTACGGCGAGGCCGCCAGGTGGCGGCTGGATACGCCTCTGCCTGAGCGCATCGCAAAGATGATTGTCGCGCCGGCCGAGCCGGATGGCGCTCCGAAGGTCATTTTCGCCAGCGTCGACGCCGCCATCGCACGCGAAACGGAGCCGAAGTTTGCCGCAGCCGGTTGCGCCGTGATCTCAAATTCAAGCGCCTTTCGCATGGCTCCCAATGTGCCGCTGGTTATTCCGGAAGTGAATGCCGATCACCTGCACCTGATCGAAGAGCAACCGTCGCGCAAGGAGTCGGGCGGCTACATCGTCACCAATCCGAACTGCTCCACGATCGGCCTGGTCATGGGCCTGAAGCCCATTGAAGAGCGCTTCGGAATCGAGCAGATTTTCGTGACCACCATGCAGGCGGTCTCAGGCGCGGGTTATCCCGGCGTGGCGTCGATGGACATTCTCGATAACGTGGTTCCATTCATCGGCAGCGAAGAGGAGAAGATGGAGACTGAAACGCTCAAGCTGCTGGGTAAGCTCGAAGGCCATGGCGTGGCGCCGCTGGCCGCGAAGATGACCGCGCACTGCAATCGCGTGCCGGTCGTCGATGGGCATACCGAGTGCGTGTCGATTAAGCTGGGGAAGAAATTGGGACGCGAGGTCCGGCGCGAAGATATTCTGGCAGCGTGGGCGGAGTTCCAGCCGCTCGCCGGCCTCGGATTGCCGTTCGCTCCCGAGCAGCCTGTCGAGTGGGCCGAGCAGAACGATCGCCCGCAGCCGCGCCTCGATCGCAACCGCGGCAACGGAATGACGGTGACGGTGGGCCGGCTCCGCCCGTGCAACGTTTTGGACTGGAAATTTGTGCTGCTGTCGCATAACACGGTGCGCGGCGCGGCTGGAGCGACGATTCTGAATGCCGAGATGCTGGCGAGCCTGGGCAAACTGGAGCCTGCGGCAGTGGCGGCGGCGCGCGCGTAAGTGAAAAAGATGGCCGCGATGCCGGCGGTCAAAACGCCGGCGAACATTGGGAAGCATGAAATGAAATTGGTAGTGATGAAGTTTGGCGGCACGTCGGTCGAGGATGCGGCCGCCATTGGGCGAACTTCCGCTATTGTGGCCGGGCGAGTGGCCAGCGGAAAGAACCCAGTGGTAGTGGTCAGCGCCATGGCCAAGGTGACCGACCATTTGCTGCGTGCCGCGGCGGCCGCTGCGCAGGGCGACCGCACCGGCGCACTGGCCATCAGCTCGCGGCTCAGGGCGCGGCATCGAGACACCTCAGCCGAGCTGGTCAAGGACAAAGCCGCAGCCGCTGCGCTCGTTCAGCTCATCGACGAAAAATTCGACGCACTGGACGAAGTGCTGCGCGGATTGTCCGCAATTCGCGAGCTCACCCCGCGCATCTCCGACCAGATTGTCAGTTATGGTGAGCGCCTCTCCAGCCGCATCGTCGCCGCGGCCTTTTGCGAGCGCGGCGTTGCCGCGGCGCACATAGACGCTCGCGAGATCATCGTTACCGATTCAGAATTCCAGAAGGCCGCGGCGCTCGACGATGTGATTGAGAAGCGCGCGACTGAGAGAATCAAACCGCTGGTTGCGCAAGGCAATGTCCCGGTCATGGGCGGCTTCATCGCGTCCAACGAAGAAGGGTTGACAACCACGCTGGGCCGCGGCGGTTCCGACTATACCGGCGCGCTGGTGGGCGGCGCCCTCGACGCGGAGACCATCGAGATCTGGACCGACGTCGACGGCATCATGACCGCTGATCCGCGCGTGTGTCCCGATGCGCTGCGCGTGAGGGTGATCAGCTTTGAGGAGGCGGCCGAGCTGGCCTACTTCGGCGCCAAGGTTTTGCACCCTGCCACCATTCTGCCCGCGGTCAGGAAAAACATTCCCGTGCTGGTGCTGAACAGCCGCAACGCCGCCTGCGAAGGCACGCGAATCATCTCCGTAGCGCCGCACTGCCAGAGCCCCTTCAAGTCGATCGCCGTCAAGAGGAAGTTGACCATCATCGACATCGTGGCCAGCCGCATGCTGATGACGCACGGATACCTGAGCAAAATGTTCGCTGTTTTCGATAAGCACAAATGTCCAGTGGATATGGTTTCGACCAGCGAGGTGAGCATTTCGCTCACCGTGGATTCGAACTCGAGCCTGCCCGAGATCGCCGCCGACCTGAGCAAGATGGCGGATGTAAAGTACGAAGGTAAAAAGGCGCTCGTCTGCATGGTGGGCGAGGACATTCGTGGGCAGAACGGCATCGCAGCGCAAGTGTTCAACGCCATCCGCCACATCAATGTGCGTATGATTTCGCAGGGCGCGAGCGAAATCAACATGAGCTTCATGATCGATGAGGACGACGCCGACGAGGCGGTTCGCTCGCTGCACGCGGCGTTCTTCAAGGAGCCTGACCCCGCGATCTTCGACGTGGAAGCGAGAAAACGGTTGTCAGTTGTCAGTGGTCAGTGATCAGAGAATCGTGATTCGTGGGTCGTGATTCGTGATCAGGTTGCTCCACACGGTCCACGAGCCACGAACCACGGTCCACGATTCCGAAGGAACTTATGCTGATTCTCGTTCTTGGCAAGGGAAAAACCGGGTCGCTCGTCGCCGAGGTTGCGCGTGAGCGGGGCCACGGAGTGCGCGCGCTCGACATCGACGAGAATGCGCACGCGTCGGCGTTGACGGCGCCAAACCTGGCCGGGGTCGACGTGGTTGTGGATTTCACAACGCCCGAGGCCGCGGTTGAGAACATGCGCGCGGTCCTCGCGCTCGGCGGGCGCATTGTCGTTGGAACGACCGGGTGGTACGCCAAGCTTGCCGAGATGAAGGCGCACGCCGTTCAGCGCGGCGGCGGGCTGCTCTACGGAACAAACTTTTCTATCGGAGTGCAGAAGCTCTTCCAATTGACGGCAGAGCTGGCGAAGCTCGAAGGCTACCAGTTCTCGATCGACGAGACGCACCACACGTCGAAGCTCGATGCGCCCTCGGGAACGGCGCTCACGCTGAAAGAGATTATTCTGTCAGCGCGGCCTGGGGTTAACGTCCCCATCGAGTCGTACCGGGTGGGTGACGCCAAAGGCGAGCACATTGTGCACGCCGCGAGCGACTACGACACGTTGGAGCTGCGCCACGATGCGCACTCGCGGCGCGGCTTCGCGCTTGGCGCGGTGCGCGGCGCCGAATGGCTCTGCGGCAAACAGGGCGCCTGGGAGTTCCGCGAGATTTTCGATCAGTTGTAAGACCGTGCTGCATTAACGATCAAACGTCTATTGCTTTCCGCGACTCAACTATCAAATTCGGCGGTTGTTTCCTGTAATCCACACGAAATGCGATCGATCCGCGCTCTGATTCGGCGGGTCTGTGAATGCCGATCCACGCTCGCTGCACTACGGCGTTGTAAACTTGACCTGTCATGGAAACGACAGGTTGTGGTACCGCAATTGTGACGCCGTTCAGGGCGGATGGATCGGTGGACGAGCCGGCGCTTTGGTCGCTGGTCAATTGGCAAATCGAATCGGGCATTGACTTCATCGTGGCGTGCGGATCGACAGGCGAAGCAGCGACGCTCGACGAAGAGGAGTGGCTGTGCGCGGTGCGTCTGACGATCGACGCGGCAGCCGGCCGGGTTCCTGTGTGGGCCGGATGCACGCATAACTCCACGCGCGTGCTGGTTCGTCTGGTCGGGCACTTGCGGCGCATTCCCGGCTTGGCGGCAGTGCTCTCGGCAAATCCCTACTACAACAAGCCCGGGCAGGAAGGGCAATTCCAGCACTTCATGGCCCTTGCGCGCGAGGTCGACCCCCTCCCCGTTTGCGTGTACAACGTGCCGAGCCGGACTGGGACGAACCTGGAGCCGGAAACCGTTGCGCGACTTGCCGCGGCGGCGAAAAATATCGAAGCCATCAAGGAAGCGAGCGGAAAGCTGCCACAGTTTGCTGAGTTGGCGCACATCATGCCGCGGGGATTCAAGATCTTCTCCGGCGACGATAACCTGGCGCTTGCGGCCATCGCCGTCGGCGCGCACGGACTCATCAGCGTCGCGTCGAACGAAGCCCCGGCCGAAGTGTCGCGCATGATCCGCGCGGCGCTCGAAAATAATTGGGGCGAGGCGCGCGAGCTGGAGCGCCGTTTCTCGCGGCTATTCGAGGCCAACTTCTGGGAGTCGAATCCGGCCCCGGTAAAAACCGTGCTAAGCCTGATGGGAAAGTGCGGCGATCATCTGCGGTTGCCTCTGGTGCCGCCGACCGCGGCCACGCGCGCCAAGCTGGAGCGACTGGCCGGCGAACTGGGCCTGCTGAAGCACGCGCCGATTTCCGAGGGCGTGCGCTCAGAAGTCTTCTGAGGGCGCGCCACATTGACGGTTTGAACTTTACCGACACGACAACGGCAGCCTGGCAGTAAGTCGAGGCCGGAGTCACTCACGCGCCGGGGCCGGCCATGTGCCAGCTCCGGCATTTTTGGTGCGCCGCGACAATCCGGGAAGAATAGAATTGTCCAGCGGTTCATTTCTCAGAAGGTCCGAATGGTTCAACACAGGCGGAGCCGGACAGGAGAGATCGGTGTTCACACTTGAGGGTATCCGCGAATTTCATCGTTGGACTCATGTCAACGTGACGATGGTGCTCGATTATCTAGTCTCAATCCCCGAAGGCGACTATACGCGCGAGGTAGGCGGCTTTGGTTTCCCCACTCTCCGCGAGCAAGTGATTCATATCCTCAATTGCGAAGGATTCTGGGTCCGCTCGCTTCAAGGGTTCTCGTACGTCGACCGCGAACCCGCCGCATACCCCGAGGTTGGCGATGCAAGGCTCATGCAGCAGGAGGTGGGCGAACAGACTGTCAAATATCTTGCGGGTCTGACGGATGAACAGCTCAACGTGGAAACCCGGCTGAAGTTCCCAGGCGGAGAGACGCATCTCCGGACGCCTGCCCGCGTCCTCCATCACATCTTTACTCATGCCTACCGTCACGAAGGACAGATTGTTGCAATGTGCCGCGCACTGGGTCATCCCCCGCTGGACGCGCATGTGATTAGCATTCAGTGAGGCGGCGCCTGGCGGCGTTGACGCTCAGAATAGATCGGCGAGCGGCGGGAAAGTCAGCAGCAAACCCAGGAAAAGCAGGATAAATGCCGCGGCGGTGACGCGCCCTACTGCGACGTTTCGCCACGACCAGCGCCAATGCAGCAACGCCCACACTGCCAGCCATAGCACAATCGCGCACGTCGTCACTCCGGAGAGCGGCCCGGTCGGCTTGTAGAAGTTCATCAGGCTCTTGATCGGCGCAACTTTGTCGGCCAGGATGGCGAAGACCGCAACCAGGAACGAGCCAATGCCGGCTGCGAGCACGGCAGCCGCGCCGGCGCCGTTGGGATTCAGTTTTGCTTGCGGGGTAGAAGATGTGCCTGGATTGCTCATTTCTGTTCTCCCTGCACGACATGAATTATTGGTCCGCCAGCGACGGGCGCATTTTTGTTGAGCATGGCGCCAAAGAACCCAGCAATGCCGGCAGCGAGAAGCGATGCCCAGACGAAACCCAGAACCGCGGCGCGAAGCTCGGGATGGATTCTGAGGCTGCGGCGATATTGAGAGAAGACCACAGCCGCCATGGTGATGGAGATGGGCACGAGCCATGCAACGTGCTCTTTCCACTCCATGCCGATGGAATGCAACGCGGCAGTTGAGGGGCTCGACATCAGCAGGCGCTGCGGAAATGCGGCCAGGTCTGCGGTTCCAGGCGGCGGCACGGCGCGGTACCACGGATAAATGATGTAGGCGCCCGTGAGCACGGTGAGCCATGCCAGCACCGCCATCGCAGTCAAATAGATCCGCAGGAACCTTTCGTCGTCTACCTTAATTTCGGGCCCGAGCGGCGAGCGATAGCGGCGATACAACTCAACCAGCGCGCCGGAACAGGCCATCAGATACAGCGCGCCGAATCCCATGCCGTGGATCATCGTCCAAAGGCCGCGTACAGTGATTTCCATTCGCACGATCCTTTCTGCGAGCGGTGCCCTAAACAAGGCGCGGCGCCCGCCGTGCCGAGTGAGGCTTTCCGATAGGAGCCCTCTCAGGCATCTGGTTGTCGTTTCCCCGCTGAGAAACGTGCGCCCAGCGAGAATTTTCCCGCACCGAGAAGCAGGATTGCAATCAGTCCAAACAACATGCAGAAATCGGTACGGCCCTCATGCATAGCGGCCCAGAATCCCTGCTTGAACAGTAGAGGAATCTTGGTAGTCGCGATTGCAACTGCGATATCGATCAGGAGGGGAATTGCCGCACACGTGGTAAAAAGGCCCACGATCAATAGTGCGCCGCAGACGCATTCCAGCACCCCGACGAATGGGCCGGCAAACCCCGGAACCGGGATTCCAATCTTTGCAAACCGGCCCGCGCCGAGAGCTGAAGGATAAAGGAATTTTTGGATCCCTTCAGAGAGGAATACCCAGCCGACAAGAAGCCGAAGAAGCAGAAGCCCCCAGGCTGTTCTCTTATCAGATGCCGATGCTGGTGTCATAAGGTCCCCTCCGCATCACGGCTGAGCCGTGCAGCGTATGTCGTCAAAAGCCAATTCTGTTCGGCGCCGCGGGGAAGAGCAAATTGTCCGCGGCCGTTTTCTTGTCGTCCGGCGAGCCGCTCTTTGCGTCCTTGCCCCACGTCCAGTACATCCCCACATAAGCGTAATTCTCGGTTTGCCCGGCCACCGAGTGGCCATAGCAGAAGAGAACCTGTTCGTTGGTGTTGTGCTTGAAGTGGTAGTAGCCGCCCACGTCGATCATAGTGGAAGCTTGCGTCTGCGCCGGAGCCGATCCCTCTGCGCCATGCGCAAAAACCTCCGCGCCAAGCTCCCACTGCTCGCTCAGCTCGCGCTTGATCAGCCAGCCGGTATAGGGAAAGTTGCGGAAGCCGGTCTGCGGAACCACCTGGTAGCCTACGCCACCGTCAAAGAGCCATTTGCCGCTATTCTTCTGCAGCCAGATGGGCAGCTTGTACCAGACCTTTCCCACGCCGAGGCCCTTGTCTGCATTGCCGGTGGGCATTTCGAACATGGTGAAGCTGCCGATCTGCGGAAAGTGCTTGCTCTCTTTGATGAACGCAATCTTGACGCCAAGCTCCATATCGGTCAGTCCGAATTGATCGGGCCCGGCGCCGGACGGCGCATAAACTGGGTGATTCAACGGCGCTGCGACGCCCAGGGGCAGAATCGCGTGCAACTGCACTCGCGGCAGAGCGCCCCAGTTGAACTCGAAGGCCGGGCCGGTCGAATCCACCTCAACCGGTGTGCCGTCGACGCCGCCGAAAATATAGAACTCGTAATGATGCAGGTCAACTGGAACCGGATCGTCGGTCTGATACGGTGGGCCCTGCGCGCCGGCTCGCGCTGCAGCGAGAGCGCACAATAGGCAGAAGGCCAGGATTTTTGGGGTGCCGGGGAAATTCATCGACAATCCATGAAAGGGCGCGCAAGTGACCTTACAGAGAGTCGATGTTAGTGCCTGAGGGCCGCTCCGGTCTATGCGGTCGCGAGGAATTTATCGCGCTTTCATTTTGCGCTTGCTGAAAACCCGCAACTTAGCGGCGGTGGTTTCCGCCTCCTCCTCCGCCGGAGCTCTGGTGTCCGCCGCCGAAGCTCTGGTGTCCGCCGCCGAAGCTCTGGTGTCCGCCGCCGAAGCTCTGGTGTCCACCGCCGAAACTCTGACGCCCTCCGCCAAAACTCCTTGGCGCATTGTTGGAGTACGACGGCGCACGCCCGCTGCCGAAGGATCTGGACTGCCCGCCGCCGAAGGGTTGGAAGCCGCGAGAGTTGCTCGCCTGCGGAGCGCGATAAGAGTTGGATGGATTCGAATACGCGAATCCGGGTCTGCTCGAATAGGCCTGTGGTGCGGAAGCCCCGTAATTTGACCGGCCCGTATAGCCGTTTGCGTAACCCGGATTGCTGTAGCTCTGCGGCCTGCCAGCATAGCCTGGATTCGTGTACATCTGTGGGCGGTTCGGGTAGGTCTGCGGGCGATAGCCGTAGTTCTGCTGCGGCGCGACACGCTCATACGGCTGCTGGCCAGGGCGGTTATACATCTGCTGACCGGGCATCGCCGGACGCGTGTATCCATTGCCCGGCTGCTGCGACCCGCGGTTGGAATACCCCCGGTTGGAATAATCGAGCCGCCCCGGCTCCGGGAATCCCTGCGCGGGCCGAACGTAGGACTGTGCCCCACCGCGCCCGCCGGGCCCACCAGAATTGCCCGACCACCCGCCGCGTTGGTTGCTGCCGCCGTTGTAACCCTGCCGCTGGCCGTAACCTTGGTACGAGCCGCCGCGCTCGCCCCACGACCCGCCACGCCCATCCGCGCGAGACCCACCACGCGCCAAGCCCCAATCGGCCACCTGGCGGCTGTGTGTGTAGTAGCCGGAATGGTTGAACATCAATCCGTGCCCCCTCCAATCGCAGCCCCAGGCAGACCATCCAAACGGCATGCGGTCGAAAGCTCCCAGAGTGAAGCCGAGTCCGTACTCGATGGGAGCGCCGCCGTAGAAGTCGCCCAGCGCACCGAAGAATGCGAAGCCCGGATACGGGGCGATTGGCTCCCCATAAACATCCCACGGGTCGTAAGTGGGCACGTACACAACCTCCGGGTTCGTGGGTTCCAGTTCAACGTAGCCCTGGTCGTTGTTCACTTCTTCCTGCGGGGTAGATTGCAAATTCCCGGCCTGCTCGGCGCGGTCGCGCAGCACTTGCACCGTCTGCATCACGTCTTGCGGCTGGTTGTAGTAAGCATTCCCAAGGTTGCTGGTCCACTCCAGGTCGTGGTTCATCATGTCGAGCACGTCGGGGAACGCGGTGAGCGCCTTGATGCTCGGGTCCCAACTGCTCTGTGCGTTGGCGCCGGCGGCGATCTGGTCGGGCGAGCTATAGCCTTGCGCACGCATTTGCTGCACCCACTGGTCCGCGACCGCTACTTGCGCGGGATACGTTGACGCGGCAAGAATCTGCGCGAGCAGCGAGTCGGGATAGAGCGCGATCGGAGCCAGAAGCTGCTCCAGATCCTCAGCGCTGAGCGCCTGAGCCGGCGCTGGCGCCTGGCTTTCATCCTGCTGAGGTGCATAAGGCGCCTGCGCGCTGTCCGGCTGCTGATCTGAGTAGGGCTGCGGCGCGTACGGTTGCTGCGGCGCGGAGTATTTCGGCGCGTACTGCGGCTGCGCATACTGTGGCGCGTATTGGCCGCCCTGGTCTTGGCCGCCTTGATACGCGCTGCCATTCGGACCGTACTGCGGCCCGGGGTAAGCCTGCTGCGCATTGGCATGCGCCGTGAACGCAATCGCGAACACCGCAAGCGACGCAGCGAAAATCCATTTCATCTCGCTCGCTCCCCGCCGTGCGGAGGGTTGAAGGAAAAGCGATGGCCGGGCCGGTTGGTTCATCTGGGGGAGAAGCCGCGCTAAGGACGAAACACGCAGATTCGTTCGGGGATTCATGGTCCCTCACAGTCCGCTTCGGGCCTGGGCAATGCCGGCCTCCGGCCCATTCAACAAAATGGGCCCGAAGCAAACGGAGTTCCGGCAGCCCGGGGGGAGGGCTAACCTGATGGACCCCAATTGCGGGGATTAGTTTCGCCTGCGGTGAGAATAGTTCTCGGCCTGCCGCGGTTGGGCGCGCGACCGAAATTCGCTGCGCAAGCGCCAGGCCGCCTAGCCGGCTAATTCCTTCTTGACCAGCTCGCTCACCAGCCGCCCATCGGCCCTCAGTCCCGCTGCCTGCAGCTTGCCCTGGACCGCCTTCATCGCCGCGCCCATTTCCTTCACAGCCGGCTTGTGGCCCAATGTTGCGGCCAGCTCGGCGAGCGCCTCCGCCACCAGCTTCGCAAGCCCCGCCTCGTCCAGCGCCTTGGGCAGAAACTCCTCGATCACCACAATCTCGCCCTGCTCTTTCGCCACCAAATCGGGCCGATTGCCCTTCGCGAACTGCTCGATCGAGTCGCGCCGCTGCTTGATCATTGTGGCCAGCGCCTGCTCGCTCTCGGGCTGCGTCAGCGGTGCGCGCTTCTCAATCGCTTTGTTCTTCAGCGCATTCTTGATCAGCCGCAGCGTGCCCGTCCGCTCGGCGTCATGCGTCTTCATGGCAATCACAATCTGTTGACTTACAAGGACTTCAAGTTCGCCTGCGTCGGTCATTTCCTTCGCTCCTGACTTCTTGCTTCAACCTTCTGCCGCCCGCTTCTCGTGGGGAGCAGGCCCGAAAACAGACCAGGCCAAACATGAATTGTACAGATTCTGGGAACTTGAGGGTCAAATGAGGGCACTTTTGCCCAAACTTCGGCTCCCTTTCGATTTTCCCACAACAATCGGCCACAAAAACCACAAAAGTGTGTATTATGTGATTGTCTCGGTTTCGCCTCAAATCCAGTCCAAAACGAGGAAAATCATGATTCGCAAGACTCGCCTTTTTACTCCCGGTCCAACGCCTCTCCTTCCCGCCGCCCAATTTGCCATGGCCGCGGCCGACATGCACCACCGCACCGCGGAGTTTCGCGCCCTCTTTCAGAAAGTGCTCGCCCAGCTCAAGGTTTTTGTAGGAACCAAGAACGATGTCCTTCTCCTCGCCTGTTCCGGCACCGGCGCCATGGAGGCCTCGGTCTCGAATTTGACCTCGCCCGGCGATAAAGTCCTGGTGCTCACGGCCGGAAAATTTGGCGAGCGATGGACTGGCTTGGCGAAGGCCTTCGGTTGCGAGCCCGACGTGCTCGCCGCGCCTTACGGCCAGACCTTTGACTTGGCTGCCGTCCGCGCCGTGCTCAAGCCGGAGCACAAAGTCATTTACACGCAGGCCACCGAGACCTCGACAGCCGTTCGCCACGACATCGAAGCCATCGCAAAATTGCGCGATCAAGTCGCGCCCAACACGTTGCTGGTCGTCGACGGAATCACCGGGCTCGGCACCACGCACTTCGACGTCGATGGCTGGGGCATCGATGCGCTCATTGGCGGCTCGCAGAAAGCCGTCATGATCCCTCCCGGCCTCGCCTATTTGAGCGTCAGCGATCGCGCCTGGGCGGCCATGGAGACGACCAAGAACCCGCGCTACTACTTCGATCTGCGCAAGGAACGCAAGAATGCGGTCAAGGGCGAAAGCGCCTACACACCCGCCGTCGCGCTCGTTGCTGCTTTGGGCGCGGCACTCGACTACATCGCCGGGCAGGCGGGTGGCGATCTCGAAAAAGGCCGCATCGCTCTCATCGACAACGCGCAGGTGAACGCTGCGGCCACCCGCGCGGGCCTTGTAGCGCTGGGCTTCACGCTCTTTGCGCCCAGCTCTCCGGCGGCCGCGGCTACGGCCGTTGCGGTGCCGGAGGGCATGGACTCCGGCGTGGTAGTCAAGGCGCTCAAGGCGAAGTTTGCCTTGGTTGCGGCCAACGGCCAGGGCGAGATGCAGGGCAAGCTCTTCCGCGTCGCGCACCTCGGCTTTTTCGACTATCTCGACACTGTTGCGCTGCTCGGCGCAATGGAGCACATCGCCAAAGACAACCTCGGACTGCCGGTGAAGTTCGGCCAGGCCGTCGCCGCGGCGCAGGAAGTTTACGCAAAAGCAGCTTCTAGCTCCTAGCTTCTAGCCGCTAGCTTCTTCAGAGTGATTCGTAACGATATGGGATTCCGCGAAATTCTCCGGGCTGTGAAGTGTGGGAAAACGCGGGCTCTACCGGCATTTAGCTGAGAGCTAGAAGCTAGAGGCTAGGAGCTGTATTTCAATGCCAGACCTAACCTTCGGAGAAAAGCTGCTCATCGCGCGCAAGCAGCTCGATCTCTATCAATACGAAATGGCGGAGCGGCTGGGAGTGCATCCCAACTCGCTCACCAAATACGAGCGCGGCGAAGGCAAGCCGCACGCGGCGGTGGTGCGCATGTTCGATTTGCTCTGCGAACAGCAGGGCATTCGCTTTGATGAGTACACAAGCGGGTCCGCTGCGGCGGATAAGGGAGCAGCCATGAAAGTCGTATTGGCGGAAAAAGTTTCTCCGGCCACGCTGGCCGTGTTTGCGGGCGAGCAGGGATGGGAAGTCAAAACGCACGACCAGTTGCCCGAAGGATTGGCTGCCGCGCTGGCCGATGCCGACGCGCTCGTGGTCCGCAGCGCGGTGCAGGTGGACGACGCACTTCTTGAGCACGCGCCCAAACTTCGCGTCATTGGCCGCGCCGGCGTTGGCGTGGACAACATCGACGCGGAAGCCGCCACGCGCCGCGGCATCGTAGTGATGAACACGCCCGGCGCAAACGCTGTAGCCGTCGCTGAGTTGACCGTTGGCCTGATGATCGCGCTGGCGCGAAAAGTGCCCGCCGCCAATGCCACCATGCACGCCGGCAAATGGGAGAAGAAGAATCTGCAGGGCACCGAGCTGCGCGCCAAAACACTCGGCATTCTGGGCCTCGGCCGCATCGGCCTTGAAGTGGCGAAGCGCGCGCGCGGCTTCAGCATGGAGATCATGGGCACAGATCCTTTTGTCTCCCCAGCCCTGGCGCGCGAGAACGGAATCGCCCTCGTCCCTATCGAAGAGCTCTTTTCGAAGTCCGACTACCTCACGCTGCACGTCGGGCTCACACCGCAGACCACCGGCATCATCAACGCAAAAACCATCGCCACCATGAAGAAGGGCGTGCGCATCGTCAACTGCGCGCGTGGCGAGCTGGTTTGCGATGCGGATCTTGCCGCGGCACTCAAGAACGGCCAGGTTGCCGGTGCGGCGCTCGACGTATTCTCCGTCGAGCCGCCCAAGGACTCGCCGTATCTCGACCTCGACAACGTAATGCTCTCGCCGCACGTCGCCGGCTCCACGGCCGAGGCGCAGGAGGCCGTTGGCATCCAGATTGCGCATCAGGTGTGCGAGTACCTCAAGCTGGGCGTAGTGCAGAACGCAGTAAATGTGCCGTCGCTGTGCCGCGAAGAGTACGTGCAACTCGCCCCCTACATCGATCTCGCCGGGCGCCTCGGATCGTTTCTGGCCCAGGCGGGCAAAGGCGGCGGAGAATCCGGCATTGATGCCATCCACATTGTCTACGGCGGCACGCTCACCGAGGCCAAGACCGAGCTGGTGCGCAACGCAGCCATCGCCGGTCTGCTGCAGGGCTCTGAAAACGTGAACCGCATCAACGCAGCCGCCGTCGCTGCGGAACGCGGCATTCGAGTGCACGAGCAGAAGGAAGAAAGTTATCGCGGCGGGGCGGCAACGGTGCTCACACTCGTGCTGCATACCGCGCAGGGCGACAGCCGCGCCAGCGCCACCGTCATTCACGGTGAGCAGCCGCGCCTGCTCGGCTTCGACGGCATCGACGTCGAAGCTCCACTTGAAGGTACGTTGGTGGTTTGCCGCAACCTCGACGTCCCTGGCGTCATCGGCCGCATCGGCACAATCCTGGGCGAGCAGGGAGTGAACATCGCCAACTTCGCGCTGGGCCGCGAGCGGGGAGCGGCTATTCCGGGCAAGCCCGTCAAGGCGCTGGCCGTTGTCCAGGTCGATGAGCCTGTCGCGGAATCGGCGCTTGAAGCGCTCAAAGTGATCGACGCGCTGCTCGAAGCGCGCCTCGTCAAGCTGCCCGACGGCAAGTAAGCGCAGCACGCGTCCCATTAACTGGAGCCATCGTCGCGGCGGCGGTGGCTCTATTTCGTCGGGTCGGTCACGCGCCCCAGAAATAGAATCGCGCCCGAACTTGCGTCACGGATCAGGAAGAGAAACGGATGGTCGGCGTCGAAGACGATCGGCGGAGGCTCGGGCTCCGCCCGTTGCATCGCGGTCGCAACCATGATGATCGCCGTTGCCGCAGCCGCCTCGGTG
Source organism: Acidobacteriaceae bacterium (assembly GCA_003138515.1). Classification (GTDB taxonomy): domain Bacteria; phylum Acidobacteriota; class Terriglobia; order Terriglobales; family Acidobacteriaceae; genus Telmatobacter. The sequence goes on along the minus strand of PLGG01000070.1, from coordinate 21,244 downwards.
CCCTGTTCGTTCACGTCGATGTAGGCCTTGTGGATCGCCGCCGAGATGGCGAAGTCGGGCTTGCCGGTCATCCCGGAGAAATCCGCTGTGCTCCCGAAAGCCTGCGGCATGCCCATCTTCGTGAGCGTGCCGCTAAGCTCGAACTGCTGCGTCATCGTGAAGCGCGGCAGCGTCAGAATTACCTTCTCCACCGGCGCGAGCTTCTTGATCCACTCGCTTGCGTTCTCCGCTGTGAACGACTTCTCAAGCGCGGGCAGTCCGCCGATCTCCTTAGGTAGCAACACAACCATCGAAAGCTCGCCCCTGTACGGTAGCTCGAGCTCCTGGAACGAACCGCCATCGTAGTAGCTGTAGCCGCCGTTCCGGTTCATCATCTGCGTCTTGATGGACTGCTTCGCCGTGAGGTGAAAATCCTCGCCCTCCGTGTACGTCGGGTCGAACTGACCGAGCCAGGTCCCCTTGAAGTAGATGGCGTTGGTCAGCACCAGCCGCGTGCCCGCCGTCACCGAACCGGGTCCCAGCAGGCCCTGGATCTTGCCGTTCGTCTGGTCCGCGATCCATTCATTGATTGTGGCTCGCACAACATCGGGCGATGTCCTGAAGTCAACCGGGCGGAATCCCGCGCCGTAATCGGTTTGAACCAGCTTCAAGTAATCCGGCAGGAAGCTCGCGTCCTGTTGCGCCCACAGCGCGTCGGCGACGTGCAGCTCGTATCCATCGTGCTGGCCGTTCATCTGCGAGAGAAGTGCGCCCATCGCCGGGTGCAGCCGAGCCGGTGGAAGCGTGAAGTGAAAAACGTGCTGCATCTCCGTTGCCGTCTGGCCGCGCGCCCCGGCGTAGGCCATTCCAAATGCTGTCGAAATGCTCTCCGGCGAAAAGAAGAGATTCCCCGGTTGCGTGCGAAGCTGCGCGTAGAGGTCGACGGCGAAGGCGTTACTGCCGTTCACCGCGTCGGCTTGGTCGGCTGAGTTGGAAGTGGGCGGCGCTACGGCGAGCGGAGGCGCGGCAAATGCCGCACTGCTGCCGAACACGACAAGAATAGCGCAAAGCAGTGACTTCTTCATTCGAGCTCCCTATGCGGCGAGCGCGAGCGGCATCGATTCTTGAGTTTTCGGCCTGAGCGCCCGGGCTGCACAACTCGCAATCATAGGCTCTTTCTACGCTCCCATCCGATCCGGGCGGAGCCAATTATCCCATCAGGCCCTTGTGGCCCAACCAACTCCGCAGATACGATGCCTGGCCCACGTGGTACGTCTCGTGAATGGCGAGGAAATTCACCACTCCGCTGATCTTGCCGTCTGCGCTTGGAGGGCCTTGCGTGGAGGGAGTCGACAGCACATCTTCTGAGGCGCCGTCGAGCGCCGTGGCCAGCACTCCCGAGACTTCGATCCAGTTGTCCATCAGAGTGTCTGGCGGCGGGAAAGCAGCAACATCGTTGCATTTCACTCCGCGCGCGAACGAGCTGAGCCAGGGCTGCGACCATTCCGTTCCCAACCGGGTAAGCACTGCTTTCCGCGCCCAGATCACGTGTCCCACGATCCACGCGATGTGGTTCAACTTCTCGTCAGGACGCCGCAGCCACTCCTCGGGCGGCAGGTCCTCAACCGTTCTGGTCAGAAAATCGGAATTGAAGCGATAGTTTTCAGCGGCGGTGGCGATGACTGCGGGAACCGGCATGGGACCTCCTGATGTTGTGCTTACGCTCGAAATTTACGCCCGGCTCAAATACGCGCCCTCGCTCGTGTCCACGCGAATCTTTTCGCCCGCGTTGATGAACGGCGGCACCTGGACCACGAGGCCGGTTTCCAGCTTGGCCGGTTTTGTGACGCTCGAGGCAGTTGCCGACTTCAACCCCGGCTCGGTTTCCACGACCTCCAGGTCGACGGTCTGCGGCAACTCGATTCCCACCGGCTGCCCATCGAAGTAACTCACCTTGATTTGCTGGTTGGCGGTCAGGTATTCGACCGCGTCGCCCAGCGTGGAGCTCTTGAGAACGGTCTGCTCATAGTCGACCGGATTCATGAAATAGTAGTCATCGCCGTCGGCGTACAAAAACTCCATGGCAATTTCGTCCACAACCACCTTCTCAATAGCGTCGGCGGAGCGGAAACGGTGCTCGAACATGGCGCCCGACTTGAGGTTGCGCAGCTTGGCCTGGATAAAGGCCCGAAGATTGCCCGGCGTGCGGTGCTCGACTTTGAAAACCACGTGAAGCTGGTCGTTGTGCTTGATGATCATGCCCGGGCGAAGTTGTGTGGCGGGAATCGCCATAGAGGTTGCAGCTCCTTGCTGAATCTGCGCGCAATGCGCAATGAATATGACCTTTGGCCTAAATCTAATTGTAGCCGAGAGGAGCGTTCGGACCGCGCCGGTGGACGCGATTCAACGGGTTTTCGAGACGAAGGCCCGGATGCCTTCGCGCACACAGCGGTGATTTTGGGGAGGTGTCTGCAAGCGAAGCCTCGCAGGCCCAGGATGACCAGCAATGATGAGCAGCAATATAGAATGTCGGTGTGCCGGTGAGTGCCTGCAATAATCCGTGAATCTCCGATTTCGCAGCTTACAACCGAAAGGGAATTGCCCCGCACTACCAACCCGCCCTTAGAATGGCCCAGAGTAGAACGGCCAAGAGAGGAACGCACGAAAGTATGTCGAATCAAGTCTCAATCTGCGTGATCGGCTCCGGATACGTCGGGCTGGTGGCCGCTGCTTGTTTTGCCGACATGGGGCACCAGGTTGTCTGTGTCGACAACGACGAATCGCGAGTGAAGCAGCTCTGCGAAGGTGGTGTGCCCATCTTTGAGGAACATCTGCCCGAGCTGCTGGCCAAGCACCGCGGCGGCAGGGTAGTGTTCACCATTCGTCTGGGAGAGGCCGTTGAGCAAAGTGAGGCGGTCTTTATCGCCGTTGGCACCCCGCAGGGCGATGGCGGCGCAGCGGACTTGTCGTACGTCGAAGCCGTCGTTGCAGAAATTGCGCGCTCCATCAAGAGCTACAAGGTGATTGTCGAGAAAAGCACGGTTCCGGTCTACACCAACGACTGGATTCGGCGCGTGCTGCACCGCCATGGCGTGGAAGCGGCGCAATTTGACGTGGTCTCGAATCCGGAATTCCTTCGCGAAGGCACCGCGGTGGTCGATTTTCTGCATCCCGATCGCATCGTTGTTGGAGCAGCCAACGACCGCTCGGCGGAGGTGCTGCAGCGAATCTATCAGCCGTTAACCGTCGGCGACTACTACTCGCAGCCGGGAGCCTTGCTCGGGACCTGCAGCGCGAACCGCCCGGCGCGGCTGCTTGTCACTTCAACGCAGAGCGCGGAGATCATCAAGCACGCCTCGAATGCGTTTCTGGCCATGAAGATCTCGTTCATCAACGCCGTGGCCAACCTGGCCGAGGCCGTGGATGCGGACATCGAGGACATTGCTATCGGCATCGGGCTCGATAGCCGCATCGGCCCGGGATTTCTTCGCGCGGGACTCGGATACGGAGGCTCCTGCTTTCCCAAGGACGTGGCCGCATTCCATTGGGTGGCGCAGGAACGGGGCGTCAACCTGCAACTGCTCGAAGAGGTTCGCAAGATTAATGACACGCAGAAGGAAGTGTTCTTTAACAAGGTGCGCTCGGCGCTGTGGACCCTGCGCGGCAAGCGGCTGGCGGCGCTGGGCCTGGCCTTCAAGGGCGACACCGACGACATTCGCGAGTCGCCCGCTATCGAGATCATCGAAAAGTTGTTGCAGGCGGGCGCCATTGTCACGGCTTACGATCCGGCGGCGATGGAGCGCGCGAAGGAAGTGCTGCCGCCTGCCGAGAACATGAAGTACGCCGGCGATCCTTACCTGGCAGCGAAGGATGCCGATGCGTTGCTGATCCTCACGGACTGGAAAGAGTTTGCCTCGATTGACTTGGCACAGTTGAATCGGGCCCTGCATTTCCCCATCATCATCGACGGTCGCAATCTGTATAAGCCACATGAGATGCAGAGAAGCGGCTTTACCTATGTGAGCGTCGGCAGGCAGGCCAGCTATCATGCGCAGGAGGGCAAGCCGCGCAAATTGCCGGTCTGAACGGGATTGTTCCGCTGCGTTCAGCGTGGATGAGCCGCGCCGCTGCGTGCATCACCGGGCACCTCATTTTCACTTTAGGTCTTCAGTTCTGGAGTATTGAAATTTGCCAAAGTCCGCTCTCGTCACCGGCGCTGCCGGGTTCCTTGGTTCTCACCTCACCGATCGCCTGCTCGGCGAGGGCAATTTTGTCCTCGGCGTCGACAACCTGTCCACAGGCGGCTCCGCCAACCTTGCCCATCTCGCCAACGATTCCCGCTTCAGTTTTGAAGAGCGCGATATCTGCACGGCGTTCGATCCGGGCCGCGTCGATACCGTCTTCAATCTAGCGTCGCCGGCCAGCCCTCCGGAGTATCTTCGCCTGGGCATTGAAACGCTGCGGGTGGGTTCCGTCGGCGTTGAGAACACGCTCCAGATTGCCGCAAAGTATGGCGCGGGGTATCTCCAAGCCTCCACATCGGAGTGCTATGGAGACCCGCTGGAGCATCCTCAGCCGGAAACCTACTGGGGCAACGTCAATCCGGTGGGTCCTCGCTCGGTGTACGACGAAGCCAAGCGATTTGGCGAGGCCATGGTGATGGCCTACCATCGTTCGCGCGCCGTCGACACGCGCATCGCGCGCATCTTCAACACCTATGGCCCGCGCCTGCACCCCGGCGACGGACGCGTCATCTCCAACTTCATCATGCAGGCCTTGCGCGGCGAGCCGCTCACCATCTACGGCGACGGCAGCCAGACGCGCAGCTTTTGCTATGTCGACGATCTCATCGAGGGGATCGTGCTCCTGTCGCGCAGTGAAGAGCATCTTCCGGTCAATCTCGGCAACCCCGAAGAGTTCACCATCCTCGATTGCGCGAAAGCCGTGCTCGAAGTCACTGGCTCCGAGAGCCAGTTGAGCTACATTGATCTGCCGGTAGACGATCCCACGCGCCGGCGGCCCGACATCGCCAAGGCGCGCGCTCTGCTCGCATGGGAGCCGCGCGTCGGTCTCATGGAAGGATTGAGAAAATCCCTTCAATTCTTCAGGAGCAAGCTATAGCATTTTCGATTCTAGACCTTGCAGAAATCATGAGGCTGAGTGGCCTTTTCATCGAGAAAAAGCCACCTTGTACACTCTTCAGACGACAATAAGTGAATCGAAAAAGCTCTGGCGTAATCCACCGTCAGCGAGGCGGCTCGTAAGGTTCGGCGCGCAGAAGATTGGTCAGGATGTCGCGCTCATCCGGGCTGAACTGGTTCTGATAGCGCGCCGAGTTCAGCACCGTCGCGCGTTGATCGAGCGGCACCGAGCGCAGATCCTGAAAGGCGCGCTTGACTGTCGCCTGGCGATCCGGCGGCAGCACCATGAAACTGCGCCCCGCCTGGCGAACCTGCGTCTGCTCCTGCGGCGACATGTGCTCCAGCATCTCGCTGCGCGCCAGGCGGCGCTCGCGCTGGTCGCCGGGTAGCTGATTCAGCTGGTGCAACTGCTGCACCAGGCGCTGCTGCGTCGCGGCCGGCAGCCGATTGAAGCTCGGATCGTTGCGCAGCAAGCGCTCCTGATCCTCTACCGGAAGGCCCTGGTGCTGGTTGAGCCAGTCGCCTAAATGTCCGGGAGGCGCTGCGCCGGGATAAACGTAGCCGGGACGATTTGCGTAGGGATAGGCAGGGCGCGTGTAGTTCGGCGTCGGAGTGCCGGGGCGGCCTCCGAGAGCCGGATATGCAGGCGTCGGCCGTTGCCCGCCGTTATATTGCGGGGTTGGCTGAAAAGGTCTCTGCTGTGTCTGATACGGTGGCGGCTGATTCTGGTTCGGCCGCTGCTGTGGCTGATACGGCCCTTGCTGCGGCTGGTACGGCCTCGGCTGATTTTGGTTCGGGCGCTGCTGCGGCTGATACGGTCGCTGTTGATTCTGATTTGGCCTCTGCTGTGGCTGATTCGGCCGCTGCTGCGGCTGGTATTGCCGCTGATTCTGCGCTACGTTTTGCCGAGCCTGAAGCTGCGCGTAACCGAGCGGCGCTCGGCGTTCATAGCTGCGTTGCCCAGCCGCCGCAACCACGGTCAAACAAAGGAACAGGACCGCTGCGGCCATCGCCGCCGGACGCATTCTTTCCGCGTTGGATGTCCAGTTCACGAGTCTTTCTCCCGGCAAGCGGCCGAAATGTGAAAAACGTCAATCTCCGTTCTGGCTGCCGGTCAACGATTCCATCTGATCCAGCACCTGCGCATTGTTATCCAGCGTTTGCAGGTCGCCCACAACAGCAGCATTCTGGCCAGTCTGTTGCGCGGGATGCATCCAGTCTGTCACTCCCAGGTAGGTGCCCCCGCCCACCAGCAGCATCACCGTAAGCGCTACGGCCGCCAGCGGACGCGCGTGCAATCCCGGACCATACGCTACGGTTGCGCGCAGCCGCGCGATGGCGCCAGCCAGCCACCCGGCCGGCGCGGCTTCGCGCTCTTCCCGCATCCGGGCGCCAAGCCGTGTCAGGAAATAGGAGCTCGGCTCCGGCGCCTTCCAGGCATCCAGCGCCTGCATGGTGGCCTTCAGCTCCGCGAGCTCATTCTGGCAATCCCCGCACTCCGCAACATGCGCTTGAACCTTGGCAGAAGCCGGGCGCGAATCGAGCAACATTCCCGCCAACTCGGCATCCATTCCCGTGCAATTTGTCTTCATCCGTTTCATGCTTCCCACCCCATGTTTCCGCCGGTCGATTTTCCTTTCTTACGGCTCCGGCTTCTTTTCACTCATGCCTTCAAACAAAATCCTTCAGTTTGTCCCGCAGCGTCTGGTAAGCGCGAAAGAGCAGCGATTTCGTCGCCGACTCGCTCAACTTCAGCACCTCCCCGATCTGCCGGTAATCCATTCCCTGGTACTTATGCATCAATACGCCCATACGCTGCCTCTCGGGCAGCGCCATCACGTGAAGCCGGATGGCGGCCATGCGTTCATCCCGCAGCAACTGCTGCTCCGCCGTCGGCTCATCGTCGGCCACATCGGGAGTCGTGCCCGTCTCCTCGTCCGTTTGATCCAGATACACCGTTTGCGCGGACCGTTCATGCCGGGTATCCCGCGCGTGGTTCACTGCCAGGTTGGTTGCGATCCGGTAGAGCCACGTCGTAAATCTGGCTTCGGCCCGGTAGCTGCTCCTGGCACGATAGACGCGAAGAAACACTTCCTGCGCTAACTCTTCGGCAACTGCCTGGTTTCCGACCATCCGGTACAGGAAATGAATCATCGGCCGGTGGTACTTTGTTGCCAGGTAATTAAAGCCGGCCTCATCGCCCTCGGCCACCCGCAGCATAATGGCTGCATCGCTTTTGGGGTCCAGATCCGCCCTCAGGCCCACTCCCGGTTCCGGGGTCGCTCCTGGCCTGACAGCCGAACCCGCCCCCAACGCCGGACCGTTGAGGACCATCGTTGCCATATCCTCTGAAACCCCATCCGGGCCGGAAGGTTGCGCCCCGTAAGCGGTTTCTTCGCCTGGATTTCCGTCCTCGGAGCCCTCTTCGCCCGAGCCCGGTTGCGTGGCCTGCGCCAGGGCGTCCGCCCGGGCCAATCCGGAGGGTAAACGGGGGCCGGCGATACCGAATAAGGAGCCGAAAAAGGGGCCGGAAACAGGCCGCAGCGCCGCTTCCTCGTCAAATGGGAGCTCGCTCTCCCGGCGAATTGAACGCGCTCTCCTGAGCATGGTTCGCTTGGCTTGCGGCCCTCGCGCTTTCCGCCCCGAAAACCCGCCGCGACGGGCGGCCAATGGCAGTCGCGGTTTGGCCGTAAAGCCCTGCTGGTGTTACTCTACCCTACGGGATGCCCTTTTGGGCGCCTCTCCAGTGTCCGCCGAGCTACCAGAGTTCAGCACACGGAATTGGGCGCAAAAACGGCTTTCCGGCTGCGGCTCTTCGGCTCCTCGCATCCTGGCGGCGCCGGAATACCCAACGCAACCCCTCCAATGCCCTTTCTGGGCGCTTAACTCAGCGGTAGAGTGCCATCTTCACACGGTGGAAGTCGCAGGTTCGAATCCTGCAGCGCCCACCAAATCAAAAACTTACGTGCATTTTGCGGTGGGTTGCGCCGCCCTGTGACACCCCTCCTCCGGCGCCTCCTGCATCCCGGATGGCCAGTGGGAATATGATGGGTGAGCCTGCCGTTTCAGCTATATTTGCGTGGGAGCGTTTTCGCGCTGCGATCGCGGCCTGAATCCGGCAAGCACCAAACTGCGCCGGACGACCGCGATTTAGCCTCGCCGCAGGCGCTCAAAGGCAAAGAGGTAAATTGTGAAGCGAGTAGCTCAGGTTCTTGCATTCATCATGGCTGTGGCAATGGCGATTCCCGCCGTTGCAAAGGGAGAGACGAAGATGTCGATATTCGGTAAAACCGCGGACGGAGTTCCCGTTCCGATCTACACGCTGACCAGCGGGCAGATTGAAGTAAGAGTCATGGCATACGGAGCGCATCTGGTGAGCGTCAAGGCGCCGGATCGCACGGGAAAGTTGGCGGACGTTGTTCTCGGATACGATTCGCTGCAGGGTTACCTGGCCGACAACAAAACCTATCTCGGCGGAATTGTCGGGCGATACGGGAACCGCATTGCAGGAGGAAAGTTCACGATCGACGGCAAGACTTACCAGATTCCCCTCAATGACGGACCCAACGCGCTGCATGGCGGGCCCAAGGGATTCAATCAATACGTATGGCAGTCGAAGGAGATTCCGGACGGCGTTGAGTTCACGCTGGTGAGCCCTGACGGCGACATGGGATTTCCGGGAGCGTTGACTTCGACAGTGCGGTACACGCTGAAGGGCAGCTCGCTGCGGATCGATTACACCGCTACCACCGACAAGGCCACCGTATTGAATCTGACCAATCACGCGTATTTCAACCTGCATGGTGACGACCAGGGCAATATCCTGGACCAGAAAATGGAAATCGCCGCCGACCGGTTTACGCCGGTGGACAAGACGCTGATCCCGACCAGCGAATTGGCGCCGGTGGCCGGCACGCCGCTCGATTTCACCAAGCCTGAAGTGATCGGCGCGCGCATCGGGGCCGACAACCAGCAACTGAAAATCGCCGGCGGCTACGACCACAATTGGGTACTGAACGGAAAGATCGGCACGTTGCATCTGGCCGCGATCGTCACCGATCCCGTGAGTGGGCGCAAGCTGACGGTGGAAACCACCGAGCCTGGTGTGCAGTTCTATTCGGGTAACTTCCTCGATGGCTCATTCACTGGCCGCCACGGCGTGAAGTATGAAAAGCACTCCGGCCTGTGCCTGGAAACGCAGCATTTTCCCGATTCGCCGAACCATCCGGATTTCCCGAGCACGCTTCTGCGTCCCGGCGAGACCATGCACTCAACCACCACGCTCACTTTTGGTGTCGTGAAGTAAACCAGACGACTCGATCAGTGAAGGCGCCGCCGCGAGGTTTCTACTTCGCGGCGGTTTGCTTTTTGAACCAGCCCAGGCCCGCCGAAGTCCCCGCGGCAGGAATGTACTCGCACCCAATCCACCCGTCGTACCCCAGCTCATCGATCAGATCGAAGAGATAGCTGTATCTCACCTCGCCTGTGTCCGGCTCATGCCGCTCCGGCACTCCCGCAATCTGGAAGTGACCCACGCGAGTCTTCTTCGGGTCCGCGAGATACTTTCGAATCCTCACCGCCAAATCGCCTTCTTCCACCTGACAATGAAAAAGATCCATCAGGATTTTCAGGTTTGGAGCACCGATTTCCGCCACGATCGCGTGCGCCTCTTCCTGCCGATGAAGAAAGAAGCCCGGGATATTGCGCAATGCAATCGGCTCAATCAGCAAGTCGACGCCTGCCGCGCGCGCCCGCTCCGCCGCCCAAGCCAGATTCGCCGTATACACGCCAAGCAAGTGCGCGCGGTCGGCTCTCTGCGGCGCAATCCCCGCCATCGCATGAATCCGCGGGCACTCCAATGCAAGTGCGTATTCGAGTGCGCGCAGAAATCCGTTGCGAAACTCCTGTTCGCGTCCGGGCGCCGCCGTAATCCCACGCTCGCCGGCTTTCCAGTCGCCTGGGGGAGAATTGAACAGCACCTGCCGCAGTCCATGTTCTTTTAGCCGCGCGGCCAGCGTTGCCGCCGGAAAATCGTATGGGAAAAGGTACTCGACGGCCGTGAAACCGTCGCGCGCGGCGGCGGCAAAGCGATCTAGAAACTTGTGCTCCGTATACATCATGGTCAGGTTGGCGGCAAAACGAGGCATGGCATAGTCTCCGTCGAACTGTTGATAGTGGATTCTCGAAGTCTGGTGCGGTTCCAACAAACGAACAAGGTCCCGCCAGCTCGCCAACTTGCGAACGTGCGCGAACGCGCACGCGAACTTGCTGTCTCTGTCAGGAAAAGAACTGATCGTCGCTGCATGACTCTCGCGCCCTTACGCAGAATAAAGCGCCGCAACTTCGTAATCCGTGACGGACGGAATCGTGAACTCAACCGAATCGCCCGCCGCGTGGAACGGAATATCGCGCTCGGCGCGCAGCAACTCGACGCGCGTGACACGCCGGCCCGCAGGCAGCCTGAAGCGGACCTTCTGCGCCCCAATCGGATAAAACTCACTAAACCATCCGTGATGCGCATTCGGGTTCGTGTAATTCAGCACGTGAACCGCAAATCCCGGCTCCGTCTCCCACGCGAAAATCTCCACCAGCCCCTTGCCTTCCACGCTCACTGGAGCCGGCGCGCCAGCCAGCCAGCGAATCGCATTAACGAGAAGCCGGCTGAGATCCGTGTGGCCTGACAGCCACATCGTCGGCTCGATGTCGCCCGGAAAATACGCCAGGCGGCTCGCGCCGCGCTCGCGCAACACGACAGCCGGCTCATCGGTGCGTGGAGCCGGCGGATACGAAAGCTCCGGCGGATACGCCGTGTAGCTCGGCACCACCGTGAGCACGGGATTGTCCACCGGCTTCAGCGGCACGCGAAACTCCGCGCCCGGAATCCAGTGCGTATCGCTAAACCCGTCGAGAATCGGATGCGGCCGCTCGATGCGCGCGAGGTAAGGATTCGCATTTCCCAGCCGGCCTATCACCGGTCCGGCTGCATGAATTCCGAAGACGTCCGCCAACCCAAAATCCGCGCGGCGCTCATTCCGCTCGTTGTACATGCTCGTCTCAAACGTAGCCAGCAGCGAGCCGCCCAGGTTTACATACTCGCGCAATTGCTGGCACTGTTCGTCGCTGAGCAACGCGGTATTGGGCAGAATCAGAGCTGCGTACTTCCCGATCCGCTCCAACTGCAGCCGGTCTTCGTGAACATAGTCGAAGAGAAATCTCCCATCGAGCAGCGCGGAATACACCGCGTCCATATACTGCTGCATCGAGAAGTCGTGCTGCGGCTGATAGAAAAGCTGCGTCCGTTGCCCCATCACCACGCCGATATTGGCGATGGTGCCTTTGTTTACCCAGTGCGCGTCGTGTCGCGCGGTCCACAAAAGGTAGTCGCGGCCAATCTTCTCCCAGCGCAGATCTTCGCCAAGGCCGTTCTCTCCGCCCACAACGTGATAGTAGGGAACCATGCCGCTGGCCAGCGTCTGGCTGAGCCATATCACGGATTCAGCGGGCGACTTTGTGACTTCACGCCAGCGAATCGGCCCCGTCGTATACGCTCCCGTCACGTTGGTGGCCATCTTGCCGTCGAGCACGGCATTGCACACCCGCCCCTGTTGCGCCGCGCCCCACACCGGAGCATCCTGCCGGTTGCGGCCCTGGTTGTCCGCCTGGAACCACTGGCTGTACTCGCCCAGCTGCGCAAGATTCGGCGTGGCGTGAAAGCCTCCGCCCATATTGCAGATGTAGAAGCTCGTCGGCTTCTTGTCCTTCGCGATCGAATCGTACAGCTTCCATAGCGTCGTCAATCGCTCGTTGAATTTGTCCCAGTATGCGGGCGTCTTGGCCGGCGGCAACTGGCGGCATTGGGCGCAAAAGCATTCCGGCAACGCGAACGACGGCCATCCATTGGTGTAGTGCGCGTCCACGTCGTAACGGGAATTCACCTCGCGCATCACCGCGGGAAAATAGTCGGTCATGTACGTCGAAAACATGCACGTCTGAAAGAGCTCAGGCGCTTCAGCCGACACGAGCGGTTGTCCGTGTTCATCGCGCATGAACCACTCGGGATGCGCAGCCAGCGCATCGCCCCAGTTCAGGTCGGGGCTGTAGCGCGCAATCGTGCGCAGCCCGCGCTTCTTCGCCGCATCGTTCAACTCGCCTGTGAAGTCGCGCCCATTCAGGTACTTTGCGGGTCGATGAAACGGAACCTTGCTCGGGTAAAACGCAACGATCCCGGTCACGCTGACAAAAACCGCCCCAACCTTGGCGCTCGCCCAATAGTTCGCCCACGCCTCCACGTCGAGGACCGCCGGATCGTGCTCAGTAATGTTGGTCTGGCCAATGCGGCGCAGCGTCTTTTGCCACGGCACGTCCGCAGCCGTTCCCGGAACTGCGCCTGCAGCCACTCCAGCCGAGCTCAGGCCGAAAGAATCTCCCACCCTGACCATCGGCACAGTTGCCGCCGCTGTCTTCAGAAATCTGCGCCGATCCAAAGTGAACATGGGGCGACCATGACCTCCGTTGCAATCGTGAAATGTGAACAATACCGGAAAACGCAGGCCAGGCCGCGCTATTTTCCGTGAGCGTTCAGCTCGCCCAGCACTTTCTTCAGATCGTCGAGCTTCTGACCGGCGTCGGCCAGCTTGCCTTCCGAGGTCAGGCGCTGATAATCCGCGAAGTCCTGGCTGGCCTGGCTGATGAGCGCACTCTGGCTCTCATTGGGCTGCGTCGTGCCCGCAGGCACAGTCGCCCCCGTTCCATTTCCGGCCCCCGTCGTGGCCTGCGGTGCTTCGCCGTTCGTAAGCGACGGCGCCTCCGATCCGAACAGCGAGCTCAACGCGGCTTCGAACGTCGGGCCATAGGCGAGTCGATCCTGCAGCGCCAACACGACGAGGCGCAATTCCGGCATTGGGCTTCGCTGTGCCTGCAGATAGATTGGCTCGGCGTAAAGAAGCGCCTGCCCACACGGAATCACCAGAAGACTGCCGCGGATCACGTGCGAGCCTTGCTGATTCCAGAGCGTGAGCTGGCCCGAGAGCTGCGCGTTCTGGTCGATACGCGCTTCAATCTGCTGCGGGCCGTCCACGAGCCGCGTCTTGGGAAAATCGAAGACCACCGCTTTGCCGTAGTTCGCTCCGTCGCTGCGCGCCGCAATCCAGCCGATCAGGTTGTTGCGGTTGGTCGGCGTGAAGGGAAGGATCTCAACAAATTCCAGTCCGCCCGATTCTCCGGGCAGCGTCATCAGCACAAAGTTTGGTTGCATCTCCTGTGTCGATTGATCGCCCTGGCTCGAACCCGTTTGCGTGGCCACGCTCCACTGGTCCTCGCGGTTATAGAACACCTCCGGATCGGTCATGTGGTAAAGCGCGTACACATCGGCCTGCAGGCTCAGCAGCGTCTCCGGATAACGAATGTGCGCGCGCAGCCACGCGGGCATGGCCGACTCATCCTTGAACAATCCCGGAAAAATCCCGCGCCACGCGGCCAGGATCGGATCCTGGTTATCGAACACATAGAACGTCACGGTGCCGTCGTACGCGTCCACTACCGCCTTCACGCTGTTGCGAATGTAATTGACCGGTTCGTTTTCGAGCGCCGACGGCGCCGAGTAAGGATAGCTCGCCGAAGAAGTGTAGCCATCGATGATCCATGAAAGACGTCCGTCCGCGCCCACCACAATATATGGATCGTGATCGAAGGTCAGGAACGGCGCCAGCGTGGAAACGCGCGCCACAACGTTGCGCCGCATCAGCAGGCGGCTCTCCGCCGTGATGTCATCGCTGAACGGAACCTTGGTCAGGTCGCCAAGATCGAAGGCCAGAAGCGCGCGGCGCAGGAAGCCCCCCATTTCAATCCCGCCTGTGCCCTCATACGAAGAAAGATTGTTGCTCTGCCCCTGCGGATAATTGAACTCCTGCTGGTGCGTCTTCACGTACACATCGCTGTCGGTCAGCTCGCCAAAGTAAATCTCCGGACGCGTAACGCTCAGGCCGGGCACCGTGCTCTGCACCGGCATATTGCTCAGGTAAAGAATCGGCAGCCCCTCCGGCGAAAAGCCGTTCACCGGGTTCATCGTGATCCCGTAGCCGTGGGTATAAATCAGCTTGTCGTTGATCCAGTTTCGGCTGCTTTCGGGCAGCTTGTCCACATTCAATTCGCGCACCGCCAGCATCACCTGGCGCAGCGATCCATTGATCTGGTAGCGGTCGATGTCGATGCCCGGGAAGGCGTAGTAGGTACGAATTTCCTGCACCTGGCTCAGCGTGTCTTGCAGCGCATTCACATCCCACAGGCGGATGTTTTCGAGCGTGGCCTGATTGTGCTCCGGATCGACGGCGGCGACGCTCGTTTCCGCGGGAAACTCGCGCTGCGCAAAGCTGTCCAGCCCGTAAGCGTGCCGCGTCATCGCGATATTATCGGCGATGTAAGGCCGCTCCTTGTCGAGTTGGTTCGGCTTCACGATGAACGTGCTCACATACCATCCGGCAACCGCGGCCACCACGTAACAGACCACCGCGGGAGCCGCCGCCGCAACCAGCCAGCGTGCTCGCGGCTGCATCACGCCGCTGACCATCGCGATTCCCGCGCCCACTGCCAGCGCCACCGCGATAAACAACATACCGATCAGCGTCACGTGCGCATCGGTGTAGGTCACGCCGTCGAAGATCGTGTGCTCCCCGAACAACAGATCGAAGCGGCCCACGTATTCGCGAATGGCCAGTGCAAACAGCACAAACCCGCCGGCGATCGAAACGCCGCGCCAGGGCAGGGAAGCGGCTCCGCCGAATCGTCCGCCCAGCGCGCGTCCCCCGCCCGCCGCGATTAGAAACAGCACTGCCAGAACGCATACGATTACCGCCAGCGTCAGCAGCCATCCCGCGATCATTTCCCATGCAGGCAGCGTGAAGAGATAGAAGCCCAGCGGCCGTCCGAAGATCGGATCGGTAACGCTCGCAGAGCGCGGCGCGTACCAGTAGAGAGCCAGCGTCTGCCACTGCCCCTCCATGGCGAAGCCCGTTGCCACCGAGATCAGAAGCGTTGAGACAACGGCGATTGTACGCAGGAACTTCTTCAACGGCAGCTCGATGGGCTTGCCGGCGAAGAAAATCGTGTGCGTGTCGGGCAAATCGGCGGCATGGCTGTGGCGCAGCACCAGAAACGCTGCGAAAAGAATCAGGAACGTGAGCCCCGCGAACACCGCGAAGGTTCCCCATTCGAGGCCAAAGCTCTTCCAGAAGACGCTCGCATAGCCGAGCGAACGGAACCAAAGCAGGTCAACCCAATAGGAAATCGCGGTGCGGCTGCCGACAAAAATCAAAATGACAACTGCGAGGAAGAGATAAATCACCAGGCGCGGACGCTGCCGTTTGCCGCGCATCGGCCAATCGATTGTTTCGGGCATTTTCCACCCCACTCAGGCGACAAGTGCGCGCTGAGTTACCCAAGAATTGTACAGCGGTGGAGCCGCGCGCTTGTTGCTGGATTCGGGCGATGTTAACATTTGAGGCAGGCAGGAGAGGTCTTTCTTCGATGAGTGAGATCATCTTTGAGGTGCGTGAGGACGAGGTCGATGGCGGCTATACCGCTACCGCCCTTGGATACGGCATCCACACGCAGGGCGATACCGTCGAGGAACTCCGCGCGATGGTCAAGGATGCCGTCAAGTGCTACTTTGACGAAAATGAGCAGGCTCCGAAGATCATTCGTCTGCACTTCGTTCGCGACGAAGTGCTGGTCCAGTGAAGCTGCCGCGCAACGTTAACGGACCGCAGTTGGTCAAGGCGCTGGGCATTTTGGGGTATCAGGTAACGCGCCAAAAGGGTTCCCACATTCGCGTAACTACGCAGCGAGACGGCGAGAGCCACGAAGTAATTCCATCTCATAGCCCCATCAAAACAGGCACGCTCGCCGGCATTCTTAGGCACATTGCCGCCCACCACCGGCTGAGCGTGGACGCACTTCTCGAGATGCTCGATTTGTGAGTGGCGCATGGAAGCGGCAGCGAGCGAATCGAAGCTAGATCAGCTCGCTCCGCCCCGTGATGCTCAGCTCTTTCACAATCTTGCCCACGTCCTGGGAGTGGTTGCGGTGGGCAATCAGCAGCGCGTCTTCGGTATCCACAATCACCAGGTTCTCCACGCCGACCAGTGCGACAAATTTCCTCGGGCTGAAAATGTAGTTATCGCTGGCTTCAATCGAGATGTGGCCGCCGGTATCGGCCACGTTGCCTTCGGCGTCGCCGCGCAGCCGCGTCTCCACTTGGTACTCGTAGAGCGACGCCCACGAGCCGAGATCGTTCCAGTTAAACTCGGCGGGAATGCAAAACAGATTCGAGAGATGCTCTCCCTTCGCCGATCGCGGCTCCAGTACGGCATAGTCAACAGAAATGTTCTCGCACTTCGGATACGCGGTGCGGAACACCTCGTCGAACGCAGGTGTGCTCCAGGCGGCGGCGATCGCCTCCAGCAGCGGAGCCGTCTCCGGCACATGCTCGCGCACGGCGTTGGCCAGCGTCCGCGCCGACCACAGAAACATCCCAGAATTCCAGTAGTAGTTTCCCGCCGCCACAAACTCGTCGGCGCGATTCTGGTTGGGCTTTTCGATAAAGCGGCGCACATGCAGCGCCGAATCGTCCTTCGTCAGGTCGCCTGTCTCGATGTATCCATAACCGGTTTCGGGACGGAACGGCTCAATGCCCAGCACCACGATGTTTTCGCCCGCCGCGGCCACGGCAATCCCTTTTTGCAGCGCCTTCAGAAAGCGCGGCTCGTCGGCAATCACGTGGTCCGATGGAAACACGCCCAGCACTGCGTCGGGGTTTTCGCGCTCGATCAGGAATGCGGCCAGTCCGCAGGCCGGGGCCGTGTTCCGCGCCACCGGTTCCTGCACAATCTGCGCGGCCGGCATGCCCGGCAACTGGTCGGCAATCTCGTGCGCCAGGTACTCGTTGGTAATGACCCAGGTCTTCTCCAGCCCCGCCAGCGGCTTCAGCCGTTCCACGGTCTGCTGGATCATGGAGCGCTCCCCGTCCAGCGCCAGAACCTGCTTGGCGTGCGCGCGCCGCGAGCGCGGCCAGAACCGCGTGCCGCTGCCTCCGGCCAGAATCACGGGTCGAAAATCAATTTGGTCTATCATTCGAACAACCATCCTACTCGACAACAACAACGTTTGCACAGAGAGGAACGAATATATTTGGCCGTCTCCCTCCTGCGGCAGCCTCATTTGCCACATTGAGGGAAGCGTTCGTCCAGTGCGCCCCACGCCGGCCTTCCTCGCACCGCATCCGCTCGTCCCCCCCAACCCTGCAACTGTCGTAAGCTATCTGCAATGCCAGGCCTGCGTCAGGGTGCCATCCATCTCGGCCGCGTTGCGGGAATCGACCTCTACCTGCATTGGTCCTGGTTTGTCGTGGCCGTCATTGAGATTGGCAGCCGCCAGGGCCGGTACACCTCCCTGGTTTGGAGCGCCATCGAGTACCTGGCC
Source organism: Acidobacteriaceae bacterium (assembly GCA_003138515.1). Taxonomy (GTDB): domain Bacteria; phylum Acidobacteriota; class Terriglobia; order Terriglobales; family Acidobacteriaceae; genus Telmatobacter. The sequence continues at coordinate 3,650 of PLGG01000070.1, read as the reverse complement.
CTCTTTGCCATCGTGCTTCTCCACGAGTTCGGCCACGCTCTGGCCTGCCGTCAGGTCGGCGGCACGGTCGACCGCATTATGCTCTGGCCGCTGGGCGGCGTCGCCTATGTCAATCCGCCGCAGCGTCCCGCCGCCACGCTCTGGAGCCTCGCCGCCGGGCCCTTGGTCAACGTCGCTCTTTTGCCCGTCTTCGGAGCCGCCTTTCTCGCGGCAGGCGCGCTCGGTTGGGCCAATTCCATGCCCAACGCCTACACCTTGCTCGGCTGGATACTGTGGATCGACGTCATCCTGCTCGTTTTCAACATTCTGCCCATCTATCCGCTCGATGGTGGCCAGATTCTTCGCTCCCTGCTTTGGTTTTTCATGGGGCGCGCCCGCAGCCTCTATGTCGCCACGATTCTTGGATTTGTCGGCGCCGCAGGCCTCGTCTGCCTTGCCTTGTGGATGCACTCCACCTGGTCCTTGCTCATCGCCGGCTATATGCTTCTCAGTTGCTGGGGTGGATTCAAGAGCGCCCGGACCATGATCCTTCTCGAAAAGCTTCCGCGGCGCGAGGGCTTTGCCTGCCCGTCCTGCGGAGTTCACCCGCCCGTGGGCCCTCTCTGGAAATGCGCGCAGTGCAGCCGAAACTTCGACACGTTCGAATCAGCGGCTGTTTGTCCCTATTGTGGAGCTCAGTTCCCCAACACCATGTGCGGCGAGTGCCAAAAGACGCATCCCATCAGCGAGTGGGCGACCGGGGAAAGCGCAAGCCACACCCAAGCAAGCGTCGCCTCTATCGCGAATCGCTAAGCCCGTCTCAATGTGTCGGATTCCGAAGTTGCGCGGCGCGCCCCATCACTGATTACTGACCACCGAACGCTAACCACTAACCATTAACCACTAACCACTAACGACTGCCTTCGTCTATTTCAGTCCCGTCAAAAACTCGCCCATCCGCCGCGTGCCCTCGTCAATGTTCTCTCTCGTCACGGGATACGAAATGCGGATGTGGTCACCCGTCCCGAACGCCTCGCCCGGCACCGTCACAACATGGCCCTCGTGCAGTAGCCGCGTGGCCAGTTCCGTCGCCGTGCGAATGCCGCCCTTGCCCAGGTACGCCGAGATATTCGGGTACACGTAGAACGCGCCCTCCGGCTTGGTGCACGTCACGCCCGGAATCTTCTTGAGCGCAGCCAGCATATAGTCGCGCAGCTCAATAAACTCCGCGCGAAACTGCGCCACGCATTCCTGCGAGCCGCTCAGTGCCGCAATCGCTGCCTTCTGCACAAAGCTCGTCGCGTTCGAAGTCGACTGTGACTGCAGCTTGCTCAGGTTCGCCGCCACCGGCTTTGCCGCCAGCGCATATCCCGCGCGCCACCCCGTCATTGAGTACGTCTTCGACAGCGAGCCCAGAATCACAATGTGTTCCTTGGCCCACGTGAACGACCCGCCCGACACAGGCTTGCCCGCATAGTTGAGGTACACGTAGCACTCGTCCAGAAGCAGAAAAATCCCGCGGTCGTGCGCCAGGTGAACGATCCTCTCCAGATCCTGGGCTGAAACCACCGACCCCGCCGGATTCGACGGCGAATTCAGAATGATCGCCTTCGTCCGTGGCGTAATCGCCCGCTCGATTGCGTCGGCCGTGATGCGGAAGCTCTCCGCCTCGCTCGTCTCGAGGTACACCACCTTCCCGCCCGCGTACTGAATGATGTCCTTGAAGCTCACCCAATAAGGAACCGGCAGAATCACCTCGTCGCCGTGGTCCACCAGCACCTGGATCGCGTTGAACAGCGCCAGCTTGCCGCCCGTGGTAAACACTGCCTCGTCGATCGAATAGTCCGTGCCGAAGTCGCACGCGTGCCGCTCCACAATGGCCTTGCGCACGTCGGGAATCCCCGGCACCACGGTATAGCGCGTGAAATTCGCCTCAATCGCGGCAATCGCGGCGTCCTTGATGTGCCGCGGAGTGGCAAAGTGAGGCTCGCCNNGCCCCGAAATCCACCAGGTTCGCGCCCTGTGCGCGCAGTTTAGCCGCCTCGGCGGCCACAGCCATCGTCGCGGAAACTTCAATCCGGCCAATGCGGTCGGCAAACACTTTTGCTGGAGCTGTAACAGTCATATCTCTTCCATCTTGACAGATTTCGCAGTGCGCGCAAAGTTCAGCCTGTGGAATGTAGCGGGCGGGTTTGAAGGGTACGGGCTTCTCGGGTTGCGGAAAAACTGCTCCAGAGGAGCACGAAGTGTCAGGGCACGACCGGGGCACCCACCCAGTGGGTGGGTCGCGTGCCGTAGAAACGCAAGAATCACCGGGGGCTTCATCCCCTGCCGGAGGTGCAGATGTTTTGAAGGGGCACGGCTTTAGCTGTTCAGTTCCATGACATCCTTTACACATTGTCTCCACACATCCTTTACAGTTTTTTGCTATGAGGGGGGTGTGGCATATGTCTTGGAGGATGGTGGGGGTGGACGCACAGCGGTTGCAGTTTGTCGAAGCGGTTTTCCAGAGAGAACGTTCCCTCTCTTCACTTTGCCGCGAGTATGAGATTAGCCGTCCGACAGGCTATCTCTGGCTGAACCGTTTCCGCGAACAGGGCGTAGCCGGTCTGGTTGAAGCCAGCCGCAGGCCCGAGAACATGCCGCGACGCAGTTGCGAAGAGTTGGAACAGAAGATCGTCGCGCTGCGTGCTGAGCATCCTGATTGGGGCGCACGCAAGCTTCAGGTGCTGCTTGCCCGAGCCGGCCTGCAGGTACCGTCGTCCACCGTGCACCGCGTGCTGCGACGCCACGGGCTGATCCATAAACTGGACAGCCATCCGAAGGCGGTGGGCAGGTTCAGCCGCGAGGCCCCCAACCAGCTCTGGCAGATGGACTTCAAGAGTCCCAAGGGGTGGAAGGCACACCTGGGTCCGCTGTCGGTCATCGACGACCATAGCCGCTACGCACTGGTGCTCGAGCAGCTTTCCTCCGGTCGTGGTGAAGCGGTGCAACAGCGTCTGGAGCGGGTATTTATCGACTGTGGCCTGCCGGATGCGATGCTGATGGATCACGGCCAACCGTGGTGGAACGCGCAATCGGCAGGCGGCTGGACGCAACTGTCGGTGTGGCTGATGCGCGTCGGGATCCGGCTCTACTACTCCGGCGTTCGTCATCCCCAGACCCAGGGCAAGGTGGAGCGCTTCCACGGTTCGCTGGAGCAAGCCCGAAGGCGGCAGGGGATGGCTGGCAAGATCCCGGATCAGAGGTGGCTGGATCGCTTTCGAGAGGAATATAACCAGGTTCGTCCCCATGAAGCACTGGCCATGCAGACCCCTGCCAGCCACTGGCAACCGAGCATACGCAGTTATACCGGCCCGGCCGATCCGGCCTACCCCGAGGGGGCGGAGTTGGGGCAGTTGAACGCACAGGGAGCCCTGCGCCTGGAGGGGCGCAACTGGCAGATCGCTGGCGCGCTGGCCCACCAGAGGGTTCGTATCGTGCGCATCGACACACGCGTGCACATCTACTATGCACAAACACTCATCCGCGAACTCAACCTTCTCGGGCAGGGTTCGACCATGGTCGAACCCTGCCCGAGAAACTTCCTCTACCTGTAAAGGATGTGTGGAGACAAACTGTAAAGCATGTCTGGAGACTTGACAACTTAAGTCGTGCCCTGTTACAAAACC
>PLGG01000058.1 GCA_003138515.1 Acidobacteriaceae bacterium | reverse complement strand
GAAAAAGTCTGGACACTACCGATTTTGCGGCTTGTTTTCAACGGGTTGCGGGTCGGTAAAGCGGGGGCGCACTTGACCAAAGGAAGAGGAACGTCCCGTCTGTCCCCCGACGCCCGGGCCAGGCACAGCCCGATCGTACGCCGATCAAGCTACCCACTCCCATAAGCCCCGTCACAAATCCAAAGTGACATTGAATGAGCGACAATTCTAAGCTTGGGCCCCAAAAAAGAGATTCTGGCCCACGGGAAGATCCTCGAATCACTTCTTGGGCTGAATTAGCGTAACTGCGGCCGTACCGACCAGGACTGCGAACCCTGCTGCGGAAGCAATTGGGACTGTCCGATCCCCGAGAACATAAACGCCAAATAGGACAAGGCAAGCTACAATCGCGGCTCTCCCGGAAAATTCCCAGTCAGTTCGCTTCCGCGCGAGAAGAGCAGAAATCGCCACAAAGTCCATAGCGGCCGCCCCGCGAATCAAGAGTCTTAGGTCGTTCCAATAGCCACTCCAACCAGTTTTCCATTGGATATACCCCGCGAGCCAGCTGGAGCAAGGGATCATCGCAGCACCAACAATCAATAAACCCAAATAAGTACCCCACCGACTGACAGACCGCACACTGATAGTTTTATCCAACAATCCTCGATTCCCGCTCAGGTCGGCAGACGTCATCGAATCAGCCCGAACAAAAGAACCAAACGACTCGGAAAAAGGTCGATACGAATTGCTCTTACTATCCGGATAGACAAGACTCATATCCCTTAATAGCTCCATCTCTGTGGATGCGGAGACTGGCTTCTCATTCACGACGAGGTTCAATATTTCTCGGGAAGACTGCGATAGCTTTGTCAGGTACCCATTCCACAAAGGAGTCGCCTCTCTTGTGGACGCTTCGAGCAGGTCAAAGCATTGGTCATCGCCCCGCTCTTTCGCAGCAAACATCTTAAAGGCAGCTCTCTGCAAGAAATATGGAAACCTTCCCCCAAACCTAAGAATTGCGGCTTGCTCATTTTCCGTAAACGGAATGCCTACACGAACGCCCGGTTCGCAGACCAGATCTTGTGCCTCTTTCACGCTAAATAGGCCGACGACCTGCGTTGGCGCAATATTGAAAAAATCTGATTCGCTCCGTTGCCGTATCGGGCTCACTGCATTGGCGGCGAATGACTCCTCGAACAGGGCATGCAAGTATCTGTGAGTTGAGGTAACCCACGCGAATCTCGGAAGATGTTGCCCAAGACTTCGAAGTATACCGAATGTGCCGCCACTGATCAGCTCGCCTGACGCGACTGCTTTGTCGAATTCATCGAAAAAAACAATTGTCACGACACCTGCAGCATCTAGCCTCTCAAGCAATAGACCTAATCCGCAATCAATCCCTGCCGTCTTTTCCACCACATGAGAACGGTTTCTGTTGCTCGCTCCTGGCTCAGCCAAGCGGATCTCCTCGATAAGTCTTTCAAAAAACTCCTGAACTGATCGGCAACACTCCGCGTGTCTTTGACAGTCAAAATAGACTAAGCGAGAATTCGGACCATAATCCCGCCGAAAACGGCGGCAGAACTCCAGCATTAGTGACGTCTTTCCAATCTTCCTCTGACCCACCAACGAAACGCATTGGGCGCCCGTCGGAGTCAGTACGTCTCGCAAAGCCTGAAGATCGGCTCCTCTACCGAAGAACATCTCGGAATGCTGAATGCCAGCAACCTCGCTATAGGGATTAAGAATCACAGTCAACTCCTAACAGTTGCGCCCGCAATCGACTCAATCATTCTGTTCTCTCGTAGCCATGCGTGAAAAAGCGGCACTGTGATCCGATAGGAACCCGTTTCATTTCCACTATCACGTTCCAACATTTCAGCGTCCGCGAGTGTAGTGCACACGGTGGCGACATCGCGCTCAGACAGCCCTGCAATAACACCAGAGCCGCGTTGTGCGATTTGACCAATCTCGACACTGCCGTCAGCATCGTCTCCCATTGCCGCTATGATCGCCAAAACGGCATGTTGCTTTTCAGAAAACTCATTCCAAAGCGCCAACAAGGCTGGAGCATGCATCGGGCGTGAGACAATCTCAGTCCGGACGGACTCCACATCGTTAAGGTTTACAGTGTTATGTTTCAGCGCATTCATCCGATTCACAATTTGCATGCAAAGATACTGAATGAGATATGGATGACGATTCGTTAAGTAGACAATCCGATCGACCGTGCGTGGGTCGTACTCCAGCCAGCCGGAATCTGGATTCTCCGGGTTTTTCATCGCCGGTTCCTCCACCAACTTGCGAGCTGACTGCTCATCAAGAAACCCGACCATAAAGGGAATGCAGGTCTTTGCAAGATCGAACGCACGTACTCTCATCATTTCCAGCAGCATATAGGTTCCGGTAAAAATGAACGTTAGCTCCTTAGTGGACTGGAGATAATTGCTCAAGAAGCCGAATGCCAAATCCGCTTCGCTCGTTGAAAGTCTGGGACTGCAAAGCCACTCGTTCAGCGTCGAAAACTCATCTAGAGCTAGCAGAACCCGACGCGGCGCGAGCGACCCCAGAACCTCTTCCATGACTACCCCAAACGCCTCAGTGGGGTTACGTGCGAAATCATTGTCTAATAGCGAAACGTTGGCTGCGAGATGGTTTGATGGTAATAGGCTCCGCACTCCATGGCATATTAATTGCACCACAAAGCGAAGAAAACCGGTCTCGTTGAGAGTAGCAGTGGCAGGGTTGCTTAGGAGATCCACATAGACGGGACAGTACGCTCCTTCGAGACTCTGGCTTGAAAGAGTGTGACTTATGAATCTCTTTAACACTGATGTCTTTCCGGCTCTCTTGAGCCCATATACGATCATGGACTGGTCAGACCCACCTGGAAAGTGCAGACTTGACGCCATGGCATCGAGCAGACTTTCGCGACCGTAGAACCAAGTCGTGGCCGGTTCACCAATACTGTAGGGCTGTGTCACCCGAACGTATTGCGCCTCGGGATATAGCGATATCGTTCGTTTAGTTGCGGAGAGCGTAGCGGTCTTGCCACGCTCTTTGAGGGTGTTATAGCGAAGACGTGTGACGAGATCGATACTTGAATTTGCTGCCACAAGTGGGCGAATCCAAATATCACGCTGGATGGGAAGCCTATCCGATAGTGATTCGATTTTGAGGAATCGATGTCGTTCTTCCACATCGTACTGCCCATCGACTGGAATGGTTTCAAGTTCCAGCCCGTCTGCAGAACCGTGGCCCACATTCCGGAGTTCAAGAGTGATGCGAGTATTTATCGGGTCGTACACAGCACGGGAGTTTGCCAGACTAAGTTCCAATTCTGTGTCACGAATGAGCTTTGCCTGCTCTGTTGTCACAAAACCTTCAACGCTACGAAGAAACTGCAGAATCTCTTCCTTCAAGTCGCCTCGGAGGTGGAATACTAACCATTTTCGCGATAATCGGATGTTCTCCAATATATTGAAGCCGTAGCTACCGCGGTGGTTCGGGTCAGTGGTCTGCGACTGGCGCGCGAAGAGATCTCCGATCTCAGTCATTCTGGCCCGAAAGTATTCAGCGGCTTCCGCATCCGACGCGATCCCGAGCGCATCGGTGACGAGGGCGGCTCTCCGCTCTGATCCGGGTTGTTGATGAGAAGGCTGTTGCGGCTCCATAAGAAGTGAGAATGCCAAGTCTTTTTTCAAATCGGCATTCGCTTTGATGCCGAAGGGCTTGAGCAGGCCTGTTGACACAAAGTCTGACGAGTCGTTTGCGAAGGCAAGAAGGGCAGATGCTATTGCTCGCCGCGTGTCCGCTTTGGAAAACGACTGCTTACAAAGCGCGTCCGAGATACTCGATGGCGCCAATCGAAACAGCAGTTGAAGGCATTCGTATGGAGCAGCTCTGAAAACAACATGCTCAGACAGTGCGGCCACGAGAATTGGGAAAAGCGCCCGTTCGTCTCCTCGTGTCCTGATGCGATTTACCAAGTCGAATACAAACGCCGGATATAGATATGCCAGACTGCTCAGGCAAAGCCCCAGACTTGATCTCTCTGTGTTTTCCCTCATATGTATTAGTGAATTTCTCAGGCCTCCATAGAATCGGTCGGCCATCTCTGTCATCGGCTCTTTGCAGACGAGATATAAATTATAGGTTGCGAAATAGATATGTAAGGTTTGATAGAGGTGGTTCGATAAAACATGTTGGGCGTCGGTCGGGACTCTGCCATATGCAAAGAGCCCAGCCTGAAAGTAGTGACGAACTTGCCGAGTATTTCCGTTAGCAGTGCGAGCCTTCAAGAAGGCATATTGGCAAAGTGACATTTGAAAAAGGACTGGTGTTCGAGACCGCGCAAGAACTTGTGCTAGCGAGAGAAAGTAAATGGACTGCTCGGCAAGTGACAAGCCATAATGTGCACGCACACTTGCCGCGAATTGGCCAATCGTGTTTGGCACTTCACGTTCTGGCGGGGCAGCGTCCGAAAGCTTTTCTACATCGCTTCGCACCTGAGCGAGTGCGGCAGCGAATTCGATGCTCACTTGGCTTCCAAGGATCGCCTGAACGGGTCTCGGGAAGAGCTCGTCAAAAGCACCGCCGCTCGCGAGCGATGCCGTTGATGATTGAGAGACTTTCGAGGCAGGCGAAGCTATGACCTTTAGATCAGATTTAGTAAAACGGGACTGTTCTTGCGAGTTGAGGAAGCTTAGGATTGCAGGGCGCGCCGCTTGTGGGCAATGCCCGTGTTTTGTGGTGCTCATTTCTAAGAGCCTTGAAGCCTTTGGCTGTCGTTCGCAAGCGAATTGCAAGATCGGCAAGTACGCCGAGATTATTCCCGGGTCTTTTCGCATATGTGTGAAGGTTAGGTCGAACAGTGACTTAAAGGTCGCAAAATTGCCAGGATCTGCAGCAATTTCTGTGATGCGTTGCCGCAACAGGACAGCCTGTCGCTCCAAGCCATGCGCCGTGGCGCTGATTTCGAGAGCAGCTGCGAGTTCCGGTGTAGAATCGCCGATCACAATGGCCTCAATTCAGAGCTGGCAGCAGAATCAGGATGGCAATGCCACCCCAACGAATGCGCATTCCTCTCTACAGAGCCTGAGTGGACTAGGAAAGAATGGCCTTCATGGTATTGACGCCGCAATTATACTCCAGCGCCATCGCCAAGTGGACGCTAACGCTCGCCCATTCTTGGTCGGCGGCTTTCTATCGGCGCTCTTCACACAACTGCTCCAAATATCCATCCGATGCCTGCGGTCATCGCCATGGCCAACCCACCCCAGAAAGTTACGCGAAATGCGCCGATCATCACTCCAGCCCCACCTGCGCGTGCAGCCAATCCGCCGAGAAGTGCCAGCAACACGAGAGAAGATACAGATACGAGGGGGATCAATCCATCTGCCGGGGCGATGGCTGTGACCAACAGAGGCATCAATGCGCCGATTGCGAAGCCACCGGCCGAAGACAACGCCGCCTGAAGAGGGCGGGGACGAAGCGTCTCGGAGATACCAAGTTCATCGCTGGCATGTGCGCCCAAGGCGTCGTGCGCCATCAGTTGCTGAGCAACCTTTTCCGCGAGAGAAGGATCGAGCCCGCGGGTGACGTAGATTGCCGCCAACTCCTCATGTTCGCCCTTATTGTCTGTCTTTAGTTCCGTGCGCTCAATATCCAGATCGGCATGTTCGGTGTCTTGCTGCGAATGGACAGAAACGTACTCACCAGCGGCCATCGACATGGCCCCTGCCACCAGCCCGGCCATTCCGGCGATCAAGAGGTTACGGTGTGTCGCATGCGCAGCTGCGACCCCCAGCACGAGACTCGATGTTGAAAGGATGCCGTCGTTTGCACCCAGGACAGTTGCGCGCAGCCAGCCAATGCGTCCGGTGTGATGACGATTCTTCTTGCCTGCAGGCATTTGGAGTCCCTTTCTAACGAGGAAGCACAGGAAGCCAGGAAACACTGTCTTTCCCCAGCTCGCATCCCCGAAAACCAGTCAGCCGGTTAAAACCAGGAACATGGGATGACCGTTCAAATCCACTTCTTCCACAGCAACCACACCTTGATCGCTTGCGTAAGGCACGAGTAGGCAAGCAGTGTGGCGAGCAGAATCGGCCAGTAAAGCCCCGGCAAGTGCACGAGGCCAAGCGAAGAGGCCAGTGGAGAGTACGGAAGGCACGCTCCGAAGGCCATGATGGCCAGTGTTGTCAGGGTCAGAGACCAGCTTGCACGGCTCTGCAGGAAAGGAATTTTATTCGTGCGAATGATATGGATGATGAGTGTCTGCGTCATCAGCGACTCGACGAACCAGCCGGTCTGAAATAGCGGTGCGCGGGATGGATCCCAGCACTTGAACAGGTAGAGCATGACGAAGAAAGTTGTGTAGTCGAAGATCGAACTGATGGGTCCAATGCAGAGAATGAACCGCTTGATCTCTGCGACGTTCCAGGGCCGCGGCCGCGCCACCAGCTCTTCGTCCACCGCGTCTGTCGGAATCGGCACCTGGGAGAAGTCATACAGCATGTTGTTGGTCAAAATCTGGATCGGCGCCATCGGGATGAACGGCAGAAAAGCGCTCGCTCCTAAAACGCTGAACATATTTCCAAAGTTGGAGCTCGCTCCCATCCGGATGTACTTGAGAATGTTCGCGAAAACCTTTCGCCCTTCAATGACGCCCCCATCGAGCACCATCAGGTCTTTCTCAAGGAGAATCAGGTCCGCCGACTCCTTGGCGATATCCACGGCCGTATCCACCGAGATACCGATATCCGCGGCATGCAACGCGGGAGCATCGTTGATTCCGTCTCCCATGAAACCGACCACATGTCCCTTGCTGCGAAGAAGGCGAACGATCCGCTGCTTGTGAGCAGGAGTGAGGCGCGCGAACAGCGTCGTCTTTTCCGCTGCGTCTGCCAATTCCGGGTCGGACATCTTCTCCACGGCCTCGCCAAGGAGCATTGGATCGGGCTCAAGTCCCACGTCCCGGCACACCTTGCGGCTGATCAGGTCGTTGTCGCCCGTGAGAATCTTCACTCCTACACCGTGCTTATGCAACGCCAGGATAGCGATTGCCGCCGTACCCTTGGGTGGATCGAGAAAGGCGACATACCCTTTCAGTACGAGGTCGCGCTCGTCCTCTTTTGAGCAGGACTGCTTCCCCGGCAACTCCTTCACGGCTACGGCCAAGACGCGGAAGCCGTCGTTGCTGAGGCTCGCATATTCATCCCGCAGCCCTTTCATCAGGCCGGGATCCATAGGCGACAGCTTCCCGTCCAACTCGAATTGAGAGCACTGGTGGAATATCTCTTCCGGGGCGCCTTTGGTGAGGAGGATTGGTTTACCTTCAGGAGTTTCCACCATGACGGACATCATGCGCCGCGTGAAGTCGAAGGGGAGCTCATCGAGTTTCTTGTACTTTTCGACCAGCGCTTTCCCGTGAAAGTCCGAACAGTCCAGAATCGCCGTGTCCAGCAGATTCTTAAGGCCGGTCTGGAAGTGACTGATGAGGTAACTGTCCAGCAGCACCTCGTCGGTTTCTCGTCCCGCTACGTTGCAGTGCCGCATGAGGACGACACGGTCTTCAGTAAGCGTGCCAGTCTTGTCCGTGCACAGTACGTCCATGCCGCCGAAGTTCTGGATGGCATTGAGCCGCTTGACGATTACTTTCTTGCGGCTCATCGCGATGGCGCCCTTGGAGAGGCACACGGAGACGATCATGGGCAGCATCTCGGGGGTCAGACCCACGGCCACGGCCATCGCGAAGAAGAATGCGCTCTTCCAATCGTGCTTGGTGAAGCCGTTGATCAGGAAGACCAGAGGCACCATGACTGCCATGAGCTGGATCATCAGCCAAGTGAAGCGGCTGAGGCCGCGGTCGAAACTGGTCGGCGGCGCTTCTTCCGTGATGGAGCCAGCCATGGCGCCGAGATAAGTGTTCACACCGGTGACGACCACGACCGCAGTTGCCGTGCCGCTTTCAACGCTCGTCCCCATGAAGCAAATGTTCTTCAGGTCGATCGGCGAATTGGAAGCCTTGGGGTCTGAATCGTGGAACTTCTCGACCGGATAAGACTCTCCAGTGAGCGTACCCTGGCTCACGAACAAGTCTTTCGCAGTGAGAATCCGCACATCGCCGGGGATCATGTCACCGGCGTGCAGATTGATGATGTCTCCAGGGACGAGATCGCGCAGCGGCATCTCCAGCGGCTTGCCATCCCGAACGACATTGGCGGTCACGTGGATCATGGCTTTGAGCTTGGCCGCAGCCACGTCCGCGCGGGCTTCCTGCACGAAGCGCAGCGTGGCACTGAGCACCACCATGCATGCCATCACCGTCCCGGCGCGCATGTCACCCGTGGCAAAGGAGATCGATGAGAGAGCAGCCAAAAGAATGACCAGCGGATTGCGAAGGATGATCAAGAGCCGCAGAAACCAGCCGCGCCGGTGTTCCTGCGCAACCTCGTTCGGGCCGACGGTGCTCGCTCTCGCTTCGGCCTCCGCTTGCGTCAGGCCCACGGGAGTCGTGTGCAGCGACTGAAGCAGCGCATCGCCGTCCTTCGCTGCCGCGTCGAGGATGGCAGAGGAAACACGGATGTTGTGGCTCTTGACCTTCGCAACAGTCGAAGACTTGTCCGGGGTCGCCGGAGTTGCCGCTGGGCCAACGACCGCCGGGCCGCTTTTCTCGGTTGATTCTTCTGGTAAAGAACTCGTATCGGGCGCTGTCATTGCTCTCTCGGACGCAATTCTACTTCACTCGTTCAAGTCATTTCATGATTGCGTGGTGCACGGACAGATAGACTCAGATTCGCAATAGAAAAGGTGTTCCGGCAGCAAAACGGCTTCGGGGATGGATTCCAGCTCACTGAGAATATCCGGTCACAGGGATTAAGAGACTGTTCTGTTCTGCTCAAACGCGAGCATAAAACGGCCGTTGCGCTGCAGCAAGCTGGCGCCAAGGGCCCGAGGCGGATTCGTGGACTACCCAATCTTTTGAACCGGCGATTTATCAGTGGCCCGCTCGATTCGTGCCAAATCGCCGGGTCACACACCGAAGCCGGATTAGTACCGAGATGTCGGCTTATGAGAAGCTTTGTGCTCAGACGGCGCTGCTTGCCGATTGCGGACACAAGGAAGGCTGCGCGAGTACTCCGCCAAACCGGCCCAGGGAGCTCGCTCATTCACTTTGGTGGAATTCTGGCTGGATTCTGAAATGGTAGGCGAGGCGGGAATCGAACCCACAACCCCCGGCTTAGAAGGCCGGTGCTCTATCCGATTGAGCTACTCGCCCAGGCTCTCCATTATTGTAACTGCGAAGTGACCAATTCGGGCGGCGCGGGGCTCGAATCAGGCGGCGCGGCCGTGCGGATGGTTGCCATCATTGACAGCCTGAAGGTAGCGGACAACCATGGCTTCGGCCCAGTGGATACCATCCCCGGTGCGGACACCATTGCCGGTACGGGCACCATCCTTGGTTTGGGCACCATTCCCGATTCGGCGGCTGAGGAATGCGCAGTGGCCGCCGTGGCGCGGCTCAATGAAGTCGATATGGGGATTGGCGAGGACAAGCTCGCGAGTTTCGGGAGTGAGACGGATGAACGGATCGTCTTGCGCGAGGAGGACAAGCGCGGGAATCGTAATGCGGTCGATGACACGCGCACTGGCGGCGCGGTAATAGTAGTCGTCTGCATCGCGGAAGCCGCAGTTGGGGGCGACGATTTTTTGGTCGAATTCGCGGATGGAGCGGACGGGGCCGATGCCGCCGGTTTGATAGATGGCGGGAAAGAGCTCAGCTTTGTGGCGGAAGCGCTGCATCAGTGCATGCAGAAAATGACGTTCATAGATGAAGTTGGAGGGCGCGTGCAGAGCATTGGAGCAGGCGGCGAGATCGATGACCGAACAGACCGTGGCCACTGCAACGAGCGGTGGACGCGCGCCCCACTCGCCGGCCAGTTTGAGCACCATGTTGCCGCCCATGGAGTAGCCAACCAGCGCCACGCGCTCGAGGCCGAAACGCTGGGTGAAGTGGCGAACCACCGCGCCCACATCGGCGGAGCGGCCGGAGTGAAAGAGCGTAGGCGAAAGCGCATCGGTGCCGCCGCAATTGCGCATGTTCATGCGGACGACGTTCATGCCCGCGTCCCAGGCTCGCTGCGCGATGCCACAAATGTAGCGCGAGTTGGAGGAACCGTTGAGCCCGTGTACAAGGATGGCCGTCAGCCTCGCGGCCCGCACCGTTTCAGGCTGCCAATGGCAGTGGCAGAGGACGCGGCTTCCATCCGCTGGGTCGACTTCCACGGTTTCCTCCACATCGGGTAAATCAAAGGCAGGGCGAGGGAGAAAATTGCCGACGATGGTTTGGAGATGACCGTTCGCGAGCCAAGGATGAGGCTCAAACGAAGTAAGCCAGGCTGGACGCGCCGCTTGTGCCTGAACCAGCGTGTCGGCTTGCGTTACCAAGGATTACCCCCTGAATGCGAACGACGGACCATGACCACGATTTGGCTTTTTCGGGGGGACTATTGGGGCGGCTAGCTGGGATCGAACGTTAAAACCCCCTTTGCCGTCTGTAACTTACAGAATCTAGGTTACCACAGTTGCCGTAAATGCCACAGTTGCAGACGACCATTGCACGCTATTGCACGCTGGGCCCCGAAAGTTCTCAGCAGCAATTGAGTTTTCAATTCCCCTTTTCGGGGTTCGATTTGACCGAGTCAATTGCAGACCAATGGTGGCGTCGGCGTCGGGCAGCTATTCGTCACAGTATATCTCTAGAGATTCGTGAAGATTGCAATGTCGCGAGTGGTTCTCTCGCATTATGTTTGAGTCATTCTGGAGTTCGAATCCCTCCCTCTCCGGAATTCAAACCCCAATATGCTGATCCGGCATCAGCGAACCTGGTGTTATTGATTCCGGATTCCCTGAGCTAGTGCATTGCCTAGTGTGCAGAGAGTGTGCCGGACAAGCGGTTGCCGAACTTACTGGCTGGCGTGGCGCCTTATTGCTTCCGATTTCGCTAGCCCGAGTTTGTGCTCAGATTCTGATCGGCCGTGCAGTGGCGATATTCTCCCTTGTCCTTCACTGCCGGTGGCAGCGAGCTTCACAACAGGTTTTCTGGGGCGCTTGTCCGAGAAGCCGGTTTTACGGCCAGTTGCCGAGAACGCTGATCGACTGGAATGGCTCAATGAGTGCGTTGGCCTGTTGTCATCAACCGATGATCATGGCAAGGCATCTCCAACACCGTGACGCTGCACACTGACAGCGAATGTGGGCACAGGCTAATACGGTCTGTGGAGGTGTGGCCCTGCCAGATCAAGCTGCTGAGGTACTTCGCGATCGAATCCCATACATCCTGTTTGGTACGGTTTTTCTGTTTATCGGGTTGTGCGTCTGCGGCATCGCCGTGATGCGGCGCCGGAGCGGGGGGACATTCTTCACCTGGCTTGGAATCTGGAGTGCGATTGAAGGAACCGAATACCTGTTTGGTTCGTTGGCTGACCTCGGACTTTTGCCGCATTGGCTTTTGGCCAGCCTTCCATACGTCGGCAATGTTTTGTCGTTCTCGGTCGTGGTGATTGCTTTGCTGGCCTTTCTCGACCTAAGCCGGGACAAACTACGACTCTTCCTTCAAGGAGCGATTTTGGCGGGTCTCGCGATTGCTGTGATAGGCATTGCCCTTTTCCTGTTCACCGGCTCTTCGTTCAAAATCATGCCTTACAACCATCTGCTTGCAGCAATTTCGATCACGGCGATGGCAATTGTCGTGGCTGTGCCAAAGCTCAGTCGAAGATTCCTCATCCTGCCCAATCGCACTGTCCTTTCTCTAGGCATCCTTGTATTCGCTTTGGAGGCGGTTTACGGCAACTTGTCGCTTCCACTGAGGCTCCCGAGTCCGCCCGAGATCCTAGACCCGCTGGGGTTTGCTGTCCTCCTATTCTGCTTTGGATATGTTGCCGTGCAGAGCCTGGAAACGAGTTCGTCAACCTCCGCAAGGTTTTGAAAGCGTGTCGACATGTGGGTAACACCGTCTTCTCTTGTACGTTTCCTTAGACAGCAAGCCGTTTACCTCGCGATCTCTGCAATCGCGGGAGCCGTCTTCTGGGCCATTGGACAGCAGATCAATCCGCTCACCGTCTTGGTCTATTCGATTGCGATTGGAAATACTGTGGTGCCTGTAACGCAGAGGTTGCGCCGGTACTATTCTGAAAAGCCATTTCCTTACAATTGGTTGTTCTTTCTCGCGATCCTGCTCGTTCTCCTGATACCGGTTTACGTCGTGTCGTCGGTGGTCGTTTGGATTTTTGCGCCACCGACGCCACAAACTTTGGAGCATCTGCTCAGAACAGGCTGGAAATTTCCAGTACTGGTCACATTTGTTGCGGGCGTGCTGTTTTTTCTTTACCAGACCACAAAGGAGAAGCTTGAGCGGCGTAATACCGAACTGCAGCGCTCGGTGGATCTCGGTACAGCGCAGCTTGAAATGCAGGAGCAGGAACTGCAACGCGCGCGGGAGATACAGCAATCGCTTCTGCCCAAGGAGATTCCGCAACTGCCTGGATTCGAGGTTGCGGGAATATGGCGTCCGGCTCGCGCGGTCAGCGGCGACTACTATGACGTCTTCAAGCTGGGCAGAAATAAACTGGGCATTTGCGTAGCAGATGTTGTTGGCAAAGGAGTCTCGGCTGCACTGTTGATGGCGAACGTGCAGGCTGCCGTTCACGCCTTTGCGAGTGAATCGGAGAGCGCGGCATGGCTATGCGGGAAGGTAAACGCACTGCTTTATGAAAACATTGCCGTCGGGAAGTTCGTCACCTTCTTCTATGGGGTGCTCGATGGCAGTGCACGGACCCTGCAATCTTGCAATGCCGGAAATCCTTGCCCGGTCCTCTCCTCTCGTGGCCAGACCCGGATGCTCGAAGAGGGTGGCGCTGTCCTGGGCGTCTTTCCCTCGTGGACCTATGAGGATGCGACGGTCGACTTGCGGCCGGGAGACCGCTTATTCCTCTTCACGGATGGAATCACGGAAGCATCCGACGCGGACGAGCAGGAGTTTGGTGAAGCAAACGTTGCGGAGTTTGCACGAACGAACTTCATCCGCTCAGCTGGCGAACTGAATAACCGATTGATCGCTCGTGTTTCGAGTTTCTGCGGAGACCATTTCCAGGACGACGCAACTCTGGTGGTGATTGCCGCCAACTAGGGTCAATTGATGATTTATCGCCTAATCACTCATCGAGGAAGCGCATTCCACATGGGCGAATAGTCGGCTACGCGTCCACATGGTTTTGAACCGGTGCTTAGCCTGGGAATTCACTTCTCTCGGTAGCCGGTTTTACGTCCAGGTGGATTGGATATGTAAACACTGGCCGGTCGGGTCGAGGACTGGCGCGGTAGCCGGTGATACTCCCGGAATTCAAGCTCTGGCAGCATCCTCAGAGGTCATGTTTCAAAAGGGGTGGTGAAAATCGATCGGCCGCCATAGCCTTTTGAAACGGCCAAGACCCTGGAATAGCTACCAATTCCGCTTGCAAAGCCCTCGCAAATTGTGCCATCTATCTCACTGAAAACGAAAGGTAATTTTGGACGAAAAGAGCCGTTCCAAAACCTATACCTTCGCATACAGAACAACATCAACGGGCAACGGCAGTTGCTGTGATCAGCGAAAAGTAGCAGACACTTCGAAACCTAAGCGCGCTCATTTCGCGCCTAGGCGATTTAGCAACAACCGACCTTACGCTGGCAGATTAGATGCTTTCAATAGCTGCCTCTGCTGCTGGCTCTAAGGAAGAACGGGAATTTGAAGACAGGGGCGCGAAGCCGGCATAACGGTAGGCCGGCAACGTCAACATGCACAAGCCCGCAGCCGCTGTGAACCCGGAGAAGATCGACATGATCCAAATGTACGACCCTGTAACGTCGTAGATGTGACCTAAGATCAGCGGAGCGACGGCTCCGGCCGCGGCGTAGACGGTGTAAACAAGGCCGTACAGGGTTGCAAATGAGCGGATGCCGAAATAGCGCTTGAGCATATACGGCATCAGGTCGAACTCGCAACCCAAGCCCAGTCCGGCAATGGTTGCAGCGGCTACAGCCGAGTGAAAGGACTGGCTGCGGCTCAGAAGGAAAAGCCCGGCGCCCGCCAGCAAAAGCGACCCTGCGGCAATATACGAGCCTTCCGAAAAGTCCAGTATCCAACCGAGCAACAAGCGTCCCGCCACGCTTGCGGCGCCGAGAACGGAAACGATGAGCGCAGCGTCTTCAAGCCTCAGACCGCGGTCGCTCAGCATCGGCGCGAGGTGCACGAGCGCGCCGTTTTCGGCGAGCGACATCGAGCACACGCCTAAAGCGATCAGCCAGAAGCTGCGGGTGGCGAGCGCCCGCCGCCAGCCGAGCCCAGTTGCGGCATTGGGTTCGGCGTCGGCAGGCTTTGGGATGGATGGGACGCGCAACGATGGCGCGAAGAAAAATGTGAGCGGTGCACCGATGAATAGCGGCAGTGCAGCAAGGATCAGATAAGTGTGCCGCCATCCATAGACGGTGATGGAATGCTGCACCAGCGGCGGAAAGAAGAGCGAGCCCAGGCCTGATCCCGCCACTACGACCGAAAGCGCCGTGCCCAGCCGGCGCTCAAACCAACTGGCTACGATGCGAGCGTAACCCAGTTGGTAAGTCCCTGTTCCGGCGATGCCGATAAAGACTGTGGTGAGACAGAGCCGCCCAAGATGCGGAGTAAGTCCGGCCAGCGAAGCGAGTCCCAGTCCGAAGGCCACCATCATTCCGGTGATGAGTCTTCGCGGCTCGAAGCGATCGAAAAGCCTGCCCATGAAAGGAGAGCAGATGGCAACCGAAATAGCGGCCAGGCTGAACGACTGCGAAATCTGTTCCCGGCTCCATCCAAAATCATGCTGCCACGGCTTTATAAACAAAGTGAAGATGGTGAAGAAAATGGTGGCAACACCGCTTAATACACCAAGCTGGCAGACTAGAACCACACGCCAGCCCGGATAAAACAGGCTCTCCTCGGGATAAGCTTGCGCCGGATCGGAACGATTCAAGGAACGTCTGCTCCAGTTACGCCACTTCAACGGGAAGGCCTAAGATAGCCGTGCTCAACCAGATGCTTGCCCATCTCGGCATACATCGTCTGGTCGTGAGGCTGCCAAGTTCCCAGGCCATCCACGTAGCGGTTGTACATGCAGAAAGCCGCGGCAATCAGCACGGTGTCATGAATCTCGACGTCGGTTGCGCCCAGATTGCGGGCATGGGCCACATCTTCACCGGTCACGTTTTTTCCGCCGCGCTGCACCTTGCCTGCGATGGTAAGCAATGCTTTGAGCTTGGGGGTTACGGACGCGGTTTGGAAATCCGCTTTCACCTGCTTCACCACTGCATCGCCGCCTAAGTACGCGGCCGCCGCCGCACCATGGCTGGTCTGGCAGAAGTAGCAGTCGTTTTGGGAAGAGACATAGGTCGCGATCAGCTCCCGCTCGCCCGGTGAGAGGCTGCCCGGTTGGTAAAGCAGGATGTCCGCCAATTCACGCATGGGCGTGGCCGTCTCCGGACGAAACGCGAATCCGCCGCTGATGCCGGGATTCCCTTCAGGAAGTGCGATGTGCGCCATGTGGTTCCCTTCAACGAGCCGCGGCTTTGGCGGGCATATACGTTTTGCTCACTGCAATGTATCCTTCGCGAGCCACTTGCTTGCCGCGTTCCCGGTACAGGGCTTCATCGCGCGGCTGCGTTGTACCCAGGCCATCTACATAGCGGTTGAACATGCAGAACGCCGCCGCGATCAGGACCGTATCGTGAATTTCAAGATCGGTCGCGCCTTTGCTGCGCGCATGGGAGATGTCTTCCCCGGTCACATTCTTGCCGCCCTTTTGCACCTTGGCGGCGATCACCAACAGAGCTTTCAATTTGCCCGATATGTCGGCTTGCTGGAAGTCGGCCTTGACTCGCTTCACCAAGTCCTCGTCGCCGTTCAGATGCGCTGCGGCGATTGCTCCATGAATGGTCTGGCAGTAATAGCATTCATTGAGCGCGGAAACATAAGTGGCAATCAGCTCGCGCTCCCCGGGCGAAAGCGTATGCGGGCCACGCATCAAGACTTCCACAAGCTCATTCAAAGGTTTTGCCGTCTCTGGACGGAAAGCCAGGGCTCCACGAATTCCGGGTAATCCTTCTAGTAGTGCAATGTGAGGCATAGTGGGTCACCTTCAAGGGGAGGAGGTATCCGCATTTGATGCTAAGACTGATTGGCTCACCTGGGACGACAGACACAGCCACGGTCAGTCGCACCGGAACGAACCTTGGTGCTTCTGCAAGCATCCTACGTGGCCGAGACCTTCTCGAGCATCCATCCAAAGGTGGAGATCGCCTTCGGTTTTCCAGAGAGAATCGCCGCCTCTAAGGCTGAAGCAGCGGGCCTACAGTAACACGAACAAAGCAATTCGATTCGCAAAGCGGTTAATCATCTTCTGAAAAATCGAACAGGTGTGCGCGCGACTCTCATGTGGCGCCAATGCACACGTCGACAATGACTTATCTCCTAAAAGCTGATCAGTAATGGAAAACGCCGCGGTGACTCACATCCGCCCCCCCCGAACAGTATCCGGACTCATCGTGAGCCGGCCCGCACGCGTCAAATCAAGCACTTCGCTTTCCACCAAAGAAGTTCTCGGCCTCGAAGGCCCATATGTGCCCAAGGTACAAATAGACGGTGCTTCGACGCTGGGGCGCGTAATGCACACTTTCTTGTACCCAGAGGATCGCCAAGCCAGAACAGTTCTTGGAACCCGGTTGCGAAAGAAAAAGAACTCCGCGATGCGTTCGACCAATTCGACCCCAGGGGACAAATGAGTACAGAAAAACATGCTTTCGGAAATCGTTAGGCTGTGGCGTGGCCCAAACTTCGGTACAGGTAGCGCAGTAAACTCAGTTGCGATGAGGCACCATCCGGCAGCTCAGGACGGAATAGATCTGTCCGCTCCGAACATGATGAATGCCATTGTCAAAAGGTAACGAAATCCAAATGCGTCAGCACCATCACAATCATCGGATTCAAGAGCCGGAAATGTCGGCCTGATCTCCAGCCAGGAACGCGTATCCTCTCGCCAGCACCAGCAGCCTCGTTCTGATCGTTGTCAAGGGCGGAGTAAAAGTAGACCGCTGTGGCGGAGCAAAAGGGAGCCAGTAGAGGGCTGAGAGCAGGGTTTTCGGGGGAGGAGGGGCGCTGGAGCGTAGCGGAAGCGGCCCTCCTCGAATTGTCCGCTTTTGGAGTCCTCCGGATGCCCGGCTTTGCACTCCTTGCGGTGGCGGCGGTAGAGCTGCAGCGCCATGTATGTTCCCCTTTAAAGTTGGGAACGATTCTGGCACTGATTGCACGCTGTAGAGGAGTGAATCCCCTAATTTATTGATTTTACTTTGGGGCGGCTAGTGGGGATCGAACCCACGACATCCTGAGCCACAGTCAGGCGTTCTGCCGCTGAACTATAGCCGCCGTCTACCCTTTCGATTGTAGCATCTAAACAGATCTCGAAAGACCGGCCGGAGGGGAGCGAAAGTGCCGCAGCGCGAACCAGATGCGCCCTACGCAAACGCCGCTCCGCAGCAAAGCGCGGCCGCTTCAGACCGCTGGAATCGCGGCGCGTGGATCTTCCGCGACGAGACGCTGCGCAAGCTTGAGATTCTGCTCGATGAGGCCTTTCGCGTTCCCGGAACTCAGGTCCGCTTTGGCCTGGATGCGATCATCGGCCTGGTTCCCGGCGTCGGCGACGTACTGGCGGGGCTGGCCTCGCTGGTGATTCCGCTCGCTGCGTGGATTCGCGGCGTCCCTTACGTCACGCTGGTCCGCATGGCGGCGAACCTCGCCATCGGCGTGCTTGTCGGCACGATTCCGATCCTGGGCGACGCCTTTGATATCGCGTGGAAGGCCAACCGCCGCAATTATCGCCTGCTCACGCGTCACCTCGGCGAACCGCGGCGGCATACTTGGCGCGATTGGGCCTTTCTCCTGATCCTGGCCGCGGTTCTTGGCTTGGTTTTCGCCATCCCCGTGGTGCTGATAGTGTGGCTGATGATGTGGCTGCTGCACCCATAACAGATCTGTTTCAGGGGGAAGCGGGCACGCTTCAGGGGAGAGCGGACCTGCTTCAGGACAAGCGAGAAGCGCGTTACAATCGAAGGTGGTTGTCGGGGCGTAGCGCAGCCTGGTAGCGCATCTGCTTTGGGAGCAGAGGGTCGGGGGTTCGAATCCCTCCGCCCCGACCAAAATCAACTTATTGATATTTCAAGCGAGATGGCCGACTTCGGCCACGCATCTGTCTTGCCCCAAGTGACCTACCCGCCGTTACCGCACGCACCGCTGCTGTCAACCACTTTCAAGTCGACCTGAACGAACGCTGAAAGAACTCGGAGGATGTACGGGCGCCGCACTGAGCTTGACCTGACAACTGCTGCCAGCGTATGTTTGCGGCTTGAAGCTACCACGGATCAGCGGCATTTTGTTGCATTGCACTTCTCTGCCTGGCCGCTTTGGCATCGGTGATTTCGGGCCGTGCGCTTACGAATTCGCTGACTTCCTGCACGCTGCCGGACAGAAGTTGTGGCAGGTGCTGCCGCTGAATCCCACTGGATACGGCGATTCTCCCTATCAATGCTTCTCCGCTTTTGCCGGCAACCCGCTTTTGCTGAGCCTTGAGCGCCTGCGGGATCAGGGACTGCTCCAGGAATCGGACTTGGCTCAGGCGCCGCTCTTTCCAGAGAACTCGATCGACTTTGGGGCGACGATTCAGTTCAAGAGACCGGCGTTGCGCCGGGCAGCAGAGACTTTCTTTGCCGATGCGTCTCGCGCGGATCGCGCGGACTTCGACCGCTTTTGCGAAGGCGCCAGACTCTGGCTCGATGACTTCGCGCTCTTCATGGCGCTGAAGGACGTACACAACGGAACAGCCTGGACCACTTGGGACGAAGAGGTTCGCCGCCGCGACCCGCGCGCCGTCAGGGAGTGGACGATCCGGCTTGCGCGCGAGTTGAATGCCATCAAATATTGGCAATTCGAGTTTTTCCGCCAGTGGGATGACCTCAAGAATTATTGCCGGCAGCGCGACATCCGCTTGATGGGCGACATCCCCATCTACGTCGCGCACGACAGCGCGGACGTCTGGGCTCGCCCGGAACTCTTCTATCTTGACAATCGGGGCAACCCGACCGTGGTTTCCGGCGTGCCCCCCGACTACTTCAGCGCCACCGGGCAGCTTTGGGGCAATCCGATCTATCGCTGGGATTTGCTGGAGGCTGACGGATTCAAGTGGTGGATTGAGCGCTTCCGCGCCTCGCTCGCCCTCTTCGATTTGGTGCGGCTCGATCATTTCCGCGGCTTTGAATCCTACTGGGAGGTTCCGGCAGGCGAGGCGACAGCCATCCACGGTCGCTGGGTCAAGGCGCCGGGAAACAGGCTTCTCTCGGCGCTGCAAAATGAATTTGGCGAACTGCCGATTGTGGCCGAGAACCTGGGAGTGATCACTCCGCCGGTGGAGCAACTGCGAGAAGAGTTCGGCCTTCCAGGGATGAGCATCCTGCAGTTTGCTTTTGGCACAGATCCGCAGGGAGCGTCCTTCCGTCCGCATCATTACAGCCACGATCTGGTCGCCTACACCGGCGGCCACGACAACGATACCGTGGTCGGCTGGTGGTCGAGTTCGGGGGCGGCCGACAGCACTCGTTCTGCGGAGGATGTGCGCCAGGAGCATGAATTCGCGCGCGCCTATCTCAACTTCCATGGCGATGCGGAGATCAACTGGATCATGATCCGCGCGGTGGCGGCTTCCGTCGCCGGCGTTGTGATTGTTCCCTTGCAGGATGTGCTGGGACTGGGCAGTGAAGCGCGCATGAATCTTCCCGGCACGGTGAGCGGAAACTGGAAGTGGCGTTATCGTCCAGGTGCATTGAGCGGCGAATTGAGCGCCAGACTGCGAGCCCTGACCGCGCTCTACGATCGCTAGGTAGATCCTCTCACCGTGGAAATGACCTCAGGTTACTGGCTGCGCGGCTCGCCTGTAGGCAGAAAAGCCATTCCATCAATCGCATCTCCTGACGCAAGTTCATCCCTGACTCTCATCGAGTTGAAGCCGGCTCGCGCTGCAGCCTGACGCAACAAGCGAAGTGCCCCAGCCGGTGTGGCCTCGAGCGGCAGCCGGAAAATCCAGGGCACATTGGCTGAAGTCAGCGACTTGTCGGCACTCAACGCCATCACCGGGACAAAGCACTTCAATGCCAGTTGTTCCGAAAGGTGGCCGGCGTCCCGATCCAGCGCCACGATCGCCAGGGCATGTTCGTCCATCAAGGCGTGAACCAATTGAGTTGAGGCTGTGCCCCAATTCTGCTTGCTCTCCACTGGCGTCACCAGCCACTCCCGGCCAGTTGGCATTTCAGCGTGGAGAGCTGCCAAAACCTCTGGCGACTGCGCAATCTCCGCGGCGTTCGGTCCAAAAAGAATCACGCGCACCGGCCCCGGCGGAAGTTCGGCAGATCGCGGCCCCGCATAGCTCACCCCATCTTCGCCTACGCGAGCATACGGCGTCCCAGGCGAAGCCGGCGACATTTGTCCATCGGCAGCGTGCTGCGCCGCTGGATGTTTCTCCATCGTCGCAAGTCGGAACGTAATTGCACCGTTGTGCACAGAGCCCAGATACATCGGCGCGACATTCTTCTGCAGGGGATCGAAGACCATGTGCCCGGTCACGCCGTCATACTCTTCGATGTCCGCGAGCGCGTCGTGAATGCGTGCGCGATTCAATCCGGCTTTACAGATGGAGTCGAGCAACGCATTCATGGCGTCATAGGCCAGCGAAGCGAATTGCTCCGGCTGCTCATGGAAGCGAGCCTCGAAGCGGCGGTTGAAGTCGAGCCAGCGCGGATCCTGGCGTGTCGGGTCGTACGGAAAAACGGCTTCGAAGCCCTCGGCGTCGGCGCCGGCTTGTGCCAGCAGATCGGGCCCCAGCGTGCGGTAGGAACCGAAGACGCGTTGTTTCATTCCCATGGCGCGCATTTGCTTCAGGATGCCCGCCGTCTCGCTTTCATCCGCCCAAACCACAATGCCGTCGACGCGCGAGTCACGTATGATCTCGAGTTCGCGCGAAAAGTCCGTGTCGCCCGGCAGAAATTTCTGTTCAATCACCACCGGGTGGCCCAGCCGGACTGACGCACTCCGGAACTTTGGAACGCCCAGCCGGCCATAGCGGTTGTTCAGCCTGAGCAGCGCAATCCGTTTCAGGCCAAGCTCAGTGTAGATACGACGAGCCAGGGTGTAGGCTTGCACGCGATCATCCTGCAGATCCGTGAAGTACCAGGGAATATACGTCTCAGGAATAGTAGGGTCAGTCGAGGCGGAATTGACGATCGGAATCTCAGCTTTCAGAGCAACTCGAAGAATAATATGGGTCGACTCGGAACTGATCGACCCGAAGATCGCCCAGTCCTGGTCGTCGTAAATCATTTTCACGGCTTCGTCCGCCGCCGAACCCCAGATCGTCGAGTCAGTTGGGCGGCCGGTACCATAAACTGCTTTGGCCTGCCAGTTGTTGTAGTCGTTGTGCACCATGAGCTTGAATGGCTTGCCACCGTAACCGCCGCGCGCGTTCGCCTCTTCCACGGCCATTTGCGCCCCGTGCAGCATGCGTAAACCGTCTGCTTGATCCGGGCTGGGACTGACGGGGCCGAAAAAGCCGATTCTAACTTCGGAGATATCCTTGGGTTCGGGAATATCGCGGCCGGCGCCGGTGTAGATATTCGGTTCGAGGTAGTTTTCGTCGTACGGTTTTTCAAACTTGGCGAATGGCCTCAAATCCTGCGGCTCACCTGCATATGGCGCCACAGTCCGGTCGCGCGGCGGTCCTGGCGGATGCTTGCCGCATTCGCACACGCCGCCACTCTGCGCAAAAAGAGGCACAGCAGCGCACGCTGCCAGCGCGCAGAGCGCAATCGGTAACAATCCGTGGCGCATGATGCTTACTCCTTGCCGCTGCCGGCCTTTTCCGTCCGAAACATGGCAATCGCTTCGATCTCCACGAGCAGCTCCGGCCTGCATAGAATCGCCTGGATGCCGGTCGATGCGGGCAACGGGTCGAGTCCCTGCTCATCGAAAAACTTCGTGCGCTCTTCGTTGAAGGCCTCGTAGTCGCGCTCGATGTCGCGCAGATAGCAACTGGTGCGGACGATATCGTGCCAGGTGCAGCCTTCGCTGGCCAGCAGTCCGGTGATGTTTTCTAGCGTGCGCCGCATCTGCCGGCGAAAGTCGCCGATGTGCACGCTTTCGCCGTTCTCGTCAATCGACGCAGTGCCGGAGATGAGAAGAATCGTCAAGCCATTCAGATCGATCCTCATTCCGCGCGAGAACGAGCTTGGCTTAGCGTAAGCGTGGGCTTCGTTGAGTACATCGTGATTAGTGATGGCGCGCTTCCTCACTGGCGCGCGTCCGATTGTTTCCAAAATCTCTGCAAATGCGATCATAGCGTTCGCTCCTTTTTCTCTACTGTTGAAGAACTCCATGGCTCAGGCCATCGGCGGTAGCAACCCAAATATCGCTACCCTGAAAATCGATGCCAAGAATGTAGTTGTGCGCAGGCCCGCTGGTCACGGGAATCTCCGTGACATTCCCTTTTGCATCGCGCACCGTCATCGCCGGCTTGTGCGAGGTGAGCGAGCGCGTGTAGACGGCCCAGTTTGCGCCATCGTAATAAGCTAGTCCCTTATCGGTGCAGAACCAGGCGTGATTGGCGTCAACGCCCTTCACGTAGTTCGTGAAGTTCGACGGCAGTCCGCTATCTTTCGTCAGGAAATTGTGCCAGTAGCGGCCGTCGTACCGGCTATCGCCGAAATACGTCGACGCCCAAACGATGCCGTCAACGTAGCTTACCGAAGAAACGATGTCGTGAATCAGGCCCTGGTCTTTGAAGAGCACCAGTTCGGTTTCGCCGTCGGGGTCGTCGTACAAGTCCCATCGCTCGGTCTTCTGATTGAACTCGAGCAGGCCGCTACCCCAAACTGCGAAGTAGACCTTGGTCGCGGTAGCGGAAACCCCGTAAACCCAAATCTCGCGCATGGGCGTGTTGCGCTCGTTATAGAGCGACCACTCGCCGGTGTGCAGATTGAGCCGGCAAGCGCCGGAGGCTGTGGCCACCCATACATTTTCGCCTTCCACTGATACGCCGTACACCACATTGTTGCTCAGCCCCGAGTTCAACTGCGTATAGCTGACGATGCGCCCGCCGGAGATCCGGCTCAGCCCGCCCATCGTGCCGGCCCACACATCGCCCGTGCGTTTGTCCAGAGCCAGCGAGAGCACGGCTCGGTGCGCCAGGCCGTCCTTCGTCGAGTAGGTCTTCCACTTTCCGTCTTCGTATAGACCCAAGCCATCGTCCGTGCCCGCCCAAATCCTGGCACCATCCACCAGCACCGCATACACATGATTAGCGGGAAGGCCGTTGGCGGTGGTGTAGTTTTCAAAACGAAAGCGCGGCATTTGTGGAACCGCTGCCGCCGTTGACGCGACGTGAGGATGATGCTGGGTTGCCTGAGCGAATCCAGACCGCGCCCCAGCCACAAAGAACGCGACTGCCAGCAGCGCCATCGCAAACCGTCTCTCGTCGGCAATTGTTTTCATCGTGTCCTCAGGTATTCGATCAGGTCGTTCAGTTCGTCTTTGGTCAGGTCGTTGGTGCGCCCATGCTTGTCCTCCGGGTTGTAAATGGTCCAGATCTCTTCGAGCGTACGCGCGGAGCCATCGTGCAGATAAGGCGCCGTGAGCGCGATATTCGTCAACGGCGCCGACTTCAGCGGTCCCGGGTTGTCCGTCGTCTTTCTTGTCCCTACATCGAATAGCTTTTGATTGGTGCCCTTGGGCCCGCTGTGGCAATTGTTGCAGCGATTCTCCAGTGGAATCGGATTGCCGAACTTATCCGCTGTCCGCTCGAAGAGCGACTTCCCGCGCTCTTGCGCCGCCGTCAGTTCACCGCTTGGCTGCCGCCAGCGGTTCGGCCGCGAGGGAAGGCTAAGAACGTAAAAGGCCAGATCCGTGAGGGTTCGCGCATCGTAGTTCTCCGACCGCCAGAAATATTTTTCCGTTCTTGGGCCACACTCAGTGGGAACGTTCGGGTTTCCCCCATTCCACTTGTAGGGCGCGGTGTCTTTGATGTCCTCGAGCAACTTGTTGTCCACAATGTCTCTACCGAAGCCATTCGGCTCAAGGTTCCAGGTCAGGGCGTCAAAAGTCGAATCGATGTGGCAACTGGAGCAGCTGATCTGCCCCTGGAAGGAATAGTGCGCCGAATAGAATGTCTGCTCGCCCCGGCGTAGCGCACTGACGGTCTTTGGTCCCGCCAGAGCAATGGTTGTGGCCACGCGCAGCGTGCTCGTATCGATCACGCTAATTGTGTCGTCGAGCCGGTTGGCGACAAACAGTTTGTGGCCATCTCCGCTGAGCGCGAGCCCTCGCGGGTTGTGACCCACGGGAATGCGTGCGGACCCATAATTGCCGCTGGCCGAAAGATCCTGCGCGAACGATCCGGACTCTGGCCGCGGCCTCGTATGAATGAAGCGCAACAGGCGCGGCACATCGACGGCCAGCACACTCTCCGAGCCGCCAAGAGTGACGTAGAGACGGGATCCGTCGGGCGCAATGGCCACGCCGAACGGCTGCGAAGCGTAGCGATCCAGTTCGTCAAGCGGAATCTCTACCGGTTTGCCCACATCCGCTCCGAAAAGCGTAAGCGTGTACGCGAACGCACCACCGTGCTCCAGGTGCGCCAGCGGCACCAGATTCTTCGGGTGAAACTCGGCCACGACGCCGAGGCGGCCGTTGGCGGAAACGGCCAGGTGGAAGACGCCCGCGATCGAGTGCAGCGGGATGCGATCAACAACCTCCGAGCTTCGTGCGTCGATCACCGTGATCTCCGACTCCGGCGGCGTGCGGTTTTCCAGGCCTGTTCGCAGCGGAGGAAGATTTGGATAGATGTGTGTCGCGTAAACCCGCGCGCCGTCGGGCGAGAGCGTCAGATAACTCGCGCCGCGCCCGGCCAGCAGACGCTTTTCCTCTGCGCCCGTCCGCGCATCCAGAACAGCAATGTCGCTGGAGATGCGGTTGGCAACAAAGACGTGCTTGCCCGCCGCGTCCTCGACGACTCCGGAGGGCTCTAAGCCCACGGGCCAGGTGGCAGCGACGGTCAGTGTGCGCGTATCGATCACGGAAACTGTGTCGTCCCAGGAGTTCGTAACAAAGAGCCGATCGCCCGCACGCGAGAGCGCCATCCCGCGCGGCACACGGCCGACAGCGACCGTTCCGATCACCTCGTAGCTGCCCGTGTCGAGCACGCGCACATCTTCACTCTGTTGGCAGAGCACGTACAACCGCGTGCCGTCGGGCGAAAGCAGAATCTCCAGCGGCGACGCGTATTCCTGTTCGTCGGCGGGCGATTGCGAGGCTGCCGGCGTTGACCCGGCGTACACTCGCCGCTCCGGACCCGGCAATAACGCGAGGAAAAGCAGGGCCGCGGCTCCCGCGGCGAGCGCAGCCGCTCCGAGCCGTACTCGCCGGCTGCTCGCTCTCATGTCTGCTCCCGCGTCTCGCATCGCTTCCCTTTGCCTCTTCATTTCGGCTCTTCAACAGTGAGCACGCGATCTACAGTGACGTTGCCGATCGCCTGCTCGCGTCCGCTTGGCCAGTGAACAATTAGCTTGTCAATCGTGGCAGCCGCGCCTAGCCCGAAGTGCAAGCGGCCGTCGTTCTCGGAAAGATAGCCTAAGCTTGCCACGCGCTCGGCCGTCCATCTCCTGCCTCCGGCCATCACTTCCACCCGCGCGCCAATTCCATCGCGATTGCTTTTTGTGCCCACGAGCTTTACTTCAATCCAGTGGCCTGTGCCGGTGGAGACGTTGTGAAGAAGTTTGCCCTCAGCGCCGAGATTCACCACGTAGGCGTCCACCTTGCCGTTGTTTTCGTAGTCGGCGAAGCAGGCCCCGCGCGCCACGGTTCTGTCGCTCAACACGGAACCGGACTCGCGCGAGACGTCCTGGAATTTGCCGCTGCCCAGTCCGCGAAACAGCGTGTGTTCTTGCGGAATTAAATGAATGAGCCCGCCATGGAAGACGAGAATGTCGAGCTGGCCGTCGTTGTCAAAGTCGTATACGCCGCTTCCCCAACTCACGTATTGCGCGTCGGTCTGTGAGATGCCGTTGGCCGCGCCCACATCTTCAAATCCGGCCCTAGCGGAATCCGGCGGCGCAACAGGCGAGCCGCTCTCCGGTGCTCCGATGTTTCGCAGGAATCGGTTATAGCTCCCGTCGGTCACCCAGAGATCCAACACTCCCCTGCCCTCGAAGTCGGCAGCTACCGGCCCCATCGACGAGGTGGCCTCGCCATTCTGCCCGAACGCCGTCCCGGTTTCGTTGGCAATCTCTTCAAACGTTCCATCGTGTTTGTTGTGGAAGAGGAAGTTTTCCGTCCGATCGTTGGCTACGTAAATGTCGTCCCATCCATCGTTGTCGAAGTCCGCCGCGGTTACTCCCATCGTTCGTCCGACGTACGCGCCAATGCCCGACTTCTCCGTCACATCGGTAAATGTTCCATCGCAGTTGTTGTGGAACAGCATGTTGGTTTGGCCCGCATAGTCGAGCGGCCCCGGATAGTTGTCCGCCGCGTAAAAGGCGCGGTATTTGGGATCGAATTTCACGTAGCGCCCAACAAACAAATCAGCGCAACCGTCCTTGTCGTAGTCGAGCCAGGTGGAACTGATCGCCCAGCCGTTGACTTTGATGCCCGCCTTTTCGGACACGTCGGTGAAGTGGCCGTTGCCGTCGTTGTGGTAGAGGACAACCTTTCCGTATCCGGTCACCAGCAGGTCTTCGTAGCCGTCGTTGTCGTAGTCCGCTGCCGTCACTGCGATCGAATACATATCCGGATCCAGGCCCGATTGCTCAGTTACGTCGGTGAAGTGGCCGTTGCCGTCGTTGCGATAGAGATGATTGTGCGCGGGAGGGTTCGGCTTGTCCTTCAATGGATAGGGGTGCATCGAATCGTCGAGCGACCTGCCGCTCACCACGTAAAGCGAAGGCCGCCCCGAGTTGTTGTAGTCGAACCAGACGCAACCCGCTCCCGTGCCCTCCAGCAGCGATCCCAGCTTGGCTGACCCGAAGCTGTGTGTGAATTCAATTCCTGATTTATCCGTCGCGTCTTCAAAGCGTATGGCGGATTGGACTGGCGCCTTCGCACTGGCAGCCGCTGCTGGTGCGGGCACTTGGGTTGCGGCTGGCGCTGTTTGCGCGGCGGAAGCAAATCCCGTGATCGAGACCGCTCCGAAAAGTGCAACAAGAACAGCAGACTTCATATCAATTGCCTCCCGGCGCTGCCGCAACAGACTTATTGCCGGTCAAGTCCACAGGTTCGGTCGTTCGCAGCAGCACGGCCGGCACGCGATTCTCCGAGGCTCGTTCCGGCCCCGCGTGGCAGCCCACGCAAATGCGCTGCTCGCCGCCGCGAGCCCAGAGCCATCCATGCTCCTGCCGCAGAACCGTGCCTTTGAAGTCGAGCAGCTCAAACCTGATCGGTCTGTCGGCCGGCACCTTCACGAAGAACGATCCATCCTGCTCGACCGGCGCGGTCCCCATCGCGATCGCGTGGCCCGCGGCGTCCTGAGCCTCCAGGCGCACCGACACGGGCTTTCCTTTTACATCTCCGTCGCGGCTAACGCGTGCGTCCAACGCGAGCAGGTTTGCGTAGTCCCATGGATGCAGACCCGATGGGTGCCGATTGGGCCGTGTGCGCGGCGCGACCAGCACGGGCTCGACCAGATCCTCTCCGCTCCTCGCCAAAACGGTGTCCATTCCGGCCGAGCCTGGCGTCCACATCTTGATTGCATATCTCGCATCTGTCGCCGTTCGCGCACTCACCAACCACGCACCTGAAGCGGTTTCTGCAATCGCGCCGGCATAATTGCCGCGCGGCGCTTGAATCAGCTCTTCATGCGCCATCGCCGAGGTGAAGCGAGCCAGCGTCGTTCCATGCGTAAAGACCACATCCCCCGAAGCCAGTTGCGTTCCGCCCCAGCGCGGCCGCCCATGATCGCAGCGCACCGACTCTTCGCCCGAGCCGTCGGCATAAACCAGATACAACTCAGGCGTCGACCCGTTGCCCAGAGGAAAGCCCGCCTCAAACAGAATCCTCCCGTCGCGCAGCACATCCGCGGGGAAGGTGCTCGACCGTGTGTACGCAAGCGGCAACATCCCGGGCCCCGCCGTCGGATTCAGGAACTCGGGGGTCGGATGCCCATCTTCGCCGGACTGCAATTGGAATCCCGCGGGCGTCCGCTGCGCCCAGACCATCCGCCCGCCCGGCAGATAGAGGGGGCGCTCCGCATCCGTCGCCGTCACCATCACCTGTCGCACGGAGTGATCCTTGAGGGCAAGTTCCCAAATCTGCCAAGGATCGCCTGCAGACCGCTTGCCAGCAAACAGCACCGTCTCGCCGTTGAACGATACGTTAGCGTCCGCTGAAGCTCGAAAGCCGGTCACCAGCGGCTCCGCCTTGCCGGCGTGAACAAGCAGCAATTGCGCTCCCTTGGGGAATCGCTCCTGCCCGTGCAACTCTGCCAGTGGTACGTAGGCGGGAGCGGCGGTCACAATAAAATCCGGAGGAGCGGCGCGCTCCGCATTTTGGGTGAGCCCACAGACTGGACAAAGCATCAACGCAACCGGCGCCGCAATCGACAGCGCCGCAAGGGGAAACCTCATGCCACGGCCTCCGCGAGACGAGTGCCGGCATTTTCGCGCTGTTCCAGCTTTTCTTCGTGCAGCGACGTTCCGCGCAGAGCAATCCAAGGCTCGAGCGCCGTCATCATGGCAGCAAACCCGTCAAAGTCCAGCGACTGTTCGCCGTCGCTCCATGCGTGGTCGGGATCGGGGTGCACTTCGACCAGAAGGCCGTCCGCACCGGCGGCGATTCCGATACGCGCGAGTGCCGGAACCAGTTCGCGATGTCCGGCCGCATGGCTGGGATCGGCAATCACCGGCAGGTGTGTGACCTGCTTGAGCAGCGCAATACCGGCGGAATCGAAGGTGTTGCGCATCGCCGTTTCAAAGGTGCGAATGCCACGCTCGCACAGAATCACGTTAGGGTTGCCGTTGCTCAGGATCACTTGAGCCGAGCGCAGAAGATCTGCAATCGTCGCCATCATGCCGCGCTTAAGCAGAATCGGCCGTCCCGATCGCGCTGCCGCTTCCAGCAGCGTGTAATTCTCCATGCTGCGAGATCCGATCTGGAGGATATCTGCATATTCGGCGACCAACGGGACGTCGTCCTCCGTCATCACTTCGGTCACGATGGCCAGCCCTGTCTCTTCGCGCGCCGCGGCGAGCAACTTAAGACCATTGAGGCCCAGCCCTTGAAATGAATAAGGAGAACTGCGCGGCTTGAACGCGCCGCCACGCAGAACGCGCGCCCCTGCGTTGCGCACGCGATAGGCGGTGGCCATAAGCTGGTGCTCGGTTTCCACTGAGCACGGTCCCGCCATGGTGACGAACTCGTCTCCGCCGACAGCAAGATCGCGCACCCGCACAATCGTCCGCTGGCGCCCTGCGCCTAGCAGAACATCGGGGGCTTCAGCAAAGTGTTCCTGCCAGTTTTCGCGCACACCGAGCGCTCCATCCGGCCTCCAGTTCTCGGGGAAGCCTAAGTGTACTGCGATCGTTGGGGATCCGCCTCAATCGAAAGGTGGATGCGCGCAGGTGCGCCGGGGCGTCCGATGCTGCATTCTGTGGGGCTCGCAAACGATTGTGCCCAATAGACTTGGACAGCCTGACCCGAGTTACGCTCGCGCCATCGGGGGCGGACGATAGCCGAATGCCGCGTCTACGACCGCCGCAACGCCCAGCGCAACCTCGTCCTCGAAGGGCCGCGAGACAATCTGCACGCCGATCGGCAACCCTTCGGGCGATGTGCCCACAGGAATCACTGCGGCCGGACAAGCCAGCGCGTTGAACCACTGCGTGTACCGCATGGCATCAAGGTATTCGACGGATCTGCCGTCGATCGTCCACGCGCGCTCATTGTGGCGAAATGCGGGAATGCTGGCCACCGGGCAAAGCAAAACCGGATATTCGCTCATCTCTGCCAGAGTCTTCGCGCGCAGCAGATCCAACTCGGCCCACGCGTTGAGTAACTCCGACGCGCTTAGCGGCCCGGCTGCTTCCGCGATTCCCAAAAACTCATTGAAGATGGAGCTGAGCTTCCCGCGCTTGCCGCGAATCTCCGGCTCGTAGAACATGGCCCCGCACTGCACAAAGAACTTCCACCAAAGTTTGCGCAATTGCTCCAGGGTCCGCGGGCGGAATGGCTCCACTCGGAAGCCCGCTTCGCGCAACGCTCGCGCAGCATCGTTCACTGCCGCGCGCGTCTCTGGAGTCACCGGAACAAGGCCATCGTCCTCGAAGAATCCGATCGCTTTCGCTCGCAATTCAACGGGGCTCGGGTCTGTCAGAGCCACCGGCGGACTCACCGGATCCAGCGAATCATGGCCGCAGAGCTCTCGAAACAGCAGCGTAACGTCGCCAATTGTGCGGGCCATCGGTCCGATTGCACCGAGGATCGAAAACGGACCCACACATGGCGGCAGATGCCCTCTTCCAGGTATTCGTCCCGGCGTGGGTTTCAGTGAGCAGATGCCCGTGAAGTGCGCGGGAACTCGCACCGACCCTCCGCTGTCGCTGCCTAAGCCCGCTGCGGACATTCCCGCCGCGATGGCGGCCGACTCGCCGCCACTCGATCCGCCCGGCGTTCGGTCAAGGTCCCAGGGATTGCGCGTGCGCCCATGGAGCAGGTTCGCGGTCTCATACGCCATCAGAAACTCCGGGCAGTTGGTCGTGCCCAGAATCAACGCTCCCGCCGCGCGCAGCCGCGCCACGACCACGGCGTCCTCAACAGGAACCTCGCCCTTGTGCAGCAGGCTGCCAATCTCGCATCGGTAACCCGCGGTCGCAATCGACGACTTGATGGTCACCGGCAGACCATGTAGTGCGCCGCGCGTCTCTCGTGCCGCGTCGAGCTGCCGGGCCTGTGCGCGCACACGGTCTGCGTCGAAGTCAGCAAATGCGTTCAGTTCCGGATTCAGCCGCTCGATCTGCTGGAGATGCGCTTCAGCGAGCTCAGTCACGGACAGTTCGCCCGTGCGAACCAGCTCAAGTTGTCGCGCCGCAGGGGCCAGCACCAGATCGTTCATCGCTGCGTTCCAGGTGGCGATTGCGGCGTTCCGATTCCTGGAGGAGCCGACGGCAGCAGTTGATAGTTGAATCGATACGATCGCACAGGATTCCCCGACTCAAATCGGTCGTTCCAGTTCAACCGGTAGTCGAGCGAGGCCGAATCGTCGGGATACTTCTCGCCCGCCGGATACGGATACGTGCTCATGCCGTGAAACGGCATTTGTGCCACTGTGAAGGGCGACGCATCCCACCAATCCATGTCTTTCACGAACCCATTGGCGTAGAAAAAGTAATCGCGTTTCCAATGTGCTGGCAAAGCGGGCAGCTTCTCTGCGTCGAATTCCGCTGCAATCTCCTCGCCACTGCCGAACACAACAAACCTGTCGTCGATGGTCTT
The DNA here is from genome assembly GCA_003138515.1 of Acidobacteriaceae bacterium. Lineage (GTDB taxonomy): Bacteria > Acidobacteriota > Terriglobia > Terriglobales > Acidobacteriaceae > Telmatobacter. Next base: position 58,089 of record PLGG01000058.1, on the reverse strand, counting down.
GAGCAGCGGGGTCACGTCGCCAAAGTGCGTGTAGTCGCCACGCTCTCGCTGAAAGGGTCCCGTCAAGCTCACGAGATTGTAGTCGTAGTCCAGATCGCCCGGGCTCGCGGCTTCAATCTGCTTTGGATAGCCGCGGAAGCGCAGTATGGCGCTTGCCAGCGGAATCTCCGTTGTCCGCGTCTGCGCGCCCGAGCTTTGGTCGATCAGCACCTGGTCCCAGAAAATCTGCAGATTCGTCATCAGCCGAATGCGCCGCGTTCCCGCCGGCAGTTTGCCCGTCAGGTCCACCACGATCGTCCGCTCCAACCCGGCCGGAAATCCCGCATCGCCCGGGATTCGCTGCCAGGTGCCGTTGGGGAGCTGCGCTTCGACGTACGGCGGAATTTCCTTCAACCCCGCCTGCCACGCGGCATAGAGCGAAGTCGCACTGAAATAGTTCACATAGCCGGTCATCAGAAGCCGCAGCGGTGATTCCGGTTTGATTTGACCAAGGTCAAGCGTCAGCGCGTGCAGGTTGGCAAATCCGTCGTAAGGCAGCGCCGTAAATCCGCTGGCAAACACGTGATCGCGGCGGCTTAGGTGGTCGAGTGCATCGCGCCCGTCGCCATCCCACGCGCCTACTGGCAAACGGGTCGCTTCACTCGCCACAACGTGGCCCGAAGCAAAGGGCGGATCGTCGAGGAATCGCTCGTCGGGATTCACCTCCACATCTTCCGGATGATCGACCGCGACCATGCGCAATTGGTCGATGTAGTTCACCTCCTCCATCGGCTCCATAAAGCGCACACTGACCTTGCCGTTCACCAGCGCGGCATTCGCACCGTCGATCTTCACCCACTCGCCGGGATTCGGCGTGTTCCGCCGCGTGGGCGTGAACCAGTGCCCCACCACAGACGCTCCAATCACGTCGGTCACGAATCTGTAGCGATGGCCGTCCCACGCGAACAGTACGGGACACGAGCTGCCGCGACGGTCCGCCTCTTTCATCGCGATCACCTGCTGATGAGGCAGGTCGATCTCGTCCTGCAACACGCCAGTGGGCCACAGAATTCTCAGCAAGTCGACGCCTGGCGCGTCGCCGAGGCCCACAAGAATCTGCGGCGGCGCCTGCGTTTGGTAGCCCGACGCGCCGGCAAGCTCCCACTTCTGCCAAAGTCCGTTGGCAAATACCTCCACCTTCACTCCCAGCGCCGTCTTGTTGTCGGCAAAGCCGGTCAGGTCGAGGCGCAGAACGTGATTCTTGTTTGCGCCTTCGTTGCGCAGCAGGACAGGAGGCGCATTTTCCTGGGTCACGATCAAATCGGGCGCGCCATCGCCGTCAAGATCGGCGGCAATCAGTCCGCGCGGCGCCGCCAGCCGCACGCTGTCCAGTCCAAGCGCATGGCTCACGTCCTCGAAACTGCCATCGCCGCGATTGCGGAAGACCTTCAGCCGCGGGCCGGCCTTTGTCTCCACAATCGCTGCCAGGTCAATCCAGCCATCGTTGTCGATGTCGACCGGCGTCAGGCCCCATCCGCGCACTGCTCCAATGAGTGGCAACGCAACGCGCTCAAAGCGCCGCCCAATGTGATCCGGCCCTTCAACGTTTCGCCACAGCGTGAGCCCCGGCGCACCGGCGTGCGTCACCGCAATGTCCATCCAGCCATCTTTGTTGTAGTCGAGGACCGCAATGCCAACTGTTGGCGGAAGCTTCACATTCGCGTACAGCGGCTGCTGGGGATACTTGCCTTCGCGCGGATTCACGTAGATCAGAGGCGAAGGTCCATCGCCGGTCACCGCAAGGTCCACGGCGCGATCGTTATTGAAATCGGTCAGGATTGCTGCCGCGGTCTTGCCGCTTCCGCCCAGCCCGGTCGGCTCCGTTTGCTCGGTGAACGTCCCGTCGCCATTGTTGCGCCACAGAACATTGGACGCATCGCCCGGCTTCAACGGCGCACCAGTCAGAAGAAGATCCAGATCGCCATCGTGGTCATAATCCACAAACGTAATGCCCGATGGGCGGTTGCGCGGCAAAAGTGCCGATTGGGCCGTGACGTCTTTGAATTGCCCGTGACCGAGATTGTGAAATAGCAGTACTCGATCCTCCAGAGCCACAGCCAGGTCGTTCAATCCATCGCCGTCGTAATCGCCAACGGCGCATGCCACTGCATGGCCGTGCGCCGCCAGACCCATTGTCGCCGTATCCAGTTCCTCAAAGCTGCCGCCGCCACGATTGTGCAGGATGCGTATGGCCTGTGCGCCCGCTTGCATCAGCACAAGGTCCATCTGCCCCGAGCCCATCGCATCGATCATGCATGCCCCGCCGGTCGTGGTCCACGACGAAGCCCCTGCAGAGCGAGGCGCGACTATTGGCTGCGCCACAAGCCGCACCGGAATCATCGCGTGCTGGATCGTTTCCGGCTCTTCGACTGCCGTCACTGTCGAATAATGCCCCTGCTCGCCGTAAGACAGCCCCAATGCGGATGAAATCTTGGTGCTCGTCAAATGTTGAAAACGCGCAAAGTGCTCCTTCGCCTCTGCTGTGCGACCCGTGCGTTGCAGCAACCGCGCAAGTCCGAACTCCGCCGACGCATGCAGCGGGTTGATTTCCAGGGTCTTCTCGAAGGTCACGATGGCCTCGTCGAAGTGCCGCATTTCCTGGTAGCAGGCGCCTTCAAAATACCAAGAGTCCGCATCTCGGGGATCGAGCTTCGCCGCCTCTTGAAAGCTGGCCAGAGCACCCTTGAGCTCATTGCCCCCGTGCTGCGCCAGTCCCAGGTTGTACCATGCCTGCGGATTCTTTGGATCAACCGCAATGGCCTTCTGGAACCACTCTTTAGCTTGGTCCAGCTTCTGTTCCGACAGCAGCGCAATACCCTCGTTGATCGCCGCCTGCGCCAGCCCCGGGTCCTTCTTGAATGCATCGGCAAAGCTCTCCGCGGCACGCTCGGTGAACTGCTGGCCCATCAGCGCCACGCCTCGATTGTTCAACTGGATCGCCTCTGCGTCGAAGTGCTTCTGCGGCGCGCAGAGTGCCGGCATGCCCGCAAGAACTGCAATCGCGCACAACCCAACTCCCCGCATTGTTCTTCCACTCACGGATGCAACTCTCCCCTCATCGCGGAACCATCCAGTGTACGCGAGCGCGAGGCCCTGTGGCTGAGCGGCTCGCATCCCGTGCAAGCAGGCGTTGTCGAGCAATCAATTTATACTTCTCCTGTGCTTGCGCCCCAAAATCAAGTGAACGGACGCGGATTTCCCGGGCAGCCTGCAACGCCTGGCGCGCGGCGCCGCATCGGCGTCGTCTCCACCTCGCGCGCTGACTACAGCCATCTCTATTGGCCGCTGCGCGAGCTTGCCGTCCACCCTCAAATTGAACTGGGCGTGTTCGCTCTCGGACCGCATCTTTCGCCGCAATTCGGAAACACGCTCAAGGAGATCGAGCGCGATGGCTTTCCCATCCGGGCGCGCATCGAATGCCTGCTCAGCTCCGACACTGACACTGGAATGGCCAAGACGATTGGCGTGGCCATTTTGGGCCTTGCCGATGCACTCACCGCGTGGCGGCCCGACCTGCTGCTGCTCATCGCCGACCGCTACGAAATGCTGGCCCCTGCCGCGACGGCTCTGGCTCTGCGTATTCCCATCGCCCACATCGAAGGCGGCGAGGTAAGCCAGGGCGCCATTGACGACGCAGTGCGCAACGCTTTGACCAAGCTAGCGCACGTTCACTTTACGTCCACAGAAACCGCGCGCCTCCGCGTCATCGCTATGGGCGAAGAGCCCTGGCGCGTGCACCGCGCTGGAGCTCCCTCGCTCGATCACCTGCGCCGCTCAACGCTGCTCGATCGCGCGACTCTGGAAGCGCGCCTGGGCCTTTCGCTCAGGCCGCCCACGCTTGTCGCCGCGTGGCATCCCGTTACCATCCTCCGCGACACTAACGCTGAAGCGGATGCGTTCTTCGCCGCACTCACCCATGCGCCGGGGCAAATCATCTTCGTTTACCCGAATGCCGATGCCGGCGGTCTCGCGCTCATTGAGCGCGCCCGATCTCTTGCGGCAGCGCGCGCGCACACTCACGTCTTCGTCAATCTCGACGCTGTTACCTACTGGAGTCTTCTCAAGCACGCCGACGCGCTCGTTGGCAACTCCTCCAGCGGCATCATGGAGGCGGCATCCTTCGCTTTACCTGTCGTGAACGCGGGCATTCGCCAGCAAGGCCGTGAACGAGCGCGAAACGTGATCGATGTTCCCGCTGAAACTTCCGCCATCCGTGCTGCGCTCGATCGCGCTCTCAGTCCTGCCTTCCGCGAGAGTCTTGCCGATATGGTTAATCCCTATGGCGATGGCACTGCTGCTGAGACCATCGCTCGCGTGCTAGCTTCCGTTCCGCTCGACGGCCTTCTCATCAAGCAGCCTGCGCCGCTTCCCTCCCCTGCCGAATCGGCCCAACAGGAACGCTCATGACCGCACGCATTCCTCTCTCGGCGCCTGACATTACCTCGGCGGAGATCGCGGCAGTCACTGCCGTTCTGCGCACGCCGCATCTCAGCCTGGGGCCGGAGCTCGCCGCCTTCGAATCGAAGCTAGCCGCCTATCACCGCGTGGAGGATGCAGTAGCCGTTAGTTCCGGCACCGCAGGCCTCCATCTGGCGTTGCTCGCGCTCGGGATTGGCGAGGGCGACGAGGTTATCCTTCCTTCATTTACTTTCGTGGCCGTGGTCAACTCAGTGCTCCAGGTGCGCGCCACGCCCGTCCTTGTCGAGATTGATCCCGTCACGCTGAACCTTGACCCCGCTGCCGTCGAGCACGCCATTTCTCCGCGCACGCGCGCCATTCTTGCAGTTCACACCTTCGGCATTCCCGCGCAAATGGACGTGCTCAAGGATCTTGCGAATCGCCATCATTTGGCGCTCATTGAAGACGCATCCGAGGCAATCGGTGCGCGCTTCGATGGGCGCATCGCCGGCAGCTTCGGCGATCTCGCCGTTCTCGGTTTCTACCCCAACAAACAGATCACCACCGGGGAGGGCGGTGCGATACTGGCCCGCGATCCAGCGCACGCCGCGCGCCTGCGCCGGCTCAGAAACCAGGGCCGCGATTCGAACATCGATTGGCTCGACCACGCCGAGCCCGGCTACAACTATCGGCTTTCGGAGCTGGCTTGCGCTCTTGGCCGCGTTCAGTTGCGGCGAATCGATGAGATCCTACCTCTCCGTCGCCAGGCCGCCGGGCGTTACGATGCCCTTCTCGCGGATGTGCCCGGTCTCGAGCGTCCGCCTCTCCTGCTTCCGCGCCGCGAGCTCAGTTGGTTTGTCTATGTCGTTCGCCTGCCTGAAGGCGCCGGCCGCGAAAGAGTCCAGGCCGCACTTCTCCGGCAGGGAATAGCCACGGGCCGCTACTTCGCACCCATCCATCTGCAGCCTGCATGGCGCGCTTCGAGCGCGGCCGATCTGGGCGATTTCTCTCTCACTGAATCCATCGCATGGCGCACGCTGGCTCTTCCATTCTTCAACCGCATCACGCCCGGCCAGCAGCGGGAGGTAGCAGACGCACTGCGCGAGGCGATTTCCTGCGCTGCTTGAATTGACCGCCTTAGACCTTAGTTTGGGGTGGAGACGTGCTGGGTGTTTGCCGGCTTCTCACGGCACGATTTCAGGTAGGCGATCAGATCCTTCAGTTCGCCCGGCTCAAGATCGTCTCCGAATGCAGGCATCACTTTGCTGCCGAAAACGATTTGCTGTCGCATTTCGGCCTTGGATTTCCTTCTTCCCACGCCCGACAGATCGGGCCCCTTGTGCCCGCCGACGCCTCCTATGCTATGACAGTGCTGGCATCCGCTCGCGCTGAAGACAGCCGCGCCGTGCGCCCGCTGGCTGCGCGAGGAAGCAATCGCGAAAGAAGAAAAAGCCAGAATGAGTACAGCGACAGACAGCAGCAATCTCATTGACCAGTTCCGCCGCCATGCGCATTGCTGTCCGCCGTCACGTTGCGATGAATATGCCAGGGAACGCTCTCCGACGTGACCTCGGGGTGCTTGCCGAGGAACTCCAGCGCATAGCTGTTCGCAGTCGGATCGTCTTTCTCGTCGGCAAAAGCCGCTGCCTCGCGCGCCGCATCGTCCTTCAGGCCCAGCCGGCGATAGACGATCGAAAGAATGTAATGCGCGGACAGGTCATCGGGATCGATCGACTGCACGGTCTCGTACTCGGTCCGCGCCTCCTGGTATTTGTGCTGTTGATAGAACGAGAAGCCCAGTTCCCGGTGCGCATCGCGGGAGCGGGGGAATTGCGTAATCACGTCGAGCAAATCGGCGATCGCTGCGTCCGGATGGCCTTGAATGCGGTCAACCAATGCCAGATAGTAAAGCGCGCGCGCGTTGTGCGGAGCGAGCTGCAGCGCCTTCTCCAGATCAGTTCGTGAACTGTCGTAGCGTTGCCAGGAGAAGTCGGCGATAGCGACATTGGTGTATGCGTCGACATAATCCGGACGCAACTGAGCCACTTGCTCGAATGCCCGAGCGCTCTCCGCGTACTGCTGCGCATCGAGCAGCCCAATTCCGTAGTTATTCCAACGCATCCACACCGGATTGTCCGCGGGATCGGGCGGCGTCGCAGGATTCGAGCCAATCGCCAGCGTCCGCATACGCGATGTCATCTCCACCTCCGGCAGTTCGTAGTGCTTACCCAGGCCGAAGTCGATGAAATGCTGGTTGAAGCGCCGATAGTTGACCTTGGCGGTGATTGTGATCGGCCCGGCGGCATTCTCCGGCACCTTGAACTCGTAGCGCACGATCTGCGAGCGGCCCGACTGAATGGTGTTGTTATAGGCGATCACCCGCGTGTCCCACACCTGATGCAGATCGTTCAGTGTTCCGCGAACATTCACCAGCCGGTTCGTAAAGCTGTGTGCCGTGGGATCGAGCGCACCGTCCGGCCCCACCGCGCCAGAGTCCATCAACGTGTCCCCGGCCGCGTCCTTGGCCTGGAACTCCACCCAGCATTCGTAAAAGTCGCGCTGCTCAGGCACGAGTGTGTGGCCGATTCCCTTGTTCTGGATCACGACGGAAACAGTCAGAACATCCCCAGCGGCAATGTCGAAGGGTTCGGTTCCGAGAGGCGCAATCAGCTTGCCGCCATTGCGCTCGATTCCGAACAGATCGACGTTGAGAACTCCATTTTGCAGAAAGGCGATGGTCTTCTGCAGTTGCTCATCGTAACCGTAGTACTTGGATAGGACCGTATTCGCGCCCAGCCAGCGGTGCGACATGAGCTTGCCAGTTTGCGATCCATAATCCGGCTGCTCGATATCTTCCTCGGCCATGTGGCAGGTCTGGCACGTGGACACCTGTGGTTTCACGTAGAACGGGAGCGGAGACTGCTTCCCGAATGAAGCCTGCTGCCACTCGTCGGAAAGAAAGATCGCGCGCTGCCACTTATAGTCATTCAACATTTTGGGCAACGCAGCCTTATGGCAAGCACCGCAGAATTCACTCGTGCTATAGAAGTCCTTCATCACAGCTTGAGCGTGCCGATCGAGATGCGCGAGGATCTCCTTATCCGAAACTTCTCCGTAGATTGGTTTGCCGTCTGCGTCCACCAGCACCGCCGGTACGCCCATCACGTAGCTGCCGGTCCCGCGCGTATCCACCTTCTGGATTGAATGGCATACTGTGCAGGTAATTCCGTCCGCGTCGAACTTCCGATTCACCGGAGAATTCTGGGTCATCGCCCCGGACGTCAGCGCGATGGGGTTGTGGCACCCTTCGCAGTGGCGCGCATACTCGATCCCTTTTCCCTTTATCAGCAGGTTCACGTTCTTGACGTACCAAGGCGCCCGGAATGAGTTCGCATGGGCCGATTGCCGCCATTGCGCATATGCAGCCTGATGGCAATGGCCGCAGTATTTTGCCGTGAGAAAGCTGTTCGGATCAATGAACTCTCCTGTATCCGTCGTGGCGTTGGAAGGAAAAAACGGCTTGTCCGCCCCAAAGCGGAAGTTGTAATGCGAAGCGGTGCTCTGCGAGTACTGCGCACGTTGCGCAGCTGGATCGTCGACCGCATAGGCCGTCCGTGTCCGCCACGCAATGACGGCGCACGCAACCGCAGCCATCAGCAGAACACTGCTAAAAGCGCGCAGGGTTCGATCGGCGAAGAGGCGGGGAAGCATCGCGCTAACAATTCTATAAGCTTTCGACGGAACCCTGCATCCGTCCGTGGGCCGAAGAGTAGTGTCCTCCACCGAACGGATGATGCCGCAATCCTTCCATGGGACGAAGACAAACTACGATCCGTCATCAATGATGTTCTGTACGCCATTCGAGAATGATGATCTGTACGCCATTCGAGTGCTTCCCCTGATTTTGGTTGGGGTTAGCGGTCTTTTAGGTGCTGAGCACAGTTCGGCCGCCGCTTTTCCCAGCGTCACAGCATTTTGAAGCTGCATAAAACGAAAACAGCGCACCACAAGACGCGAAAGCCTCGCACGCCATGAATCGAAATCCGGCCGGAAACGACTCGCACACGTCCGGCCGATGACTGCAACCTTAAGGAGAGCCAATGACCAGAAAGATTTTCCTCGTTCTCGCCTGCCTGTTCACGGCCGCATTTGCCGTTCAAGCCCAGAGCAATTACGCCGTCGTGAACGGATCGATTCTTGATCCGCAGCACCGCGCGATTGCTGGGGCGCATATCCACATTTTGACTCGAGGAACCGGCGCTACGCGCGATGTTGTTTCCAACGACGTAGGCCTTTACGAGATCGCCGGTCTGGAGCCGGGCGCATACACGCTCACCGTGGACCACGCCGGATTCAAGGAGGCCACGCAGTCGATCAACCTCGAAGTGGGCCAGCAGGCCACACTCGACTGGCAATTGAGCCTCGGCTCCGAAAACCAGAGCGTCACGGTTCATGCCTCCGGTGAATTGCTCAAAACGCAGGATGCGAGCGTTGGCGAGGTAGTGGATCAGCGCTCTGTCGATTCCCTCCCTTTAAATGGCCGTATGTTAATCGACCTGGTACTCACCGTGCCCGGAGCTCACATCAGCCACGGTGCCTCAACCGGCGACATGAGTTCGCTCTATTGGAGACCAGGTGAGAGGTCGGCGGTTAGCATCGGCGGAAGCCGGCCCAACGCGAATTATTTCCTGCTGGACGGGGCCACCAACACCGACCCGACATTCAGCACTCAGAATCTGAGCCCCTCGCCCGACGCGGTGCAGGAATTCCAGGTCGAGACCGGAAGCTATTCGGCCGATATGGGCGGCGCCGGAGGCGGCCAAATCAACATCGTCACGCGTTCCGGGTCCAGCCATTTCCACGGCACGGCTTACGAGTTTCTGCGCAACGGCGACATGGACGCCCACTCCTTCAACCAAATGGGCACTTCGAATTTCCTGGTGCAGAATAACTTTGGCGCATCGCTCGGCGGCCCCGTCAAGCTTGCCGGCAAGACCTTCTTTTTCATGAACTATGAAGCCCTGCGGCACGTCGAGATTGACGACATGGTCGACACCGTGCCGACCACGGCCGAAGACTCCGGCGATTTCAGCCAGAGCGGCGTGAACATCTACGACCCGAATACCACAACTGCGAACCCCAGCTACAATCCGAGCTTGCCGGCTAGCACATCGAATCCGCAGTACATCCGCCAGCAGTTTTCTTACAACGGAGTGCTGAACGTGATTCCGCCGAACCGGCTAACGCAGGCTGCATCGATCATGCTGAATAAGTACACGCCGCAGCCCAACACCATGGACATGGGCAGTATGACCATGATGGGCCAGCCCACCGTCATCGGCGCGGGCAACGACGCGAACAATTATCTGGACACGCGCAAGGAACACATGACCGACGACCAGGGGACTGCGCGCGTCGATCACAGCTTCGCCAACGGCGACACCGCCTTCATTCGCTATTCCGCGGGAAGCGAATACGGCTTTATGCCGGAGGGGCTCCCCGGTTTCGGTTTGTATCACGACAATCTCTCGCAGCAGGGCGTCCTGGCCTGGACCCGTGTTCTCTCGCCGCACATGGTCAACCTGGCGACTGCGGCCATCTCGCGCCTGGTGATGATGCACTCCACCGAAAGCGCCGGCAAGAACGACATCGTAGACCAACTGGGCATCACCGGAACCGGCTTCGGCGGTCCCAATGCCTGGGGCGCCCCCTACTTCACGGTGCAGGGATATTCGCCGTTTGGCGACAACTACCTGGCCACGCCGATGCACGCCTGGGACACCGTGATCGAAGGCCGGGACGCGCTGAACTGGCAGATTGGCCGGCATAGCGCTAAATTCGGCGCCGTGTATCAGAGATTCATCTGGCCCATGTGGGGCTTCTTCCAGAACCGCGGCTACTACCAGTACACAAACGGCTACACCACCCAATACGCGCTCAACGACCACGCCACCGGATCGTCTCTTGCCAGCTTCCTCCTTGGGCTGCCGGCGGCGCGGCAGGGCCAGGCAGGCGTGCCCCAGATGCAGCTACGCCAGTGGTATGCCGACGGCTTTGCGCAAGACGCCTGGCGACTGACCAATAAGACCACGTTGACTTACGGCCTCCGCTACGAGTTCATGAGCCCACTGGTCGATCTCGACTATACAAACAGTAACCTCGACCTCTCCAGCGGTAAGCCCCAGGTCTTTATCGGCGGGCAAAACGGCTATCCCCGCGGACTGATGTATCCAAATCTCGCCAAGTTTGCTCCGCGGCTCGGACTGGCGCAGAGCTTTCCGCGATTGGGCGTTGTCGCGCACATCGCCTACGGGATTTTCTATACGCCGGTCGATATGAACACCTGGTGCAACCAGCGCCACAACGTGCCCTATGTCTTCCCTGAGACCGCGCAGAGCGATCCCTACATTCCCTCGATCACCACTCTGAATCTTCCCACTCCCGTGCTCGGCACCACGGCGGTCAGCTTCACCGCGCTTCAGTTGCACGCGCCGGCGCAATACGTCCAGCAATGGAGCGCTTCGATCGAAAAGCAGTTGGGAGCCGAAACCACGGTCGAGATCGGTTACCTGGGCGCGGGCGGCTTCCATTTGCAGCGTTCTCATCTCATCAACAACGCGCAGCCCGGAGCCGGCCTGATCCAGCCCCGCCGTCCGTTTCCGAAAATCAGCTTTGTCAGCAACACGGTTTTTCCTGCCGCCGTAGCCAGCACAATGACCAGTTCGACATTCCCAGCCACCACCATCAACCTGCTTGAGAACACATCCCAGAGCTGGTATGACGCGGGCTACGTCAACGTGCGGCGCCGCGCCACCAATCGCCTCAGCTTCCTGGCCAACTACACCTTCGCCAAAGCCCTCGAAAACGCCCCCGACTTTCGCTCGCCCATGTTCGAGGCCGCAACTCCGCAGAATAACTACGACCTGAACGCAGAGAAAGGTCCCGGCTGCGACATCCGCCATCGCGTCGCCGTCAGCGCGGTTTACAATTCACCCACGGTTGGCGCCAACCACCTGGTTCAGGATCTGACCCGAGACTGGCGCGGCTCCATCGTCTATCAGGTACAGACCGGCTTCCCCATGACCATTTCCGTTTTTGGCGATACAGCCAATGCCGGAACCGTCGTGGGCGAGAACCCCATCCGCGCCAACCTCACCGGCCAGAAGATTTTCCCGTCGGGCACGCGGAATGCGACTACCTGGTTCAACCCCAGTGCATTCGCCGCGCCGCCCGCCTATACCTTCGGCAACGTTGGCCGCAACACGGTGTATGGCCCCGGATTGCAGACCATGGACCTGGCGTTGGACCGCAGTTTCAGTCTCGCGGAGAAGGCCAGGTTTGAGGCTCGCGCCGAATTCTTCAACGCCCTCAACCACACCAACCTTGGAACCCCAAATCGCTTCGTGAACACGTCCAGCTTTGGCAGCATCACTGAGGTTGCCACGCCTGGACGGGAGATCCAGTTAAGCGCTCGTCTGTCGTTCTAGGATCGAGCGTCACTGCACGGCTTGAAGTTGTTTTTGTTTCCTTCTGCGGATTCGAAAAGAGAGGTTTCCCTGCCAGAAACATCTTGACCGGAAACCTCTCGCACTATTTCCCCGATCCTTCGGTGATCGTCACAATCCGATCCACGCCGGGCACGGTGAAGTGCTCGACCTTGCCGCTCGGCCAATGCACTTCGATGTCGTCGACCTTTGTCGCCTGCCCGAGCCCAAAATGCGGTCTTGGATCGTTCGTTGACGCGTAGCTGCCGCCACTCAGCACGTCCCCGCGCTGCTTCATTCCGTTGGCCGTCACATATACCGTGGCGCCAACCGCGTCGCGCGGGCTTTTGGGGCCGCCCACAAGCTTCAGCTCCAACCAGTGATTATGGTCCGGGTTCACATTGCGCAGAAGCACCGGGTGGCCGTCCATCACGTTGATCACGACATCCAGCTTCCCGTCGTTAAAGAGATCGCCCTCCGCCATCCCTCGCCCTGTAATTACGTCTGCAAGTCCGGAACCCTCAACGGCCGGCACAGCTTCAAACTTCTTGCCGCCGATATTGTGGAAGAGCATCGGCCGCTCTGCCCAACTCGTCCCCCAAGGGTGCAGATCCACCTGCGGATAAACGTGCCCATCGGCCATCATCAAGTCTTTCCACCCGTCGTTGTCGTAGTCGAGGAACGCATCGCCCCATCCGAGAAACGGCACCGAAATCTCCGCGATCCCCATCTGGTAGCTGACATCCGTCATGTTCGCGTCGCCATCGTTGCGGTAAAGCACTTTGTAGTCATCGGAGAAAGTCGTGTTGAAGATATCCTCGTTGCCGTTATTTTCAAAATCCCCAGCTGCGATGCCCATCGACGCAGTCTCTCGCCCGGCCTCGTCCAGCGCGTAGCCCGACGAGTAGCTGTCGTCCTCAAACGTCCCGTCCCCTTTGTTGATATAGAGATAGTTTGGGGTGGAGTCGTTGGCCACCAGCAGATCCACCTTGCCGTCATTATTCATGTCAACGAAGAGTGAGGCGAGCCCGTAGTAGCCGGGCTTGTCGGCCACACCGGCCTTTTCGCTCACATCGGTAAACGTTCCATCGCCTTTGTTGTGGAACAAATGGTCTGGCTCGCCTTTGAGGCCTCTCGGCCCGCAAATCACACCCACTCCGCGGAAGGTGCAGAAAGTATCGGGGACGCCATTGTCGCCGCCCGAGGGCAAATGGTCGCGGTCGAAATGAACGTAGCCCGGAACAAACAAATCCAGGCGCCCGTCGCCATCATAATCGCCCCACGTGGCGCCAGTTGACCAATTCCCCAACTGCACGCCGGCTCTTTCCGCAACATCGGTAAACGTTCCGTCGTGGTTATTGTGATACAGCCGGTTCTGGCCCCAGTTGGTCACATAGATATCCGGCCAGCCGTCGTTGTCATAATCTGCAATGGCCACGCCAATGCCCCAACGGTCGTTCGTCACGCCGGCCTTCGCTGCCACATCCGTAAAGGTTCCGTCGTGATTGTTATGGAACAGCGCCGCATGGGGCGGCGTCTCTTTCCCGTCCAGCGCGTCGAAGGTCGAGCCGTTCACTACGTAAATGTCGAGCCAGCCGTCGTTGTCGTAGTCGATAAGGCCAATGCCCCCGCCTTTGGTCTCGATAATGTATTTCTTCTCCCTGGTGCCCATCTTGTGGGTCCAATGAGTCAGTCCGGCTTTCTCCGAAATATCTTCGAAGATTACCGGCCCACTCGCCACAAAGCCGCCCGCAGTGATCGGCCGGTGTTGCTCATCGAACAGGGCCGGTTGCGAAGGACCGCCGCTCATGCCGCCCGGCGCAGGCGTTGAGGCGGGCGCCGATGTTGCAGGGGGCTGCTGGCCTGAGGGAAGAGTGGCAGGATTTGTGACTTGAGCGGAAACCAACGCGGGAATCCCTCCCGCCAGCAATCCGCAGAGTGTGGCTATGCGCAGGGTCTCGAACATGGCTGCAAGTATACGGGGCGGGATCGAGGGAAGTATCGACCAAAAGTTGGAAGGCGTCTCCGAGCCGGGCCCGTCAAACGCTCATTTCAGAAACCATTTGCGAAAGCTCAAGCTCCGTTCGCAAAACTCCCGTGGGGAGCCCCTCAAACCTCGTCTATCGGTCACCCACTTTATAAGGAATCTCGAACCGCCCAATCTGGATCAGCGACTTGTCGCCCGGCGGCCAGATGTGCAGGCTCTCTACCCTGCTTGCGCCGGGAATCCTATGCGCATTCGCGGTCCCCACCAGCGCTCCCGTTGCCGCCTGGTTGAAATGAACGGTCAGCGTATCTCCGCCGTCCTCGCGGCTCCATCCAAAGGCGTACTCGCCGGGCCTCAGCTTAACGCCGCCTATTTCTACCGGCGCTTGCACGATCAGGTAGTGCGAGTACTTCCCTTCCGCCGAATAGCCGGCTGTAATCAGCACGACGCCCGCGATGAATCGCCCGCGCTCATCCACGATCCCCGATGCGGTGCGCATCTCCGTCTCAATGTGCTCGCTTTCGACCGGCGCCCGCGACGGCAGAACCGCCGCCAGCTCAGACGGCGTTGCCTGCCGCCAGGCTGGTTTCTCCGCCGCGGCTGCAAGCGCCAGCAAGGACAGAAAAACACCGCAAAAAACCGCGACCGCTAAAGTTTTTGTCGTCATGATTTCGGCCTTTTAAGTGATTCCAGCGGAACAATTCCCCTCTGGATCGCGGCCGTTGCCGCCTGCGTACGGTCAGTCACGCCCAGCTTGCCCAGCAGACTGTTGATGTGCGTTTTTACCGTCGCCTCTGAAACCTCCAACTCGGCCGCAATCTCCCGATTGCTCTTGCCGTAGACAATCTGCTCCAGCACATCGAACTCGCGCGGAGTCAGATCCTGTGCGCCCATGCGTTCGGCGAGCCTCTCGGCGATCGCCGGCGGTATATGCGACTTCCCTTCATGCACCGTTCGAATCGTGCTGATCAGTTCCTCGCTGGTCATCCCCTTCAGCAGGTACGCCCGTGCGCCGGCCTTCAGGGCGCGGTAAATGTCTTCATCGCCGTCGTAGGTCGTCAGTACGATGAACCGCGCCTGGGGCGTCTCCATTCGGATTCGCTCGATGACGTCGACGCCGCTCATCCTTGGCATCCGCAGGTCGATCAGCGTGATATCCGGCTGCAGCTTGCGATACTGTGCGATGGCTTCCACGCCATCCGCGGCCTCGCCCACCACCTCCAGGCCCCCTGCCACATTCAGCAGCGCCACCAGCCCCTGGCGCACCACGTTGTGATCTTCGACAACCAGCACTCGGATCGGTTCCGCAGTCACTTTTGTACCCCCGCCTGTTCGCGCGCTTCATTTCGCGCCGGTACACTCAACCGTATCGTAGTCCCCTCACCCAGCGTGCTACTCACTTTGAGTGTTGCGCCGATTTCAACCGCGCGTTCTCTCATACCGGTCAAGCCAAAGTGACCCGGAGAAGCCGCCGCCGCACGCTCCAATGCGCCTCCACGTCCATCGTCCGTGACCTCGAGCGTAACCGCTTCAGGTCCGTACTCCAATTGAACCGAAAGTTCACTGGCCCCGGCATGCTTCTTCACATTCTGGATTGCTTCCTGAGCGATGCGTGCAACCTCACGCTCCGTCTCCACCGGCAGCGGGCGATAGGCTCCAAAGACGCTGAACCGCGCTGTTAGTCCATCACCTCCGGCCCCTTCCGCCATGCGCCGCAACTTCACCGGCATCGTCGTCTCGCCCGTATCCTGAGTGCGCAGGGCCCAGATGGATTGTCGCGCGTCGGCCAGCCCGTGGCGCACATAGTCGCGTGTCTGGTCCAGTTGTTTGCCCGCATCGTCCGTTTTTTGCTGGCGCAACAGCTCCGCCAGAACCTCCAGTTGGACTGAAACGCCCACGTATCCCTGGGCCAGCGTATCGTGAATTTCGCGCGCAATCCGGCTGCGCTCGCCCAGCACCGCCTTGAACTCGCGCTCTGCCACGTACAATCTCCGCTTGAGCACGAGCAAGACCGTGCCCGCCAGCGCCAACAACAACAGCGCATAAAACCACAGGGTCTGATAGAAATGCGGCCGGAGTTCGAAGCTCAGCGCCGCGCCGGTCGTGTTCCAAAGGCCGTCATTGTTTGCCGCCTGCACGCGGAACGTGTACCGGCCCGGCGGAATATTCGTGTAATAAGCGGTCCGGCGCGTTCCGGCATCGGTCCAGCCTCGGTCAAAACCTTCGAGCATATAGCGGTAGCGCACCTTTTGCGGCGCCACAAAACTCAACCCGGCGTAGTCGAACTCAAAATGAACGCGACCCGCCGCAACTCTCAACCGAGAGTCCGTTCCACGGAGTGGCTGCGCCACATCGTCCACCTGAAAGCGCTCCAAAGACACTGGAGGCGGCACTTCGTTTACGGGAAAGTGCGCCGGGTCCACTTCCACCAGCCCTTTTGCCGTGGCAAACCACAATCGTCCGTCACGCGAGCGCCACGCCGAAGGATGGCTGTTGTTCGCCGTCTCCCGGCTGTGCAGACCGTCGGCTGTCCCAAACTCTATCCAGTGCGAACAACTCCCCGCGGGGCCTGCGCCGGCCATCCCATTGCAATCGCAGCGCGCAATGCCGTCGCCCGTTGCAAACCAAAGGTGTCCATCGCGATCGTCCAAAATGGCGTGAATTGTCGTCTCCTCAAGACCGTTGCTCATCGCCTTGGAGAATTTGCTTCCATCCCACTCGTCCCAGCCGTGGCCCTGCGTGCCAATCAGCAGTGTCCCGTCCGCGCGTGGCAGCAGTGCCGTTATGACATTGCTCGAAAGCCCATTCGCAGCCGTGAAATTTGAGATTGTTTTGCCGTGCAGCCGCGATAACCCGGCCAGCGTCGCCACCCAAAGGTCGCCGCTCTTGTCGCGAGCCATCGCGCCCACCAGGTCGCTGCCCAATCCGCTCGCATGCGTATAGGTCTCCATTGCTGCGCCGGAAATTGACCGGCTCAGCTCGCTCTTGCCCACCGCCCAGTGCGTCAACCCGCGCCTGGTGCCGATCCAAAGCGTCCCATCCAAGTCGATCAGCAATGAGCGCACAAAATCGTCAGGCAGCCCGTCGGCTGAGGTAAAGGTGTCCACCTTGTTTCCGCGAACGCGGCTCAGCCCGTCCGGTGTGCCCACCCAAAGATCGCCGTTCGGCGCCGCGGCCAGCGACAGAATCACATTGCTCGCGAGGCCGTTGTTCACGGTAAGGCTGCGCGCGGCATGCATGCCGGCAGAGCCTGCTTCACGGCGAAGCGCGTTCAGCCCGTCGTCCTGCGTCCCCACCCACAGCGTGCCGGCTGCGTCTTCCACCACGGTTGTGATGCGGTCTGAGGTCAACCCGTCTCGTGTGTCGATCGTGTGGAACCGCTGATCGCGCAGAATATCCAGCCCGCCGGTTTCGGTCCCGACCCACAGATTGCCCTCGCTGTCCTCCGTGACCGCCAGAATCGACGCCGTCGAAAGAGGATCGGTAATCGGAAAGCGCTCCACGTTGCCCTTGACCCAGCGCACCAGCCCGGCATTGGTGCCGATCCACAGCGTTCCCTCCTGGTCGGCGAATACGACTTGAATCCGGCTACCGGGCAGTTCCTTGCCCACAGCCAAACGGGGATCAAGGTTCATGGCTGTTCTACTGCCAGTCACTAGCAGGCCGTTGGGCAATTCATCCTCAAATGCGATCGCACCAGGGTATTCTCCCGGCGAAGGCAGCGCGGTGTGCGGAAACGCATCGACATTTCTCACCGTCTCGAATCGGTCACCCTCCTGCTGCGCCGGCCCCTGCTCCGTCCACGCCGAGACCTTTCCTTCACCCATTTCTTTGAGCGCCAGAATTCCATTACTCGGCAGCCCATCCTGCGTCGTGAACGTCCTTGCTCCTCCGTCCTTCCACCGCGCCAGTCCCGCGTTCGTCCCAATCCACAACGCTCCGTCCCGGGCTACCAGCAGGCAGCGGATGTCGCTTCCCGGCAACGCAGGAGTGGAATTACGGTCGTATGTTTCGAATTCAACGCCGTCAAAGCGCACCAAGCCGGCCTCTGTGCCTAACCAGAGGAATCCATCCTTGGTTTGTGCCAGCGCCTGGACAGTGTTTTGCGGCAGGCCATTCTCCATGGCCCAGGCCTGCCGCCCAAAATTGGCGGGCGGTGTAGAGGGCTCAAGCGCGGCAGCGAACGCCGCCCCGCTTAGGAGCAACAGAGCGGCGGTGCACCAAATGATTTCCGGGAGCAGCTTTCTGCTCGCGGCGGCCCGCAGATGACGTTTGTCGCGGAGATTCGGCTCTCGCAAGCCCACGGCTCTTCGCCTTACCGGCCGAAGTGCACGTAGTTCCGCCCGGCATAAAGGCGGAAGCCGCCGGCTGGATCATCGCTCACTTCTAAGGGGCGGGGCCGAGCCTTGTCAGTGTCCTTCGCCGAGTGAGCCGTAAGCACGTCGTGGCCCCCCAGATCGGTCACCACAAACCGATCGCCGTCCAGGAAGCCAAAGCCATACGCTCCCGCAGGCAAAAGCTTCCCTTCAATCTTCAGCGGAACTTCGGCGATCAGGTACCCCTGGTACTTCGCCGCCACTCCCGTCGAGTACCCGCTCGTGTCCACCATGCTGGCCAGCACGTAATGGCCGTCGGCGAACTTCACGCCGCCGGAGTTTCGCAATTGCGTTGGCGCGCTCTGCCCACTGTAAAACACTGTGGCCGGAAATAGTTTTTCCAGGTCGGCCGGTTGCAGGACAGTCGTGGTCCCGGACTGTGCCGCCACCCACCCTGAGCTTCCCATCGCGACCATGATTGCCGCGCCAGCCAGAACTCGAGTCATTGCCTGTAAACGCATTGTGATCCTCCTGTTTCGCACTGCCCTGGAGTATAGCGCATCCCCGCGAACTTGATCGATGAAGGCTTGTCACAGTCACTCGACAAGCACAATAACCTGATCGGTCATCCCGCCGAATTCCCCTGTGATTGTCGCCTTCCCCTTGCGGAGCGCATGAACAGCTCCATCTTCGCCGATGCTGATCACAGGATTACCCTCGGGCTGCTCGACAGTGACGTGAATCGCGGAGAGATCGCGAGGCAACCAAATCGGGTAATCGAGGCCTTCTTGGGTCGAATTCATCGCCAGCCCGAACGCTCTTCCCAGGGCCGCTCGCTCCAGCCAAATGCGCTCTCGAAATGGAAGAATTCGGGCGCCGCACCCGGCAAGAGATACACGCTGATCACGTCGAAGCGCGCGTTTGGGAAGGTCTCACCGGGTAGCTGACGTACATATTGCCGCGCCAGCCGCCGCAGCACATTGCGCTTGTGAGTGTCGACCATGGCTTCGGCGGGCGCCATATCGTGCGCTGTCCGCGTCTTCACCTCGACAAAACAAAGCAGCGATCCCCGCCACGCGATCAAATCCAGATCGCCGCGCAGGTTTCCGCTCGACCACCGGCGCGCCACCACAACGTAGCCCTTGCGTCGCAGGTACGAACAAGCCGCATCCTCACCTGTAATCCCGGTTCGTAAATGGGCGGGGCTCGCCGCGGTTCGGCCTCTGCGCTCGGCGATCCAGTCCAGGCCCGCCAGCACTCGGTCAAATATTCCCGCTCGCATGTGTGCCGCTCGTTCCATCGGCAACCATTGTCTGCCCGAATTTCGCTCCAGGCAAATCGCTTCGCAAAAATGGGGCCACGACCGCCCAGGCAAGGAACCTCGGCGAACAAACGGCCGTGCTTACGCCGTCACCGCCGCCACCGCGCTTTGCTCATGTTCCTTCTCCGCGATGGTCAGCGCATCTTCCAGAATGTCGAGCGCAACGGTGGCTTCCTCTTTGCTCACGATGAGCGGAGGCGAAAGCCGCAGCGACGTTTCGCCGCAGCCCAGCATGATCAATCCGCGCTCGAAGGCCAGAGTCTCGATGCGATTGCGCAGCTCCACCGCTGGCTCTCGCGTCGCCTTGTCCTTCACGATCTCGATGCCGATCATCAGGCCCCGCCCGCGCACGTCACCTACCAGTGGATGGCTCTTCACCCAACCGCGTACGCGCTCCAGCATGAACTCGCCCACGCTCGCGGCGTTCGCAATTCCCTCGCGCTCGATAATCTTCATCGTCGCCAGCGCAGCCGCAATCGACACCGGATTGCCGCCGAATGTCGACGCGTGCGATCCCGGCGCCCAATCCATAATCTCTGCGCGCGTCATGCAAATGCCCAGCGGCATCCCGCTCGCAATGCCCTTGGCGATGCACACAATGTCCGGCTCCACGCCCGAGTCCTCGATGGCCCACCACTTTCCGGTGCGCCCGCAACCCGATTGAACTTCGTCCGAAACCAATAAAATGCCATGCCGGTCGCAGATCGCCCGCAGCTCGCGCAGAAAATTCGCCGGCGCAGGCACAAATCCCCCTTCGCCCTGGATCGGCTCAACGAAGATTGCGGCCACCTCTTCCGGCGGCAAAATCGTCTTGAAAAGCTTCTCCTCGATGTATCGTGCACACCCCAGGCTGAACTCCTCCTGCTCCTTTGGGCCACCCGTGCAGCCGCGATACACGTAGGGATACCGCACGTGCGTCACGCCCGGCATCAGCGGAGAGAATCTGCGCTTCTGCTGCGGCTTTGAGCCGGTCAGCGACAGCGCGCCCATCGTGCGCCCATGGAACGCACCGAAGAACGAGATGATCTGCTGGCGTCCCGTATGGTAGCGCGCCACCTTCAGTGCGCACTCGATTGCCTCTGCCCCGGAATTGCCGTAGAAGAACCGGTGCGGTCCCGGCATCGGCGCCACCGCTGACAAACGCTCCGCAAGATCCGTCAGATGCTCATCATAGAAATCCGTGCCTGAAATGTGGATCAGCTCCGCCGCCTGCTTCTGGATCGCCGCCACCACCTCGGGATGACAGTGGCCCGTCGAAACCACGGCGATTCCCGCCGCGAAGTCGAGAAACTCGTTTCCATCCGGGTCTTCTATGCGAACTCCCCGGCCGCGCTTGGCGACGAGTGGATAGGACCGCGTATAGCTCGGTGAGATCAATCGCCGGTCGGCTTCAACAGCGGCCATGGCCTTCGGTCCCGGCAGCGGACAAACCAGTTTCGGTCCAAATTGCGCATGCATCTCTTGCCTGTTCATCGCATGTTGACTCATCGCACATTCTCCTCGGCGGATTCGGTTTGGGCGGCCTGGCGCCTATTCGCTCCGCGCATGGCGCTCCGGATGCGGCACGGCCACGGATCCCGGCGAAGGGTTCGCTCATTTCTGCGGACCTCTCGGGGTCCAACGCAGGCGAGGGTCTTCGGCGGAGTGTTGCTAATCGCCGCCGAAGAGGCTAGGTCGAGTGCGGGTGGGCAGCACGCGCAGGTGTTTCCGCGGGCACATGCGCTGAGCGCGCGACCGCGACCAGCGTTTAGTGGCTGGTGCTTGCGGCAACTCCCGGTTGGCGCGCATTTGCATGGATTCTCCGCTAAAGTCGAGAATATCACGCCCCGGATCGCCGCTGCCACGCCAGTACTTGATCCCGGGCTACGATGGAATCAGGTTCCATGTCCGCAGCCTCGCTCCATTCCGGCGCCGCGAAACATCCTGCCGCAACCACTGCGCGGATTGTTCTCGCCTTCGCCAGCGTCTACATCTTCTGGGGCTCGACCTATACGGCCATCCGCGTTGGCGTCGCGCAAATGCCGCCACTTCTGCTCGCCGGTACGCGCTTCCTTATCGCTGGCGCAATCCTGCTGGCCTGGTGCCGCGGGCGTGGCCTTCGCCTGGTTTGGCCGCCCAAAGACATGTTCCTTCTCGTCCTCATCGGCCTCATGCTTCTGGGCGCAGGTAATGTCGGCCTCGTCTACGCGGAGCAAGCGGTCCCCAGCGGCCTCGCTTCGCTGATTTACGCGGTCATCCCCCTCTACGTCGCGCTCATTGAGATGTTCCTGCCCGGCGGCGAGCCGCTCCCCACGCGAGGATGGCTGGGCATGGCCCTCGGCTTCGCTGGGCTGGTTGCCCTCTTGTGGCCTTCGCTCCGTCATGGCTTCGCCGGCGATCGAGCCCGCCTTTGGGCCGTAACCGCGCTCTTGGCCGGTGCGCTTTGTTGGACGATCGGCAGCATCGTTTCCCGCCGCGCGCGCCTCCGCGTCAACAGCTTTGTGGCTGCCGCCTGGCAAATGCTTGCTGCCGGAGCTTGCAGCACCCTCCTGGGCACATTTCTCGGTCAATGGCCACGGTTCCATGTCAACCCCTTAGCCCTTTGGTCTCAGGCCTATCTCATCGGTTGCGGCTCGCTGCTCGGCTATACCGGGTACATCTATCTTCTGGAACATGTCCCTGTCGGCAAGGTCGCCTCGTACGCATATGTCAACCCTGTTGTCGCGGTGCTGCTCGGCATCTTCCTGCTTCATGAGCGGCCGCCGGTAGAGGAATTCGTGGGCATGGCTGCAGTTTTGCTCGCGGTGTTTCTTCTCACTACCTCGCAGTTCGAAGCCAGGCGCGCAGCCGGGCCCCCCACTCAACCAGAGCGCATCACGGTGAACGAATGAGTTCGTCCCGCCCGCGAACCACTAAGGCTTGTTGGGAAGAAACGCTGATGCCGGAACCAGCGCAGCCGGAGCTTCGCCTTCGAGCGACACCGCGCTCTGCTCGAATGTCTCTAAGCTCGCTGCATCGGCGGCCATCGTCATCCAGCACGCAGCGCCCTTCTTGAGCACCGTGCACGCAATCTCGAAGGTGAACGGGCTTTCGGGAAGGTGTTTCACGGTTCCTTTGGCACGCTCAATCCACATGGTGTGGCTTCCCAGCGAGTAGTTCGCCTCAACCGGCTCGGTAATTTCGAAGCTCTGCTTCATTCCCCCCGCCGCGCCCGCGCCGAAGTTCGCCAAATCCTTCGCGGTCATGGTCTGCCCATAGCACGCAAAAGGCAGCGCCAGCACCACGACCACTGACACTGGAGTCCCATGTTTGGCGGTCAAAGCCACTTCCACGCACGCATCTCCCTTCCTGGGAGCGGCGACTGTCGGGTAAGGCATCGCGGCCTTGGGAGCCGTAGGCGGAGCCACAAACTCCCAATCCGCGGGAAGGCTGTAGCTGAAGCCGACATCGTCCCTTTGCACTTGAGGCGGCAACGCGGGAGCCAACGGAGTTGCGGGCGCAACAGCCTGCGTGGCCGCTGGAACAGAACTCGAAGCAGGGATTGCAGGAGTTGCGGCCCCGTTCGCAGCCTTGCCCGCGGGTGTTGCCGGGGGCCCCGGCTCCTGCGCAAAGAGCGGCGCCCAACCAAACGCAACAATTGCAGCTGCAACGAGAGTTCGCATCCGGTTGCCTCTTGTTTGCCGGTCAGTCTATAGCTGGCCAGCCGGCGCCAAATGGATCCTCACGCAAAACTTCCCTACTTGAGGAAAAACGCCGAGGCTGACGCCACCACTCCCAGCGCCGAAACTGCAAGACCTATGTGCCAGTAGACGCGGCTCCGCGTCAGCAGCGTGATCGACACGATCACCAGGCCAATCTCCAGCAACACCTCGCCCAGATCGAAGCGATCTGCCTTGGCTTCTCCCTGGTCAACGCTGGTCTGCAGCGCCGTGGCCGTTGCCTGATCCTGCTTCACCTCTTCCGCCCACTTCTTCTCGTGGTCGGCGTAGGCCTTGACCAACTTGGCGGTTGCATCTTTATTGTCGAGCGCAACAACACTCATCAGATCGGCCGCCAACTGCGTATCGTTGGCGCGAATCTTTTGCGCCTGATACTCATTCCACTGGTCGGTCGCCTTGTTTTGGTTGAGCACCGCATCCTCGTGCGTACGCCCGCCCAACACCGTGGTCACGGCAAGCAGCACGGCCAGCACGCTCATCGTAAAGGCGACAGGCCGCAGTGGCTCTTCGTTCGCTGCCTGCTGAACATTCTCTTTCAGGTCCTGCACATCGCTCGCGTCCATAAGTTTGAGCCTTCTCATTTGTTGGATTGGGGGCTTTCGGGGAAACCTGCAGCTTTGAAACCTGCACTCATCATACGATCCCACGCAGCAGTGCGCTGCATCAGTTGTGCAACGGGGTCGTTTAAATCTTTGTGAAGCCCAGGTGAGCGCGTCCGGCGGCCCAGCACGATGAGGCTAGCAGCTAGGAGCTAGCAGCTAAGAGCTGCTTCACTCACTTCCGCTTCCACCGCACCCCATCCTTCGAGTCCTCGATGACCACGCCCTTCTCCGCCAGCTCGTTGCGAATCTGGTCGGCACGGGCAAAGTTGCGGGCCTTCTTGGCCGCGGTGCGCTCCGCCACGAGCGTCTCGATCGCCTCATCGGTCAACGACTGCGCGGCCAGCAGTTCCGGCGCCACATCCGCCATCCTGCCGGTCTCCTTCGCCCACTCGAGCGCGCGGCGCGTCGCTTCTGCGTCACGGTCCTCCAGCACATCGAACACCGCGTCGAAGTCCTCGAGCAACGGCAGAATCGCATCGCGGTCCCCCGCAAAAAACTGCCCCTGGTCAATGGCGGTATTTCCCGCGCGGACCAGCTCAAAGACCGGCGCCAGTGCTTCGGCAGTATTCAAATCGTCGTCCAGCGCGTCTCTGAACTCGCCTGCAGTCTTCTTCGCGGCCTCCTGTATGGCGGAGTTCTCGCCCGTTGCGAAATTGCCCGCAGTCAGCCGTGCCCGAAACGTCCGCAACCGGTCGATGGCGTTCGTCGCGTCGGTAAGGCTGTCGAAGGTGAAGTTGAACTGCCTTCGGTACGGAACCGCAATCAACGCCAGCCGGATCGCCGACGCCTTAAAGCCCCTCAGCAGCAGATCGCGCGGCGTGTAGAAATTCCCCTCGCTCTTCGACATCTTGCGCCCGTCCACCAGCAGAAACCGCACATGCATCCAGTGCCGCGCGAACTGTTTGTGCGTCGCCGTCTCGCTCTGCGCAATCTCGTTTTCGTGGTGCGGAAACATCAGGTCTTCGCCGCCCGCGTGCAGGTCCAGGCTCTCGCCCAGATACTCCATCGCCATCGCCGAGCACTCGATGTGCCAGCCCGGCCGCCCGTTTCCGATCGCCGTCTCCCACGAAGTCTCTCCCGGCTTGGCGGCCTTCCATAGCGCAAAGTCGCGCGCCGAATCCTTCTCGTATTCGTCCACGTCCACGCGCGCGCCGTCTTCCATGCCGCTCAAATCTTTTTTGCTCAACTTGCCGTACTCCGGAAACGCCGCCAGCCGGAAGTACCACGACCCGTCTTCGGTTTTGTACGCCGCCCCCGCCGCGGCCAGCTTCTCTACCAGCGCCACCATCTGCGGAATATTTTCCGTCGCGCGCGCAATCTCCTCCGGCCGCTGGATCCTCAGCGCTTCCATGTCTTCGAAAAACGCCTTCACGTAACGCGCCGTGTACTCGCCGATGGGAATTCCCGCCTCGAGAGAGTTGCGGATGATCTTGTCGTCCACGTCGGTAATGTTCATCACGTGACGCACTCGCATCCCGCTGAGCAGAAGGAAGCGGCGAAGAACGTCGACCTGCAAAAACGTGCGGAAGTTCCCGATGTGGCCGTAGTCGTAGACCGTCGGCCCGCAGGCGTACATCCGCAGCGCCTTGCCATCGGCAGGCTCCAGCGGATCAAGTTGTCCCGTTAGGGTATTGAAAAGGCGGAGGGTCATCGCTTCGGCGGCTCGTGCACTGCTCGGCTCGTGCAAGCGCGCGTTGAGTCTCTCTTGACCCGCTCATCACGCGCGTACATGTTGCCTTAGCAGCCTACTCGATTGTAGCAGCGCGGGTTCTCGCTCGAACCCGCGCAACTTGGCCTTCAAAACGAAGCCGGAATCATCCCATCACCGCGGCCCAGCCCACGGCGATCAGCAGCATCAGCACCCACCATCCAAACACCGCAATGTAGCCCGAGCTGCGCTTCGTGCCGGCTACGATGGCGATGCCCATGCCAAGCAATACCAGTCTCCAGATAGTCACCGCGTCCAACCAGGTCGCCAGCGTGTACAGCGCCTTGTTCGTCTCTACCGGATCGAGGAATGCGCCCAGATTCGTCGGGGCAAAGTTTTTGATGTTGAAGGACTCCGGCGCCATCCCCGAATAAATCACAATTGTCCCCAGAATCGCCCTGAAAATCTCCGGTAGCCATGCGTAGTAACTAACGGCAAAGATTTCGCTGAACTTCGCCCTGCCCCCAAACCCAAAGTTGATCGTCGCCATCAGCACGAGCGACATAACTGCTACAACCCCCATCGCAATTACAGGCCCGCCAATAAATGCTCCCTCCGTGGCATAAAGCGCGATCTTGTTGCCCATCTCGCGCTGCTGCGGATTTGCCTCCGCCATCCGTTCCTGCGATTTCGGATCCATCCGGACCTGATTGTCTATCGCCTGTTGGATCCCGATCTTCTGAACAATGGCGCCGAACAGAATGTAGGTAAACAATGCGCCAATGATCAGCGGCAGCCACCAACTCCTGTTCCCGTGCTTGATGTCTTCAAACGTCTTCGATGGCGCCGCAAACGTGTTCGTCACGCGCTGCCATTGCGTCAATCCACCGCCCCCTGGCGCCGCTTCGGCCACAGGTTGAACTCCCATATCGCTCATGATTTCGCCTTTCGGATGCAAACTTGGAATTCCTGCGAAAATGCTCTCTGGCGCATACCATCCGCCTTGCGAGTGGCCCCAGCCATCTCGCACACGCGATCGGTCACGGAAATTCCATCTCGCCTTTGTGGAGCAACTTGCATTTGCCCGCGATTGTACTCTGGGCGGGCATCCGCAATCGAATGAATTTTCTGGTGGTGGTTGGCGCGGCCAGGCGCCGTTTCCGCTCTACGTTCCCTGCGCCTCGTCAGCCTGTGCGGCCGTCTGCCGCGGGGTGCTATGCGTCGCGGGCTTCGAAGGGGTCGCCGGACCGGCCTTCACCGCCGCATAGTTCTTGTACACAGTAATGTGGAAACACGCCTGCTTGAATTCCTCTTCCACATCGATCTTCCCGGCCGCCTCGAGTCCCGCCAGTTGCTTCCGCATCCAGGCCATTTCCGCCCGGGTCAGGCCTTTCTTGGCGATGTCGATTGTCGCGCCCGTCAGATGCGGACTGACCAGATCGCCCTCGGCCGGAGCCGCATTGCCGTTGGTCTCCATCAGCCGCTTCTGGTACTCCACGGTCCGCACTGCCGAGCTGACTTTGATCGACCGATGAAACGCCGCCTCATGCGCCCGCGCCAGATCGGCCAGGAACTTCGCCGTCCAAGGCCGGCAATAACGGTGATTCTCCTCGAGCTCCGCGTTCACCGCTAGCGCACTCGACGCCGGAATCGGCACAAGCAGCTTGTCGGCGATGCGCGCCGCCAGATCGGCTTCGTTCTCAATCCGCTCCAGCCCCTCCGCATCGAGCCGATCGTTTTGCCGCTGGAGTGATGCGAGCGACCCGCGCAGCGACGCCGGCATTCCGTGCCTCGGCATTACTAGCGAAGCGATAGCGCCCCTCGTTTTCGCTCCCGCGAACCCCGCTTCCTCTCCGGTTTCGATCGGCGTTGTCGCGCTGGTCTCATCGCCGGCCTGCGCCGCCGCATCGTTGTTTCTCTCTGCCGCTCTGTTTTCTGCTCCGCCGTCGCTCGGCGCTATCCGTCTAACCGGCGCCGGCACCGTGTCCGAACCGTCCGCGCTCTCCTTCTCTTCAGTGGCGCTTGCTACCGGCTTTCGTTCGCGCGCCTCATCCATCGGCCGTGATACCGCGGCCTGGTCCCCATCCGGCGCATTCTCGACGGTCTCCGGCTGTCTTGTGTCTGGAACCGGTTCGGCCGTCCGCGCCTCATCCGGTTCGGACTCCCGCCGGGCGCTGCTCTCCGTCGATCGAAGTGCGATTCGCTCCAGCCTCGGCCGCCGAGCGTTGCGTGCACGCCCTGCGCGAGCCGAAGCGGCGTCACGTTCCATCTGCCCTCGTGCAAGTTGCCGCCGGATCGCGAGCCCCGCCGCGCGCCCTACCTCATCTGGAGTGCGCTTACTACCCGTCGCGCTCAAGTTCGCACGGCTGCCGGGATGAGCATTTGAATGGATGAGCGGGGTCTGATGCGCGCCGCGCGAGACCCGCTCGCTGCGATTGAGCGCCGGGCGCTTCGCCGTCCGTGAGCCAGTCACCGCGCCAGGCCTCTGCTGCGTCTTGGCCTGTTGCGTTGCCTGGGCGCTTTCAACGCCGGCCATCGCAAGCACAGCCAGCGCAAACGCCGCGAATGCGGAGCGGCACATAGGAAGGAGTGCGGACAATCGAGAGCTTCTCCAGTCTACGTCGATCCGCAGCTTTCTCCGAGTGCCTTCGCGGATTCGGATTTGTCTGATAATTAGACGCGCCAGGCGCTCTTTCGGGTTTACCGGCCCGGCCTGACCGGTCTCAATTTGCCGGCGCTGCCGGAACGGCCCCCGAATCGCCAGTCGGCGCAATCGGTTTGGCCGCGGGGCTCAGCACGAAACCCTTCCTGACCAGCGCAAACCCCTCCTGCGGCAGTTCCGCCTGCAGCAGTTGATTCTCCGGCCCGGAAAACAACTCAGTGTTTGCCCCGGCGATTGTGGCCACCAGGTGGTGCACCGTGACGGCCTTTCCGTCGAGCGTGCCCTCCTGATCCGGATAGGTAGCCAGTTGCACCGGCTCAATGGACCCGGCCCCCTTCGGCAAAATCGCCCAAAGGTCGCGATTATTCTGGGTCACTGCAAGCGCCAGCAGCGTCTCCAGCGCACCCGCGTCGAAGTCCGGCAGAAACACTGCGCCGGGGTGCGGGGCCAGCCGCGTCGTCGAGCTCTTGCCGTTCGCTGAGATATTCAAGAGAAACTGCGCTGAATCGGGCGCCGCCACCACGCTCACCGCCTCCCCGTTCACCGTAGCGCTCAACATCACGTGTTTCAGTTGATTGGCCGCGCCGAGCTCCTCGTTCTTTGAGAGCGCGTAGTCCAGCTCCTGCATGGCCACCTTCACCAGCGACGTCGAATCGTATCCATCCTTCGTCGCAGCGAATTGGAAGCTGGCCGAGCCGACCGCTTGACCGTGCTGCGCGATTTCGAAGTCGCCGGACTGCGCTGCGGCGTCAACCGCCGCGACATTCAGAACCAAAACCGAGAAAAGAATTCCCGCAAGCGGGAACAGATTCAATCGACGCACGTGAATTTCGAACTCCCCACTGGATTAGACACGCATCGGCGAAAAGAGTTACGAAGCTCGCTGACCCGCTCACTTGCTGATTCGCTGACTTGTGGGTGCCCCACGTCAGCATGAATTGAAAACAAATAAGCTATTGATTCTAAAATAGCCCAAATAGCCAAGACAGCCCAAATGATTGCATGACTAGCACAAATTAGCACAAGTTCTTCCGACAAAGTCGACCAGCATGATCCTTTGCGTAGGCTGAGCAGACTGTTAACGAAATTCCTACTGGAGCATAGCCGTTTATCGGGGAGCTGGGCTGACGCGTGCCTTTAGCCAGGACTCAGGAAAGGAAAGGCCGAGGGAAAACGTGCTCACACAAGCGCCGTATTGCCAGCGAATGTGAGGGGGCAAAAGAAAAAGTAGCCACAATACGACTCCTGCAATCCACGTGATCCACCGCCAAACCCGCAGAATGCGGAACATCGAATCTAGCGTAAATGTGTTCTGTCGCGCAGCTAGGTAAATGGCCACCCAGATCGGGAAGGGGCCGAGTGCTCCGGCTAGAAATAACCACAATCTAGACATGTTCGTGCTCTGCGTATGAACTAATAATACGCCCGATCGTTCTAGCTCTGGGCGGTTGGTCGCCTATTCGGAAGTCACTCCGCAGCAAACAGAATTGCCCCTGACGGTATAGCACAGAACTAGCACAAAAATCTGAGGGTGCGCCCAAGAATCTTCATGCGACTGAGCTTGGAGCACATTCGAGAAGTGGGTGCCCCATCCTTGGCGCGTCTTTGTCTTTGCGCCAAGGGTGGGAAAGCACGAACCACGATCATTCAGTCGATGAATCTACAGGACTCCCAGCTTCTCCAACTCGCCTCTCAACGCTTCCGCGCCCGTAAACCGAATCGCCTTGATCCGCGCTTCCACCGCGCCGTCTACATTCTCCTGCCGGTCGTCAATGAACAGCGTCCGTTCGGGTGCGGAGCCGAGAATGTCCAGCGCCCGCCGGTACATCGCCGGCTCCGGCTTGCGCAGGCCCACGTAACACGAGCTCAGCGCCACCTTGAAATACCGGCGCAGTTCGAATTTGCCAAAGCGAAAATCGTTCGTCTCCCGCGCTTCATTGTTCAGCGCGCCCAGCAAATAGCGGTTCGATGCGGAAAGCTCCTTCAGGATTTCAAGCGCCCCGTCCGGCAGCAGCTTCGACTGCGCCAGCATGAAGGAAAAAAAATCGCCGCGGGAAAACCCGCGCGGCTCATAAAAAACAGTCTCGTTCAGGTAGGCCTTGCCCGTGATCGCGCTCCGCTCCCATGCATCGTAAGCAGCAAGGTGCCTGGCCTCGAATGCCGCCGCGTCCAGCCCGAAGCGCTCCACCGCGGCCGCGCGCTCGGCGTGGTCCCATCCATTGGTCAGCAGCACACCGCCCACATCGAACAGGATCACGTCGAAGGGGAGCATCGGCGACTCTTTCCCGCGCTGCGCGCGTTCTTATTCAACAAATCGAAGGGGAAAATGGTATGCCCTTTGCAGCGTCCGGAGAAACGAGTCAATCTCGATCCGCGAACACGTCAATGTACCCCGCATCTGAAATCATTTCGATCGCAGTGCGATGAAAACCCAGAAGCCAGAAATCCTGTCGTGTCGCAACTTCGGGTTAGAGGAACCACCTCAGCGGCAGCACTTGGCCTCGATGGCGAGCACCTTCTTGAACCGCCGTTCAAAGCGCCCTTCCTGGGCCTGAAACTTTGCGCCGACGAACGCGTGCGCCAGCTCGAACGCCAGCGCCGATCCGATGATCCGCGCGCCCAGGACCAGCACGTTCATGTCGTCGTGCTCCACGCCCTGGTGCGCCGAATAAGTGTCGTGGCAAATCCCCGCACGGATTCCTGGAATCTTGTTCGCCGCCACGCACACACCCACGCCCGACCCGCAGATCAAAACTCCCCGTGGCGCCACGCCCGCCTTGATCGCCTCGCCCACCTTCTCCGCAAAGTCGGGATAATCGTCTTCGGGTTCGCACTTGAACGCCCCCAGGTCGATGACCTCGTGCCCTGCCGCCGACAGATTCGCGCGCACCTCTTCCTTCAACGCAAATCCCGCATGATCCGACGCGATAACTAATTTCAAGATCGTCCTTTCAATAGCGGAGTTAGCGGTGTCGGCGGAGTTAGCGGAGTTAGGAGAATCTCAAGGCGGTTTATTTGGCTCCGCTAACGCCGCTAGCTCCGCTAACCCCGCTTGAGAAGAGCTTTCGCTCTTCCCGCCACATTCTCCGCAGTGAATCCCAATTCCTTCATCACTACCGGCCCCGGCGCAGAGGCGCCAAATCGGTCCAGCCCAACGACGTCGCCGTCAGTGCCAACATACTTCCACCACCCCAGCGTTGCGCCCGCTTCAACCGCCAGCTTGGGCACGTTTGCAGGCAGCACGCTCGACTTGTATGCGGCCGATTGCTCCTCGAAAATCCTCCAGCTCGGGAAGCTCACCACGCGCGCCCTGATTCCCTCCGCCGCAAGCAGCTTGGCCGCGCCCAGCGCCAGTTGAACTTCTGAACCGGTCCCGATGATCACGACCTGCGGATTCGCCGCGTTTTCGAGCACGTACGCCCCCTTGCTTACGCCCGCAAACACATCGTGTGTGGCCGCATCGATCACCGGCACGTCTTGCCGTGTCAGTGCAAAGAAGCATGGCCTTTTACGCTCCAGCGCCAGCCGCCACACCGCCGCTGTTTCATTCGCATCGGCCGGGCGAAAGTCCGTCATGTGCGGCACCGCGCGTAGCGCCATCAGGTGCTCGATCGGCTCGTGTGTCGGTCCATCCTCGCCCACCCCGACCGAGTCGTGCGTGAAGACGAACAGCGACGGAGCTTCCATGATGGCAGCAATCCGCAGCGCAGGTTTGGCGTAGTCAGAAAAGACAAAAAATGTAGACCCGAATGGCCGCAATCCGCCGTGAACCGCCATTCCATTCACCGCTGCGCACATGCCCAGCTCGCGCACGCCGAAAAACACATTGCGCCCCGCCGGATCTTCGGCAAAGTGCTTGCTCGCCTTGAAGATCGTCTTCGTCGACGCCGTCAGATCCGCCGCCCCGCCGAACAACTCCGGCACACTGTCGTAGATCGCGTTCATCACCACCTGGCCCGCGTTGCGCGTGGCCACCGGCTTGTCCACAGGGAAGCTGGGAATCACCTTCTCCCAGTCGGCCTTCAGCTTGCCCGCCTGCGTGCGCTCGAACTCCGCCGCCAGTTCGGGAAACTCCGCCTTGTAGCCGGCAAACAGCTTGTTCCACTCCACCTCCTGGCCCGCGCCGCGCTTCACCGCCTCGCGCCAATTGGCCAGCGCGTCCTCCGGCACATAGAAGCTCTGGTCCTCCGGGAAGCCGAAGAACTTCTTCGTCGCCGCCGTATCCGCAGGGCCCATCGCCTCCCCGTGCACCTTGTTCGTCCCCGCTTTCGGGCTGCCGTACCCGATCACTGTCCGTACCGCGATCAGCGAAGGTCTGCCCGTCTCCTCCTTCGCCGCCGTAATCGCCGCTTCAATTCCGTCCAGATCGTTGCCGTCTATCACCCGCTGCACGTGCCAGTTGTAGGCCTCGAAGCGCTTGTACACATTCTCCGTAAAGCTCCAATTCGTGGGACCGTCCAGCGAAATCAAATTGTCGTCATAGAGCACAATCAGCTTTCCCAGCCCCAGCGTCCCGGCCAGCGAGGCCGCCTCGTGCGAAAGGCCCTCCATCAGATCGCCGTCGCCGCAGAGCGCGAACGTGTGATGGTCCACCACATTGAATCCGGAGCGGTTGTACGTCGCCGCCAAGTGCCTCTCCGCGATGGCCATACCCACCGCCATCCCAAATCCCTGCCCCAGCGGCCCCGTCGTCGCCTCCACGCCGTCGGTCAATCCGTACTCCGGATGACCCGGCGTGATCGATCCCCACTGCCGAAAGCCCTTCAAATCATCCAGCGTCAGCTTGTACCCGGTGAGAAACAGCGTTCCGTAAAGCAGCGCCGACGCGTGTCCGTTCGACAGCACAAACCGGTCCCTGTCAGCCCACTTTGAATGCGCCGGATTGTGCTTCATAATCTTGTGAAACAGCAGATAAGAGATGGGCGCGCAGCCCAGCGGCGCCCCCGGATGGCCGCTCTTGGCCTTTTCTACCGTGTCCAGGGCGAGCAAACGCAATGTATCGATCGAAAGCTGGTCGAGTGAGAGTGACGCAATGCTGGAAGCCATAATTTTTCCTGAAGTTCCTTTCCCTGAAGTGCCCAACGCACTTGCTGAATCACGTTGAAGGCGCTTCCACCTTCTCTGACACAATCTTGACCTTCACATTGTATCCAAGCCAGGTGTCCGATTCCGTCCAGCGCATCGTCCACTCCAGCTCTGTGCTTCCGTCCGCGGGCCTCACATCGGCGCTGAATCCCGCGCTGCCCAATCCCCGGCTCATGGTCCTGTTCACCGTCTTCCACCCATCGTCGCTCCACGTCACTTCAAACAGCCCTTCGTCCAGAATCCGCAGCGTGCTTCCCGCATCCATCCGCTGGATCGGCCGCATGTGGCTATAGATCTCCACGCCCCGCCGGCATTTCTTCCGCCCCTCCTGCTCGCAGTACCGGTCAAACACCGGATCGATGCGGTCGAACACCTTGCCGTCCACAGCCGAGCGCAACAGTTTCAAATACTCCGCATGAGCCCACACCAGCGGCACCGCCGACCCCGCCGGCTTACCCTTCTTCAAGCTCCGCTCCGGCCTGTCGTCCTCGTCCCACACCTGCTCCGGCAACAACTGCCCGCAGCTCGCGAATTGCTCATACGTCTTGATCAGCGCACTGATGTCGTTCCCTGCCGCCAGTTCGCGGTGTGCTCGTTCGCCTGTCAGCATCGGCCACACGCGTCCCTGCCCCCATCCCTCATACGGCCCTCCATCCGGCCGCTGCCCGTAGCCGTCAAAGTTGTAGCGCAACCATCCGGGCCCCTGTGGCAACTCGCGTTGCAGCACCGCGTCCACCACCTTCAGCGAATCCGCAATCAGTGGATCGTCCGCCCGCCGCACGCCGTACCTCACCAGCTCCAGGAACCCCGCATCGATAATCTCGCGCGCTTCAAACTCCGTCCTCGTTCCCGGCGGCCGGTTCTGGAGGTGAATCGTCTCCTTCCCGCAGCTCTCGTGCGCGTACGCCTCGCCGCACTCCGGCGGCCTGATCCGCATGTAGTGCCGCTTCACATCCTTGTCGAGCACGCCGTTGTTCGTCACCGTCCAATCTTCGAGGTGCCCTTCAATCCAGTCGGCAAACTCCTCCAGAAACTCGCCCAGCTCATCCGACTCATGCGCCCGCGCTATCTCCGCCGCGCAAATCAGCCCGCCGATCACCGCCGCCAGCGTCGACGGCGAATACCCCGCATTCTCCTCCCAGCGCTCCTGGTGCGTGATCGGCGCATGACGCACCAGAAACCCCGCCGCCCGCTCCACAAACGGAAACATGTGCAGCTCGCCCAGCCCGCCCGCCTTCCACAGCCGCCACGCCAGAATCACCGGAAACGCCACTTCGTCCAGTTGCTTGCCGCTCCAGTACGGCGTTCCGTCGATCCAGAAATTCTGCGCAAACCCTCCGTCCACCTGCTGCGTGCATGCCAGGTACACCAGCGCGCGCCGCGCCGTCTCCGCCCGTCCGCACGCCAGCAGTGCCGTCGCTGTCTGCACCATGTCGCGCGTCCANNGAAAACATCTTGTCTTCGTGCGCCAGCAGCACCGCGTGGCTGGCCCGCATCAGCTTCCCGTCATCCTGCGCCTTCGCGACAAGCCCCACCGGATACGCCGCCCGCTTCCACTGCTCGATGAACCGCTTCTTCTGCTCTTCGAACGGCACCGACAACGCGCCCATCGTCTTCTGCAGCGCCGTGTGATGCCCTTCGCCAATCCCGATCGCCAGCGTGAACTCCCGAACCGCCATTTCGCCTTCAACCTTCGCCACAACCTCGCCGGCCGCGCCTTCCCGCGCACTCCTCAAGTCGTCGACGCACCCCAGGTCGATCTCGCCCATCACCGCCACATTCCCGTTCGTCGCCGACCCAAACTCCCAATTCATTTTCAGGTTCTGCATCAGGTCCTGCCAGCCGTCGCTCGCGCCCACAAACCCGCAGCTCATCCGCGTGAACCCGCAGCTCGCCGTCATCGCCAGCGACCACTCGTTCTTCCACGCCAGCAGCACATTGTGCCCGGCGAGGTCCATCGCCCGAGCCGAGTTCCCCGCCCCGCCGCTATCCAGATGCGGCGCCAGAAGCGCATACAACTTCAGCCGCGGCATCAGGTCCGCGCGTGCCTCCAGCCAAACCCTTTGCAGCACCACCCCATGGTGGGGATCGCAAATCATCTCCTTGGTCAGGCTGTAGCGACCATCGGGATCGCGGTTCACATACCGCACCCCCAACGCGTTGGTATCGATGGTCTCGAACGCCGTTGGCATGTCGCGCTTCTCTTCGTGCGCAAACGTCTCCCCATCGGTCAGCAGGAACTCCATGTCCCGCACCTGCGCACGATCGATCGTGGGGTAATACACCTCGTTCAGAATTCCGTGCGAGCACGTAAACCAGATGCGGCTCGAACCCGAATACGCCGTCACCACCGCATCCTTCACGCTCGAAGTCCAGCGCGGCTCCAGGCCCGGCGCGCCAAAGGCTTCGCCCTGCTGCTCAAGCCACCGGTACATGGTCTGATCGCTCATGCGTATCTGCCGATTGTTGTGTTCTGGAATTCAGAATTCGTCGTCATTGGGGATGGAAAGAACAAGAAAGCGTGTAATTGCCGGGGGAAGCCGCACACTGCCTATTCGTTTCGACGCATCCTACCCGCAGATCGATGCTAATTCCTTCGCCCCACCCAGATTGTCAACGGGAATTCAAAACATCCGACGAAGGCGGCTTTCGCTGACCCGCTGACCTAGGGGTGCCCCATCCTTGGCGCGTATTTGTATTTGCGCCAAGGGTGGGATAGCACGACTTTCACCCCACGCTGCTTTCGCTGACCCGCTGACCTAGGGGTGCCCCATCCTTGGCGCGTATTTGTATTTGCGCCAAGGGTGGGATAGCACGCCCCTCACCCCTAGAGCCCTTAGCTGACTTGCCGACCCCTGAACCCTATCTTCCCGCCGTCCTCGCCCTCACCAGCATGTACTTCACCGCCGCCTCCAGCTCCGCCGCAGTCACATCCTCCACCACCCCCGCGTCGCCAATTCCCACCGGCAGCACGAACCGCCTCACCCCGCCCACATTCTTCTTGTCACGCCCCGTCACCGCTATCACGCGCGCCGCTGTCACCTTCAGCTTTGGCAGCGGCCCGTAGCGATAAATCAACTTCTCCATCCGCTCCATCTGGCCGCCGGTAATCGTTCCCCGTCTCCGCGCCACGGCCAGCGACGCCACCATGCCCCACGCCACAGCCTCGCCGTGCAGCATCGCCTTGTACCTGGTCGCCTGCTCCAGCGCGTGTCCCACCGTGTGCCCCAGGTTCAGAATCATCCGCAACCCGCTCTCGCGCTCGTCTTTCCGCACCACGTCGGCCTTCATCCGGATCGACGAAGCAATCACCCGCTCTAATGATTTTGGATCGCGCGCCAGAATCTCCTCCGCGTGCTCTTCCATAAACCGCACCAGCGCCCGGTCGCGAATGAAACCCGCCTTTACGCTCTCCATCAGTCCCGCGCGCAGCTCGCGATCGGGCAGCGTCCCCAGCACGCCGATATCGGCAAACACCGCCCGAGGCTGATGGAAATTCCCCACCAGGTTCTTGCCCTCCGGCAGGTTCACGCCCACCTTGCCGCCCACGCTCGAATCCACTTGCGCAAGAAACGTCGTCGGCACCTGCACATAGTTGATCCCGCGCATGAACGTCGCGGCCACAAATCCGCCCACGTCGCCCACAATCCCGCCGCCAAAGGCAATCAGCAGCGATCCGCGGTCGCCGCCGGCCCGCACCATCTCGCGCAGCAGCCGCTCGACACTCTTCACCGTCTTGTGTTGTTCGCCGGGAGGCAGAAACAAAGTCACCGGCGCGTCGATCTTCGCCTCCTGGAACGACCGCAAAAACTTCTTTCCCCACAGCGCCCAAATCTCCGGCGACGTCACCACAAACACGCGCTGCCCTCGTCCGGCCAGAATCGACCGCCTCACCACTCGCTCAATCCGCGGCGCCAGCTCTGCAAGCAACCCGCTCCCCGCAAACACGTCGTACTTCGCCGAAGGTGTCTCTACCCGTATCGTCTGCACAGTGATTTCATTCTAGTTTGCCGCTGGCGTCGGGTGCCCCCGGTCCATCGTCCCGCTCCAGCGGGAGGGACCGGGGATCGCACGATCCTCATGTGTAACGCCGGCCTCCTGGCCGGCTGTAGTGGGGATCACCAGATCCCCACATCATCGCTCCGCACAATCGCTCACGCCGCCACAAAACCAGCTCCCGGAGCGAGACAGAGAAATTTGCCCAAAATCCTACGAGCCCCGCAACAACGACCGGGGCCTCCAGAAGCACTCGATCATCGATCGCGATGGACGAGTGCGGTTTGAGGTGCGGCAAGACAGAGATCACGGATTGGAGATCAGGGGTCTGACGCGGCCGACCAATGCTGGGAAATCGTTGAGTGCCTGATCTACGAATGGTGGAGCAACATAGACGCTTTCAATATCCGTAATTCCGAATTCCACCTTTCCAGCTACACGCCATTCGCGCTCCATATAGTAGTTGTCAATGTCCTCCGGAGGAAGCGTTGGATCAAAGAATTTCAAATAGCCGAAGATAAATGCTTCGATTGTGGTCTGATAAAGAAGCATCGCGTGGAGGTCTTTCTTGACCGAGAGAACATCATCAAACGATTTGAGTTGGCGAAAGGCTTCTCGCATGCGCTCCTGCTGTTCCATGAACCTATTCATCGCAAGCTCATGGTTATGGAAATCAAAAGCCGCGTCCATCAGGCTGGCTCGGGAACCTTCCCCCCTCATCTCCTCATCCAGCTTGCCAGTGATTCTGTCATGCGAGCGCAGGACGATCTCATACCAGCCAGGTCTGGGTACGTACATAACAGGTGATGCGCCTTTGCTGACAAGAAACTGCTTCGAGAATGCCAAACCAAAATGGCCGTATTTTGCGCAATGGATGGCGAGTTCGTTATCCGGAATATCGCAAAAGCACACGATCTCAAATCGAAGGAGCGAGTTGTCGCTGAGGTTGGATTTCGCGTCGTGCCGAACATTCGGATAGGAGGAATAATCTAGCCCCGGGCATGTCGAGATGTCCGCCTGACTACCAGATTTGCCCAGCATTCTTAGGCGAAAAATTGGGTCCCTTCTTCCCTTGTGCGAGGGGTCCATGAGCACACCACCCCGAATCACCTCGCAGAGAAGTTCATACCGATCCTTGTCAGAGGGGCGCGAACGACCGACGAAGTGGGTCAGACTGTTTGAAACATATGCCACAGCAATTCTCTCTCTGCAGAATCTGGGCGAATTGTAGCGTACTCGGCCAAGAGGCTACTGATCTCTATTCCCTGTTCCCTGTTACTTCACCCCGCAGCCTTCATCTCCTCCCGCACAATCCGCCGCAACGTGTCCTCAAACTTGGGAGCCGTCCCTTCCACATGCTGCCGCAGCGCCTCGTTGATAAGCGTCTGATAGCCCGTCGTCCCGCCCGAGGCATCGGCCACTTTCAGAAAGTGGTCCACCACATCCTCATCCAATCGAATCGTGATCCGCGTCTTGCCGCGCGGCTCCGGCTCCCTGGGCGCAATCCATCCCCGCTTCCCCCGGCTGAAATCGAATCCCTGCTTCATCTCGACATTATATGTACATTCTGTACATACAATCAAACCACACACCCCAGCCCTCGATTGCGGCGGTTTTCCGGGCCGCTCGCTCCTTGGGCAAAGCTGCGAAGCAGCTGGGATCGACGGGCTGGGGGTCGCCAAAAACGACCGAGCGGCCCGGGAAACCGCCCGCTACTTCCCCGCTTGAGTGCTAGACTTTTTCCGCCATCCCAGGAGCATCTTTATGCGCCGCGAATTCGGATTCGCACTCCCATTACTGCTCCTCGCCGCCCTCGCGACCGGGCAACAGCCTGGCACGCCCACTCCCCGGCCGGCGCTCGCGCAACCCCCAAGCGTCACCGTCCATTATGCCGGCCCCGGCGTCACCGCGCCGGAGCTGTATCCGCCTACTGTTTCGATCTCCGTGCCCCGGCGCTGCATCGATCTCGACGGCGTGGTCAAGCTCTCCGCTCTTGTAGACGAGAATGGCGTTCCACGCGACATTCAGACGCTCCAATCGGACGACGCTCGCCTGAGCGACTTCGCAGCTGCGCTCATTGCCGAACAGCGATTCAAGCCGGGCGCGTACAACAACAGTCCGGCCGCCGTCGCGATTGCCGTAATAGCCGCTCTACATACCTGTGCGCTTTCCACGAAAAAGAAATTCGCCGAAGAGAACACCAGTTTGACTCTCAGATCTCACCCGTTCCTCGGAGTTGCCCTCCTCGCGCCGCCATCGGCGCCGCCTACTCCGCCACCGCCCGCATCAACCCCGGCCCCAACCGACCGATCCGGGCCAAGCCCTGACAGCACATCCGGGACCTGCAAAATCGGAGCCAACATCAGTGCTCCGGTTGTCCTCCATTCAGTCGAGGCAGAGTTCTCAGACGAGGCACGGCGCGCCGGTTACCAAGGCGTGTGCGTCATCTCGCTGATCGTCGACGCCGAGGGCAACCCGCAGAATATTCGCGTCGTGCGCGCGCTTGGCATGGGATTGGATGAAAATGCGATCGAAGCGATCCGGCAGTACAAGTTCAAGCCCGCTCTGAAAGACGGAACCACTCCGGTTCCAGTCATGATCACAATCGAGGTGGCCTTCAGAGGCTATCACTGGAAGAAACCAGGCGGACCTGCACCCGTCCCGATCGACGCCCCCGGCTTTGACACAGTGCCGGCTAACGTCTTGCCGCCCAACCTGCTCAACTACGTCAAGCCGAAATACTCTCACTACGGACAAAAGAATCGCATCAGCGGAGAGTGCGTCATCGATCTCACCGTCGACATCGAGGGCATACCACAGAATGTGCACGTGGTCACGAGCCTCGAGCCGAGCCTCGACGAAAATGCCGTCGAGGCAGTGAAGAAATGGCGTTACGCGCCCGCCATGATCAATGGAATCCCAACTCGATTCGAGAGCACAGTCAAGATCAAATTCGTGCTCCCTCAGTAACAATTCCGAGCACTGTGTTACCGGTAAAGCGGTGGCCGGTTTTCCGGGCCGCGAGCACCTTGGGAAAGGCTGCGAAGCAGCCGGGATCGACGGGCGTGGGGTCGTCAAAAACGGCCGAGCGGCCCGGGTAACCGGCCATCGCCGCCGCCGTGTCAAGCACTCCGAGGCCGACTCGCTGGCTCGCCGACCCGCTAACTCGCTAATTCCAAAGCCGATCCCCGCACAAGAATTCTTGTCCAAAGTCTGCCGATCATTAGGCCGTCTGCGCGCACAATAGTCCCATGATCGCCAAGCAGAGATCGAGAGTTACATCAGCGAAGCAAAAGGATCCACGAGCGACCGGCTACCGCCGACTGGCTACTGGCAACCGGCTACCGGCTACTGGCTACCGGCTATTGGCTACTGGCTTTCTCACTCCCTTGTTCCCTTGGTCCCTGTCTTCCTGGTCCCTTCTTTTGACCCACCCCCCTGCCTGTTTTGTGAAACTGTGAAGTCTTTGGAATCATGGCCTTACAGCCACTAACTCCACAGTTTCACAGAAACTGTGAAACTGTGGAGCAACGCAAAAAACACCGTAAAATGGCGTCCAAATTGCTCAAACTAAAACGGATAGAAGCAGGCTGACTGCCCAAAATCGATTGATGAAAAATCGCTGAAAATCGCTGAAAATACCGATTTCCAAAAAATCACTGAGAATGGGTCGCTGTGAGCTCGCTGACCTTCTGAATCACTGACTTTTTGCCCCGCTGACTTGTTCTTTCGCCGCCAATAGATTCACGGTTCACGATTCACGGTCCTCTGCTCGCTGCTCCTTCACTCCTGCGCTCCACGATACCGCCGCGCACACCGCCAGAATCGTTCCGATCACCGCCAGTGAAAGCGTCACTGGAACATCGACCCAACGCGCAGCGAGCATCTTCAGCGCCGCAAAGGCCAGCAGCGCGCCCAGTCCGTAGTGCAGGTACTTGAAGCGCTCAAGCATCGCTGCCAAACCGAAGTAGATCGAGCGCAATCCCAGAATCGCCGCCACATTCGACGTGTACGCCACAAACGGATTGTGCGTAATCGACAGCACCGCTGGAATGGAATCCGTGGCAAACAACAGATCGGTCACCTCGACGGCCACAATCACGGGCAGCAACGATCCTTTTGCCGGCTGCAGGCGCACGATCCATTCCGGAATTGCCGCCCGTGCCGAGCCGCCGCGCACCAGCCGCCACGCCGCGTACAACAAAATCACTCCGAAGATCCACGTCACCCACTCGAACTTCTGCAACAGCGTTACGCCCACCGCAATAAACGCCGCACGCAGCACAAACGCGCCCCACACGCCCCACTGCAATGCCGTGTGCTGGCGCTGCGCACTGATCCGGAACCCCTCAAAGAGCACCATGAAGACGAACAGGTTGTCGACGCTCAGCGAAGTCTCGATCGTATATCCAGCCACGAACTCAAGCGCGGTTTGCCGACCCATCGTTACTGCGATCCACCACGCAAATCCAGCCGCGGCCAACGCCAACCCAGCCGTTCCCACCCAGACGAAAGCCTGCGCATGGCGTGACTCGCGCCGGTGACCGGGCAGGAGCGAGTCCGCCAGCAGCGCCGCAGCCACCACCGCGTGAAAACCCACCCACCAAGCCCAAGACTCGCCCGCAATGTTCGCGCCCGAAATCGACTCGCCCGCAATTGACGCGCCCGCAATCATAGCTGGATGCTACAGCACGGCCGCAGGATCACCGCCCCCGCGATCCCGCCTGTCGTAAACGATCGCCGAATGGCTCGCATGCCGGTTCACTCCGCAATCATTCACTGCCACCTTCGCACGCCTTCGCGCATCCTTAAGGTAGGGACATTGAAACCAAATCTGCGTCGGAAAGGCGTTCCGTGTCCGAATCGACCACCGAATCGACCGAGCCGCATCAGGCCGAACCCGCCAGCGCGGCGCCGCAGCGGGCCCACCGCCCCCGCGTCGTCATCGTCGGCGCAGGCTTTGCCGGCCTTAACGCCGCCAAAGGGCTTCGGCATCTGCCGGTCGACGTCACGGTTGTCGATCGCAGCAATCATTACACCTTTCAGCCGCTGCTCTACCAGGTCGCGCTGGCCGTGCTTTCCCCGGCCGACATCGCTCAGCCCATCCGTTCCATCCTGCGCCACCAGCGCAACACTCAAGTGATCATGGATGAAGTCGTTGGCATCGACACCCCCGCGCGGCGCGTCGCGCTGGCCAGCGGCGCACGCCTCGACTACGACTACCTCGTTCTGGCCACCGGCGCCACCCACTCCTACTTCGGCCACGACCAATGGGAGCCTCTTGCGCCAGGCCTCAAGACGATCGAAGATGCCATCGAGATTCGCCGTCGCGTGTTGCTGGCCTTTGAGCTGGCCGAGCGCCAGATGGTTGAGCAGGGCTGGCACCCCCCGCTCAACTTCGTCGTCATCGGCGCCGGCCCAACAGGCGTCGAGCTTGCGGGCGCCATCAGCGACATTGCCCAGCTCTACATGCGCCACGACTTTCGCCACATTGATCCCGCCAAGAGCCGCGTGCTCCTCCTCGACAGCGGGCCGCGCGTGCTCGCCGCCTATCCTGAGGACCTCTCTGCCAAAGCCGAAGCCACGCTCAAGCGTCTGGGCATTGAAGTACACACCAGTACGCAGGTCACGGGGATTGGCGCCGGCTGGGTTGAAGCGCAAGGCCGGCACATCGACGCCGCCGTCACGCTCTGGGCCGCCGGCGTTCTGGCCTCACCGCTCGGCAAGATGCTCGGCGCGCCGCCCAACGCCAACCCCGAGGTCAAATTCGACCGCCGTGGCTGCGTCCTCGTCGACGGCACGCTCAACCCGGCTGGCCTGTCCAATGTCTTCGTCCTCGGCGACCTCGCGCACTTCGAGCAGGACGGCCATCAAGTCCCCGGCGTCGCCCAGCCCGCAATGCAGATGGGCGATCACGTAGCCAAAATGATCTCCGCCGACCTCGCCGGAAAGCCGCGCCCACCTTTCCGCTACTTCGACAAAGGCGACATGGCCACCATCGGCCGCATGTCCGCCATCGGCAAAGTCGAGTGGCCCTTCAAGGCGCACATGAGTGGTTTCCCGGCTTGGTTCATATGGGTCACCATCCACATCTTCTTTCTCATCGGTTTCCGCAATCGGCTTTCGGTGCTTGCCAACTGGGCCTGGACCTACTTCACCTTCACGCGTGGCGCCCGCCTCATCACCGGCGATCAGACTCTCCCGGCTGGCAGAACAAACCCCCCGAGGCGCCAGAACGGTAAGTGTAGCCGGCACAACCGAAACCCTCATCGGAATTCGCCCCAGCCACTCGCCGTCGGCTTCGCAATACACATCGCTGTCCGTCAGCGGCCGGCACTGAAACTCGCGAGCCCTCACTTCTACTAAAAACGGATTGATTCGTCTTATCCCCAGCCAACCAGTCAAGAACCAAAGCGGCAGCGAAAGCCGACCCGGCGGGCGCAGCAGAGAAACGCGCAGACTCAGCCTGTCCAGCGGGTCTCCACGCTCAACCAGCCCCGTGAAAAGTCCCCCGAGGCAGTCCACGCGCGACGCCATCACGCTAACCACCGGCAACGTTCGAGCCGCTCCATTCAGGTCGGCGTACTCGACTGCGAAGCGCGAGAATCTGTGGGTCGCGAAGATCTTCGCGGCATGGTACGCGTAGGCCAGCCGCCCCAGTCGCGACTTATGTGCGCTTTGCAGTTCATAAGTCAATGCCCCGTCCGGCCCCGCTCCCGCCATCACGGCAAAGTACCGCACCTGCCCTCCAAT
This sequence comes from Acidobacteriaceae bacterium, assembly GCA_003138515.1. GTDB lineage: Bacteria > Acidobacteriota > Terriglobia > Terriglobales > Acidobacteriaceae > Telmatobacter. Next base: position 14,100 of record PLGG01000058.1, on the reverse strand, counting down.
TTCCAGCCTGCCGGCAGAGATCGTGATCCTCTCTCCGCGGATTTGCACTTCGACGGCCTGTTCCGCATCGAGCGGAATGCGCAAATGCCTCGCCAGAGCGTTCGCGCTCCCCAGCGGAACAATGCCCAGGGCCGCACGCGGATTTCCATCATCGGCAACCAAGCCCTGAAGCACCTCGTGCACAGTCCCGTCGCCGCCGCAAGCGAACACAACCTCCGCCCCGTCACGCACTGCATCGCGTGCCTGATCGGCGGCCGACTCGGGCCCCGTCGTGGCGATCACCAACGCCTCATGTCCCAACGAACGCAGCCGCGCGGCCGCACGGTCAATCTCGGCGATTCGCCGCTCCCGCCTCGTTCCCGCCGCCGGATTGCAGATGAGCACGCAACGCATCCCCTCATTCTAGGCGGCACTTTAGCCCCGCCGCAGTTGCCTCCTGCACCGTTCATCTAAAATGAGACGGTATGCTCGATTTGCAATTCGTCCGCGCCAACCTGGAATTGGTAGAAGAAAAGTTGCGTGCGCGTGGAGCCGATCCCGCCGCTCTGCTGGGAGATTTCCGCGCTCTTGATAAGAGCCGTCGCGAAGCCATCACCCTGGCCGAGCAAGAGAAGGCTCTCCTCAATCAGCTGAGCCAGCAGGTGGGCGAGCTCAACAGAGTTGGCAAGCAAAAGGACGCGGAGCTGTTAGAGGCCGCGACACGAGCAGTCTTGGCGGAGAAGCGGAGGATAGAGGAAGAGACGCGGGCGATTCAGGCCGACACCCGAAGGATAGAGGAAGAGACGCGAGCGATTAAGGCTGAGACGCAGCGACTCAAGGAAGAGACTCAGAAGATTCAGGCCGAGACCCTGAGGCTGAGAGCTGAAACGCGAACACGGAAAGAAATGTTGGAGGGGTTGGATACGTCGGCGACCGATCTCGACGAGAAGTTGCGTCAATCCCTCGCCCGCGTTCCCAACCTCACCCGCGACGAGGTCCCCGTCGGCCTCTCCGAATCGGACAACAAGACAGTCAAAACCTGGGGCGAGCCGCGGAAATTCGACTTCACACCCAAGCCTCACTGGGAGATCGGCGAAGCGCTCGGCATTCTCGATCTTGAGCGCGCCGCCAAGCTCAGCGGGGCGCGGTTTGCGGTATACATGGGCGCTGGCGCGCGCCTTGAGAGGGCTCTTATCAGCTTCATGCTCGATTTGCACACGAGCAAGCACGGCTATACCGAAGTGCTCCCGCCCTTCATGGTCAACTCCAAATCGCTCTTCGGCACGGGCCAGTTGCCGAAGTTTGCAGAGGACTTGTTTCGCTGCTCCGATGCCGACGCCGAAGCGGCCACGCGCGGCGAATATAAAGACAGCGACCACTGGCTGATCCCCACAGCCGAAGTCCCCGTCACTAATCTCTATCGCGACGAAATTCTCGATGAATCTCGCCTGCCTATCTCTTTCACGGCATACACGCCGTGCTTCCGCGCCGAGGCCGGCGCGGCCGGCAAGGACACGCGCGGCATCATCCGCCAGCACCAGTTCCAAAAGGTTGAGCTGGTCAAGTTCACGCGGCCCGATGAATCCGACGCGCAACACGAGCGCCTCACGCGCGATGCCGAAGAGATTCTCGAAACGCTCGGCCTGCCGTATCGCCGCGTCCTCCTCTGCACCGGCGACACAGGCTTTTCCTCTGCGAAGACGTACGACCTCGAGGTCTGGCTACCCGGCCAGAACCTCTATCGCGAAATCTCTTCCTGCTCGAACTTCGACGCCTTCCAGGCCCGCCGCGCCAACATCCGCTACCGGCCGTCTGCCGCGCAGGGAGCCAAGGCCAAGCCCGAGTTTGTGCACACGCTCAACGGCAGCGGCCTCGCCGTCGGCCGCACCTGGCTGGCGATCCTCGAAAACTACCAGCAAGCCGACGGCTCCGTGCTCATTCCTGAATCCCTCCGTCCATACATGGGTGGACTCGATAGAATTGTTAGGGAGTCGTGATGGCATCTTCCGCTTCAGACGGCAGCGTCGCTCAACCCAAACGCGGCTTCAAGCAGATCCTGGGAAGTTATTTCTACTGGACCTATTCCCGCGGGTCGTTTCATTACGACATCATGGTCACGCTGATTCTGCTCTTCATCTTCATCACTCCGCACTTGTGGGACTTCGGCGCCAAGCCATCCCCAATTACCGCCACCGGTCATCCTTTCCAGGTTGTCGGCAGCGGCCACGGCGTCATCATCACCGTGCAGGCCTCCGATGTGAACATTCCCCCGGGCGCTTCGCATTTTGAAGTGAAGAGGGCATTGCGCAAAGCCGTCGAGCCCGTCACTGGAGACGACGTCTATATCGAGCATTGGGAGACCGCCACCGACGCCCAGGGGAACCTCACCTGGAAGGTCTGGGCGCATCGTTAATCTCAATTCACGAATCCTCAGGCCCGGACCGAGAGTCAAATAACAAAAGGAAGATCATGCATCGGACTGTGAAGTTTGCCTGTTGTGCGGTTCTTTTGATGGCTTTGCTGCCGAACCAACCGGTGCGCGCCGACGACCTCGACAGCGTCCTCGCAAAACTAGACGCCGCGGCAAAGGATTTTCACACCACGACCGCCGCATTCGAATTCGACACCATCCAGACGTACCCGATTCCGGATCAGGACGTGATGGCCGGAATTGCCTATTACAACCGCAAGGGCGATCACTTCCAGATGGCCGCCCACATCACCAGCGACAACAAGCATCCTGCGGCAAAAGCGTACATCTTCTCCGGCGGCGTGCTTCGTGAGTCCGATACTGGCAAGGAAAAAGACGCCACCACGATTACCCAGGCGGGCAAGTACGAGAGCTACCTGATGCTCGGATTCGGCGCCAGCGGCCACGACCTTGAAGACAAATGGACCATCAAATACCTCGGTAGCGAGATCATCGACGGCGTTAAGACCGATAAGCTCGAACTAGTCGCCAAGGATGAGACGATCCGCAAAAACCTACCCAAAGTCACCATCTGGCTCGATACGGCCCACGCCGTAAGCCTCAAGCAAGTCTTCGATGAACCCGATGGCACGACACGCACATGCCACTACACCAACATCAAAGTGAATCAGCCGTTGCCTAAAGGCGCCTTCAGCTTCGACGCCGCCCGGTGAAAGCGCCGCGCCAGCAACGAGAACGCGATTCCGCCTCCCGCAAACAGCATGGGAAAGCACTCCAGCGTGTAACGCGTCTCCGGCGCTTCCACGGTGAGCAGCAACACGCTGCGTAGCAAGATATAGGCGAGCAGCGCGACCCAGAAGCGCGGCCGCATGCATAGGCCGGCGATTCCCACCAGCAGATAAAGCGCATTCAACCCAGCGTAGCCCCAGCTGAACTCCGTCTCCGCGTGATGGTGCGCGTAGACCCACCAATCCAGGTCGACGGGCAGGTTCTCCACGCGCGGACGCAGCCACATATCGGCCACGCGGCCGAGCGGCAGCCACATATAAGAACGGGCCGGATGAGCAGCGATGCGCTCTTCAGCCAGCCGCCCAAAGCGTGCGTCGATCTCCGGCGTAAGGTCCATGCCGTGGTTGTTGTAGTCCGCGGCAAGCGCGGCTGTCTCGGCAAACTGCGCGGGCGAGTCGAACGCGCGGTCGGGCAACTCGCTTACGTCCAGCCTGTCTCCCGGCACGTTCCAGTAAATCTCGTAGGTCGAAATGAAGTCGAGGCACCAACTTTTCACCCAACGCTCCCATCCGGGGTTAGCGCTTTCGCCGGGATCGGTGGCCAGGCGCGGCGCCAGCGGCTCAAAGACCTGAAAGACGCTCCAGTTTCGCGCCGTCCAAACAGCAAACGGAGCCAGCGCCAGCAAAACGCAAGCCGCTGTCATGCGCACCAGCTTGCGCAGGGGAATCTCGCCGGGTCCATCGCCGCGCGGCAACCCAATTACAAACGCAGGCGCGAAAGCGATGGCGGCCAGCGCTCCATCCGGCCGCAACAGCGTGGCGCACGTCACGGCCGAGGTAAACCAGAGCGTATTCGGCCAGTTTGGCTCGTCACGGAATCGCGCCATCGCCCACATCGCCAATGCCAGCACAAACAGCGTCGGCGTCTCGGTCAGCGGTTCTGCTGTGTAGCAAGCGGTAAATGGGCACAGCGCCGCCAGCCACAATGTTGCCAGCGCCGCGCCGCGGCTCACCGATGACGGCGCGATGCGCCGCGCAAACTCGGCCAGCAACAGGCAGCCCAGAAGATCGAGCGCAATCTGCACGCACGCCGCGGAATAGTAGTTCTCCATCCCGAACAGCCGGAAGCAGAAGGCGAGAAAGATCGGATAGCCGGGCAGCCGGATCAGCGTGGGATAAACCTCCCCGCTCGGCAGGGTCAGGTCAAACCGCCCGTGCAGCAGCAGGTTTTTGGCCAGTCCCCCGTAGATCAGCGAGTCCCCGTTGACTTCAAAGAGACTCCGGAGCAGCCACAATCGCAGAGCCAGTCCGGCGGCAAGCGCCAGCGCAACTGGCCACACGGCATGCGCTTCACCTGCGCGTCCGCCCAAAGGACTCTTCGCCGTCAATTGACTCTCTTGGCCAGCTTCCATACGATTTTTAATGTACAGCGTTCAGCACGTCCAGGAATTCCGCGCCCTTGCCCGTTCCCGCCAAGGCCGCCGCATTCAGGCGATGCGGTTGCTTTTTTTGCGCTGGCGTTGCGGAGCTGTGACAGCACAAGATGCCCGACCACCAAATCTTCTTCGACCCTGAACGAAAGCGCTGGAAGCGCCTTCGCCGCATCCTCGATGCGATCGCGGCGCTCTCGACCCTTGTCGTCATCGGCTTCATCTTCAACGTGATCCGCAACCAGCAACTGCCCGAATTGCTGCTTCCCAATCCGAAACATAACTTTCGAGCCTTGCCTGAGCCATCCATCCTGGAGCGCAACGGCAAGAACCAGCGTCCAGCACGGCGCAAGACCGAACGCAAGCCTTCTGAGATTCCGCTCAACACCGGCGAAGGATTACGCGCCGCCTATTACGTACAGGACGACCCGGGCAGCTACTCCTCGCTCAAAGAGCACATTCAACAGATCGACATGTTGTTCCCGCAGTGGCTGCACGTGAATTCCCCGAACGGCACGCTGATGATGATGAGCGGCGACAATTTGAGCGAGTATCCGGTGATCCAGGGAGCCGCCGTCCACGATCCCGATGACCTCAATAAAGTCAAGCACGTGATTCAGGCGGCGAAGGTGGATACCGAAATCTTTCCTGCCATCAACAACTTCAACCCCCATACCCAGGAATGGGATACCGGCGTTGGAAACGTGCTCATAGATTCCGGCAAAAGCGCCTCTCTGCTGCAGCAGATCATGCGCTTCCTCGCAACATACCCGGTCTATCGCGGCATTTCATTCGACGTCGAGAGCATTCCCGACGCAGACGATCCGGCCTATCTGAGGTTCATTCAAGCGCTTTATGCCGAAATGCATCCCCGCAATCTTCGCCTTTACGTCAACGTGGCCGTTGCCACCAGCGACAACGACCTGAAGGTCATCGCTGCTAACTCCGACGGCATTATTCTCATGAACTACGACGAACACGAGATAACCAGCGATCCGGGCCCAATCGCCAGCCAGCAATGGTTCATCGCCAATCTTGTCCGTGTCCTTAAGGTCGTGCCCAAGGAGAAAATCATCTGCGCGATGGGTAGCTACGGTTACGACTGGACGCTTTCCATTCCCAATCCAAAAGATCGCCGCCGTCCCAAGCCGCAGGTTCTCGATACCGATGTCCTATCGGTCTCCGATGCATGGGAGCGTGCCTCCGACGCCGACGCCGATCTCGACCTCGACTACGACACGCGCAATCCTCATTTTGAATACATCGACGAGGACAACAATCAACGCCACGTAGTGTGGTTTCTTGACGCCGTCACTATTCTGAATGAGCTGCGAGCGGCGCGCGAGCTCGGTCTGCAGACTTTCGTCCTGTGGCGTCTTGGCGAAGAAGATTCATCTCTATGGAACATCTGGGACCACCCCAGCGATCCTGCCGCTCTGCAAGCGCTGGGCACGGTTCAGCCCGGCCATGCTGTCGATACCGAGGGTGACGGAGACATTTTGCGCGTCACCGGGCTGCCGCAACCCGGCAAGCGCACCGTCGAAGTTGACACCGACGAGCCAGACCCGCGCAAGAAGCTCATCGACGACGAGCACATGGATGTCTATCCGCGCACCTACACCGTCGAGCAATACGGCTACCACCCCAACGAGCTGGCGCTCACCTTCGACGACGGCCCCGATCCCAAGTGGACCCCGAAGATTCTCGACGTCCTCAAGCAGAAGAACGTCAAGGGAACTTTCTTCCTCATCGGCGCCGAGGCTTCTGACAACATCGGCCTGATGCGGCGCATCGTCCGCGAAGGCAGTGAGATCGGAAACCACACCTGGACCCACCCGGATATCAGCGAAATCTCAGCGCGCCAGCTCGATCTCGAGGTGAACCTGACCGAGCGCCTCTTTGAAAGCAAGCTCGGCGTGCAGCCGCTCTACTTCCGCCCGCCCTACGACAACGACGAAGAGCCCGAAACAGACGACCAGGCCGCGCCCGTCTGGCACATCCAGCAGGACGGCCTGACGATCATCGGTAGCAAAATCGACACCGACGATTGGAACGAGCATCCGCGCAAGACGAACGCCGAGATTATCGCCTCAGTGCTCGCCCAGTTGCAGACCATGAAGGCCAAGCCGCAGTTTCGCGGTTCCATCGTCCTGATGCACGACGGCGGCGGCGAGCGCTCGCAAACAGTTGCCGCCCTCGGGCCTCTGATTGACGCCCTGCGCGCTCATGGCTACACGGTTGTCCCGGTTTCGGCGCTCATGGACAAAACCCGTGCCCAGGTGATGCCGCCCCTCACTTTCTGGCAGCGCATGCGCACCATCCCCGACTCCATCGCCTTCTCTGCGCTCGACCTGATCGGCAATTTCATCGTCATGGTCTTCTTCCTTGGCGACATTCTAATGAGCGCGCGACTCATTATCGTGGGCTTGTTCGCCGTCATTGACCGCCTCACCAGGCGGCGTCGCGATGCCTCGCCCGGCTTCAACCCGCGCGTGGCTGTTCTCATTCCTGCTTACAACGAAGAATCGGTCATCGTCCGAACGATCCGCTCGGTTCTCAACTCCGACTACAAGAATCTCCGCGTCATCGTGATCGACGATGGCTCGCAGGATCGCACCGCTGAAGTGGCCGCCACGGCGTTCGCAAAAGAGATCGCAGCTGTCCACGTCCAGGTCCTTACCAAGCGCAATGAAGGCAAAGCCGCGGCGCTCAACTACGCTCTCGATCGCATCAACGAGGAAATCTTTGTCGGCATCGACGCCGATACTGTGATCGCCGCCGATGCCATTTCCAAGCTCATTCCTCATTTCGCGGATCCCCGGATCGGCGCTATCGCCGGAAACGCGAAAGTGGGCAACCGCGTCAATCTATGGACGCGTTGGCAGGCTTTGGAATACATCACCAGCCAGAACTTCGAGCGCCGCGCCCTCGACCTCTTCCACGTCGTCACCGTTGTGCCGGGTGCCATCGGCGCATGGCGCACCGCGCCGGTCAAAGCGGCCGGCGGCTATCCGCTCAACACAGTCGCTGAAGACGCCGACCTGACCATGAACCTGCTCGAACAGGGACTCAGGGTCGACTACGAGGACCGCGCCTTAGCCTACACTGAGGCGCCCATCAACGCCAAAGGCCTCATGCGCCAGCGCTTCCGCTGGTCCTTCGGAACCTTGCAGGCCATTTGGAAGCATCGCGCCGCCTTTGTCCGCAACAAGGCCATGGGCCTCTTCGCGCTGCCCAACATTCTCATCTTCCAGATGTTCCTTCCGCTGGTCTCGCCCTTCATCGACATCATGTTCTTGGCCGGCGTCGTTAACTTCCTCGTCGACCGCCATTACCACCCCGAAGCAGCCTCCGCGGCCAGCTTCGAAAAGCTCGTGGTCTACTTCCTCGGCTTTCTGGTCATCGACTTCATCACCTCGTCGGCCGCCTTCTCGCTCGAGCGTCGGCATCCCGCCAATAAAGGCGACGGCTGGCTGCTCTTCCACATCTGGCTGCAACGCTTCGCCTATCGGCAGGTGTTTTCGATTGTCCTGTTTAAAACACTCAAGCGTGCCATTGACGGCAAGCCCTTCAACTGGGACAAGATCGAGCGCACCGCCCAAATGAGCAAGAATACCGAGATATTGACGGAAGTCGCCCGCTGATCCCTGGCCCTCCCCCCGGCGTTAGTCGGGATCAATCCGCCCCGTTTGTAGCCTTTGCCGTGACAGAGCGCAAGTACTATGAACCACATCGAATTACACGCGACTTTAGATCATTCCAAGGAAATGTTGCGGATCCGAAAACTTACCTGTGCTCGTTTTGTGTCTTTGCTTTCGGCACAATGGCTTCAGGGCGGTTCACCTTTGTAAAAACTTCGAGAGTTCAATGTCGAGCCTGTCGGATAAGCGTTTTTCGGCCTCCGACATCGACACTTCTGCACTAAAGCCAGCTCCACTCTCTTCCACACTGAACTCATGAGGTATGCTGTCAGCGGTCGATACCAGCTTCACTTCGGCAGTGAGACGGGTATCATAAAGTCCGTCAAATTGTCCGTCCGATGACGTGGCTGATCTAATCCTACCGAGAACGACACCATCGCAGTAGTCACGTAAGACGGAGATGGTTAAAACATCAGCATTGAAAAGGTCCTTGTATTCGTCAGGATCAATGTAATTAGTGAAGATATGAGGTGTAGAACTTCCATTCTTCTGAAGAGTTAACTCTACGCGCGCGCGAAGTACTGGATAATCACTGCCGTCCACACCAAACATCAATACCGTCCAAGCATTGCCAGTGTGACCGGACCGAGTTGGAGCTTTGATGTATTTGAGCACGTTGGCCTTGCTCTGCAATTCAAGGGATCTGGCCGAATGCGCCTCTTTCTCGGTAACTGGAGTGGGCGCGGACCTCGGTACGTCAACTCCTTTCTGTGGTTCCCCTGGCGATGGGCTGTGGGACGACGTCGGTGTAACGGCTATTGGCTGTGATTCCGTCGGTGAATTGGGCGAACGGGTCTCCGTCGCGGCCGGGATTTCTTGGGGGGCGTCAGGGTTGCGATTGTGAATCAGCCACCCAATTGCCCCCGATGCAACCGCCACGGCCAATAGAGTAAGAACTGGAAAACCAGGCTTATCCAGCTTTCCATCCCCGCGATTCCTATCGATAAGAATGGCCACAATTAAGGCAGATACGCCAATGAAGACCGCGCAGGAAACGCGAATTTCTGGTTGAAGCTTGAGTTGGCCAGTGATGATGCCAAAAAATGCCGTCGCAAGGAGAGGTATCGCAAATCTCTCAATATATAGGCGCATATTTCACCGTTGTGAAATCGGAATGCTTCGGATCATCACTTTCCCTTCTTTGCGACCCCAGTCAATCTGGTACGAGAGTGAGGCATTCATTTCCCTCGATGAGCTTGGCACGTTGCCTTGTGTTTCGATTGACAAGTTCATGGCAACATCGGGGATAAGGTCACCACTTCCAAACGTAATTCGTGGCATTTGAAATTGATTACCTTGGTCGTCGACCAAGAACGTCATCCACTCGAATGCTACATGATGAGCAGCCTCACTTTTGTTGGTAATACTGAAAAAACACGTTGTGCTGCTCCCAGTATTGCGACAGCCCTTCGGAGTAAATGAGATCTCGTCGCTACTAACTGCCGGCGGCATCTTCGTGGGAGTATCTGGCTGCGTCCCCTTCTGTTCATTCGTCGAACTAGCTACGCTCGACGCGACAGGCTCCTCCGGCCCAATCAGGTCGCTGATTGTCTTTGTTTTCGGTACATCGTAAGTAGTTGCCGCAACCAATTGTGCGGTCTCCGTGTCAAGCACTTTTAGAGTCAAGTGGACATACTCCTCAAATGGAGTCATGGTCCCGGTGACAATGGTCTCGACACCCGCGATCTGGCCTAGTCTCCGGATTGTGGTGGGGTCAATCAGCCCCGTGGTGGCTAGCTTGTGCTCCTGCAATATGCTGCCCAAGTGAGTCCGATCGATTACTTCGAACCCCTTGGCATTTGAAAGCAACGATGTGGAGAATTCTTCGGCGAGATAACGTCCGAGTTGAGTCGGCCTGCCTTCGAGATCCGTAAAATCCGTTACAGCCACAGTTTTCCGACCAGAGGCAAGAATACGCTGCGCGATCTCAGAAGACACGGCATGAAAATCTTGGGCGTTGAGTGCGATTGTCGTAAGTGCAATTACGAACAGCATTGCCAATCGTATGGAGCGATCAGTGATCATCGGTTTTCCCCCAGGTCATAGGTGATGCGTCAAGTATTGATCGGGCCTTCCGTTGGGATCAGTATGTCAGACAATTGGTTGAACCATCCTCCTAGGCAACAAAGAGGCGACTTGGACTCCTGAGTCTCCAAACGCGACGAGGCGCTCATGGAGAAGAATAAGACATTTGTTTCGCGATCTTCCGAAATTAGAAGATGCCCCACCGGCAGCCGCCTCTCCTGACAACGGGGACAACCGGGGACAGGAACCTGTGAAGAAATTGCTTTCGCCTCCGCTCTCCTGTGCCTTGCTCTTAGGATTACCCCATGCTTGGCTTGATGCACTAAACATCGCGCCCCCGCAGCCAGCTGATGGGCGCATCTCTGTCGTGAGCGGTTCAGGCCATTGCCAGCGCATGTTCATTGCTTCGGCTTCGTCGTATGGCGAACCAGCGTGAGAGGTTGTAACTGAGCGAGGCCCATGTGGCTTCCATCGTGGCCTTCAGCCTTCCCCGGCAGCGGAACTGTCGCAGTCCGCATCGCTCTTTGATCCAGGCGTGCGGAAACTCGGCGGTGCGGGAGCGTTCGGAGTAGATGGTTTTCGCTTCGCCGGTTTGCATCTTGGCCTTGAAGGCGGTGGTTGCGGCCGGTTCTTCGCTGCGGGTGATGGAGCGCCGCCAGTCCGGGCGGGCATTTTTCGAGGAGCACTCGTCGCGGTGCGGGCAACGCGGGCATGCGGTCTTAGGAGCGCGGTACACGCGGGAGACGCCACCCGCTCCGCGGGTCAGTGTGGCGTGATGGGTGAGCGTTTCTCCGGCCGGGCAGGTGAAGCAATCCCGCTCTGCGTCGTAGGGAAACGCGCCGGCCAGGAATCGGCCCCGACGCCGTTGCGCGTCGCGCTCCACAGGACGCCAGCTCTGTTGCCAGGAGCCGTAGAAGTCCACGCCACTGTGGGCCGCAGCCTGCACCGACGAATGATTGGTGTAATCGCCGTCGGCCACCAGTTGGCGCGGCAGACCAAGCGTACGCTTGCAACGCTCCAGCGCAGGCTCCATCTGGCGGTAGTCGATGGCGTCGGTGGTAGCCTCCACGTTGACGACGAAACCATGCGCGGTGTCGGTCACCAGTTGCACGTTGTAGCTGGGCACCGTGCCGCCCTCGCCGTTGCGCATCACGTGCGCCTCCGGATCGGTGGCCGAGGCGCGTGCCACGAAGGCCGCCCGATCGTGCTTCTTCTCCTCTTGCAGCCGCCGCACCTCGCGCACGGCAACCTCCAGCCGGCTGACGCGCTGCTCGGCCGCACGGCGCCGCGCGGCCTGCTGACGCCGCGCCAGTTTCTCTTCGTTCGCCGCCTGCGCATTCATCTGCTCCACCTGCTCGCGCGCCAGCGCAAGATGCGCCTCCAGCTTCTCCCGCCGGCGGAAGCTGTTGCCACCGGCGTTGGCCTTGATCTTGGTGCCGTCCAGCGTGACTCGCTCCATCGTGATCAGCCCCTCGGCGCTCAACATGCCCAGCGCCTGGCTAAACAAATCGTCGAGCGCCGACTTGTGGCCGCAGCGAAAGTCCGACAGCGTCTTGTGACTGACAGGCCGCAGACCGCACAGCCACTCCAGCGCAGGCTCGAACTCGCACTGGCGGGCCAACTCGCGCGCCGAACCGATGCCCCGGCTGTAAGCGTAGAGCCACAGGCTGATCAACAACTGCGGATCGGTGTGCTCGCGCCCGGCCCGCCCTTCGACCGAAGCAATCTCGGCATAGTAGAGACCAAGGTCAAGCCGTCCTACCAACTGCCAGATGGCACGAACAGGATGATCTTCGTCGATCAGCCGCTCCACATCCACAGTGCGCAGCAGCAACTGAGAACGATCAATCGAAACCAGGCGGGGAGATGATGCCGGTGTGCTCACAACCGGAGTGTACCCACATACGCGAAATCCGCAAGAAGCAACTTGGGCACAATTTCTTCACAGGTTCCGGACGGGAGGTTTCCTGGTTCTCCGGCTTTTCGAACGAGTGGGAAGATTTCAGCCCGGCATCGGAACGTCCTTACACCGCGTTGCTGCCTCGGTGGTGGCCTTGGGAGGCAAGGCTGGCGGTGCGTCAAGCCGTCAGCTCCGGCAGTTGCTTGAGGACCTCTAAACGCAATTGAAGCTGCTTACCGAAAATCTTCCCAAAGCTCCGTTCGAATTCCGGCTTGTTTCCGTCCGCAAGGCGCATCATCAGGTAAATATCATCAATCTGCCTATCGAGATGGGGAAGTCCAGTGTCGGTGCTAAGGGTTTGCCATAACTTTGCGCGCCGATTTCCCTTTTCGTTCTTCGGGAGTCTGGTCTTCATCTCTTCCAAAACGCCAGGAGGCAGCGGCTCGTAGACATACTTTGTAATGAACTTTCCTGTGTACTGCGGGTGCTTCACATTTCCGGGTTTGTATTCCCATCCGTGGAGGCGGTAGATTTCCTCGAAAAACTCCGGCTCAAATTTCCGCGTCCACGGGATCAAGATAGGCGACATATAAGCCGAAATGACGCGCAGTACATCTTCTTTGAGTTGGTCCCCTCGATAGCCGGTCGCATCATCAACGAGGGCAATGATGCCGCGCTGCGCGAATCCGCTCTCCAAAGCCGCGCAAGCCGCAATGATGTGTTTGTACTGTTCATAAGTGCGGCGCGCTCGTGCGACCTCAGCTTCGTCTGACCCAGCCAACCGCTCAGTCAGCGATGCGTGCAGACTCTTGTAAACTCTACAAACCATTGGCAATAACAGCGCGTCATACCCCACTGCTCGCCGTCCGCTCTTAAACCGGAAAAAGAGTGGGGTGGTCGACATTCTCAAATCATCTGTTATGAATGGCTTAAGCGCGTCTGCCTGCAAGAAGAACGGGAGAGCGCCGACCGTGCTTAACACGCCCGTTCCGGCCTTCGGGCTGCGTGATCTTCCAAGTGCCCTCAAGAACGTCGCCTGACTCAGTACCCGCTTTCCGCTCGGGAGTACGGCGGCGGCTAGCACTGCGTCTCCGATGGGGAGCGGGCCATCGTGCGTCGCCTGGGGAAGGTCTGCCCCCCACCGAGTTTCCGCGGCTAGACGGGCTTGAGCCTTCTTCTCTTCCGTTGAAAGATTCGCAGCCCTAGATGCCCCGCCTTTAGAGCCGCGTTCCGAGTGGGTAAGTGCGCGCTGGGTTTCCATGCCAAGCATGATATCACGGAAACAGCTAAGCACTGTATAAATATTTTAGCTAGGCATCTTGAAATTGACAACCGGACAACCGGGGACGACAACCGGGGACAGACTGGACGTTCCGCGTGGTTTTCTCCGGACTCCTGGCCTCACCCAAACCTTGTCAAGCCCCCTCCTCCGATTCGCGAGCGCCGAATTCACTATAACCACCTCCATTTCAATCACTTATTAACTCTTTCACTCTTTCACTTTTCTCACCAAGTTTGCCGATTATTTCCGCCTTCCGGCGCATACTCATTGCATGAGCTTGAGTTCAGACATTCTTCCCGGCGGACGCACCTGCGCTGATCCCGCTGCCCGAAGTGTCGTCGGTCATGTCCATGCTCAATTCGTGAAAGATGTTTCCGGTTCAAAGTGCCGGCGAATTGCCCCGCCAGTTCCGACCGCTAGTCCGCGACTCACAACCCACGATTCGTTTCTTCACTCATTCACTCGTTCGCTTGTTCGCTCGTTCACTTTTTCACTGCCTCGCCATCTCACGGTCCACGAAAAACAGCTCCCCGATTCACTTCTTCACTCATTCACTTTTTCACTTCTTCACTCGTACACTTCTTCACTCATTCATCGATTCACTCGCTCCCTTGCTCCCTCGTT
>PLGG01000089.1 GCA_003138515.1 Acidobacteriaceae bacterium | reverse complement strand
AGTTTCACAGTTTCACAGTCTCGCATTCTCGTTTTTGTCGTTTTTGATTTTGAGCTCACAAAGCGCGCGGCCTTTTTCGCAAATTTGTCCGCCGCAGCGAACTCACTCGCTGACTTGCCGTATCGCTAATTTGCTGTCGCGCTGACCTGCTAATTCACCACGGCACTCGCCGCGCTTGCCGACACCAACTGATTCGACGGCGCTGGCGGCTGTTGCTTGCCGCCATCGGACGGCGTTGCATTGGCCGGAACCGGCTGCGTGCCATTGCCGGGCTGCGGCGACTGGCTGGGCGTAGCGGACGGGCTCGGCGCGGGCGTACTTGCCGGCGGCGCGGTCTGGCCTGGAGAAGCGGGCGCGGCCGCTGGCGGAGCACTGGATTGCTCGTCGGGATTGGCGCCCGGCACATCGTCAGTATGCGGCTTGGGGAACTGCACTGGGCGCATCTCGCCCGTGCTGTCGTTGTTGGTGGGCAATGTTTCGCCGGGATTGCGCAGGCTCGGCGGCGGAGCGGCCTCTTGCCTGTTGGGATCGGTCTCCACATCGCCCTCGCGCACCGTGCGCGTGTTCGGTGTAGAGGCCAACTCCGGCGTTCCTGCGGCCATCAGCATGGGCGAGACCACGTCCCTGGTGAAGATGGCGAGCGGCTGCCCATCCTTTGCAATCTCCACGCGGATCACGCGGTTGCCGTTGATGCGCACAAAATCAACTTCCTCGGGCGGCACGCCGTAGACCCACTCCTGAAACGGCATCTGCCCATCCATCTCGCGCGACTTCTTGCTGGGCTGTCCTTTCGCGAACATCACCATGTCCGTGTTCATTCCCACCAGAACCTTGTGGTCGAGGATGGCATCCTTCAGGGCCGTCGGCAGCGTATCGGTGTAGGCCTGGACGGGCGTCTTCACGTCGAAGGAAATCAGCGGTTCCAGCAGCGCCTTCACTTGCGCCGACGTCAGCACGGGAACATAATTCGCAAACACCAGCGTGACGCGAGAACCGGCTGGATCGCCCTGCTGGTTCATGAGCGAAGGGTCCGAGTCCGGGTCGCCCATCTCAGGCCCCGCGCTGATCTGGATGTGGCGCAGGAAGCGGTGCTTCGCGTCAGGCCCTCCGTCGAAGTCGAGAGTGATTTTGGATTTGCCGATCTTGATGTCGGTGACGACCACGCGAGTGCCGGGCTTGGCGGAGAGCCCATCGTTGACCACCATGTTTAAATAGTCCACTCCGGCCGGCTCAAGCTTGCCGTTGGCCTGGAGCGTCAGGCCCTTGTGGCCGCGGGGAAACGGGCGGTTGGCGAATCCCTGCTCCGATTGCATGTCGCGCTCCAGGAGAATCCGCGTCTTGGGGTCGATCTCGGTCTTGGGCAAATCCACTTGAGTGGGCGTCACCTGCCTGAATTGCCGGTCCACCAGCCCAGCGCTGGCAACAGGGCCATTGCCGCCACCGGTATCGACGGTGATGACTTGTGCCCGCGCCGATCCGGCGGCCAGCAGCAATACGAGCGCGCAGCCAGCCACAGCCGGGAGCAAGCTTCCGCGCAGACTGCCGATTGCGGTTGGTCGCGGTGCGGGGTCGATCGTTGGGGCCGGGAAACGCCGGTTCATGGGGACCTCCCATGGTTGCGAATGCCAATACGCAAACCTTAGCTCCAACAAGGGAGAAAAGGCAAATCCGCCAGGAACTTCGGACTATTGCCTGTTCCCTGTTCCTGGCTCGCCGGCCTTCGTCTCAATCTGCACCAGCGTGGGAGCCGCGGGAGCTGCGGGCGCGGCCGCGCCCATGGCCGCCTCGTGCTGCGCGCGCGCGGCAGCATCCAGATCGACGGGGATTCCAGCAGCGACAATGACCGGCGCGTTATAGCGGAAGTCCAGATCGCGCGTGATGCGAAAGACGACCGGCAGCGCCAGAAGAAGAACACCGCACGCCAGCCAGCTTCCGTCGAGGCCAAACGCTCCGCCGGTGAGCCAGAAGGGTCCCATGGGATCGCCCTGCACGACGGGCGAATGGCTGCTGACGCCGCTGACCGCGAGTCCGAAGACGAGCGCCCTGCTTGCCTTCCAGCCAAAGTTGAGGCCCCAGCTTACCCAAAGGGCGCGCGTGCGCAAGTAGGCCGTAGAGAGCAAAAGGCTGAACGCCAGCGAAACGATGAAACTGGTGCGATTGGAGCCCGGCGCGAGGGCCTGCACGATCGCGTAGATGGCGGCAAATCCCAGCGTTGCCCCCACCGGCCCCACCGCGCGAACGAAGCATTGGAAGGCGTAGCCGCGATAGGCGATCTCCTCCGCCAGCGCGGCTAGCGCAAAGAACGCCGCATCGGCCACGAGCCAGCCCCAGGCTGAAGTTTGCATGAAGACGGTGATGGCAATGCCGCCCACAATCATCAAGGGCAAGACGCAGACCAGCGCCAAACCCCACCCGGTTGCCAGCCCCAATCCCGCCTCGCGCAGCCAGCCTTGGCGGCGCGGCAAACCTTGTTCGCTGACGGGCCGGATTTGGCGATCGAGCCAGAAGCCCAACGCCGCGAAGCCCACCAGCAGCAGAAACGCGAGCATGGCCTGTTCCGCGAGCGGAAACCAGGCGTCACCGGCCAGCCCTTCAGCCCCATGGAAGGCCAGCGACCGCGCGAAGAAGAAATAGATGAGCGCGCCAAGGAATTGCAGGTACGCGCGCAAGCGGCCGCCGGTATAGCCGGGTTGGTTCATGCCCGCCTCCGGCGCACAATCTGTCCGCAGCGCCCGGCCGGACCGGCCGCGCACCGTTCGCCGCGCATATTCACTCGTTCATGCTTCATGGCTACCGCGATGACTTTCATGTCGACCGTAAGAAGGTTTGGGGAATCAGCTCTGCGTGTAGATCAGCTTTGCGTATAGAACTGGGCGATGTTGCGGAATTTCTGCTGCCGCGCAGTCACCAGTCCCTGGACGGGCATGGCCTTCAATTCGGCCAGATGCTTCCTGATCACCGATCCCAGCACTCCCATCCCGGCCTCGCGGTCGACGTGGATGCCCTGCGGCGGCTCCGCGATAATCTCATCCACGCAGCCCACCGCGGCGACCTCCGGCGCTGAGATGCGCATGGCTTCTGCAGCTAACTGTTTGTGTGCCGCATCGCGCCACATGATGGCCGCGCAGGACTCTGGAGTAATCACAAAGTAGAGCGCGTTCTCGAGAATCAGCACACGGTCGCTCACGGCCAGCGCGAGCGCCCCGCCCGATCCGCCTTCTCCGCTGATGATCGAAATGGTGGGCACGCGCAGCCGCGCCATTTCGCGCAGGTTGCGGGCGATGGCCTCAGCCTGGCCCCGCTCCTCGGCTCCCACGCCGGGATACGCGCCCGGCAAGTCGATAAAGGTGATCACTGGCCGGACGAACTTCTCTGCCAGCTTCATGGCGCGAAGCGCCTTGCGGTAGCCCTCGGGATGTGGCATGCCGAAGTTGCGCCGCACTCGTTCCTTGGTGCTGCCGCCCTTGCGGTTGCCAATCACCATCACTTCTTCGCCGCCCAGGCGCGCCATGCCGCAGGCTATGGCTTCATCGTCGCCAAAGGCGCGATCCCCGTGAATTTCGCTGAAGTCCGTAAAGATTCGCTCGATTAAATCCATGGGATAAGGGCGCTGGGGATGCCGCGCCCGCTCGATTCTGTCCCACGCCTGCGAAACGGGCTGCGTGTGAGGATAAGCTTCTGTTTCCTGTTCACTCATCGATTTTGGGGGGCCGTGCGGGCGTACCTGTCGGCCCTTTGGTCATTCTACGGGGCCGAGCCGGTTGGGACAAATGCGGAGAGCGAGGGGACTGCGGGACTACGGGACTACCCAACTACGGGGAGCGCGGGAACGAGGGTTGAGGCTTGTGGTCTCCCGGGTCTCATCCGCCGCGGCGGAGGGACCGGGGGCACCCTCAGACTATGGTGCCGAGCCGGTGGTTAGTGCGCCCCGTTTGCTGATCCGGTCCGTCGCGTGGCCAGGCGGCTCACCTGCTCGCTTTCTTTCACCATCTCGTGGACCGCAAAGCCCTTTTCCGCGAGCGCGCCGGTTGGGCAGGCCTGCACGCATTTACCGCAGGCTGTGCAGTTGCTCGCCTTGCCCCAGTCGTCTTTCAGGTCGCTCACAATGCGCGAGTAGATGCCGCGCGACGAAACCTCCCAAACATTCGCGCCCTCAACTTCGGCGCAAACGCGCACACAGCGCGTACACAAGATGCACCGGTTGTGATCGAGCACAAAGCGCGGATGCGTCATGTCGACGGCCACGCGAGGATTGTTGTAGGCGTAGCGCACATGCGTAACGCCCAGTGATTGCGCCATGGACTGCAGCTCGCAGTGGCCGTTGGAGACGCAGGACGAGCAGATGTGGTTGCGCTCAACGAGCAGAAGTTCGACGGCCATGCGCCGATAGAGGGTAAGCCGAGCCGAGGTCGTCTTGATCGACATGCCTTCCTGTACCGGTGTCGTGCAGGCGGGCAGCAGACGGTCGGTTCCGGCCAGTTCCACCACGCATAGCCGGCAGGCGCCCACCGCGCTCAGGCCCTTGAGGTAGCAAAGTGTTGGAATGTACTTTCCATTGGCGCTCGCCGCATCGAGGATGGAATCTCCCTCGCGAGCGGCAACGAGCTCGCCATCGATGCGGAGGGAGACGTTTTTGGTTGCTTTGACGTTGGTGTCCATTACCTACCGACTTTCGCTCAAAGGGCTCAAGCCCGTGTTCGTTTGTGCCGATTTTCCACCTTTCCCACAAAACGTGCGGAAAAGATGAGGCAACCCATTCGTGCGATGCCAACCATGCATTAACCGGCTCCCGGTGTGCCGCGCAAGTCGCAACGCAGGCAGCGGCGGCACTCTTCCAGCGCCTCCTGCGCACTGAGTCCGGTGACCACTTCTTCCTGGGAGCGCGCGCGGCTGCCGGCGGGCAGCGAAGACGCGGCGTGACGGCACGATAGGCTCGGCTCTCCCGGCGCCTGATGACTGTATTCGAACGCGGGCAAGAGTTGATCCCACCGGTCGGTACTTGGGACGCCCGATTGTTTCTGGCTCATCAGGCGCTCGTCGATCTTGCGCGCTGCTTGCTTGCCACCGCTCATGGCGTTGGACATGTTGGAGGCGCCGGTGATCACGTCGCCGCCGGCGTAGAAACCGGCGCGGCTCGTCTCAAAGGTGAAGCGGTCGACGACAATCGTGCCTTCCTCCTTGAGTTCCAGGCCGGAGGCGCGGCAGAAATCCATGTCGAATGTTTCGCCCACCGCTAGGATCACGCTGTCGCATTCGAAACGCTGCACCTCGTCGGTCGGAATCGGCCGCCGGCGTCCCGATTTGTCATACTCGCCGAGGCGCGTTTTCACAATCTCGATGGCCTTTACGCTGCCGTCGGCTCCGCCAAGGATGCGATGCGGCGCGGCAAGAAAGACGAAGCGCACACCCTCTTCCTCTGCGGCCTGAATCTCCTCATCAATGGCCGGCATGTCCTTGCGCTCGCGGCGGTAAAGGATTGTCGCCTGCGCGCCCATCCGCATTACGGTGCGCGCGGAGTCAATGGCCGCGTTGCCGCCGCCGATAATCGCCACCCGTGATCCGACGGCCACCTTTTCGCTGCGCGCCACCGCTTCAAGGAAAGGCAAAGCCGGATGCACGTTTTTCAGCTCGGTTCCCGGCAGGTAGAGCCAGGATTCCTTCCACGTTCCGATGGAGATGAAGACGGCATCGAAGCGCGAAGCCAGATCGTTGAGCGCCAGATCGAAGCCCACGCGCGTGTTGAAGACAAACTTCACGCCGACGCCCTCGATGAGGTCGAGCTCCCGGCGCAGCACTGCCTTGGGCAGCCGGTACTCGGGGATGGCGAAGCGCAACATGCCGCCGGCTTCATTCCGTTCCTCGAACACCGTCACATCGTGACCCAGCATGGCGAGATAGAACGCCGCCGTTAGCCCCGTCGGCCCGGAACCGGCCACGGCCACTTTGCGGCCTGTCGGCGCGAGTTTGCGGTCTTGAATGCGCTTGAGCATGTTGTCGAAATGATCCGACTGGTAGATGGAGTCGGCGATCAGCCGGTGCACCTCGCGCATGTTCACCACCTCGTCGAATGATTGGCGGCGGCAGCGGTTGTCGCAGGGGTGCTGGCACACGCGCCCGGTCGAGGCGGGCAGTGGGTTGTCGAGAATCACCGATTCGAAGGCGTCGTCGAGCCGGCCCTCGCTGTAAAGCTCGAGGAAGCGCGGAATATTCATGCGCAATGGGCAACTGTTCTCGCACGGCGAGAGCGCAAGTTCCTGGCAGACGCCGGCGCGACAGCGATGCGCCACGATATGGTCCTCGTATTCGTCGCGGAAGTGGCGGATGGTGGTGAGCACGGGGTTGGGCGCGGACTGGCCCAGTGCGCACAGCGAGCAATCGCGAATCATGCGGCCGAGTTCGTCGAGCAGGTTCATGTGCTCGGCGGTACCGCTGCCCGTGGAGATGGCGTTGAGGATGCGCAGCGCTTTGTTGAGGCCCACGCGGCACGGCACGCACTTGCCGCACGACTCCGAGTGTGTGAACTCGATGAAGTAGCGAGCGACGTCGACCATACAGTTGTCTTCGTCCATCACCACCATGCCGCCGGAACCCATGATGGAGCCGAGCTGCGCAAGACTCTCATAGTCGACCAGGGTATCGAGCATCTCCACGGGGATGCAGCCGCCGGACGGCCCTCCGGTCTGCACGGCCTTCACGCGCCGGCCCGCGACCGCGCCCTCCCCGATGTCATAAATGAAGCTCTTGAGCGGCGTACCCAGCGGCATCTCCACCAGGCCGGTGTTCTGCACCTTGCCCACAAGCGAGAAGACCTTGGTCCCGGGACTCTTGGCGCTTCCCGTCTCAGCGAACCATGCCGGCCCGCGAGTGATAATGGGCGCGATGTTGTACCAGGTCTCGACGTTGTTGATGTTCGTCGGCCTGCCCCACAACCCCTTTTGCGCAGGATAGGGCGGACGCGGACGCGGGCGCCCGGCGAAGCCCTCAAGCGAGGCAATCAACGCAGTCTCTTCGCCGCAAACGAAGGCTCCCGCGCCCTGCACCAGCTCAATATTGAAATTGAATCCGCGGCCAAGTATGTTCGCTCCCAGCAGCCCGTACTCGCGCGCCTGCTCGATCGCGCGATTCAGCCGGCGCACCGCGAGCGGGTACTCCGCGCGGACATACACAATGCCTTCGGTCGCCCCCATCACGTAGGCGCCGATGATCATGCCCTCGAGCATCGAGTGCGGATCGCCTTCGATTTCGTTGCGGTTCATGTAAGCGCCGGGATCGCCTTCGTCGGCATTGCAGATGATGTACTTTGCGTCGCCTTTGGCCTTGGCCAGAAAGTCCCACTTATTGCCGGTGAGGAAACCAGCACCGCCGCGCCCGCGCAGCCGCGAGGCCTTGATCTGCTCGATCACCGCGTCTGTGCGGCCGTCGATCAGCACCTTGTAGAGCGCCTGGTAGCCGCCGACAGCGATGTACTCTTCAATATCCGAAGGACTGATCAGGCCGCAGTTGCGCAGGACGATCTTCTTCTGGCCCTTGAAAAAAGGAAGCGCGTTCCACGAAGGGATGTCCGGGTAGCCCTGGCCGTAACGGATGTGCGCCGTGATGTGATCCCACTCCTCGATCTTCGAGTAAATCAGATCCTGCGGCAGGGTCCCCGAGGAGACGCCCTCCAGAATTCGTCCGGCATCATTGGCCTGCACCCGGCGCAAGATCACCAATGGATTGCCAGGCAGCCGCACACCGACAAGCGGCTCCTGAAAGCAGGAACCGAAACAGCCCACACTGGCCAGCAGCACATCCAGGCCGCCACCTTGAATGACTTGATTGAGCGCGTGAAAGACCTCTTCCGCGCCGTTGCCACGGCCGCAGGTTCCCATGCCAACCGTGATTCGAGGAACGGCCGGCGTGAGCTTGGCAAGCCCGGACTCGCGCACCGCGTTGAAGGCGCCAATATCCTGAATGCGCGGCATCATTTCCTCCCTTGGGTCAACGACTTCACTTCGCGCTGCAGAGTGCGCTCATTCACATGGCTCAGAATGTGATGGTTCACTTCGACTACCGGCGCCAGCGCGCACTGGCCAAAGCAGGCAACGGTGCGAATGGTGAAGCGGCGATCCGGCGTGGTGAGCGCCATCTTGTCGGCTTCGCTGTTTTCGTCGGCTTCGTGATCGCCCACTCCCAGGTCGAGGCAAAGCTTGTCCAGCAGGTCGCGGGAGCCGCGCGTGTGGCACGCGGTGCCGCGACATACGCAGATCACGTTGTCGCCCTGCGGTTCAAGGTTGAAGAGAGCGAAAAATGTCGCCGCGCTGTAGACGCGGGCCGGCGGAACGCCAGTCTCCTCCGCGATGTAGCGGAGCGCCTCCATGGAGAGGAATTTGTGTGCGTTGGCAGATTGAACGGTTTCCAGGATTCCCAGCAGTGCTCCGGGCTGGTTCCCGTTTTTTGCGATCGCTTGATCGATCAGCAGGCGTTCCTGATCCTCAAGACTTTCACGGGCGACGTCGTGGGTGGCATTGGCCATCTTCCCTCCCTGCCCTGCCCGGCGCAGACACAACTCACCGGGCCTTCCCGCATGTGCACGAACTCTCGGAGAGAAGGAACAAAATAAAGGATAAAGCCCAAGAAATCTGCGTGCCGAAGGGCCGTCCAGCTCGATTCGGCCCGCCCAGGCACACTTGAGCCCACACGACTTCTCCCCGGAGATTGTCCGGTTGGAACTCTGAACCTGCCCGAGGACAGTCGGATGTGCCTGACATCACATTCGACTGTGACAAAGCAATTTATGCGCTACGAAGGATGGACGTGCCGCAGTTCGGTCCGGCTTGAGTCCGGACCGGGAGCGCGGACTTATCGAGGCGCGGCATCGCTGGGCACGGCGCCTCTGGGCACGGCTTCGCTGGCGCTATTTCCTGGGTTTGCGCGCCCGCTTCTTTCGCGGCTTCTTCTTTTGCACCGGCTGCGGCTTCATTTCTTGCGCCGGCTGCGGCGATTCGCCGATGACCACTGCCTCGCTCGCGCCAAGCAGCGCATCGATGCGGTAACCCGCGGCTTCTGCCGACGCCAGTGCCGCCGCGACCGTTTTGCTCAACTCTTCCACAGCAGAACGGCTCGGGGCAGATTCGCCCGCGAGGCGCAGCAGCGAGGGCATCAGCAACCACCAGAGAAGCTCTTCGTAGCGCTCACGGATCAGGTAGAAGTGCCCCTCTGCCTCATGCACTCCGCACAGCCAGCGCACGTCTGGATCGAGCCATAGCGGGGGAGCAAGCGCCACCTTCTCGACGAAGTCTGGAGACGCTTGGGGAGCTGACGACGCTTCGGGCGCGGCCGCCGGCTGGGCTGGCGGGACCACCTGCTTCGCCGGCGCGTCCGCCGCTCGAATCACGGGTTTGGCCGCAGGCGCCGCTTCCTGCGCTTTACCGACGCCGGCGCTGGCCAGCAGCAGCACTTTGATCCGCGCTGCCACCCGCCATGCTTCCTCACCTTCAAACCCGAGCGCGGCGAGCGCATGGGCGAACGGCTCGCGCAGGCGAAGCCGATCGAAGAGATCGAGCGCAGTCCGTTCGGGATGCGCCGCATCGATCCACTCGGCAAGCAACTGGAGCGCGCACCAGGCCAGCACCGGGCCCCACATTTCCGTTGCCGTGAACTGCGGGCTTGGACTGGGCAACATGCGGCGGGCCGCAGCGGTCCACGGAGACGGGAACAGCGCCTCGACCTGAGGCATGCGCATGGCCGCGCGGAGCAACTCGATGAATTTCGGCGCCTGCGATGAGGCTGCGGACGGTTCGCCGTCGAGTGCCGGTTGATTCTCCGCCCTGAGCCTCGCCGCGTAGGCCGTCTGAGCCTCGCGAAGAAAAGTCTCGCCGCGCGCCCATGCCTGCTTTAGGAATTCGTTCCGTTGCCGCTCGATCTTCTTCGCTCGCTCCGCGCCCACGGCGCGTGGATGCTCGGCTATATCGGCGAAATGCCGCACAACGCCCGGATCCAGAAGCTGGCGCAGCGCATCGTGCACGGGCTTCAGTTCCAGATTGACGAGTTCGTCGGCGAGATTGGGAACGCCGCGCCCATTCAGCCAGTCCGAGAGCCTGTCCCACGGCTGCTGCGCTGTCGGGTGTAACTCATGCCAATCGAGAAACACACGGCACTGATACGCGTGAAGATCGAAGCTGAGGCCGCGGTCGAGCAAGTCTTCGGCGCGGCGCAGATACTCCAGGCTGGTTATCGAGTCGCGCCAGGCAACCACCACGCCACGGTCGCCGCTCAACCCCAGCCCCTCGCCCAATCGCCGCTGGCGAAGGTGGCCCGATCCCTTGTCGGCATACGCGGCGGAGAAATCGATCGTCCCGTGCGCATTGGCGTAGCGGTTGTGGTAGACCACCAGGGCGCGCTCGCCGCCGTTGCGGTTGGAATACGCGAAGACATCCTCATTTACCGAGCCGCTGGGAGCGAAGAAGTCGTAGAGCAGGAAGTTGCCGCTCTCGGCAAAGAGCCAGCGCCGTTTGAGCAGCGGCGCAATCTCACGCTCGTGCCGCTCCACCAGCCAGCGATCGGGGTTCTCTTCGTACCTCGGCCAGCGGTACTCCATACCGTATTTTTCCGTGAATCCCTCGATCTGGCCGTGGCCGAACATTGGCAGGCCGGGCAACGTGGACATCATCGCCGCAACACCGAAGCACTTGTCGCCCTTGCCGAACTGGTCAATCGCCGTGCGCTCGTCGGGATTGCTCATGAAATTCACATAGCGCTTCATGATGTCGGGATCGAATTCGAGCGTGTTCTTGATGACCGAGCGGTACTTGGCGTTGTCCTCGTCGCGCAGCATGATCATGAAAGCGCTGTTGTACACACGATGCATGCCCAGCGTGCGGACGAAGTAACCCTCCATGAGCCAGAACGCCTCGGCCAGCAGAAGCGTGCCGGGCACTTCGGCTGCGACACGATCGACCACCTCGCGCCAGAACTCGTGCGGCATCGCCCGGTCGAAGTCTGCCTGGTTCATGCCGTATTCGGCGCGGGAAGGGATGGCGCCGCTCGATCCGGGGCCGGGAAACCAAAGCCGATGGAAGTGCCGCTTGGCGAGAGTCATCGCGGCGTCGAAACGGATCACGGGAAACAGGCGCGCCACATGCAGGATGGTCTGAATCACCTGCTCACGCACCGCCGCATTCAGGTAGTCGAGCTGCGCTGTATCGTTCCACGGAAAACTGGTGCCATCGTTGCCGTGATAGATGTAGCGCGTTTCTCCGGTCGCCTTGTCGCGCCGCCGGAAAACAACCGCGGCATCGGTCTGCTCGTAGTAGTGGTCTTCGATCTTGATCTCCACGCGGCCGTCGTGCGAGAGATCGGGGCCATTGAAGCTATAGGCCGGATAGGGCGATTCCCAGCGCGAGATAAACCACTCGGGATGCTCGATCACCCAGGGCGAGTCGATGCCCATGTGGTTGGGCACCATGTCACTGGCCAAACGGATGCCGTGCCGGTAGGAGCGGTCGCGGAGGTTGATGTAAGCCGGCTCGCCGCCCAGATCGTCGGCGATACGATAGTCGAACAGCGAGTAGGCCGAGGCCACGGCTTCACGGTTTCCACAGAGCTGCTTGATGGTCTTCGACGCGCGGCTGCGTTCCCACACACCGATCAGCCACAGAGAATTGATGCCGCGATGAGCCAGCGTAGCCAATTCTTCGTCGGGAATCTCGTCAAGCCGCCCCATATGCCGTCCATATTGCCGGCTCAGCTGCGCCAGCCACACGTACGTGCTCTTGGCCATCAGCACCGCGCCGGGCATCCAGGCCATGTCGGCCGAGAATCTCTCATATTCGTGCTGCGGATCGCCAAAGGTCGGCACCTCGGCATGGCTTGCAAACGACGGCCACTCCTGCGGCCCACGCCGCGTTCCCGGCGGGTTGAACTGCGCCCAGACGGCCAGTTCCTCCTCGCGAAGAACCTCCGCCGCCATCAGCAAGAACCGCTCCAGCGCGTCGCCAATCAACGGCTTCCAAA
The DNA here is from genome assembly GCA_003138515.1 of Acidobacteriaceae bacterium. GTDB lineage: Bacteria > Acidobacteriota > Terriglobia > Terriglobales > Acidobacteriaceae > Telmatobacter. Next base: position 40,821 of record PLGG01000089.1, on the reverse strand, counting down.
GCTGGCGAATGATCTCCAGTTGATCGCTGAGCGACCTTGGCGAACGCAGTGCCGGGGCGCGAAGCAAATCGAGCAGACTGATCGCCTGAGCGCCTGGCAGCGGAATCAGCGGCCGGGTGGCGAAATACTCCGGCATCTGCGCGGTCACTTCCTTGTAGACGGTTTTTTCCGCCAGCGGCCGGTCCTCAAACAGCTCCTCAAACGGCTTGAACGCCTCATTGCGATTCGCCGACCAGAGCAGAAGCAATTCTTCAAGCGCGGCGGCGCGGTGCGGCATTCCCGCGGTCTCGCCCGCAATCCACTGCGCCGGCGACACCTCGCCGCGCATCACGCTTTGCCCTGGAAAATGCTCGACAAACACGAGCAGCATCTTCTCCAGGTTGTCGGTGCCCACCTGTGCGCCAAACCACTCGAGCGCAGCGGTCATCACCTGGGGATCGAATTGCTCACGGTAGCGAGCCATCAGCACGTGGCTGGCCTCGTCGATGAGCCCCATGGCGAAGAGCTGTCCGGCGTGCACGGCCAGCTCCGGATGCTTTTGCACATCGCGCACCTGGTTCATCCGGTGCGCAAAATCGCGGCACGCCGGCAGATTGGCCAGAATCACATTGCCGTTGTAGGAGAATAGGGACTCCGCGAAACCGTATCGCTCTCGCGCATTCCGCGAAATGTGGAACTCCATCGTCAAAAGCCCAACTCCCCGTCGATTCCGTTCTCCGGTCTGCCGCATCCCTCTGGTGCGGTCGCTATTAAAACAAGAGATTCACCAATCGGTTAGATGCGAACCGGAAACTGTGATTGTAACGTCCCTGGGCCGCGCGTTGCCGCCACATTACGACCGACAGATGGTGGATTCAATCGGTCGACGCAACACCTGCTTGCAGTCTACTTGCAGGAGTCTGGAAACCCAATGTCTTTCTGGGACGTTGATTCAAGCGTAGCGATATTTGGTCGACTGTCCGCGAAGGCGACTATTGGCTCAAGTGGATCGCTGCTGAGTGCCATTCCTGGACCGTACGGCGTTTGAACGCAGAGTGAAACATCGGCCGACACGCCTGTCGGTGCCTACCGAATAGCAATTTCCGGGTAGGCGACTTCCAGATACCGGCACCACAAGACCGAGGTTTGAGTTGGGGGTATTGTCGCACGATGCCACGATTGGCGCGACGAGTTTCCCTATCGATTCCGTCTAAGTGATTCCTATTTTCCCGGCACACTTCTTGCGCACCGGGCGACGCGACTTCGCGAAGTTCGGAATGAAACCCTCCGGGCTGCCTGATGCCGGACCAGCGATTCTTGTCGCCCCAGGCGGAAGCTAGCTTTGCTGTTTCGGGCTCCGCAGCTGCCAATAGACGGAATAGCGCCGATCGCCTATTTGATACATGGGCATCAGTTGGTGCTTTTGGCTCGGTCCAAGTGCGGTGAATCGCAGATCCGTTTTCGACTCGAGTTGTATCCACTGCTCTGTCTCCGCGCCTGGATCTGCGTCGACCATCGGCAGCGGATCCGCCGCGGGCAATTTCTTCGGCACTGTTTCTCCGCTGTGAATGATTCGGTATGATTCGTCACTTGGAGCCGCGCCGAAATCGGCGGCAAGTACGAGCGGTCCGTATAGGGCAGCAGCGATGGACTCATCGCCCGGCAACGGCTCCTGGCGAAGCTCCATTGGCAAGGCGATGGCGATGGTGTCCCCATCCTGCCAGGTCTTCCGGATGGCGAGGTACGATCCAGGATCGGTCATGGCTTCAAGAGGACGGCCGTTGATTCTTATTTCGGCATCTCGAGTCGTCCAGCCAGGAATCCGCACGTGAATGGTGCGCTCAACCGGACGTGTGGACTTGATTTTGAGCGTCGTGCCTTGTTCGCGCGGGAACTGCGTGACCTGCTCGACGACGAGGCCCTCCTCCTTCCACTCGAGGGTGGACGGAATGAACTGGTTAACGTAGAGGTCGCCGCCACGGCGGAAATAGATCGTGTCCGCAAACTTGGCGAATTCCTCGGCGCCCGTGCCGGTGCAACACCAGAACGATTCCTCTGGTGAGTTGTACACGCGCCAATAGCCGGCTGCGAGCGGGAAGAAGTATTGCTTAAGGCCCTTTGCGTTTTGTGTGCCGAGCCTGCAGTTGAAGAGAGTGCGCTCGTACGCATCCATCCATCGCGCGTCGGCCGTCCAACTGAAGACGTGGCGCTGGAGCTTCATCAAGTTGTAAGCCACGCAGCACTCTGCATTGGTCCATGCCAGTGTGCCTTTGAGCTGATCCGCTGGCGTGGTCCAGTGTTCGTCGAGGCTCGTGTTGCCGATCGCGTAGTTGCGGGCGGCGAGTACTTCAGCCAGGAAGTATTCAGCAATGTCACGATAGCGGCGCTCGCCCGTGACCTCATACATGCGCGCCGCGCCGATGATCTTGGGAACGTGAGTGTTTGCGTGCAGGCCTTGAAGCTCATCGCGGCGCGCGGCGAGCGGATCGAGAAAGGCGGGCTGTTCGAACAGGTGGGCCGTCTCGATGTAGCGATCCTTCTTCGTGACCGAGGCCAGATTCACCAGCACTTCGTTCATGCCACCGTACTCGGTGCGCAGCATGTGGAGACGCTGATCGGTGCTGATGCCCACGAAGTACTCGTGAGCCCATTGACCCATGCCTTCGGCGATTTTGAGCGCGTCCGCATTGCCGGTAAGAAGATACATATCAAGCAGTCCGGCCATGATCTTGTGATAGGTGTAGAAAGGCGCCCAGACCGATTTGCCCTGCGCCAGGTGTTCGAAGAGGTCACCTGGAAAAGCGCTCAGGTAGCCAGTTCCGACCTTCTGCTGACACGCCGCGAGGCCAGCGACAAGTTCATCTCCGCGGTTCTTCAAGTCGCCATTTGCAGAACCTGCGTAGGCCAAAGCAACGCCAGAAAGAAAGTGCCCTCCGGCAAAGTGGCCGCGCAGCTCACAGGTCGGATCTTCCCAGCCTTTGTAGGGCGTAGCGCTGGAGGAAATGCCGGCGTTGATTCGAAATGTATGCAAGAGCCGATCGACGGCGAGCGAGTCGAGGTAGCGCGCGTTAATCTCTTCCTGGTCGCGGAAGATGCCAGGCGATAGACGAACTGATGCGAGCGGGAGGGGCTCGAGGTTCCGCGAACGATGTTCGGACTCCTTGGCCGTGAGGACCTGGCCGATGGCCGATGAGCCGACGATACAGAGCCCGGCGGTGCCCGCGGACGTTTTGAGAAAGTTGCGACGCGATTGATCCATCATGGTGGTGCTCCTGCGCAATCTAATTACTGGCAACCTGCTTTGAAACAGAGATTCTTGCTGAAAAACGGCATGACGTGATTTTGAAATCGATCTGCAACGGCGCTCGTGTGCGTGCCCGGATAGATCTCAAAGTTGTTCGCAATTCCGTACTTGTCAAAGATATCGTGCAGCTTGCCGGCATCAATGCGCAAGCCGTCCTGATCGCCCACGTCCATGGAGATGGCGCGGTACTGCTTGAGATTTCCGATGTACTGATCGACAAAGGCCAGCGGTGAGTTGGCCGTAAATTTGGCCACGATCTCCGGATCCGGAACGCCGTCCTTGGTTGGCAGGTCGAAATACAGCGGAGGGTTCTTAGGATCGGGCGCCCACGCCGCTGCAGTTGCATACTGGGCGGCGCCGAAGCCGGGCGACTGAGCTGCCAGGTCGGCTGGGGACTTGGCCCCCGCAACCTTCTTCTCGCCGGCTATGGCTCGCTCCTTCATTTGATCGGCGGGGCCTGGTCCGCCACCAGCCATCGGAGACATGCAGCAGGGACTCATGATGTAGAGAGCGCCAAAGACATCGGGATGCTTCATTCCGATGCGGGAGGCACCATAGCCGCCCATGGAGTGGCCTACCAGGCCGCGGCTGGTGCGCTCTGGAATCGTGCGGTAGTGTGCGTCAATGTATTCGACCACGTCGTGCGAAATGAAACGCTCGAAGTCGCCCGTGGTCACGGAACTCGAATACATGGAGCCGTTGTAGACGGTCTTCGAGTCGGGCAGGACGACGATCATCTCCTGCGCGCCTTTTGCAAACGCGCCTTCGATTGTCTGCGGCACATGAATCTCGTGACTCCACTGCTCGGCGCCGATGGAGTAGCCGTGCAGGGCATAGACCACCGGGTAGCGGCGATGCTTGTCTTTGCTGTAACTCGGCGGCAGGAAGACGATCACGTCACGGTCGACCGCGTCTCCCTCGAGATTGCCTTCGAGAGCTGTGCCGTGGATCTTGATTTGCTCAACCGTGACGGGCTTTGCGCCGGGGACAACGTCGGGAACGTTCGTCTTCACCTGCGCCGTGAGCCACGATCCCGGCGCGATGGCAAGCGTGATTGCGAATGCAAGGAACCGCTTCTTTGTTTTCATCTGGACCCTCTCGAAAACTTGGCTACTGTTCGATTGCTATGACAGTGACCGATCTCGGTTCTACCGTGAGCGAGAGCTTGCCGTCGTGAATATTCACCGCTGCCGATTTCGGTACAACCACATCGGGCGATTCAAAAGTGTTGATGCTGTCGACATTCGGGGCCGTTAATGTTTCTGCCGTCGCCGACTTTGCCGTTATGCCGGACAGGTCTGTATCGATGGAGGCGGGGTTTTCCGCGTCAAGGTTGGTGATCTCAAGCAACAGCTTTCCGTCCGTGCTTCTTGCGGCAATGGCATCGATGCGCGGCAATGATATGCCGCCATGCGTGTAGGAGCCGGCATCGAAGGTAACGGGAATAAAGGTCGCGTCCTGAAATGGGACGTACATCTTAAACACATAGTAGGTTGGGGTCAGGACGAACTTCTCCTTATCTGTAAGGATCATCGCCTGGAGAACATTGATCATTTGAGCGATGTTGGCCATGCGGACGCGATCGGCGTGGCGGGCGAAGATGTTCAGGTTGAGCGAGGCGAGAATGGCGTCACGGATGCTGTTCTGCTGAACGAGAAATGCGGGATTTGAGCCAGGCAGCGGCGCATGCCACGCTCCCCACTCATCCACGCTCAAGGTCACCTTTTTCTCCGGATCGTATTTGTCCATCACGGCTTCCTGCTTGCGCAAGAACTCATCCATAAATAGCGTGGACTTAAGGGTCTTGTCGTAATCGTCCAGCCCGAACTTCTCCGAGGCGGTCGAAGGTGGCCAGCCGTTGGGTACCGTATACCAGTGCAGTGAAACACCATTGATATCCCAGGCCCAGGTGTGCTTCTTCCATGCTTGCATCACGGCTTCGGTCCACTCCGTGTTGGGTGTCCCAGGACCCACCGCGATCTTGAGCATCTTGTCCTTGTCACGTTGTGCGGGATTCATATTGAGCACAAAGCGGCTGTAGACCTTCATCAGGCTGACGTAATAATCGGGCGTCATCGCCCCGCCGCAGTCCCAGCTTTCGTTGCCGATGCCAAGGAATCCCACTTTGTAGGGCTCGGGATGGCCGTTGGCGGCTCGCTCTTTGGCGAGAGCTGTGGGCGCTGCGGCAGTCATGTACTCAAGCCACTCGCCAGCTTCCTCCGGCGTGCCGGAGCCGACGTTGATGGACACATACGGCGTACTCCCGATCTGCTGGATGAAATCCATGAACTCATCGGTGCCGAAAGCATTCGTATCGATAACATCGCCCCATGCCGAATTCACGGTGGCGGGACGCTTGTCGCGAGGTCCGATTCCCTTGCGCCAGTGGTATTGGTCCGCAAAGCAACCCCCGGGCCAGCGGACGTTGGGCACATTAAGTTCCCGCAGTGCCGCGACCACGTCGTTGCGGATTCCTCGGGTATTTGGGATTGACGAGCCGGGGCCGACCCAGATGCCTTCGTAGAGACCGTGGCCGAGATTCTCTGCGAAATGGCCAAAGATATTGCGATCGATCTTCGGGCCTGGCTTCGATGCGTCGACGGAAAGTTGAATTCTGTCGGCAGCGAGGGCGGGCAAAGTGAGAATCGTGACCATGACGCCGAAAAGGAAACCACGACAACGCACAGAATTACCTCCTGAAGTTCCTGCAGCCGCAAGGCAGGACGGAGGCGCCTTGACGGCCGGGCAACGCTTTGCTGCATTTTGCTCGCGGTACAGTCGTCAATCTCCGCTCGCACTTGGGAATTCTCGAATATACAGATAGAAAGCAAAGAGGGGCAAGTCGAAGAAATCGCCTGATCCTTATCGAATCGATCGATAGATCAGAAACAAGGGCCATCACCATCGGATTTGGGAGCAGGGAACGTGGGACACTGGGAGATTAGACCTCTTCCAGGTCGCGATTGAAGCCGACCAGGTCAGCCAGGACGTTCACTTCGCGGCTGAGAGAGCTAACGTCTTTGCAGACGAGATGGAGACGGACCTCACGCGTGCCGCCGGCAGGTATGCCAAGAGGGACCAGGTCACCATCGTTGAGATCGGATTCAATGCGATACTTCGGAAGCCAACCGAAGCAGAGGCCGCTGCGAATGGCGTCAATGGCCGCCTCGATAGAGGTAACCATGAGAACACGCTGAGCCGGAACTCGCGGCTGATGCTTGAGGGCTCCCGATGCTGTGCCTTCGATGGTAACAAGTGTATGCTGCATCAGGTCGGAGCGATTGAGCTTGCGTTTGACAGCGAGGAGCGGGTGATTCCTGCTTGCGACTGCGATCATCCGGATGTTGAGAATGGGCTTGATGAAGAACTCTCGGGAGACAAGACCTGTGATGCAGAGATGGGCGCTGTGGACGGAGAATTCGGAATCGGCGGAAAGGAACGTGCTCTGGCGGAGTTTCGCTTGAACGTAGGGGAAGCGGTGGGCGAACTCAGCCAAAGCGGCAAAGAGGCGGCCGTTTGGATAGATGCTGTCCACCGAGAGCCGCACTTCGGATTCGCCGCCGGACGCGAGCGAATGGGCGCGCTGCTCGACCTGGTGAAAACCGGCGAGGTGGGCTTCGACGTCGGCGAGCAAGACGCGCCCGAGTTCGGTGAGGTGCGCGCGTCTACCCTTCGTCTCAAAGAGCTTAATGCCGATCCGTTCCTGCAGGCGGGCGATCGCGTAGCTGATAGTCGACTGAGAGCGATTCAACTGCTTGGCCGCTGGCGCAAAGCCGCCCAACTGAACAACGGCCTGCAGAATCTCCCATTCATCGAGGGTGGTGCGCATCATTCCCAATATATCTAACAAATCGATGCATTTGAGGAAAAAATGCGACTATCGCTTCGAGATTCTCCCAAATTACTATGCGGTTTGACCGATTTTGCACGCTAGAGGTTCAGGATGTACAACTGCAAGATGCGAAGATTTCTCCTCGGAACTGGACTGTTTTTCTTGGCTTTGGCAGTGCAGCCCGCATTCGCTCAAGGTGCGGCGGCTCCTCCCTATTTAGACACGAATTTGACTCCGGAACAGAGGGCTGCGGACTTGGTGCACCGGATGACTCTTGCGGAGAAGGCCACGCAAATGCAGAACAATTCCGCGGCAGTTCCGCGGCTCAACATTCCTGCTTACCAATGGTGGAGCGAGGCACTGCATGGGGTGATCAACCAGGGCGTTACGGAGTATCCCGAACCGATTGGCCTGGCCGCGACCTTCGACGCACCGGCGATTCACACCATGGCGACCCAGATTGGTATCGAGGGGCGCATCAAGCACGTACAAAATGTGCGCGAAGGGCACACCGGCATCATGGGAGGACTGGATTTCTGGTCCCCGAATTTAAATATTTTCCGTGATCCGCGCTGGGGCCGCGGACAGGAGACCTATGGCGAAGACCCGTTCCTCACCGGCCGCATGGGCGTCGCCTATGTGACTGGACTGCAGGGCGACGACCCAAAGTACTACCTGGCCATCGCAACACCGAAACACTATGCCGTGCACAGCGGTCCAGAGCCCACGCGGCACTTTGCGGATGTAGACGTGAGCAAGCACGACGAGGTGGATACCTACGAACCTGCATTCCGGGCTGCGATCGTGGAAGGCAAAGCCGGCTCCGTGATGTGCGCCTACAACGCCATTAACGGTCAACCCGCGTGCGCCAATGAGTTCCTGCTGCAGAACCAGTTGCGCGGCAAGTGGGGCTTCAAGGGATACGTGGTTTCTGATTGCGATGCAGTTCGCGACGTGGCGGCCAATCATCGTTATCGTCCGACCCAGGCGCAAGGCGTGGCCATTTCTGTAATCAGAGGCATGGATAACGAGTGCGTCACGTTCACTTCGAGGTTCGGCGATCCCGACGAAAAGGCCTACATCGATGCGGTGCAACAGGGGTACCTGCCCGAGAGCACACTGAACACGGCGTTGATTCGCCTGTTTACGGCTCGCATAAAACTTGGCATGTTCGACCCTCCGGACGTGGTCCCTTACACAAAGATCGATGAGAAGGAACTTGACAGCGCCGAGCATCGCGCTCTGGCGCGCAAACTCGCGAATGAGTCCATGGTTCTGCTGAAGAACGATGGTCTGCTTCCCTTGAAACCGGGAATCAAAAAGATCGCCGTCATCGGTCCCCTCGCTGACCAGACTCGTCCCCTGCTCGGAAATTATGCCGGCCAGCCCACGCATATTGTCTCCATCCTCGACGGCCTTCATGCCGAGTTTCCCAACGCCACCATCACGTTTATGCCCGGAACCCAGTTCCTGCGCACCGATGGAGTTCCTGTTCCCGACAGCATTCTTACCACTCCCGACGGCAAGCCCGGCCTGAAGGCCGAATACAACGAAGGCATGGCGAGAGGCCGGCCGATCCCCGGGGCGAGCACCACGCCCATTGCCACCCGCACTGAACCGAATGTCAAGCTCACCGACAGCAACTTGCCTCCGGAGATTGCCGGCAGAAAAACGTTCGGCGTTCAATGGTCGGGATTCCTGACACCGACTGAGTCGGGCGACTTCATCCTCGGTATTCGCGCTGAAGGTTTCGGAAGGCTTACAGCCGACGGGAAGCAGATAGCCGTGGCATTCGGTGGCGGCGGTGGACTCTCCGCGGGCGTGGGGCGCATCCACTTTGAGAAGGGCCAGAAGATCGCCCTCAACATCGGCTACGGCAGCACCGACGGCAAGCCGCACGCTGAATTGATCTTGGCCAAGGCGGACGACGCGCCTGCGCCTGGAGCCCTAGAGGCGGCGAAGAATGCCGATGCCGTCATCGCGGTTGTGGGTATCACAAGCCAGCTCGAAGGCGAGGAAATGCCGGTGACGGAACCGGGATTCTTCGGCGGAGATCGCACCAGCATCGATCTTCCCCAATCGGAAGAAGCGCTGGTCGAAGCATTGGCGGCAACCGGCAAGCCGCTCGCCGTGGTCCTTATCAATGGCAGTGCCCTGGCCGTCAACTGGATCAACGACCACGCCAACGCTGTCCTCGAAGCCTGGTACCCCGGAGAAGAGGGCGGAGCCGCGGTCGCTGAGACGCTGAGCGGCAAAAACAATCCCGCGGGAAAGTTGCCGATCACGTTCTACACCGGCATCAACCAATTGCCCAACTTTGAAGATTACGGGATGGCCAACCGGACCTACCGGTACTTCAACGGCAAGCCGCTCTACCCGTTCGGGCATGGTCTCAGCTATACAACCTTCAGCTATGGCGATCTCAGCCTGCCCACGCAGGCTGTGGCTGCAGGGCAACGTGTCGACGCCGATGCGACGGTGACCAACACCGGCAAAGTCGCGGGAGATGAAGTCGTGCAGCTCTATCTCAAGTTCCCCGATGTGAAGGGCGCCCCGCAAATCGCTCTCCGCGGATTTCAGAGGGTTCATCTCGAACCGGGCGCAAGCCAGAAAGTTCACTTCGAGTTGAAGGACCGCGATCTTGGCATGGTGACTGAAGATGGAAATCCCATCATCGCCCAAGGTGATTACACGATCAGCATCGGTGGAGGCCAGCCGGACACAGGAATGCCGGTAGTGACCGGAAAACTCCACATAGAAGGACAAATTGACTTACCTGAATAACGATCGATGTGTTCGTTCTCTCGACCGTTGGGCCAACATGACTTGGGTGTGTTCCAGGCGGAGTGTACTTGAGCCGATGTTGATTCCTTGCGCATCGCTCATAGCGGCCGGCCAATCATAATGAGGCTGAATCCATGAATTCCAAGAATGTTCTTTTGGTAGCCGCCGCGGCAGGTCTCCTGCTGTCGCAGCAGGGCAGCGTTTTTGCGCAGGGGCCATTTCCCGCACCTCCCGCTCTCAAGCCGTTCCCGTTTGTCAGCCCGCTCTTTGGCGATGACATGGTTCTGCAGCGCGGCAGGGTGGATACCATCTGGGGCTGGTCGGAACCTGGGGACCGTGTACGCGTGCAAGTTGGAAACAAGATCGCATCCGGCGTTGCAGACTCGGACCACCGATGGCAGGTGCAGATACGGCCGCCGAAGGCAGGTGGACCATACACCGTGCGGATCATTGGAAACCAAACGGTGGAGTTTCACAACGTTATGGTGGGTGATGTCTGGCTGTGCAGCGGCCAGTCCAACATGCTGGTCCCTCTCGGGGGTGCGCTCAACGGCACCGATGAAGTAAAGGCGGCGAACTACCCCGATATTCGCTTCTTCGACTTGTTTGGACACCCTGCTTACAATCACACGGGCTGGATTGCGGGAAGCTGGAAGGTCGTTTCACCGGAGACGGCAGCACGGGTTTCGGCAGTCGCATATTACTTCGCACGCGAGGTCCAGAAGGATGTCCACATTCCGATTGGCGTGATCGTGGATGCCGTCGGAGGAACACCGGCGGAGGCCTGGACCAGCGCCGACGCACTGCGTCCGCTCAAGGACTTCGACGTTCCGCTCGATTTAGTTGACCGCTTGGCTGCCGAAGGCGCGCCAGAATACGGCAACTACATTCAGCATTGGTACGATCAGTTCGACATTGGGCTCAAGGGGAATTGGGCCGCGCCGGAATTCGACGATTCCACATGGAAGCCGGTCACTCTTCCTGGCGGCTTCGCGGAACTAGGCGTACCCGACACGCCCGCGCTTGCGTGGTTCCGAAAAGAGATCGACCTGCCGGATCCGCTTCCGGCGGGCCGGGCCATGATGTTCCTTGGAATTATCGAACGCATGGACACAGTTTGGGTCAACGGGCAGGAAGCCGGCGGCAGCGCCTGGGTTGAGAACCCGCGCGTCTATTTCATGCGCCCCGGTGTGCTCAAGCCCGGACGCAATGTCATCGCCATTCGCGTTATGAAGACCAAGCCCGATGGCGGATTCATGAGCAAGCCCGAAGGCTTGCACCTCGTGCTTGGCGACAATACCAACATTCCGCTGGCCGGCGCCTGGAAGGGCCATCTGAGCGTAGATGCCCGCCCGCCCCATCCGCTGCCCATCGGCTATCAAAACTGGCCGGTGATGCCGACGGTTCTCTACGAGGGGTTGCTAAAGCCGGTAGCGCCGCTGTCAATTACGGGCGTTCTTTGGTATCAGGGCGAAGAGAATTCAACGCGCGCCTACGAGTACCGCAAGGTTCTTCCAGCTATGATCGCCGATTGGCGAAACCTCTTCAGACAGGGCGATTTTCCGTTTTACATTGTCAGCCTGCCCAGATTTAAGCAGCGCAGCGAAACGCCGGTCGACGGTGACGAGTGGGCGGAAACTCGGGAAGCGCAGGCAATCACATCCGCCAGTGTTCCCAACTCATGCCTGGCCGTGACGATTGATACAGGGGATCCTGACAACATTCATGCAAAGGACAAGCTCCCCGTAGGCCAGCGACTGGCTTATTGCGCACTGAGCATGCACTACGGGAAGCATGTTGTCGATTCGGGTCCGATTCTTAAGTCGGTCGACCGGCTCCCAGACTTCATCCGGTTGCATTTTGTGCACACCAACGGCGGTCTGGTGGTGAAAGGTGACAGGCTGGGAGAGTTCTCCATTGCCGGAGAAGATCGGAAGTGGTATTGGGCTGACGCCCGCATCGAGGGCAATACGGTCGTCGTTTCGTCGCCGCCAGTACGGCATCCAAGAGAGGTCCGGTATGCCTGGCAATCCAATCCCGAGGCAACACTGTTCAATAGAGCAGGACTGCCGGCGGCTCCCTTTCGAACGGACTCCTGGCCCGGCATTACACAGAACGTCCGGCCGTATTGACGGGGACTCCAAATGTTCACGGTCAAACCCCGGATCGAACAGAGAATCCGTCCGATCAAAGCAGGCTTATAACGATACGGAGGATCAATGCGAACTCATCGCTGTGCAATAGCAGTCCTGATTGCCACGCTCACTCTGCCAATGGCTGCACAACGCCGCGTGCCCAAGGACCTGGGCGGTACCAGAGGATTCAATTATCAGTCTGCTGAAACCATCGGTCACGTGGAATTCTGGCTTCAATACAATTCTGCGGTCACAAAACGCGACCTGGATTACGCCAAACGGCTGCAGCTGAATCAGGTGCGAGTGTTCGTCCCATACGCGGCCTGGGAAAGAGACAAAGAAGGCCTCAGAAAGAATCTCCTCGATTTTGTGCGGGCTGCGCATGAACGCGGCATCGGCGTCATGCCAACTATGCAGTACAAATTCAACGAATGGAAGGATAAGGCTGCGTGGTCCAACGCGCGGCCGTTCGTCGCCGATTTGGTGGCCACGATTGGGAAGGAACCCGGTCTGGCGATCTGGGATGTGGAGAACGAGCCCGAGTGTTGTTTCTTGCCTCCCACTCCCGACAATCGGCTGCACATGGAACATGCGATGTACATGGCCAAAGTGTTCCACGAGCTCGATCCCGTAACACCGGTAACGATCGGTGCGACGTTTGCGGAAAACATGATCGCCATGGGCGAAGCCGTGGATGTGCTTTCGTTTCACAACTACAGCCCGACGCGCGCGCGGATTCGCGCCAGCATTGCGAAAGCGAAAGATTACGCGGAACAAGTACACAAGGCGCTGATCAATACCGAGATCGGATGCATCGCGCGTGCAAACCCTTATGACGTCACACTCCAAGAGCATATGCAAGCCCACGTCGGATGGTACATCTGGGAGTTGATGATCACCGGAAACTGGGGAACGGTGCATGGCGTGTTCTATCCGGATGGCACGGTTCGCGATCCGTCCGTCGTTGCCGCGCTCCTCGGCTTCTTCCGCAACCGTGGATCGAATGTGGTGGAAGATGTTCCTGATCGCGAGAACCATCTCACTGAGGCAGTAACGAAAAACAAGGCGTGGCTGGCAGACCCAAACCCGGATTGGGAGGCCGGCTTGGACCTTGCCGAAGTCTCGGCGAATCTTCTCGAGGCTGCTCAATTGGCGCCCATGCATAATCTGCCGACCAGGCAAGTGGAAATCCTGCGCAGCGGTCAACAGGACATACCTGCCTTGCGCTCGATGTTGAGAGAATTCACGTCCCTGCTCGAGCCCTACCAGCTTTCTCCTGGTGATCCACGGCGGTCGCGTCCGCCTGGCTTTATCCGCTGAGGCTCGACTTTATGGAAACATAATGCGGCTGGTCATGAAGTTGACTGACCGGCTTGCGATGGGCGGCGAAAGGTTAGTGCGGTTCTTTATGGTTTGTAAAGACATAGATTCGGCCAGCGCTGAAAAAAGTTACCTCGCGGCTCTTTTGGGAGCGAACCGCGAGGTGGAGATACTCTGAGTCCTGGGGGTGGACCTTTCTGGATTCCACTCCAGTGTTTCTTGTGTTTTCGTGAATCCTCCTCAGCTCAGCAAAATCTTCCGAACCTCGCCCTCAGGATCATCAACCATGCGAGGTTCGTTGTCCCAGACCATGGTCCTATTGCTATCCGGGTCAGTCGGCGTCCAGGTCAATCCTGGCTGGCTGGGGTTTCCGGTCCTGGCGAAGTTAGCCCAAGCCGAGGCCATCTTCTTTGCCAACGCCTGTGCCTCAGGTGTATTGCCCGTGCCCTGCTCGCAACGCTTGGTGTTGTCGAAGCAGAATTGAAGTTCGGCAGTGTGCCAGGCGCCGGCATCTTCCAACATGGGCGATTGCCACGTGAAGTAATACGCGAAGGCCGATGCTGGATTCTGCTCGTGCTTCAACTTGGCCATTTTCACAATGTTGTTCCGCATGGAGAGGCTGTTCAAACCAAAAGTGCCACTGCACATATAGGACAATGTGCGAATGCTCTTTTCCGGATGCGCCCTCTTCAATGCGGCAACGAGGACAGCCGCCTTGTCTTCGCCATAAGCCTTCGCGAGGTTGGCGTGCCACTCTTCTTCAGTGGGGCGGTTGTGCATCTGGTTGCCTTCCTCACTCACGGAGCCGAGCAACATCGGTACGTTCTTAGACACTTCCGGCGCAACGTCGAAGAAGGATCGAACATTGATGATCTTGCCGTCGAGGGTAGGCGACCAGCCCGCGCGCGGCGGTCCTGGAGCAAACGGCCCAGCCGTGCCGCGCATCGGAGGATTGATCTTGGTAATAGCCGCATTGCCGGCAGCCACAAGTTTTGACCACTCCATACTTTGCAGCGATGCAAGGTCGGTGGGTTCGAGCCCGAGCTCTTTCATCAATTGCCGGGCAACTTCTCTCTGTTGCGCTTTGTCCGGAATATTGCCACCGCCGCCAGATTGGACTGAGGCGCGATGGAAAAGCCCAACCGCCGAGGGCATACCCATCAGAGTGGTTACCTTCGAACCGCCGCCTGACTGGCCGTAAATCATCACACGATCTGGATCGCCGCCGAAGTTTGCAATGTTCTCTTGAACCCATTTGAGCGACTGCACAAGGTCTGTCATCCCCACGTTGACGGAGTCTTCGTACGCGGAACCGCCGATCTCAGAAACATCGAGGAAGCCGAGAATGTTGAGCCGATGGTTGACGGTTACAGATACGACGTCGTGGTAGCGCGCCATCTGCGCACCTTCCTGCGAAGGAAGTTCGTAAGAGGAACCGAAGCTGTATCCTCCGCCATGGAAGTACACCAGGACGGCGCGCTTGCCGGTGAGACTGGGCGTCCACACGTTGAGCTTGAGCATGTCCTCGTTCTGGTAGCCGTCGTCCCAGTCCTGCAGGAATGTCTGTTCGATCGCCGTCCAGGAGTGTAGGTTTTGCGGGCAGTTGGCCCCATAGATCAAGGCAGGGTACTCGTCCTTCCAAGGCTCGGGAGGTTTTGCCGGAAGCCAGCGGTTCGCTCCGCCGGTGTTCTGTCCGTAAGGGATTCCTTTAAAAGTGAAAACACCGCCGTCGAGGAAACCGCGGACCTTGCCGTATTGCGTGCTGGTAATCGCGGAGCGGGGCGTGGAGCAGTTGCCCGGCTCCTGATGGGCGCCGGTTTTGGTGCTGTCTGAAGCGCGGGAGTCTTTGGCGAGAGCAACGCCCACGCCAGCGGCTGCAGAAAGCTTCAGTGCCTCGCGGCGCGTAAACAAATGACCCTTTTCCGATTTCGCTTTCAAAACTGCATCTCCCTTCGTAGTTGCTCGAATCGTGCTTGAGGCTGTCGCGGAGCCCTCAAGTTGTTGGATCATTCGGGCTTCAAAAAGAGCATTTCTGCTTGTCGACCCTCGGATATTGCGCATCCATCGTATTCGATGTTGCGGGTTTGAAGTCACCCTGTTCTTGCCCGTTGCAAGGACTCGCTTAATAAAACTGTTATTAGCGGTAGCTTCATTGATCGTGACTCCCGATGATGTTTGGTTCGGTCTCGACGTCAAACGGTTCGCGAATAATCTAGAGGAAGAAATTGGACGAGCTCATCCTATCGTGAAGGAATCTTGAAGCGATAGTCGTATTTTTCGTACTGCGAAGATCGATTTACTAGATATATCAAGGCTTCGCGTACCACCCTCGATGAATGGGTCATCCTGCTGGTCCATCCGCAAGCTGAAGCTTGTTGTGCGCGACGCGCGCATTAAACCCGCAGTTCAAATGAGACCAGCGCAGTAATCTGCTCCAGAATCTCAGCCAGAGGCCGGGAACTGTTCACGTCTTCCAGAATCCGGCTCCTTCGCTGTTCAATGTGCGTAAGCATCGTGGTTCTGCGCCGCGGAAAGTCTCGACCGCTTCACTTGGTTCATAAACACCATCCCTTCAATAGAAGAAGTTCTAATAGATGGTGTTGCATCGACCGATTGAATCCACCGACGTGATCATTCACAAAATGGGTTAACAAGCTTGAAAATGGCTCGGCACCTGCCCCAAAATGGTGACTATACGGCCATATGAATCCTTAACCTGTTCATCCGCTTCACCTTTCTCCCTGGCGAGTTGTGAGATGACGACAATGGATTGTCCTCTTGGCACCCTGCGGGCGGCCATTGTGCTACTAACCTATGGGAGGCGCCATGCAGACTTACGCCGCTCACCATGTCAGCTTTCACAACTCTTCTTGACGGCCTCTCGTTCACGGAATGCCCGCGCTGGCGCGACGGCAGACTCTACTTCACCGACCGCTATACTCGCCGCGTGCTCGCCGTTTCGATCGACGGCACAGTGGAAACCTATGCGCGTATCCCGGGCTTTCCCGCCGGGCTGGGATTTCTTCCCGACGGCCGGCTGCTTATCACCTCTATGCGCGATCGCAAGATCCTGCGCCGCGAGCATGATGGCTCCATCGAGGAGCACGCCGACCTGACCGCGCTCGCGCCCGGCGAGCTCAACGACATGCTCGTCGATCATGATGGCCGCGCCTGGGTGGGCAACTTCGGTTTCGACCTCTTTGCCGGCTCGCCTGTCTGCTCCACTGTGCTCATCTCCGTCGCACCCGGCGGTGCTGCCGCCCTTGCCGCCGACGGGCTGGTCTTTCCGAATGGCACTGCGCTCACTCCCGACGGTTGCACTCTGATCGTCGCCGAGACGTTCGCGAACCGTCTCAGCGCTTTCACTCTCTCTGATGGCGCACTGACCAACCGGCGCACGTGGGCGGCTTTCGGCGATCCTCCGGCGTCGGCGGACGTGGGCCGGATTATCAAAGAGGCGGACGTCGTGCCCGACGGCATCTGCCTTGATTCCGAAGGAGCGGTCTGGGTCGCCGACGTCCGCAACCAGCGCCTAATCCGTGTGGCCGAGGGCGGCGCGATCCTCGATGAGCTCAACACCGGCGGCCTGTGCGTGTTCGCCTGCATGCTGGGTGGCGACGACGGCCGAACGCTCTTCGCCTGTGCCGCGCCCACCTTCGACGAAACCGAGGCCGCGGCACACCATCGCTCCTCCATCCTTATGACGCGGGTTGCCGTGCCCCACGCCGGGCTGCCCTGAGCCGCGCAGGAAATCGTGCCGCACTTCCGTGGCTTTCTCCGGTTCGACCGGTTCGAGCGTCTGCCTCGATGGTCCGGCTGACACAACTAACGCCAACCCGCATTGCGCAGGACACGACGCACTTTTTTCGGAGAGATTGAAAGGCGCTCGGCCACGCGCGCGATCTTCTTTTCTTCGCGCATCCACACCTTGGGAATCACGATCTCGGCAAACTCTTCGGCAATCTGCTGAAACGTCTTGTCGCCGAGCATGCCTTCCGACCACGCGCGAAGGGTATCGTTGATGCCCGCAGCCTGGACAATCCGGGTTTTCAGGTCCGCGAGCGCCTCGACCAGCAAATCGTTCTCTCCTGACCCGATGTTTGTGGCCGCTTCGGCGGCGCAGGTGCGCGCGAGTTCCCAGTCCTGGTAAAAATCGTTTGCGGCAGTCGCTCCACGAGCCAACAGCGCGGCGGCCAGCAATCGGCGATTCTGTGTGCTCCGGGCCAGAGCGAGCGCCTCCTCACTGTTTTCCCGTGCGCGGCTGGCATGGACGGCGACATCGTCGTGCTCTCCTGTCTGCTCCTCAACATGGGCATTTTCGCAAGCTGCTCCCAGAATGCGCGCGCGCGCCATCAGAATCTGATCGGTCCGGCCGGATCCAATCCGGAACGCACTATCCGCTTCCTGCGATGCCCGGTCGATTTCACCCTGGTCCAGATGAAGGTAGCCCAGGTTCAGCACCACGTTGCCAAGCCCATCCTCATCTCCATGGAATTCGTAAATCTCCCTGGCGGTGCGCAGATTTTCCAATGCTTCGTGACAAAGTCGCTGATAGCGAGCCCGCAGCGATTCAATATCTCCGCGCCCGCCGGGTGGCCGCGCCATGCCCGATTGTGCTCTCTTGTCGATACGCTTCTTGATTTCGAGCGCCAGGATGCGGCGCACGTATGCGGCGTTCACCAGGCAGCGCGCCAGATTGGCGTGTTGCGGATCGCGCTTCTCGTACAGGCGCACCGCCTTGGCGAAACGCTTGAGCGCGGATGCATAGTCGCCGGATCGGCGGATGATCCGCCCCCGGGCCGACTCGATGTTGCCCAGCGCAACGTAGTGGTCGGTGGATTTCAACGTGGCCTCGGATGAATAAAGAAGTTGCAGCGCCTCCTTATCGAGGCCTTTTTGAAAAAGCAGCCAGCTCTCCTGAATTCGGATGATTGCCCGGAACACGAAGTCGCCCGAAGCAGTTGCGAGATCGCGGGCCCGCGCGATGTGTGTGAGAGCGCTCTCGTACTCGCCCTTTTTCCGGTGCGCCCGGCCTTTCCAGAAATGGGCAAGAGCCAGTCTGTTCGCGTCGCCCAGATCCTGGCGGGTCTGAATCAAGAGTTCCAGAATGCGGATAGCCTCGTCGCTTTGGCGCATCGCGAGCGCGCAGAACCCTTCCGCAAGCCGCAACTGCAGATATTGATCGACCGTCATTTGCTTTCGGAACGCGCTGCTGAATCGGTTCAGAAAAGGTGTCAGGAACCTTGCGTCGCGAAAGCCGGCATCGATCCATTGTGCAACCAGAACCGGAAGGCTTCCGGGATTCTCTGTGGATGCATCGATCTTTTCGAGATCGTCTGCAATTCGCTCCATGAGGGTGATGCCCTCTTCGATGCGCCGGAACCGCAGAGCTGCCGTCAGTTGATCGATCGTGCTTTGCCGCAAGGCCAATGGACTCTGCCTCAAACGTGGTGGGTCAATCCGGTCGATGGGTCGGATTGGCTCAGGGACCCGAATGTCAAGAATAGCCGAAGATCCTGGTCAAGGTCATGGCGACGGATGCTTTATGCCGTGGACCGATGCGATTTGTCTGCTCGTCCGATTCGGATGAGCAGGGATTGCACGGCAGGAGAATTCGGTTTTCAATACGAAACATTGGATCGCGGCCCATAAGGCCCCAGGGAGATCGCAATGGAGAATTCCGCATTCATCGATGGTTGGGACTCGCCCCGTTGGGACGGTATTACCCGGACCTATAGCCCGGAGGAAGTGCGCAGGCTGCGCGGAACGGTACGCGTTGAATACTCACTGGCCCGCGCGGGCGCTGAGAAGCTTTGGCGCCTGCTCCAGAAGGATAGCCACGTCGCCGCTCTCGGCGCGCTCACCGGCAATCAGGCGGTCGAAATGGCGGCTGCGGGACTGAAAGCCATCTACCTGAGCGGCTGGCAGGTTGCCGCCGACGCCAATCTTGGCGGGCAGATGTATCCGGACCAGAGTCTCTATCCCGCCAACAGTGTTCCCGCCTTGGTCCGGGCCATCAATAACGCGCTGTTGCGAGCCGACCAGATTGCCCATGCCGAAGGGGGCAAATCGATTGACTGGATGTTGCCGATCGTGGCCGATGCAGAAGCCGGCTTTGGGGGCAATCTGAACGCATTCGAGCTGATGAAGGCGCTCATTGAAGCCGGCGCAGCCGCCGTTCACTTTGAAGACCAATTGTCTTCCGCGAAAAAATGCGGACACCTCGGCGGAAAGGTGCTCGTGCCCACGCGCGAAGCGATTCTGAAGCTGATCGCGGCGCGTCTTGCCGCCGATGTTCTGAACGTACCGACCCTCCTGATTGCGCGCACCGATGCCGACGCAGCGCAACTGATCACCAGCGATTGCGACCCAAGCGACCAGCCGTTCCTTTCCGGCTCAAGAACAGTGGAGGGCTTCTTCACCTTCCGCGGAGGCATCGAAGCCGCGATAGCGCGCGGCCTTGCGTATGCGCCCTATGCGGACATGATCTGGTGCGAGACCTCGGAGCCAAACCTGGAGGATGCGAAGCAGTTTGCCGGCGCAATTCACAGCCAGTTCCCGGGCAAGTTGCTGGCCTACAATTGCTCGCCCTCGTTCAATTGGAATGCCAAACTCACTCGACCGGAGATTGTTTCATTCCAGCAGCGGCTCGGAGAGTTTGGCTATCGGTTCCAATTCGTCACGCTGGCCGGCTTCCATGCATTAAACCACTCCATGTTTGAGCTGGCCCATTCCTATGGCCGTATCGGCATGTTGGCTTACGCGGAGTTGCAGGAGCGCGAATTTGAAATGGCGGAGAAGTACGGCTACTCGGCAGTCAGGCATCAAAGTTTTGTCGGCACGGGCTACTTCGACCGGGTTGCCACAACCATCGCCTCCGGCAATCTCTCCACGCGCGCGACACCTGGCTCCACGGAAGAGGCGCAGTTCGAAGACCCTTACGACCATGAAGTGCCGGATGGACAGCCTGCCAGCGCGTGATCGCTGCAACGCAATCAACAAGGAGCTATGAAGATGAGTTATGTCATCGAGATGTTGAACCCAATCGATCCGCATTATGCGGAGCAGCGCGATGTACTAACCGCGCCGGCCTGCAGATTCCTGCGGGCACTTCACCACAAATTCGAAGCGCGGCGTGTTTCGCTGCTGGAAATGCGGCGTCAGCGCCAGGAGCTTTTCGATCGCGGGCAGTTCCCCTGCTTTCTGTCGGCAACCGAGTCGATCCGGCAATCTTCCTGGACGGTCGCACCCATTCCCGCGGAATTGGTAGACCGGCGGGTGGAGATCACCGGGCCAACTGAACGGAAGATGGTGATCAATGCGCTTAATTCCGGGGCCAAAGTGTTTATGGCCGACTTTGAAGACGCCAACTCCCCTACCTGGAGCAATTGCATTGAGGGGCAAAGAAATCTGCGCGACGCGAATGCTCGCACCATTGAGTGGCAGTCGCCCGATGGCCGCACCTATAAGCTGAACTCGAATCCGGCGGTTCTTTTTGTTCGGCCGCGTGGTTGGCACATGGTTGAAAAGCATTTCGAGATCGACGGCTTGCCCATCTCCGCATCGCTTTTCGACTTTGGCCTCTATTTCTTCCACAATTTCCGGATTCTTCTCGATCGGGGTTCCGCTCCTTATTTCTATCTTCCGAAAATGGAAAGCCACAAGGAGGCGCAGTTGTGGAACGAGGTATTCGAGTTTGCGCAGGGGTACGCCGGGATCCCGTCCGGGGGCATTCGCGCCACAGTATTGATCGAAACCATTCCTGCGGCGTTCGAAATGGACGAGATCCTTTACGAGTTGCGTGACCACTCGGCGGGTTTGAACTGCGGCCGTTGGGATTACATTTTTAGCTTTATCAAGAAGTTTCGCGGCCGCGCTGAATGCATGCTGCCGCAACGCGGCGACGTCACGATGGATCAGCCGTTTCTGCGCTCGTATGTCGAGCTTCTCATCCACACCTGTCACAGGCGCGGCATCCACGCCATGGGTGGCATGGCCGCGCAGATCCCGATTCGCGACGACCCCAAGGCCAACGAGGAGGCCATGCAGCGGGTGCGCGAAGACAAGTTGCGCGAAGTCCGCGCCGGCCACGACGGAACGTGGGTCGCGCATCCAGGCCTTGTGCCGGTCGCCCAGCAGGTTTTTGACGAGCACATGCCCGGCAAGAATCAGATTCGTCCACCGGCTGAGGCGCTTTCGCGAATCACGGCGGAGAATCTGCTCGAAATTCCTAAAGGGCGCATCACAGAATTCGGTTTCGAGCGGAACATTGAAGTCGCGCTGCGCTATATCGAATCGTGGCTGCGCGGCAATGGCTGTGTCCCCATCTACAACCTGATGGAAGACGTCGCCACAGCCGAAATCTGCCGTGCCCAATTGTGGCAGTGGATTCGCTATGGCGCCAAGCTCGACGACGGTCGCGGCGTGACTTCCGCGCGTTTTCAGACGGTGCTCGCCAAGATCCTGGAATCAATCAGGAACACAACCGGCATCGACGCTTTCGAAGCCAGCCGATTCATGCGGGCCGCCGAGATTCTAAGCCAGCTCAGCGAAGGAGAATTCTGCGAATTCCTGACCACAAGGGCATCTGAGGATCTGCTCTGAAGCAAGCTGAGTCATCCCCCATACAACTCCGAGACCCTTGCCGACAGCCGTGCTTCCACCGATGCTGAACTCTTCGGTCGGCAAGGTGCAGAGCAAATCCAGGCCGTGTCTGCCCACTGCCCCGTATCTAATCGGCTACCGCCTCTTCCTTCACTTGAACTCGGCAAATAGCGCGTCTTCCCGCTTTTACCCCAAAAACTCGGTGCGTGCGAGAGATGCGAGGCACGTCGGCTTTTCTCTCTCTGCACCGGGTGTCCGTAAATGACATGAAAATGTCCGCTCAGGACCTGTCGCGTCCTGCATTTCGTTTTGTAGTGTATGCGAATTGCTTTCTGGGGCCATGTTCGGAGAGGCCGGATTCGGAGAGGTCCGATTCGAAGAGGAGAAAACAGATGCATTACTCCCAGCAAATACAATCCGCTCGCAAGCACATTACCTTCCCCTACCTCTACGCATTCGTAGCGTTCGTCGCATGTGCACTATTCACAACCGGCGGGCTGCTAAGTGCGCAGACAGGTGGAACAGGCGCCATCAGCGGCGCGATCACCGACCCCACGGGCGCAATGGTGGTGAGTGCCCAGGTGAAGATTACGGATGTGGCCACTGGCTACATTCGAGCGGCGCAATCCAACGACCACGGACTGTATGTATTCTCCCTGCTTCCCCCGGGTCAATACACAGTCGAAGTCACGAAACAAGGGTTCAAGATGGCCTCGTCGCCGAACGTGCAGGTGGTCGTGACGGAGACAACGGTACTGAACATCGGTATGGCGCCGGGTGCGGTGACTGAAACGATTACCGTGGCTTCTGCTGGCGTGGAGTTGCAGACCGAATCGAGTGAATTGGGGCGCGTCACGGATTCCGCAATGCTGGCCAACCTGCCTTTGGTTACGCGTAACTTCACGCAGATCATCGGCTTGAACCCAGGCGTCAGCCAGGAGGCCAACAACGCGGGGGATCTCGGAAGAGGCAATGGCAGCCAGGACGCGAGTCCCGCGGGTGGAAGTCTCATGAGCCAGGGAGCCGCTTCGACTGACAACCACTTTGAGATGAACGGCATCACGATCAACGACATTCAGGGTTCATGGATTTACTCGGCGGGAGTTCCGTCTCCCAATCCCGATACCATCCAGGAATTCAAGGTGCAGACAGCCCTGTACGACGCCACATCGGGGCGCAATGCCGGGGCTGACGTCAATGTCATTACCAAAAGCGGCACCAACGAATACCACGCAACCCTGTTCGAGTATTTCCGGAACGAAGATCTCAACGCCAATGACTGGTTTGCGAAGGCTAACCTCCAGCCGCGGCTCATTCTGCGGCAAAATCAATATGGTTTAACCGCCGGCGGTCCAGTGGTCAGGAACAAGTTCCTGATGTTTGGTTCCTGGCAGGGCACAAGGCAGCTCAATTCCCAAGACCCAGCGAACCATAAAGAAGTCTTTCTTCCTCCCCTTACCAACGACCGGTCGGCAACGGGATTGGGAAAAGCTTTCGCAGGCGATGAAGGCTACCTCGGCCCATCCAGTGGCCAAGTCAACGCCAATGGCACGGTTACCTATTACCCGGGTGCCTCGTATGCGTACTCCATACCCATAGCTCCTCAGGCCGTGGCGCTGTTCAACGTGAAGCTGCCCAACGGTCAATACATGATTCCCAATCCGCAGACGATCGACACCTCCAATCCATCGCTTGAGACTCGGGGCACTGCATTTATAAGCCAGCCCGGCTTTTTCAATGAAGACCAATGGATGGCGAACGCCGACTACCTGCGCTCCGACCGCAACAAGATCGCGTTTCGCTATTTCGGCGCGACCAGCAACATGGAGTGGACCACCTTATTCCAGACCGAAGGAAATGGACTCTATCAGCCAGAGCGCTTCGATGTGGGCTCGGTCTCAGACACCTTCATCCTGAGCCCCAGGTTAGTCAACCAATTCGTGGTCGGTTTACATAGGTCGATGTCGAACCAGACCTACAACAATGCGTTTACCTTCAATAGCCTGGGCATGAACACCCCGGGAGCGTATCAGGCGGATAATGCTTTCCCCCTTATCGATATCGCCGACGATGGCTTCTCGACGGGCACAACTTCGGCGTTGTATTTTTTGCAGGATGAATACGTCGCCAATGACATATTGTCCTGGACCAAGGGAAAGCACCAGTTCACCTTCGGCGGCGGCTATACCTTCGGGCGGGATGATATGGCGAAATTTAACTTCGAGGCCTATTTTATTCCGCTGACCTGGGAAGATTTTCTGGCCGGGCAAGCCAATGCTGGCTTCAGCGGCTGGAGCAATATTTACGAGATATTCAGTAGTCTTGGGGACCTCGATCGCGACTGGCGGTACAGGCAGGGCAACGCCTTCATTCAAGACGACTACAAAGTAACGAAGCGGCTCACGCTCAACCTGGGCTTGCGCTTCGAGCGCATAGGCAACATGGCAGCTGCCAATAGCGCGGGTAATGTGGATTTGGCCAAGCTGGATAAGAATCCACCTCCAACGGGCAGCGTCGCGGGCTACATGGTTTCTGCCAATTACCGCGGCATCCCCTTGCCCAACGGAGTGATAAGGGCGAATAACAACTCCGTGCTCAATGACCAGGGCCAGAATACATGGAACCCGCGTCTGGGGTTTGCCTGGGTACTGCCCGGCTCCGATCGGTTTGTTCTTCGGGGAGGCGCAGGCATGTATCACACTACGACCGAGGCCCAGATGAATCTGCAATTGTGCGCGGAAGATCCTACCGGTGCGTGGGTGGTCCTGGCAGGACAGGCGAACGTGAATTCAAGCGATGCCAATCCCTTCCCGGCTCCTCCGAACTTCCCCGCATTTTTGCCTTACACTCCACAAAGCGCGACAAGCACTGATAGCCAGTACTCCATAGATTCGCTGGATTTGGGTT
Organism: Acidobacteriaceae bacterium; assembly: GCA_003138515.1. GTDB lineage: Bacteria > Acidobacteriota > Terriglobia > Terriglobales > Acidobacteriaceae > Telmatobacter. The sequence goes on along the minus strand of PLGG01000089.1, from coordinate 15,956 downwards.
GGCGTCCTCCCACAACCTATCACTATAGTCTTGGCCTGCAATCCAGACTCCCGGGCGGCCCCGTGTTAGACGTCGCGTACGCCGGAGCACGCGACCTGCACTTAGTCTTTGACAGGACGGCCAATCAGGCGCCTCTGGCCTCTCCGTCAAATCCGATTCGCGGCCAGACCACAAACACCCTTGCCAACATCGTCTATCGCAAACCCTATCAAGGGTTCACAACGCAGGCAGTGACGAACGATCAAACCGGTGGCCAGGCTTGGTACAGCTCTTTGCAAGCATCGCTAACGCAGAAATTCAGACAGAGCTTGCAGTATCAGGCTTCTTTCACCTGGACGCGATTGCTGAGCCCCGTACCGGGCTTTACCATCGGGTCGAACGAAATCTCACCCAGCGGCGATCAGAACAATCTGCACGTTCACAGCCCTGGATACGGACCGGATTTCAATATCCGGCCGCTGCGGTTTGTACTCTCCGCGTTCTATATTCTCCCCAGCCCGGCGAAGTCTCATACTTTGCTGGCAAACACGCTCGGTGGGTGGAGCCTTGCAACCGCTACTTTGGTCCAGGACGGCCAGCAGGCGGGTATTGGCTACAACAACCTCAACAACGTTTACGGCGTTAACGGCGATCGGGCGAGCTACGCTCCGGGTTGCGACAAGAACCATGTATCGACTGCGGGATCGATCAGTCATAGAGTGAACAACTACATCAACAGCGCTTGCTTCACGTCCCCGGCAATCATCGGTGACGACGGTATTGGCACAGGTTTTGGGAACACCCCCAACGGCATCCTGCGGGAGCCTGACCAGGCCGATATCGATCTTTCGCTCGGCAAGAGCGTGCAGGTGCATTGGCCGAAGGAAGACGCCAGCGTACAGTTCCGGACGGACTTCTTCAATGCTCTCAACCACCCGAATTTTGCCGGTCCGAACAATACCGCCTCTTCTCCCGCTGTTTTCGGGCAAATCACATCCATGAGCACCAATCCGAGAGTGATTCAATTCTCGTTGAGGTATGCGTTCTGATCATCGCAACAATAACTGCTCCTGCCCTGCGTAGGCGCCGGAAATGACATCGCCATCAGGTTTGTACTCCGCCCTCGCACCGAAAGCACACTGGAATCGTTTCAGCCTCCCACTCGATTCCAGTGTGCGTGCCTTTCTTTCCTTGCTGCTTCTTTTTCCCTTCCTCGCTGCAGCCGCTTTTGCTGCCGGTGCGCCGGCTCATCCGCCCGTCACCGGGCCCGTCGTCCATGTAGCCTCGGGTCAGTTGCGTGGAACCTTGCAGGGCAGCACCGCCGTCTTCCTCGGAATCCCCTTTGCCGCTCCGCCGGTGGGCAACCTGCGCTGGCGCGAGCCGCAGCCGCCAATCGCCTGGACCGGGGTGCGCGACGCCACCAAGCTCGGCAGTTCGTGCGTCCAGATTCCGGCGGGCATCGGCAACTTCATTCAGCCGCTGGCTGCGGCTTACGGAAAAACCTACAACATCGTGCCGGTTGCCTTCTCTGAAGATTGCCTTTTCCTCAACGTATGGACGCCCAATTGGCCGGTGAAAACTCCCTTACCCGTCATGGTCTGGGTTCACGGCGGCAGCAATCGCGCCGGAGGCAGCGCGGAAGACAGCTATGACGGCGCCGCGCTGGCCACTCGCGGCGTTCTCATGGTCACAATCAACTATCGCCTTGGCCCCCTCGGCTTTTTCGCCCACCCCGAGCTTGCTGCCGAGTCGCCGCACCACAGTACGGGCAACTACGGCCTCCTCGATCAGATAGCCGCGCTCCGCTGGGTGCAGCAGAACATTGCGCAATTCGGCGGCGATCCCGGCAACGTCACCGTCTTCGGCGAGTCCGCCGGCTCCGTTGATGTCACGACTCTCATGGCCTCGCCTCTCAGCGCAAATCTCTTCCGGCGTGTCATCGCGGAGAGCGGCCCAGCATTTGGGTTTGGCCGGGAACGCAACGCTTCCGAGATGACGCCACTGGCAGTGGCCGTCGGAGCCGCGGCCGGCGGCAAGCCCGGGGCGCAGCTTGAAGCTCTCAGAAAGCTGCCTGCCACGCAGGTTGCGGAAATCGAAAACCGTCTCATTGCGACTCAGTTCCCAGGCTACAATCCCAACTCGCCCGTCATCGACGGCTGGGTCCTGCCGCAATCGCCGGCCAAGGCCTACGCCTCCGGCGCCATCCAGAAAGTCGACCTCCTCGTCGGGTTGAACGCGAGAGAGTGGGCTGCATTCCGCGTCGGTGCCGAAGCAGCCCAGAAGAAGTCCGGCCAGCCCGCTCCCAAGCCCGAATTCGGCAAGCAGATCAAGCTGATGCAGAATGAGACGCGCCCCCTCTACGGGAATTGGACGGACATCACAGTCGCCACGTACATGGCGAAAATCATTCTCCACGGCGCGCCCGCAGTCGATCAGACCACCAACGATATCGTCATGGCCTGTCCCATGGGCGCTGAAGCCGCGCTCGTCACCAGCGCTGGCCAGCATGCCTTCGTCTATCGCTTTGAGCGTTCTGTGCCCGGCCCAGGCGAGGCAAACCTTGGCGCATTCCACGCGCTTGAACTGCCTTACGTCTTCGACAACTTTCAAGCCCGAACTTTCAATTGGCTGCCATTCACTGCAACTGACCACCAGCTATCGAACGTGATTCAGACTTACTGGACTAACTTCGCCAAGACCGGCGACCCCAATGGTCCGGGTCTTCCTCATTGGGACGCATGGACCACCGCCCAGGAGCCGTTCATCGTCTTCGGAGAGAATGGCGAAGCCTCGCCGCAGCAGAACTTTTCGCCGATGTTCTGCCATCTCTCTCCAGACCGGCTGAAGGAGCAACTCGGCAGTCAATAATCCTTCAGCCGGCCGGCATTGTGCTCACCGTCTATTTCCCAACATCGACACGGACCAGAAGTTTGCCGAAATTCTTGCCGGCGAGCATTCCAATAAACGCCTGTGGCGCGTTCTCCAGGCCATCGATGATATCTTCGCGATATTTCACTCTTCCTTCCGCGATCCACTTGGGGACGTCACGGAGAAAGTCGGCGTAATACTCTTTCGCGAAGTCGTAATTGATGAATCCCCGCACGAGAAGGCGCTGAGTAAGAATCTGCCGCATTGTCGCGGCCAGATGATCTCCAGCTTCAGTCAATCCCGGCCCATCGTATTGCGCCACCAACCCGCTCACCGGAACCCTCGCGAATTGATTCAGGAGGGGAAGAACAGCCTGCCACACTGCGCCTCCAACATTTTCGAAATACACATCGATCCCCTGTGGGCAGGCGGCTGCAAGGACGGCGGGGAAATCCGCTGAGCGACGATCCACAGCGGCATCGAACTGCAGTTCATCTTTGAGATAGGCACATTTCTCACTGCCGCCCGCAATCCCCACGGCCCGCGCATCGGCGATTCTGGCCATTTGCCCGACGAGGGAGCCGACCGGCCCGCTGGCCGCCGCGACCACAACGGTTTCGCCTCTTGCCGGCTTGCCGATCCCTTTCATCCCCGCGTAGGCCGTAAACCCAGGCATGCCCAGAACCCCCAATTGCGTTGTCACCGGAAGCGCGCTCGCGGCGACCCTGCGCACTCCTTCTCCTCGCGAGAACGCGTGCGTTCGCCATCCGGAATGAGCCAACACGACGTCGCCCTTTAAAAACTCAGGATGGTTTGAGGCGATGATTGTGCTAATGGTTTCTCCCGGCATGACTTCACCGATCTTTCGGGGCTCGGCATAGGACTTTCTGTCGTCCATCCTTCCGCGCATATACGGGTCCAGCGAAAGATAGTCCACCTTCATCAGGAATTCACCCGGGCCCGGTTCGGGAAGCGCGAACTCTTCCAGGCGAAAATCGTCCGGCGTCACTTTGCCCCGAGGCCGGGCTGCAAGAACAATCTGAATTCCTTTTCCCTGGGTCACAGGTTTCTCTTTCCTTTCCGAACATCAACCAGATGGGGAGCGTTTGCTACGAGATCCAACTCGATTGCGCCGGATTCATCGCTGACCTGGCGCGCCGTCGCCGCTCCTCGGGATTCGACCATCACGGTTTACACTGCGCCATTGGCCCTGGGTTCTTGGGTGAATATAAGCCCACATTCCAACTCCAGCCGATGTCCCCGGCCGCTCGGCGCCGGCAAACGACCTCCTCGTTGAATTCGTACATCCCCGGCAAAAGGTGATCGGCCGGCTTTGGAGTTTCCTCGAATGCCATGTAGGAGCCATTCGGTCCAAACGGGAGCCAATCTGGCTCGTTGGCGGCCTGCGGGCGGCCCGTGCGCGCAAACGAGCTCCAATAGCCGATCATGGCGTCGGAAAGCCTCGTCTCCTGGGGTGTTGCCGGGATTTTCGGCCAATGCGGCGGCGTAGCATCGGACGTACCGAAGACATAGGGCAATTCGCTGGCGTGGAAGCCGTGCAAACCGGCAGTGTCGGCGGCCGGGTACCCATGATCAAAAAAGTAGAGGAAAGATGGCTGCCCCAGTGCGGTTTGTTTTCTAACAAGTCGCTGCGCCGTCCACCCGTAAAAGGCGTCTCGCGTCGTGGCCAGGATGCTCTCGTCCATATTGGCGCTGGGATAGAGCCGCAGAAATTCGTCGGCCAGGTCGCCATAGCGGTCGCGAATGGTGGCTTCGTATTCGGCCGCACTCGCGGGAGGATGCGGTGCGAGAAACCTCAACGAGCGGATCTCGCCGCTGTTGAATCCCGCCAGTATCGGCACTGGGGCTTGTTCGCCTTTGTCGAAAACGTCGACCAGTTGGCGTGGCAACACATGGCCGTCGATCGTGCCCCAGGGTACATACCCCGCCGCCGGTGCGGCGGTAGTCAGCGTGCCCGCATCCATCGCCCGCATCGCTTCGATATTCGGTGCGTGCAAGGCGGCAGCGAGCTTCACACCGCTGTCCTCAGCAGATGGTGAGCCGAAGGCAGCTTTCTTCAACTCCGGCGTGGAGATCATGTATGCGCTTTCTGCAATTGCCTTGGCGAACAGACCCCGAGCAGCGGGCGCAGCCATCAAGTACATGACGCTAAGTCCGCCCGAAGATTCGCCCGCGATGGTCACGTTTGAAGGATCGCCGCCGAAGGCGCTTATGTTGTGCCGAACCCATCCGAGTCCCTCGATCAGATCCAGCAATGCGTAATTGCCGGATACTCCGAGGGGCGACTCTTTACTCAGCTCTGGATGCGCCAGCCAGCCGAGGACACCCAGACGAAAGTTGATGGAGACGACGACGATGCCCTGGCCGGCAAGCTTTGTGCCGTCATACAAAGCGTCCCTGCTCGACCCCGTAGTGAGAGCGCCTCCGTGTATCCAGAAAAAGACGGGTGCATTGCGCGCTCCGGTCGGGGCCCAGATATTCAGCGTCAGGCAGTCCTCGCTCATAGGCATGGGAATCCAGCTGTAGATACTCGCAGGCGGGCTTGCAGGCTGGAAGCAAACGGGTCCGAACTCGGTGGCTTTTCTGACGCCGGTCCATCGCGGCATGGGACTGGGCGGCCTCCAGCGCGCTGAGCCCGTGGGAGGCAACGCATAAGGGATGCCCTTGAAAACGCGCAGGGCGCCTTCCGTCTGTCCCTCGACCGCGCCGGCAGGCGCCTTAACGATCGGACCGTTCTTGCTATCGGATGGAGCTGACATTGTTTGACTCCGTTGAGCGAAAGTTGAAGGCGCCAAAATCATACAGGCGGCCGCGGCAATCGAGACAAGCAATCGAGGAAGTGTGATCATCATACTGTTTCTCCGACGGTACGGTTTTCGTTTCTAAGCACGCGCGCCAACGCCAGGAACAACAACACGGCTACAACGTAGAACAACGCGAGCATGTAAAGTGCGATCTGCAACGACTGATGGGGATGGCTGGCGTGGAAAAAGTCGCTGGCCGCGCCCACGAAGGTGGGGCCAAGGCCGAGACCGATCAGATTCATGATCAGCAAAAGCAGTGCGCCTGACATGACGCGCTGGTCCGGCCGCACTTCCTCCTGCACCAGGGTCACCGCCGATGTCAGATAGAAATAATTCAGAAACATGGTGCCGGTGAGGAAGAGCAACGCGAGACGCCAGGAGGGAGCCCAGACAAATGCGAGATAAAACGGCAGGGCAAGAGTAAGCGAGGCGGCGGGCACCAGGCCATAGGCCTGTTTCGAGCGCCGCGTGAACCGGTCTATCGCACGCCCGGAGGCGAGCATGCTCCCGGTCATTCCGGTGGCGACAACCAACGCGTAATAGACGGCGATCTGTTTCAACGTCATGCCTTTTTCGCGCATGAGAAAGAGGACAGCGAAGTTGATCGTCCCGTACGTGACGAATTGAGTGGCGCCGCTGGCCAGTGCGGCGAGCATGAGAGAAGGCCGCGAGATGAACATCGCCAACGTCTGCCGGAATCCTGTTTTACTAGCGGCCTCCTCGTTCGAAGTGCGATCCAGGCCGCCGCGACGGGGCTCAGGCACCAGAATGAGGATGCCGATGACCGCGAAAAGACCGACGGAACCGAGCCAGACAAATGCATAGCGCCAACTGAAGGCAGCAGCGATGGAAGCGCCGAAGGCGATTCCCAGCGCTGCACCAACCGGCGGTCCGATATTGTAGAGGCCCAGCGCTCTGCCGCGGCGGCCGGGCGGAAAATAGTCGGAGATAATTGAGTAGGAGGGTGGAACGCCGCCGGCTTCGCCGAAGCCGACCGTCATGTACGCGATGGCAAACTGCAGATAGGTAGCTGCGCCGCCGCAGGCCATCGTTGCCGCGCTCCAAATTGCACACGCCACAGCGAGAACCTTCGACCTGCTCATCTTGTCGGCGAGCCACCCGACAGGAATTGAGATGCAGCAATAGAAAAGCGCAAAATAGAGGCCGCCAATTCGCCCCAGCTGGCCGTCTGAGACATGCAGGCTGTCCTGAATCGGCTTGGCAAGAATGCCTGGCAACTGCCGCGACAGGAAGTTCAGGACATACACCAGGATCAGCATGCCAAGCGCAATCCAGGCACGCGAGCCGATTGGGGCAGGCTGCGGCGACGGTTCACCGGCCTGCCCGTGCGATCCAATCGGCGATCCGGATGTGTGCATTGCCATGCTCACCTGCCCTACTTCAGAGAACCTCAAACAGGGCCGCCGCGCCCATGCCGCCGCCCACGCACATGGTCACAACGGCGTATCGAACTCCCCGCCGGCGCCCTTCAATCAACACATGAGCTGTCAGCCGGTTACCGGACATGCCATACGGATGGCCGATCGAGATGGCGCCGCCGTCCACGTTGAAGCGATCATTGGGAATGCCGAGCTGGTCGCGGCAATAGACCACTTGCACCGCGAAGGCTTCGTTCAGCTCCCAGAGCCCGATGTCCTCCATTTTGAGATCAAAGCGTTTCAGGAGCCTGGGGACAGCGAAAACCGGTCCAATTCCCATCTCGTCGGGCTCTGTGCCAACAACGGCCATGCCACAATAGCGGCCGAGTGGCTCAAGGCCGCGCGCAGCGGCCAGCTTCGCTTCCATCACCACGCAGGCGGAGGCGCCATCGGATAGCTGGCTCGCGTTGCCCGCGGTAATAAATCCGTCTTGCCGCACCGGCTTGAGCGAGGCCAGGCCTTCCATGGTCGTGTCAGGCCGGTTGCCTTCGTCGCGGATCAGCGTCACCTCTTGCATGGAGGTCTCGCCGGTGGTCTTGTCTGTCACCGACTTGATCGTCGTTACAGGAATGATTTCCGCATCGAAGCGGCCGGCGGCCTGGGCTTCGGCCGTGCGGTGCTGCGACTGAAACGCGTACTCATCCTGCCGCTCACGCGAAACGCCGTAACGGCGAGCGACAACCTCGGCGGTGTCGATCATCGGCATATAAATGTCCCGATGAAGCGCGAGGAGCTCCGGGTCGGAACCGAGACGGAGCTCGGCCGTCTGCACCATTGAGATGGAGTCCATGCCAGCGGCCACGACGATATCCATTCGGTCCATGACGACCTGTTTCGACGCCATGGAGATGCTCATTAAACCCGAAGAACACTGCCGGTCAACGGTCTGCCCGGCGACCGAGACCGGCAAGCCCGCCGTCAAGGCAGCGGTCCTTCCGATCGTATGCTGCATGCCCTGGGGCAGTGCCGAACCGACAATGCAATCCTCGATCTCATCGGGCTCGACCTGCGCACGCGCGACTGCGGCGCGAATGGCGTGAGCGGCCAGGGTTGGGGAAGGGGTCGCGTTGAACGCACCCCTGTATGCGCGGCCGATAGGAGTCCGCGCTACGGAAACAATCACGGCATCGCGGCTCACGTCACGCACCTTTAGAGCTCGCGTTTTTCAACTCGACCTCGCTTTGCACACCACCTAGAAATAATTGCCATCCACGCTGATCGCCTGCCCCGAGATATTTCTACCCGCCGGCGAACACAGAAAAAGACACGTGAGCGCTACGTCGTCCGCGTTCACCATGCGGTGCAAGGAAATATGCTTGAGGTAATCCTCACGCATCGCCATTTCTTCAACGCCTTCCTGCTTGGCGCGAGCACTGATTACACGATCGATCCTTGCTCCCTCGACAATGCCTGGCAGAATCGCGTTCACCCTGATGTTGTCTGGGCCGAGTTCGATGGCAAGCGATTTGGCGATTCCCACGATGGCCCACTTTGTGGCCACGTACGGCGTGCGCCATGGAATGCCCAGACGGCCGGCGATCGATGAAATGCATACAATGTTGGCGGTCTTCGACGCCCGAAGCATCGGTACAGCATGGTGCAGACAACGGTACTGGCCGCTCAGGTTGACGTCGATCGTGCGCTTCCATTCCTGTTCGGTGATCTTATCCACGCCGGCTGTAGGGCCCTCGATTCCTGCACAATTGATCAGGACATCGAGGCCGTCAAATTTGGCGCGCTGAGTCTCGAAAAGCGCTGCGACTTGCGTTTCATCGGCCACGTCCGCGTGGGTCGCCTGACAGGAAGGAAGGCGCTTCTGGAATGCGGCCAAGGCAGCATCATCGATATCGCAGACGTGGATCTTTGCGCCCGTTTCCGAAAATGCCGATGCAATTGCTGCTCCAATACCGGAGGCGCCCGCAGTCACCAAAACCCGCAGTCCCTGTGGGGGATAAAGTCGATCCTGGAAGGTCATTCTTGATTCACCTCTCATTAAGTTTGTTTGCGATGACGCTATGCCGCCCATTGCAATCAGACGAAATGGACATTCTCCGGGCCTTTCAGTTGCAACATCTCCCTGACTTCCGCTGGCGTGGCGATCTCAAAGGAGAGTTCTTCAAGAATGCGGCGGATCTTCCTCACTTGCTCGGCGTTACTCGTCGCCTTGACGCCAGGGCCGAGATAGAGATTGTCTTCCAGCCCCACTCGCACATTTGTGCCCATAATGGCTCCCATGGTTAGAAGGGACATCTGGTGGCGTCCCGCACCCAATATCGAAAGGTGATAGTTATCTCGTCCGAACAAGCGGTCCGCCGTCGATCGCATGACGAAGAGATTTTCAGGGTCCGGACCGAGGCCTCCGAGAATTCCGAAAATAGCCTGAATGAAGATTGGCCCCTTGATGATGCCGCGATCGACGAAGTACGCGAGGTTATAGAGGTGCCCGACGTCGTAGCACTCGAGTTCGAATCGAGTGCCGCTCTCTCCAAGATTGCCAAGAATGTATTCAATGTCAGCGAAGGTATTCCTGAAGACGCCGCTCTTCATGCCCTCGATCTTCGGCTTCTCCCAGTCATAGCGCCAGTTGGTGATCCGCTCGGCTACGGGATGAATCGAGAAGTTCATCGATCCCATGTTCAGCGAACACATCTCGGGTTTGGCTTGGCTGGGATAAGTGAGTCGTTGCTCGATCGTCATGTCGGAACTGCCGCCCGTGGTGATGTTGATGATCGAGCTCGTGCGTTTTGCTAGAACAGGACAAATCTCCCGATAGCGCGCCGGATCTCCCGAGGGGCTTCCGTCCTCGCCGTTTCTGGCGTGGATATGGAGAATCGCGGCCCCAGCCTCGCCCGCCTCAACGGCACTTTCAACAATCTGGGATGGCGTGACGGGAAGATACTCCGACATGGTTGGAGTGTGGACAGAACCGGTAATAGCGCATGAAATGATGACTTTACGATTGTTTTTGGCCATCTCCGCTCTCGGTAGATCCAATAGGATCAATGATCGAACGATGATAAGAAGTGGAAGACAAGATACGACAGGTTCCGAGCGGACATTTTTGTGTCGTTTTCGGACCCGCGAGAGGCGGTTGCGCCCGGCCAATGAAGATCTCCCCTCAAGGCCGGAAGCGCGCCGGAGTGCTGCCGGTCCATCTACGGAACGCATGACGAAAGTTCGTTGCCTCGCTGAATCCCACAAGCTCCGAAATGTCCTCGATACTCAGCTTCGTGGAACGGAGATACTCGCTGGCGAGGTTGCAGCGAACATCGTCGAGAATTTGAGTAAAAGAGGTACCCTCGGCATGGAGCTTTCGATTGAGCGTCCGCACGGTTGTGGCGATCTGCCTGGCCACTTCTTCCATGCTCGGTGAATGCCCCGGCGTAGACGCGATGATGTGGTAGACCTCGCCAGCGACACCGGTCGATGTCTTCACCTCGCCGAGAATGCGATCGCAGGTGTCGCGCAGGATCTTCGATGTAAGACCGTGCGCCAGGCGCGGCTTCGCAGACAGAATCGATTTCGGGTAGATGAGTTGAGACATCGGCTGACCGAACTGCGCCGGACAGCGGAGATAGCGCTTGTAAAGATGGGTGTGGTCCGGGGTGGAATAGGAGAGCTCGGCGCGAATTGGCAGATAGGTGTCGCTGTCGAGCACGTCTCTCAGATGCGTGGCGAGTTGCGTCAACTGCTGCTCCATGAGAAAACGCAGCAACGAGTCGGGATGCGTGACCGCTCCATTGTTCGGGAAAATCCAGGATGCGTAGTCACCCTCCTCGCGCCACGACACGGAAAGAAGCGGTGTCGCAAGACGATGGTATTTGACTGCCACCTGGAAATACTCGCGAATCGTGGGACTGCTTACCAGCGCGAATCCATACATTCCATATGCAGACAGCGGAATTCGGCTGCCTGTACGAAAAGGCGTCTCGGCGGTTTTCGATAGCTGGAGTGCGTTGTGGCAGACCGTGATGTACTGGCGCACCGAGGTCAGAGTCTCAGGATTCGCAAGACTCTCCGGCAATAAGCCCGTGCCTGACAGGCTCGCTTCGGGCGCAATTCCCTGCTCCTCGAGAACTTCAACGAGGGCTGCTACCTTGTAAGGCGCGTACCGTTTTTCGTTCCAAAGAGGTAATTCCATGACCACCAAAATCCTGTCCGAAAGGAACACTCTTATGTCCGAATTAAACCTGTGCAGCACAATTGTGCATCATTAGCATTCCTTTTTGGAAGTGGGTTCTTTTGGGGCCTTTTCAGCTCAGATCGGAATCGTATGTCAGAGTTCGTTATCACGGCGGCCAAGCGCACGGCAATTGGGGGATTTCAGGGGACTCTGAAAGACAGTTCGGCGGTTGACTTGGGCGTCGTTGCAACCAAGGCGATTTTGGCCGGACTTCCCGCAGAAGATATCGCAGATGTGATTGTCGGTAATGTTTTGCAGGCGGGTAACGGCATGAATGCGGCCCGCCAGATCGCTCTCAAATCCGGCCTTCCCGATCAGGTCACAGCGCAGACCATCAATCGTGTTTGCGGCAGTGGTCTCCAGGCAGTCGTATCAGCCGTACAAGGGCTGCAATGTGGAGACGGCAAGATCTATCTCGCCGGCGGCACTGAAAACATGTCGCGTGCACCCTATCTTCTGCCGCAGGCTCGCGCCGGATATCGATATGGCACCGGCGAACTGGTCGACAGCATCCTTAGCGAGGGCCTCACCGATCCCACTCTCGGCTACGCGATGGGAGTTACAGCGGAGAATATTGCCGAGCAATGCGGAATCACCCGCGAGGAGCAGGATGCTTTTGCATTCGAGAGCCAGACACGCGCAGCCAAGACATTGAAGGATGGAGTCTTCAGTTCGGAAATTGTTCCGGTTCCCATTAAAACCAAGAAAGGCATCGTCGAGTTCACGACGGATGAACATCCCCGCCCGGATTCCACGCTGGAAATCCTGGCAAAGCTGAAACCGGCCTTCAAACCGAATGGCACGGTAACAGCAGGAAACTCCAGCGGCCTTAACGATGGCGCGGCGATGCTGGCGGTGACCACCGGGGAGTACGCCAAGAGTCATGGACTACCTGTGCTGGCGCGCATCCTCTCCTATGGTCTGGCGGGCGTTGAACCCGCGGTCATGGGATTAGGTCCGGCGGCGGCGGTGCCGATCGCTTTAAAGAAGGCGGGCCTGACCCTGGAACAAATCGATCTCTTCGAATTGAATGAAGCGTTCGCTGCACAATCGATCGCTGTGGTCCGCAAGCTCAGTCTTGACCCGGCCAGGGTCAACGTCAGCGGAGGAGCCATCGCCCTCGGACATCCCATAGGCGCTTCAGGCGCTCGCGTGCTCGTAACGCTGGTTCACTCCCTGAGGAGACTTGAGAAGCGATATGGTGTCGCCAGCCTTTGTATTGGCGGGGGGATGGGAATCGCAATCGTGATCTCGGCTGAATAACAAGTGTAGTGAGTGTGACCCGGGAGAGGGCAAGAACGTGAATAAGGTGATCGAATCTCCGGATGCCGCGGTGGCAGATCTGCGGGATGGCATGACCGTCATGCTTGGCGGCTTCGGATTGTGTGGAATCCCCGAAAATTTGATTGCGGCTCTAATTCGCAAGGGAGTAAAAGGGCTGCACACGATCAGCAATAACATGGGTGTCGACGGATTCGGGATGGGCCTGATGCTTGAGGCTGGAATGATTGCATCTCACATCGGCAGCTATGTGGGCGAAAACCGCTTACTGGAGAAACTGGTCATCGCCGGCGAACTGCACCTTACTCTGATTCCGCAAGGCACACTCGCCGAACGGATTCGCGCCGGCGGCGCTGGCATTCCGGCTTTCTACGTTCCTGCCGGAGTCGGCACGGTGGTCGACGAAGGCAAGGAAATGCGGGAGTTTAATGGCAAATCCTACCTGATGGAGCACGCTTTGCACGCTGACGTCTCGCTGATCAAGGCCTGGAAAGCAGACCGTCACGGCAATCTTGTCTACCGGGAAACAGCCCGCAATTTTAATCCGGCAATGGCCACAGCCGCGGAACTGACGATTGTCGAGGTCGAAGAACTTGTTGAACCAGGGGAGTTGGACCCGGATGGAATTATGACTCCGGGTATCTATGTAGATAGGGTCGTCGTGGGGCCAGAGTTCAAGAAGCCCGTCGAGTGGCGCTTTATTAAGGAGCATGCGCAGCCATGACCGAGGAGAGAGCAATATCGCCCGAAGCTCCATTCACGTTGAACGGCAAAACCGCCATCGTGACGGGAGGCGCAAGAGGGATTGGCAGGGCCGTCGTCGAACGGCTCGTGTCCGCGGGTGCAAGGGTACTCGCGTGCGATTTAGATCGCGAGGCGTTGCAGGAGATGCAGGCCTCAGTCGGCAACCCCGAGAGTGTCGCAACCATCCAAGGGGATCTGATGGAAGCTTCCTTTCCGCAGCTCATCGTCGATGCCGCACTCGGAGCGTTCCATTCGATCGACATCATCGTAAATTGCGCCGGTTTTAGTTGGGACAGCGTAATCCAGAAAACCTCCGACGAGCAGTTCCTGGCAATGTTGAATATTCATGTCGTCGCGCCGTTCCGTTTGTTGCGCGCAGCCTCCGGTTATCTTCGTGAAACCGCCAAACGCGAGATTGCAGCGGGGGAACGCGTGATGCGCAAAGTCGTGAACATCACATCCATTTCCGGGACCGATGGCAATCCCGGCCAGGCTGGTTATTCCGCGGGTAAGGCCGGAGTGATTGGCCTGACAAAGACTCTGGCCCGGGAATGGGGCCGGTACAACATCAACGTGAACGCGGTTGGCTTTGGCCTCATTCAGACGCGGATGCTACAGCCGCTCAAGCCTGAAGGGAAAATCAACGTGGGCGGCAAGGAGATCCCGATCGGCGTCCAGCCTTCAATGCTCGATTCCATCGCCGCCGCTTGTCCGCTGGGACGCATCGGTACCCCCGAGGAGGCCGCAGGCGCCGTGCTCTTCTTCTGCTCTCCGCTTTCGGACTACGTTACCGGCGAAGTGCTGATCTGTAGCGGTGGATATCATTTTTGATGCGACAGCCCTGTCGCGCTTATGGTTCTGTCCCGAACGGATGATCGGGGAGGGGTATCAAGATGAACGGTAAAGAGCTTATCGCAACGCGGATTGCCCGGGAACTGAAGGACGGCTTCTATGTCAACCTTGGTATCGGCCTGCCTACCATGATCGCAGCATGTGTGCCGGCAGGAATCGAAGTCATCTTCCAATCTGAGAATGGCCTGTTGGGGATTGGCCCCCCGCCCACTCCAGAACAGGAAGATCCCGATTTAATCAATGCCGGCAAACAACCGGTGACGGTCCTTCCCGGTTCCAGTTTCTTCGCAAGTGATCAGGCGTTTGCCATGATCCGCGGCGGCCATATGAACATGAGCATATTGGGAGCGATGCAGGTCTCCTGCCGCGGCGACCTTGCGAATTGGACTATCCCCGGGAAAATGGTGAAAGGCATGGGAGGGGCGATGGATCTCGTAGCCAGTGCCGCCCATGTCATTGTCGCGATGGAGCACAATGCAAAGGACGGAGCCCCGAAGATCGTCGAAGAGTGCTCGTTGCCGCTTACAGGGAAACGTGTCGTTCATGACATCGTTACCGAACTGGGCTGGTTCCACCTGTCCGCTGAAGGACTTGTCATGCAGGAGATCGCTAAAGGCGTGACGAAAGATGCAGTGGAACATCGGACGGGATGCCAAGTGCACTTTTCTGCCGATCTCCGTCCGATGCTTCCGTTCTAGCCCCTTCCATGTCGAAGGCAAAGAAGGATCGGTCGGAAACTTGGCCGCTGACGCTGACGCTATTCCTCATTGGTGAACGGCTCGGAACGAATTTATACAGAAGGTAACTACTGCCTCCGGACTTACCAGGGAGTTAAGCCTAAATACACGAACGTGGGCACCGACCCAGCTGGGGCGCTCAAAAAGCAACAGAGGGAGAAACGGCTGCTGACGGCGCGCGATTCTGCACAGGAGGCAGAAACCGAAATCGTGGAGCCGAATGTGCGGAGAGCCTTGAGTGGTCTGTCCGGCGAAATCTGCGCCATTGGGAGCGAGAGAAACTGGAATCGTAAAGGGTCCCGGCAATTTTTGCAGGTCCCGAAAATGTAGTCCATTCTGCAGCTGCTAATGCATCCAAAACCCACAAAGATCAATAGCGATTGTGCTCAAAGCGGAAAGCCTTTCCATCAAAAACACTTACTTATTCTCAACCAATTTTAACGAGCCTGAACAAGCGCTGGCATCTGTTTCGGGACCAGCGGGTTGTGGCCTGCCCGGTCTTTTGTACCAGCGAGCTTGTTAGTGTAGCGCGGAGAGTGAGTTAGATCACTCGCCGCCGCAGTCGGGGGTGTGGGAAAGTGGGAAGCGTTCTTTGCTTTCCACTTTTCCATACCCCGTTTTGGTTTCGGCCTGCCATGCTGCCGGCGCCGGCGGCTTGTAGCCAAGCGATGAGTGCGGCCTCCTGGTGTTGTAGTAGACGCGCCACCGTTCAGCCGGAACTTGCGCCTCCTTCAGCGAGTAGAAGATCTCTCCGTTCAGGGACTCATCGCGAAGCTTCGAGTTGAAGCTTTCGCAGTAGCCGTTCTCCCAGGGAGAGCCGGGTTCGATGTACAACGTTTTAGCCCCAGTTGCTGCCTACCGCTTGCGCAGGTCCTGGGCCGCGAACTCCGGGCCATTGTCCGAGCGGATGTGCTCGGGGATGCCGCGCTCGATCATGGCGTCGGCCAGAACCTCGATCACGTTCCGGCTGTTGAGCCTGCGCCGGGGACGGATCGCCAGGCACTCCCGTGTGAACTCATCGATCGGGTTCAGCATCCGCACCGTCCTT
>PLGG01000043.1 GCA_003138515.1 Acidobacteriaceae bacterium | reverse complement strand
TACAGCAAGCTGCCGACCAACGCAAAGGTTGGTGTCGGCAACGGGACATCGGCAACCGGCGGTGCGGTGAATGTGAGCTACGCATTCAAGAGTGGCTTCTCGCTTCCGGTGCGCTTTGAAGGCTTGACCAGTTCGGGAACTCCGACGGATAAATCGGTCAACATGCTGGGTTTTGGAGCGGGCAGCAGCGGCATCACTTTCACCGCGACCCCGACTTACCAAAAAGGAGGCATGTATGTTCGCAGCGATCTCGCGATTGTGCACGCCTCGAGCTACACGCCGGGAGACGTCTTTGGCAAGACGGGAGCGGATGCCAGCCAATTCCGGTGCGCACTTGAATTCGGCTTTATCTTCGGCGACAACATCGCAAAATAGCCAAATCAAGGCGCTGGCTCCGCAGGGTTCGTAGCCTTCTTCGGTCCCAAGCGCTAGGCAACACGAACGAGTCGCCTCAAAAATGGCGAAAGTTTACGCGGCGGGAATTTGGGGTGATAGACGGAGTGAGATATACGACTGGGCAAGCTCAGACGATATCGAGCTGCATCGGACAGGGTCTGAGCAATGGAGCAGGCGGATTGGGAGCTTTGTGGTGGCCCGACCTGCGCACGAATCAGACATCTACAATCCTGGCGATTTTGGTTCGATTCTAAATCAACCTAAACAGCAGCACTTCGCACTCGGACCTGCCTTCGCGGCAGGTCCCGCGTCGTAGACGCCGCGTTAGCCAGGCCACTCTGAACCGCCGCATGGTATATTGTCCCCGGCGACACAAAAATACTTTTCGCTCAGATTTAGGAGATCCCGTGTATTCCACGGCTTTTTCAAATCGTCCCGTCCCGCGATTACGTCTCCAGCGTCGCGTTGGTCATCGCCCCGATCTGCCCACACAGCCACGCTGCTCCACAAAGCAACCATTGGTATCAATGATCTATGCGTCAGGACCCAACAAACCGTCGGCGCCTTACCCGGTTATTTCGGGCTGTGATTGAAATTGCGTTTATCATCTTTCTCTATTATTCAAATCTCTTGATGGGGGAATTCACTGCGACTAATGGAATAGGAAAGAGTATAACGTTCGCCTTGAGCGATATCATCACGGGTATGAATTTCTCGATCGCCATTATCTCCGCGCTGATCGGGTGGGTTGTGCTTGAATACTTTCGACAAAAGCTTTAAGACCCCATGCCAAACACGAACAGCGGGAGGAAATGAGCGAATGGATAGGCGATGAATGTGATCCCCAAGCCATCTCGGTCGACACGCCAACCAGCTTCTCCCATCCATGCACCCCTTCATGGCAAGCCCTCCATGAATTAGCCAGCCACCTCGACTAATGCCATGGATGGCAGCTTTAATTCGCTCGGCGGGCTGGTCCTATTACTTAATCTTCTCTTGGGAGAGGTGATCTTCGGCGAACTTGGCACCGGGATCTTCAGCATGATTATGACGGCTGCGATTGCCGTCTTTGTGGCCGGACTTATGATCGGGCGCACGCTCGAATATCTTGGCAAGCACATCGGGCCCAGTGGAAACAAGATGATCGTGTTATATACATTAACCGGCCCGGTCACGATCCTCATCCTGACTGCAATTGCCATCTCCACAAGAGCCGGACTCGATGGGCTTACGACGAATACCGGGCCGCATGGACTCACGGAGATCCTCTTCGGCTTCGCTTCCTCTTTTGCAAACAATGGCCACGCCTTTGCCTCGCTCCACGCCAATGCTCCCTTCTATAACATCACCACAGCGATTGCCATGATGGCAGGACGATTTGGCTTAGCCATCCCAGCCCTTATGTTTGCCCGCCTGCTCGCCCAGCAAATCGAGCGGTCGCAATCCAGAGGAACTCTGCGAACCGATACCTTCACGTTTGGCGCGCTGCTAACGGCATTCCTGATGATTGTGACGGCTCTGAGCTACCCGTGTACGTACTCTTCCGATCCAGATTGGCGAATTGGGTCCAACTTGGGTACATTCACTGCCAAAAACCAGGCATTAAGAGCAACTTAGACGCACTACCAGCCTAAACGAATCAACAACTTAGCAAATCGGTTGTTAGTTCGGGACCAAATCGATGCCAGTCCCTCCCCCTGTCGGCGGTGTGCAACCAATGTGATATGTTGCACTTAGAGGACGGCACGTCTCGGAGCGACCCTGCAGATGGGTCCAGTTTAGGTCCAATAAGCAGACTTGGGATTTGTATGCAATGCGATCCGGAATTTTGAGTAATTTCCGGTTAGCCGGTGATTCAGGAGCAACGTGCAAACGCATGCCGCAACGGCGGGATGCTGAGGGGAATTTCGTACCAGCCGCCGGGTGGCACTCCCTCGGACGCCGATCCCATTCCGGGGTTGCGTTTCGTTTCTTCATTGGTTCTACGGCATACTGAAAATGGTAGAGGAGCAACCGGACCAAGGGGGATCCATGCCTACGATGCGCGCCCACCGCGCAATTGCCTTCTCTCTCATAGCCCTAGCGCTCTTGTCCCTGGTTTGCTCGCGCAGCCGTGCGCAGGCCGCGCTGCTGATGGAAGAGCCCTACGGCTTCTTTGGCTTCTTGAACCCCACTGGTCACGATGCTGTCTACTTTGAGCGCATTTGCGTCGAGACCCCCGTAAAGTTACGCCGCTGCACGCCGGGCGAACTTGGCGCGGTGATCGCCCGCTACCAGGGAATCGCAGACTACGACTGGGTGGCGATGCCCCTGCTTCCTTACCTCTATGCCGTCGAGAGCGCCTCTGAGGTTCCTACGCGCGCGGATCACGAAACTGTAACCAGCTTGCACGACCAGTACCACGACGCTCATCTCTTAAGCCTGGGCAAAGACGTGCCCCGGCGTGGCGACGTACAAAGAGGGTGGAGTCAATTTGTGGGCGTGGCGTATGAGCGGCGCATCTACGCTTTCCGGTTTGCAACCGCCGAAGGGCAGGACGACGCACTGATCGCCCGAATGAACGCTGGGGCAAACCGCTCCCGCTTCAACCTGCTTTACAGTAATTGCGCAGATTTTAACAGCGGCATTTTGAACTTCTATTTTCCACGCACGTTCCGGCGCAGCATCCTTCCCGACGCAGGGATTACCACCCCCAGGGCAGGTTACGTACAAACTGCTGCGCTACGCGCGCAAGCACCCAGAGACGCAACTGGCGGCGTTCGAGATTCCGCAGGTTCCCGGCTATCGCCGCCGAAGCAGAGCGAACAAAAGCATTGCCGAGTCGCTGATCACAACGGGCTATGTCATTCCCCTTGCCTTCATCAACCCCTACATCGCCGCGGGGGTGTTCGTCGATTATCTCGCATGGGGCCGCTATCGCCTCACTTTCGCGCATCCGCAGATTCTGACGCCGGAGACCATGGCTCCATTGACGTTTCCCGCCGGCTCCGAGTGGAGTCCGCACGATTCAGGCACCCAGGTCCCACGCGCCGCTGGGAAGGCCTCTCCGAGTTGCGGGGAGTGGTAACGCGGGTTCCGGCCAGATTGCCGCCAAGTGAGAGATTATTTCGTCTCGTGGCATCTTCTCCGGTTGGGCGGTCAACCACTCGAAGCCGCCATTTGGGTCAAATTACGCATGCTTCTCAAAAAGCGAGCGTGGCCGCGAGCGTGCCGCAGTTCTTTTCTGCCGCACTGTTGGCGCGATTGAGCATCGCATTGGAAGTGAAGCCTCCTGAATAATCTATGGAGTTCATGATCCTCGGTGTCTTCGCGGCCACTGAGGCTCGGGCGACATTCGAGCTTTCCCTCGGCTTGCTCAGAGCCCAGTTCGTGAGGAATGAACGTTGGCAGACGACGGCTCCGTCTACGTGGCGGAATTGGCTTTCACGAATGTTCAAGTCATCCTGAAACATTGAGAACGGTGGGGCGTCGATTCCTACGGCAGGCGCGACTTCGAGGTCCATGGTTCGCAAAACGTGACCCCGGTCACTGTTCGACCCTGCCTTGAGCCGAGATCATCAGTGAATGTACGGCATGCGCCCGCGCGCGGCGCGTGGAGGCGTGCGTGACCGGTTCCAGATTGCCGAAGTGGCGCAGGACTTCGCAGATCATTTTTCTGCTTCTGTTCCTTGTGTTGCTGATATTCACGTCGCTGCGCGGCGTACCCGGCGCCACCAGCGACATCCACCTGGTCGCGCCGGTGCGATTGTTCTTCGAGTGGGATCCGTTGGTTGCAGTGGGAAATGCTCTGGCGAGCCACGCGCTCTACAGAGGGCTGGTCTGGAGCCTGATCATCCTGCTGCCGACGCTCTTTCTGGGGCGGTTCTTCTGCGGTTGGATTTGTCCGATGGGCACGCTACAGCACTTTGTGGGCAACATGCCGTCGGAGTCGAAGCACGGCAGACAGCGGATCGAATCGAATCGATACAAACGGTGGCAGACGATCAAATATGTAGTGCTGATCGCGGGGCTGGTTGCCGCGGCGTTTGGGTCGATGGCGATCGGATGGCTCGATCCCTTCAGCCTGCTGGTGCGGTCGATCGGTCTGGCGATTCTGCCGGCGTTCAACTTCGCGGCGCGCGCCGTGCTGGCATCGCTTGAGCAAAGCCGGGTGGGTGCGATCAGGGGCGCGGGCGAAGGGATTCACAACTTCCTCGGATTGTTCCTGCTCGATTTTCGCCAGGCTCATTTTGCGCAGGGGCTGGTGCTGGGGATTCTGTTCATT
This sequence comes from Acidobacteriaceae bacterium, assembly GCA_003138515.1. GTDB lineage: Bacteria > Acidobacteriota > Terriglobia > Terriglobales > Acidobacteriaceae > Telmatobacter. The sequence goes on along the minus strand of PLGG01000043.1, from coordinate 54,650 downwards.
GCGATTCTGTTCGCGAGCCTGCACGTCACGCGACTGTGGTGCCGCTCAATTTGCCCACTGGGCGCGCTGTTGGGCGCCGTGTCGCGCTGGTCAGTGCTGGGGTTGCACAAGGATCGAGAGAAATGCAACAACTGCAACCGCTGCCTGATCAACTGTCAGGGCGGCGACGATCCCATTGGCGGCGCGGCGTGGCGCAAGGCCGAGTGCCTGATGTGCATGAACTGCGTGGGCAGTTGCCCGGAGCACGCGCTGACGTTCCGGTTCTTCCGCAAGGAGAAGGAAGTTGCTTCGCCCGACCTGGGCCGGCGCAGAACGATCACGGGCCTGGCGGCGGGCGCGGTGGTTGTGCCGCTGATGCGCGCGAACACCGGGCTGGGCAAGAGCCGCAATGAGCGGTTGCTGCGGCCGCCGGGCGCGCTGGATGAGACGGAGTTTCTGGCGCGCTGCATCCGGTGCGGCGAGTGCATGAAGGTGTGCCCCAACAATGCGCTGCATCCCACGATTGAAGAGGCGGGACTGGAAGGATTGTGGTCGCCCACGCTGGTGCCGCGCATTGGGTACTGCGAGCCGAGTTGCGTATTGTGCTCGGAGGTGTGCCCGACGGGCGCGATCTGGCAGATTACGCCGAAGGAAAAGGGATGGGTGGTGGGCGTGGACGCCGCGCACAATCAACCGGTGCGGCTGGGCACGGCGTTCTACGACCGCGGGCGCTGCCTGCCGTGGGCGATGGCCACCGAGTGCATCGTGTGCGAGGAGTGGTGCCCTGTGTCGCCGAAAGCGATCTATGTTGAGGAGGCGCAGGTGGTGGATTCGGGGGGCAATACGAAGACGCTGAAGCAGCCGCGCGTCGATCCCAACCGCTGCGTGGGCTGCGGCGCTTGCGAATACGCCTGCCCACTGCAGGATCGTCCGGCCATCACCGTGACGAGCATTGGCGAAAGCCGCTCCCCCTCGAGCCAGATACTGCTATCTCGTAGTTAAAGGAGACTATTTTGAAAGCGATTGGACCAGGAAGATGGAAAGAAGCCGTTGTGGCGCTCGCAATCGCGGCCGCGATCACTAATGCCGGATGCAAGAAGAAGGATGTCGATGCGTTCCCGGCTTCGGGCGCGGTGGCGGGATGGGAGAAAACCGGCGACACGCGCGTCTTTGCCGCCAAGGACCTTTGGCAGTACATCGACGGCGGCGCGGAGCAGTACCTTCAGGCAGGCGTGGTTTCGACCGCGACGTCGGACTACAAGTACCAGGACCAGTTGGAGGCAGTGGTCGACGTGTACACCATGGGTGATGCCGCTGGGGCGCGCAAGATTCTGGAGTCGGGACAGACGAACGATGCCAAAAGAGTTGAGGTGGGCGACGCGGGCATTGCGTACGAGCAAAGCGTGACCTTCCGCAAGGGACCGTACCTGGTGCGCATCGTCGCCTATCAGGCTTCGCCCGGCGCGCAGCAGGCGCTGATCGCGCTGGCGCACGGGGTGGAAGCGAAACTCTGAAGGACGAGGCTGCGGAAACGGCGGCAGGGAAGAGGCGAGGAAAACCATGAAGAGCCGGAGAGAGTTCCTGAAAGAGGCAGCGACGGGAGTCGTGCTGCTGGGGTCGTCCGCGGCAGCGGATAAGCTGGCGCTGGCAGGAGTGCTGAAAGAGCACGCGGCGGCGGCCAAGTCGAAGGTGGTGATCGCGCGCGATGCCTCGCTGCATGGAGCGGGAACCCAACCCGACGAGCAACGCGTGCTGAATCTGCTCGACAAGGCCATGAGTGCTTACACCGGGCGCGAGAAGCCGGTGGAAGCGTGGAAGAGCGTGATTCCCGCAAACATTCTTGCCGGTGGAGTGATCGGCCTGAAGGTGAACGGATTGGGGGGGCGCGGTATTTCGACGCACGCGGCGCTAACGATGGCCGTTGCCGAGCGGCTGCAACAGGCTGGCGTGCGCGCAGGCAACATTTTGGTGTGGGACCGTAACGAGCGCGATCTGGAGGCGTGCGGCATGACGATCAGTACCGATCCGAGCCGCGTGCGCTGCTACGGCAACGATGCGGGCGGATTCGACGACGAGCCGGTCTCGTGGGGGACGGCGAATATCCGGTTGGCGAAGATTTTGACGCGCGAGTGCGCGATGGTGATCAATCTGCCCATCCTGAAAGATCACGGAGGCGCGGGAATCACATTCTCAATGAAGAACATGTATGGCGTGGTGGACAAGCCGTTCACGCTGCATGCGAACAACTGCAATCCCGGCGTGGCCGACTTGAATTGCGTTCCCGCCGTGCGCGGGAAGGTGTCGTTCACGATCGGGGATGCGATCTCGTCGGTGTACGACGGCGGGCCCGGCTTCCATCCTGAGCGGTTGTGGTATCCAAACGCGCTGGTCGTCGGTGAGGATCGCGTGGCGCTCGACTACACAGCGTGGCAGATGATCGAGCACAAGCGCGCGGAGGTTGGAATGCCCACGCTCGAGGGAGCAGGACGCGCTCCGAAGTACATTGCGACGGCCGCCGACTCCGCGCACCAGTTGGGCACTTGCGATCCGAACCGCATCAAGCTCGTAGAAGTGTAACGAGGAGAATGACGATGGCCAGTGGAGTAGGCCAACAAGGTGACGCAAAGGCACAACCTGCGCCGGAGATGACGCGGCGCGAAGCTATGTTGCAACTGCTGCGCCTGGGCGGAGTGGCCGCAGGCGCGGTGGGCGCGGGCATCTGGCTGAGCGAGCGCAGCCAACGTCCCATTGCCGGGATGGCGAAGGAGGCGCGGCGCGATCATCGCGTGGCGATCGACGCGCAGTGGCCGAAAATCACCGTTGTGCAGAACGGCGAACCGCAGGCGTTGGTTCGGCAAGCGCTGGAGAACCTTGGCGGCATGGCCCGCTTCATCAGCAAACAGGATGTAGTGGTATTGAAACCGAACATTGCGTGGGACCGGACCCCGGAACAGGCGGCGAACACAAATCCCGATCTGGTGGCGGAGGTGGTGAGGCAGTGCTGGCAGGCCGGCGCAAAACGGGTGATTGTGACGGACGTAAGCTGCAATGAACCGCAGCGATGCTTCCATCGCTCGGGCATCGAGGCGGCGGCGCGGGCCGCGGGCGCCGAGGTGATCCTGCCTGACCCCGAGCGGTTCCGCGAGATCGACATGGGCGGCGTGGTGCTGAAGAGTTGGCCTGTCTTCACGCCGTTTCTCGAAGCGGATAAGATCATCAACTTGCCCATCGCCAAGCATCACATTCTGACCGGCGCCACACTTGGGATGAAGAACTGGTACGGCATTCTGGGCGGGCAACGCAACCAGTTGCACCAGCAGATTCACCAAAGCCTGGCGGATCTGGCCAGCTTCATGCTGCCGACATTGACGCTCCTGGACTGCTACCGTGTATTGATCCGCAACGGACCGACGGGCGGCAATCTTGAAGACGTTGATCTAAAGAAGACGTTGGTGGCAGGCACGGACCCGGTAGCGATCGACGCCTATGTTGCGAAAGCTTACTGGAACCTCGACCCTGAGCAGTTACCTTATCTCGCGATGTCCGAAGCGCGGGGGTTGGGAACATCGGACTACGCATCGCTCAAGGTAAAGGTGAGCCAACTGGGATCGTGAACCAGCCACAATGGAGCCAGCAATGCTGATCTGCATGAGTAGACGGCATGATGAGGATCGCTCGTTGCTTGGCTTTTCAAGTCGTTTTGCTCTGCTTGTTGCTCGGGTCCCAGGCGCAACAGCGAGACCACCCGGCGGTAATCGATCGTGGTGCAGTTCTATCTTGCGCGGCGGCGGTCGTGGGATCCGACGCTCATGCAGCTTTTCCTCGATGGCGGTGCCGATGTAGTCACCGAATACCCATTCACAATGGCGTTCTCTGAGAAGATTCGCACCGCCCTCAACAGGTTCGTTGTGTACAAAAGATCTCATCCGGAACTGGACCGTGAGTTGCAAGAACAAGTAGATCGCGCACTTCGCTTCTTTGAAGGAAGGGAATCTCAAGTGGGTTAGCCTTCTGATGTGGGCCGGCGGAGACCCCAGAGCATTGGCTGGCGGCGACGCGAGAGAGGGCGTCAGGGGCAAGAGCCACCGGACAGCCAGCCAACGAAGCAGCCTCGATCTCCGCCATACTCAGCGGCTGACCGTCCAGGATTAAACAATTCATAAGCCGTATCCCAGGCTGGATGCCGTCTCCGATAAAGAAAGTTTGCACTGCAAGGCTCGTCTACCGTATGAGCTGCGGCGAACAGACCCATCATCGCCTGCGCGATTACGTGCGGACCCTCGAAGAAGTCCGCAAATGCCACCTGTAGGTTCGATTCATACCGCGTCCACTATCATCCACCAGCTTGAAATCCTTCCTCGCCCTCCGTGCTGCTCATCACTGCAATGCCCTGCTGGTTGCATTAGGTATGAGGGATGGCGGTGCGTCCACGGTCGCCGAGGATCCGCCCTGGAGCTAACTTCAGTCGTTTGAGCCGCTTCACCGCGTCCTGCTGAAGTCTTCCCACTCGCCGGACCGATCCTCGATCGAGGACTACATGCGCCCGAGCCTCTTTATGACGGAGATTCGCGGCCAGAGCCGGCGGAACTTTCTCACGCAATGCCTCACGGGAGCTGTGGCCCTCGGCGCCAGCGTCGGCCTCCGCGCGCCGGCGCAACAAGCCGCACTGGCTGCGAAGTCCCGCGTCGTCATCGCTCGCGATCCCCAGCTACGCGGCACGAGCACACCTGTCGATGTGCACCGCCTCGAAGCGCTCGTCGACCGCGCCATGCAAGCGCTTTTCAGCGGCGAACATCCTGCGCCAGCAGCGTCCGCGAAGGCAATCGCCGCGTGGCGCCGCATCGCCGGTCCCGGCGACACCGTCAGCCTGAAAGTGAATACGCTCGGCGGACGCGGCATCGCGACGAATGTCGAATTGGTCGAGGTCATCTGCGAGCGTCTGCAGCAAGCCGGCGTGAAACCCGCCAACATTGTCGTTTGGGACCGCGACAGCGAAGAACTCGAGCGCGCCGGCTTCCGCATCGCAATCGGCGGAGACCGCGTACAGTGCTACGGCACCGACCGCGTAGGGTACGAGGACGATCTTTCCTCGTGGGGCAACGTGGGTAGCCGGCTCTCCAAGATCCTCACGCGCTCTTCGAGCGTACTCATCAATCTCCCCGTGCTCAAGGACCACGACGGCGCGGGCGTCACCATCGCTCTCAAGAACATGTACGGCGCCATCCACAATCCCAACAAGTACCACCCCAACGGCTGCGATCCCTATGTCGCCGACCTGAACATGCTGCCCGAAGTCCGTTCGCGGATGAAGCTCGCGATTTGCGACGCGACGACCGCCATGTACGAGGGCGGCCCCGGATTCAAGCCCGAACACAGTTGGAAGCCGAACAGCCTGCTGGTCTCGCAGGATCTCGTCGCACTCGACTATACGGGTTGGCAGATGATCGAGCGCAAACGCGCGGAGATGGGGTTGAAGACGCTCGAAGCCGAGAAGCGCGCTCCGCACTACATTGCCACCGCGGCCGACGGCGAACATCGTCTCGGCTACTGCGATCCAAGCCGAATCGCGATCGTGGAGGTGTAACCGGCGCCGCCGGGAGGTGCATCATGAATTGCGAATCCATCACAACCGAAAACAGCGCGCGCGGTGCAATCGATCGCCGCTCGTTCCTCGTGTGCGCGTTGGCCTCGGGCGCTGTTCTCGGCGCCGGCGAACTGGCCGCGCCCGCCGCTGCCGTCCCGCTCGCCAGTGGCGCGGAAACGCAGAGCGACACGCGGTTTACATTCGAAGCGCGCTTCTACGAGAAGCTGCCCAACCGCAAGATCCGCTGCAAGCTTTGCCCGCGCGAGTGCATTGTGGGCGACAAGGAGCGCGGCTACTGCGGCGTGCGCGAGAATCGCGGCGGCGTCTACTACACCCTCGTTCACTCCCGCGTCTGCGCCGCCCACATCGATCCCATCGAGAAAAAGCCGCTCTTCCATTACCTGCCTGGCACCACGGCCTTCTCCATTGCCACCGCCGGCTGCAACGTCAACTGCAAGTTCTGCCAGAACTGGGACATTTCGCAGTCGCGCCCCGAGGAGATTCCCGCCGAGTACGTCTCTCCGCATCAGGCGGCGGCCGTCGCCCTGCAATACAACTGCCCCACCATCGCCTACACCTACAGCGAGCCGGTGGTCTTCGCCGAGTACCTGATGGACACCGCCGATGCCGGTCATGTGGCGGGCGTGCGCAGCATCGTGGTCTCCAATGGCTACATGCAGCACGACTCGCTGGTAGAGGCCTACGGCAAGATGGACGCTGTCAAGATCGACCTGAAGGCCTTCACGGAGTCCTACTACACGAAGGTCGTCACGGGCCAGTTGAAGCCGGTCCTCGAAACCCTTGTGACGCTGTGCAAGATGGGAAAATGGACCGAGATTGTGTACCTGGTTGTGCCTACGCTCAACGACGATGATGCCGAGTTCCGCGGCCTCGCGCAGTGGGTCAAGGCCAATCTCGGCCCCGATGTTCCCCTTCACTTCACGCAGTTTCATCCCGAGTACCTGCTCAAGAACCTGCCAATTACGCCCGTGCCTACGCTGGAGCGCGCCAAAGCCATCGCCGATGCCGAGGGACTTCATTACGTGTACATCGGCAACGTCCCCGGCCATCCCGCGCAGAACACCTACTGCCCGCAGTGCCGCAAAATGCTGGTCGAGCGCGTCGGCTTCACCGCCAGCCAGATGCTCATCCGCAAGGACTCGACATGCCCGTTCTGCAGGCACAAAATCCCTGGAATCTGGCACGCTTGAGCGTGCTCAGGAGGTCCTGATCCATGAAGATCGCAAGGAGTTCCGCTATGGCTTGGCTGATGACGCAATGCATCGCACTCCTGGTGACCGCGCCCATCCTGCACGTTCGCGCAGCGCAGGATACAACCGGGCAGCAAAAGATCCGACCGGCAGCCGTCGCCGGAGCATTCTATCCCGCCGACCCCAAAGAGCTCACGCAGATGATCGACGACTTGCTGGCAGAAGCCACGCCGCCGCCAGTCGACGGTGAAATTCTAGCCGCAGTCGCGCCCCATGCCGGCTATCCCTACTCTGGACCGGTGGCCGCATGGACCTACGCGGCGCTCAAGGGCCACAAGTACTCGCGCGTGGTGGTCATCGCGCCTTCGCATTACGTGGCCTTCGACTTCACCTCCGTCTACGACGGCGACGCCTACACCACGCCGCTTGGCCAAGTTCCCGTCGACAAGGAATTCGCGCGCCGGCTGGCGAAGATGAGCTCCACTATCCAGCTTTCTGATAAGGGCCATCAGGCAACACAGGACGCGCCGGAGCATTCGGTCGAGGTCGAGTTGCCTTGGTTGCAAACGGTTCTCGGCAACTTCGAGCTGGTGCCGATTGTGATGGGGGATCAGAACTATGAAAGCAGTCGCGCGCTGGGTGTGGCCCTCGCTAGGATGCTCCGCAACGATCACGACACGTTAGTGTTGGCCAGCTCCGATCTCTCCCACTACCACACCTACGACAACGCCGAGACCATCGACCACAAAACGCTGCACGCGCTCGAGGCATGGGACTACCTGAGCATGTCGCGCAATTTCGAGACGCGCGTGTGGGAGGCCTGTGGCGGCGCGCCCATTGTGGCCGCCATGATCTACGCCGAGCGCATGGGCGCGAACAAGGCTGAGGTGCTGCGATATGCGAACTCCGGCGACGCCACTGGCGACCACTCGCGCGTGGTGGGCTACAGCGCCGATCTCTTCGTCAAGTCCGCGCATACGGCCGATGCGGTCCCGCCCTTCTCGCTCACTGACGCGGAAAAGGCGGAACTGCTTGCCGTGGCGCGCGAATCGGTCGAGTACATGATCCAGAGGAATGAGCCGTACGCGCCATCGCCGAGCCCGAGCGAAACGCTCGACCGGGAGTACGGCGCCTTCGTCACGCTCACTGAGGGCGGCGCTTTGCGCGGTTGCATCGGCTACACCGCGCCCATGAAGCCGCTCTACATGACGGTGCGCGATACGGCCGCGCTGGCCGCTGTGCGTGACCCGCGCTTCCCGCCCGTCACTGCTTCAGAGCTGCCGAAGCTCGCCTACGAAATCTCCGTCCTTTCGCCGCTGCGCCGCGTGACTGACATCGAGCAGATCAAGGTGGGCCGCGACGGCTTGCTCATGAAAAACGGTGACTCCGAGGGCCTGCTGCTGCCGCAGGTTCCCGCGGAGCAGAAGTGGGACAGACAAACCTTCCTCGAGCAGACCTGCGTGAAGGCTGGGATGGACCGGAGCTGCTGGAAGAATGAGAACACCGACATCTTCAGCTTTACGGCGGTGGTGTTCAATGAGCACAGGCCGTTGGAACAGGTGGGATCAGGGAACAAGGATTAGCGATCAGAGAAACATCGCGATCTGTTTTGTTGTTTCGTCGAGGCAAAAGTGGAAAGACCTATAATTGGACTGCTTTTGTCACCAAGTTCATCCGCGCTGCCAAGAGTACCGCCGCTGCATTGATCGCTACGGCCAGCCAGGCTGTCCGCCAGAAGCCAAACACTGGAATCAAGAAGGTGCTCAGCGCCAGAGCGCCCACGCATCCGCCCAGAAGATCGATGGCGTAGAGCACGCCCAGCCCTGAGCGCTCGCCGCGGCCGCGCAGAAAGATTCCCGCAGCGACGACGAATTGGTACCCGCCCAGCATGCCGGCCAGCGCAGCCAGAGCCGGAAAGATGACCTGAGCCGCAATCCATGTGGCTGCTGTTGAGGCAAAACTCCCGATCAGGCTGACAACGATCAGCAGCGCCGGAGCGGCGAGCGCGAGCAGAAGCTGAGCCTCCGTCAGTCTCCAGCGGTGTTCCGCGCCGGCATCGCTGGAATTGTTGCTGCGTATCGCCAGCCAGCTCCCCAGGGCGATGCCCGCCATGAACAGCCCGATCAGGATTGCTAGTTCGGCGTACACGTACCCGTATACCGCCTGAAATCCGAGAAGCAAAAAGATTTGAAGGGCCATCAGCGTGAATCCCGTGGCCGCTACGCAGGCTCCCGCCGATGCTTTTTGGCGCCGCTCGCGGCCGGGCAAAAACGCTAGCAGGCCCATTCCGATGAGAAGCACAATTGCCAAGGCGCCCGCGACCTGGCCGAACCTTACGTGCTCCGCGGCGCGAAACCACGCGGCATAACCCGAGCGGAACTGGGCGCCCCACAGCACCACGTCAAATTCGTAAGCGATGGGCGCGAAGTCGCGGTTCACCGGCGTTGAGGCAACCGGCGTGAGCTCGGTCTCGACCTGCTCCATGCGGTCCGGCATCATGCGGTAGGGAATGAAGTACTGGCTCACGTACTGTGTGGCGAGCCGCCGCTCGCGCAACCGCGCGACAAGCACCTGCGGGTCGCGCGTCAACACATCCGGTTGCATGGCGCCGAAGAAGTGAATCATTTCTCCGGGAATCGCCGCCTGGTACGGAAACACGTCACTGAGCGTGCGCCGGATGGAGCGCAGAAACTCCGCAAGATCCGGGCTAATCGTCTCCTCAGCGGAGCGCAGCTCGATGGCCAGCAGCCCCTGCGGCAAGAGATGCGCGCGCGCCAGGCGGAAGAACTCGACAGTGTAGAAGCGGTTCAACTGCGCCGTCTGCGGGTCCGGCACATCGACGATGATCACGTCAAACTTCTCCACGGTCCCGGCCAGGAATCTTCGGCCGTCCACGAGGTGTAAATGCACGCGAGGATCGGAGTCGAAAACCGCCGTCTGCACAGGGAAGAACTGCCGGGCCATCGCGATCAGCGCGGGGTCAAGCTCGACGTAGTCGAGGCTGGCGATAGTGGGATGCTTAAGCGCCTCGGCCACGCTGCCGTTGACGCCGCCGCCGATGAGCAGTACACGCGTTGGCGCCGCGTGCTCGAGCAGCGCGTAGTCGATGGCCTCTTCGGCTGCGGCCGGATCGGGCGCATTGGCCAGGATCGAGCCGTTCTCGTACAGGCTACGGATTGTGCCGGTCTCGCTCGCGCCGGTTTCGGTTACGGTCAGATTGCCGTAGATCGACTCACGTGCGCCGACCACGTTGAAGCCGCGCCAGAGCCGCGATCGCGCCGCCGCGTCCCATCGCGGCGCCACCCACTGCAGTAGCGGAATCGCGGCCAGCGCTGCGGCACACGCAAGCGCTGCAACCTGCACGCGCCGCAATCGCAGCGCAAGGGCCGCCGCCACGCAGAGATTTAGCAAACCCATGATGGCCGCGATCTGAAAGGCCTCGCAGAAGCGCACGAGCACCACGCTGGCCAGAATCCCGCCGAGCGCCGAACCTGCCGCCTCCAGCAGATAGGCTGAGCTCGCGGCGGCGCGCGCTGAGAGCCAGCACTCCGCTTCGGCCATGCGGGCCGCTGCGACAAACAGCGCTCCTGACGCCGCGCAAAACACACTGAGGCACACGAGCGAGGTGAGCAGCATGGGCGCAAGACCCACTAGCTCTCCCGGCACGGTTTGGAAGAACGCCTTCGCGTCGCGCAGCGCCCAAATGGTTGCGGGAAAGCTCGCGGCAAGGACACATTCGAGCGCGGCGACGGCGAGGCGCGGCCGATTCCTTCCAAGGCCAGCGCCGCTAGTGAGCGCGCTTCCGACAGCCGTCCAGAGAAGCCACGTGGCGAGCAGAATTCCCAGAGCGATCTCGTTGCCGTTGAAGACCTGGATCAGCTCGCGCATGAGCACGATCTGGCCGACCACGGCGGAGAATCCACAGAGCGCAAGCGCCGCATGCGCTCCAAGCGAGGAGGCGCCCGCTGGCCCAGGCGAAGAATTTGGATTTGCCGCTTTCACTGCTACGGAATTAAAGGAGCACAGCGAAGGAATTGCAAGGATGATCAGCACAGACGTGAAGCGACCGTTTTGTGGGAGTCAAGAGAAAACGGCGATCGGTGATCGGTGGTCAGTGAACAGTGAGCAGCTAACAGCCATCACCCGTCAGCTTTTGGCCGCGAATCGTCGCGCGAAAGACGCATGCGAAGCGCACGATTCCGCAAGAACCTGGAATCCGGGAAAAATCACAAACGATCAAAATCAGAACTGTGAAGCCGTGAAGGCACTTGCTTCAAGCTATTGATTCCGCTCGGGTTCCAAAACGCTTAGGCTGTCCTGCACCTTTTGTACCAGTTGTTGTGAGAGAAACTGGAATGAAAGGAGCCTGGAACAGCCCCAGTCACTTATCGAGCGGACTGGGCTCGATTCAATGGGTTCCGGGCGAATTGTCCCCAATCCGGAAACAACTAAACGCTTAGACAAAAACTTGGGTCCAACTTGGGTCCAATTACTGCCGAAAACCATGCATTTAGGTCCAACAAGACGCACTGCCAACCTAAACGAATCAATAAGTTAGCACATCGTTTGCTGATTCGGGACCAGGGGGTCGGAGGTTCAAATCCTCTCTCCCCGACCAATCTTTCACTCCAGTATCGTTGTTCTGATGCGTCGACGGCGATTGCCTTCCGCGGGGACGGGTACGCCGTGGGGGAACGTCGATTCCGTCCGGAGCTTTGCGCATCTTCGGCGGGCGATCTCATCCAGTGAGTTGAAAGACATGGCACGATTCGCTCGGGTGATAGCCGTAGAAGTTGCGCATCACGCGACGCAGCGTGGAAACGCGCGGCAATCTATCTTGAACTGCGACTCAGATCGAGAAGTGTATCTGCGCCTTCTGCGGGAAGACATAGAAAAGCATCGTGCCTCCCTGATCGGCTACTGCCTGATGTCCAATCATGTTCATCTAGTCATGGTTCCTCACCAAGCCGACGCTCTGGCCGCAACCCTCAAGCATACCCAGGGAAGATATGCTGCTTATTGGAATGCGAAACATGGATCGAGCGGGCATGTGTGGCAGGGAAGGTATTATTCCTGCCCGCTCGACAGGCAGCACTTGTGGGAAGCGTTGCGCTACACGGAATTGAATCCAGTGCGCGCGGGATTGGTTGCGGAGGCGGAGACCTAGATCTGGTCGAGCGCTGCAACTCACTGCGGAGAGAGAGCAGCGGAAGGCTGGATGTCGATGCAAGAATGGAAGGAGCGATGGAGTACTTCGGGCTGGAGGGAATATCTGACGGCCGGAGGAAGCGAGTCGGAGATCATGGCCGTGAGGCAGTCGACGCACACCGGGCGCCCCCTGGGGACCGAGGAGTTTGTGCATGAATTGGAGAAGGCAACCGAGCGCGCCCTGGCTCCGCGAAAGGGTGGCCGCCCTGTCAAGCAGGTTAGCGACGCAAGGCAAGGCGAGCTTGATTTTGAGCCATAACGACTTTTCGCCGAATTCGAGGGAACATCCCGTCTGTCCCCAGGTTTCGTCCCCAGGTTTCCTGGGTTTCCAGGTTTCCACTCAATTTCAACAAGTTTCCATAAACTTTCTGATCTGTTTTGGGAGCAGAGGGTCGGGGGTTCGAATCCCTCCGCCCCGACCAGCTTTTCATTCCAGTTTCGTTGTACTGATGCATCGGCGGCGGAGGACAGCAGGGCAAGATCTTTTGAGCTGCAGCGGAGGTCTTGGGGAACATCCCGTCTGTCCCCAGGTTCCCTGTCCCCAGGTTCCTGTCCCCAGGTTCCCAGGTTTTCCCAGGTTTCCCCAGGTTTCCAAGGTGACCTGTGTCAACTCACAACATGACAAGAGTCTCAGTAGTGGTATTCTGCGACCTCCCAGGAAACAAAAGCCCCTCAAGTGCGACATCATCGCCCGCGACGGCTACAGGGCCAAACAGGAAGTCGAATAAACGGATGCAGAATTAGAAAGGAGTGCTTTATGCGTTGTCTGGCGTCAGCATGCGGGATAAGAACACTCCTGTTTCTTGGCCTCTCGACACTATTCTCGATTTCAATAAGTCCGAATTGTGTCGCGCAAGGCCCGCCTCCCCCTTCACCAGGGGTCGCGAGAATTTATATCTACCGTTCTTTCTCCCCCCTCCCCGAAGGAGCAGCGGCATTTCTCAATGGCGAACCGTTGGCGGAGCCTAGCTCGGAGAATAGCTATGTAATTTACGATGTCGAGGCCCCCTTCCCGAGGTCTCTTTCGTTCAGTTTTCAACAAATTGGGGTGAGGGTTAGCACGAGTGGCTGCGCACTACCAGGATGCGTACTCCATAAAACCTACAGCCCCCCGGAGATGTATACCTATAAATCTCTCCATCTGCAGGTCGAGGCAGGGAAGGAATATTACGTCCTCTACGGGCTTGTGGTACCAGGCGGTTTGATCGATCTAACGTCGGAGAAGCGTGGGGCCAGAGACGTGGTGGGTCTCAGGCTGGTGGGCCAAAAGCAGATAGCCGTTCCGACGGTCGAGGAGGCGATCGGAACTATTGAATCCGAACTAGCGCGCGCCCACGGGAGCGATAAACCCGACTGTGTGTGGCAACAACCGCTCCAGAGCATTTCCGTAACCGAGGATGGGCTCCAGTTCACAGAGGTTGGAAAAGCAGATGAGGGATTTCTAAAGAAAGAATTCACGGTGCCTGTTTCGATTCGCTTTAATGGGATGCCTTACCTTCGGATTTCGAACAACGCCGTGTATCCCATCAGCTCCCTCAACTTACGGGCTATCGACTTTGGGACTAAACCAGGTTTTTATGCAATGCCTTGCGTTGAAAAACTGAATACCGCTGATCCTCCAAGGTTCATCGACGCAATCAACCGGCTTATTTGGAATGCCTCCGGAGGCGGGAAGCCGTAGCATGCAGTTCGTCTTCTTTAGATCCTTTATTCCGGCGTGCGGCAGCGGATGTATTGACGGGCGAGGGAGCACAAGCCGCTGAAGTACGACATCATCGCCAAATTGGAGGAGATAGTCCTTAAACCCTGAAAGAGTCGATCAAAAAGAGGGTCCAGCTTCTCTTTCCGCCAGATGCCCTGTCGTAGCCGAGCCTATGTTTTTGCGCATGGGGTGGGAACCTGGGGACAGACGGGATGTTCCCGAAAACCTCCGCAGCCGCTCAAAAAAAGGCGGTGACCTGACCTCATTCCTGACCCCGTTCCTTCGTCCAAATCGTATTCCAAACTGAACGAATCCAGTGGGTCGGGTCAAATCCTCCCTGTTCCGTGTGAACCCACTCCGACATTTTGAGCGACATCGAGCAGATATGCTGCCGGAGTTACATAGAACGCAGAATAAGAGCCAGGGACTCGAGCGAACGCTGCCAAAGTGTTCGATGCCAGAGGTAGTCGTCCGCGGAGATGAACGCGGTTTGGCGGAGTTCGAGAACGCTGCTGCCGAAGTTTCCCCGAATACGGAAATCAACCAGGCTCTCGGCAGAATTCGGCCCGCGTAGGTTGCGCCAGGAGAGCCGCATCTTGCGCTGGTGGCACGAGAGGAAGGAGCCGATGATGCTCGTGACGACACGGCCGGCGCGCCAGTGATCGAGCCCGTAGCCGTTTGTTCGTTTCGAGGCTACGATTGACGACCCTTCCGCCTGATCGGGCATGCAGATCCACGCCTCAAGATACTCGGGCTCAGTTAATGCCTGGGAGATTCGGCGCGCATCCGCATCGACATTGACGGAAAGAGCGATGGCCAAACCCAATCGTGGCGCCTGACGGACGGCGGGATTAATTCCTTGTACCGCTTGCTGTGGGGAATCCAACAGGGTCGCTACCAAGACTTTGACCTCTCATCATGGAAAGTGCATGTTGCAGACCAATTTGCGCATTTGGAATGGTAGAGTGATGGATACCTTCCCACATGGGGCCAGCAGCGTTTTTTCCGGGAGGAGCCGCATCCTGGCGCGAGTGTCTGGCGTCACACCTGCCCTATCCGCGACAATTACATTCAGCATGACCAATTTCTCACGCCGCGATATGTTGCGAACAGCTTTCGGCGCCTCGCTGACCGCTTCTTTACCTCGTTGTGCCGCCGCCTGTCCTGCATGCATTCTTACCCAGTTTGGCAGGGAAGCGAGCGCCGGGAAAACATCCGTCCAAGCCTCGGCTGCATCGCGCATTCAATTTGAAGACGTTCTCGAAACCTCGAAAATCAGCTTTACATTGAGGAACAGTGTGAGCCCGCAGCGCTACTCTATCGAGACCATGATGGGCGGCGTGGCGCTGTTCGACTATAACAACGATGGGCTCCTCGATATTTTTTTCACCAACGGCGCCGCCATACCTTCGCTGGACAAGACAGGCCCCGAATATTCAAACCGGCTTTTTCGCAACAATGGAGACGGAACCTTTACCGACGTAACGGCAAGCGCCGGTTTAAGGGGCATTGGCTATTCGATGGGGGCGGCGGCAGGCGACTACGACAACGACGGTTTTGTCGATCTGTATGTGGCCGGAGTCAACGCCAATCAACTCTTCCACAACAACGGCGACGGAACCTTCACCGATGTCACTGAGAAGGCCGGAGTCGGCGGCCGCGTCCCAGGATTGGGCAAGGCCTGGGCTGTGACCGCTGGCTGGACTGACTACAACAATGACGGGAAGCTCGACCTGTTCGTCGTCAATTATTTGAAATACGATATCCGAACGGCGGTTTTGTGCCGGGACCAGGGGTACCCAGCCTATTGTTCGCCGAACGATTTCCAGGGCACGCCGAACATTCTCTATCGTAACAATGGCGATGGAACGTTTACGGATGTTTCCGAGAGCTCCCATATCGCGAAATATGCCGGCAAAGGAATGGGAGCGGCGTTCGCCGACTATGACAACGATGGTTTCACCGACATCTTTGTGTCAAACGATACGTTTCCGAATTTCCTGTTGCATAACAACGGCGATGGGACATTCACCGATGTCGCGTTGGAGGCCGGCGTTGCGTTCACGGGGACCGGAAAGACCGTAGCCGGAATGGGCGCCGAATTTCGCGATTTGGACGACGATGGGATGCCGGAAATCTTCCACACCGCAATGTTCGGTGACACTTTTCCCCTGTATCGAAATCTCGGCGGCGGACAATTCGAGGATGTTACCGGCAAGTCGGGCCTGGCGGCATTGACCAGCCGTTACACCGCGTGGGGAACGGGGGCCTTCGATTTTGGCAATGAAGGGCGCAAGGACTTGTTCGCGGCCGGAGCCGAGATTCTGGATAACGCGCAGGCGATTGTGCATCGGCCATTCGAACTGCCGAACCTGCTTTTTCGCAATCTTGGCAACCTCACCTTTGAGAATGTGACGACTCAGGCTGGAGCCGGCTTTTCCGCACCGGCCGCCCATCGCGGTGCGGCATTTGGAGACCTGGACAATGACGGAAAGATCGACATTGTTGTCACTACGTTAAACGGGCCACCCCAGATACTCATGAACCGCTCACAAAATGCGAATCACTGGATCATCCTGAAACTGGCGGGAACCCGTTCGAATCGAGACGGCTTGGGAACAAAGGTGAAGATCACAACCCTGCACGGCGATCAATACAACCAGGCGCAGACCGCAGTTGGATACAGCTCATCGAGCGATAAGCGCGTTCATTTTGGATTGGGGAGCGCCACGATCGTCGCCAAGATCGAACTGAGCTGGCCGAGCGGGATCAGGCAGGTTTTAGAAAATGTGCAAGTCAACCAGATCCTGACCGTAACTGAAGGCGCAAAGTAAGAGCAGTTACTCTGGCTTGATCATGGCGGCTATCTTCGAGGCGAGCGCAGTTTCGCCTTGCCGGTGGAGAAGATCGACGAGAGCTTGCATCTGGCTGCGGTCGTTCGCTGCGTATCCGGCCAGGACCTCAGCGGTTGCATCCGCCTCTTGCACCCTTCCAGATCTGAAGAGTGCGTCGCAAAGCTTATAGAGCTGTGCGGGAATCTTCGTCCGTGATTTGAGCAGCAGGCCGGCAGCTTCAGGCCAGCGTTGCTGTCTGTAGCGGACCTCGCCAAGTCCGGCAAGCGCGGTGAGGTAATTGGGGTCGCCCGCAAGCTCGGCCTCGAACTCCGATTCAGCTTCTATCAATCGCCCCTGCTGCAGATCGTTCAACCCCAGGTACGTGTGGGCGCCGCGCACAGTCGGCTTAATCTCCAAAGCCTGACGCAAGGCGCGCACACCGGCCTCCTCCCGGTCTATGGAAAGGTAAACAGATCCGGCAAGAACATATGCGTCCGCAAGGGAAGCGGCAGGTGCGTTTACCCCATCCTGGAAGGCGCTGAGAGCTTCTGCTTCGTGCCCCTCTCGCAGTAACTGTTTCGCTCGGTCCCACTGGGTCTTGCCGCCCTCCGATCCCAGCGTGGGTGGAGCGATCGACATTTGGTCCATGAGCCGATAGATTTCGGCTTCGTGACGCGCATCATCTGTTCGGCCCAATCCCAAAAGGGCACGAGACATATAGAAGTGCGCGATGGCCTGGCTGGGATCGAGCTCTAACACGCGATGAAGCGTCGCAATGGCCTTCTCGAACTGCTTCAGCTCGAGCAGGCAATGCGCCGCGCCCAGCAGAGCCGGTGGATCGTCTTTCTGTAATGCCAGAATCTTTTCGAAGACAGCCTGCGCGTGCTGCCATTGAGACAACTCGACATGGGCTTCCGACAGGAGTCGCAAGGCGTCGAGATCTGCCGGTTCGGCTTGCACCGCTTGCCGAGTGTAACGGACCGTCTCGGCATAATCCGTCTCGTCGTAATACGCCAGAGCAATATCGAAGTCGATTTTCCGTAAAGCCGGATCGAGTTGATGCGCCTTCAAAAGCTGTTTTATGCCGGTTTGCGGGTCCCGTGTTGCACAGAGGATCTCACCGTATTCCTGAAGAATCTCGGCTTTGCCAGGAAGAAGTTCCGCCGAACGCCGTGACGCCTTCAAAGCAAGATCCTGTTGGCCGCTCAAATGATAAGCTTGCGCCAAATAAAAGAATGCAACTCCGTCGCCGGGAGTCAAGCGCAGATAGCGGACAAAGAAGGATGCAGCTTCGGTGTTGTCGCTGGCCGCGAGCCGGTTCGTTCCCAGCTTGAAGAGTAGGCTGGCGTCGTTCGGAGACAGTTGCAGAACTTTTCGGTAAACCTGCTCGGCCTCGGACGCGCGCCCCTCCTCTTCGAGAAGCGCTCCTTGCAATTTGAGCGCTGGCACAAAGTCTGGATGTTCGACGACGAGCTGTTCTGCCAGCGTCAACGCTTGTTGCACGTGTCCTTGCTCGGCAAGCGCCATTGCGCGGTTCAGCCGCGCGACGAGCGCTGCTCCGGCAGGCCTCGCCGGCTGCTGCGCAAAAAAGCAGGCCGCATCCGCAAGCAGCGCTGCCGCCAGCATGAATAGAAATGCGGTTCGGAGGCACAACTTCGCCATCGTCCCTTCAGCACAGAGACTCGCTAGACTGAAGTGCCAGGCGACATGGCGCCTTCTGCAATTCATGGCATCAACCAGGATAGAGGATGCATCGAATCCGGGCTGGTTTCGGCGACTCGCTGGGCCGCTGCCCTACTGACAGTATCAAGAACCTGGCTGCAACGACACGAATGTGGGTTTATCGCGGTCTGCCCTAAGCTCTCCGTTTTGCTCATCCAGTTCCACTACCTGCAGCGCCGATCGGTGCGCCGAATCAGGATCGCCTGGCTTCATGTCCTCCCCTTTCAGTTGGACGAAATAGAAGAGGAATGCGCGGCCGCCGCTCACCACCACATCGCCGTGATGACCCTCAGATCGATCCGTCGGGAAACGCCCCGCGCCAGCCAGTAGATTCTCTTTTTGGCGGACCCAGTGCAGGGCATCGGTGGATCTGTATACTCCCAGCCCGTCCCACGCATCTACGATCAGCCAGATCTCGTTCTTCCATCGAAAAACGATGGGGCCTTCGCTTGGCCGGTCGTTGATCGCCTCGCCAACCGGTGTCCACTTGTACAGATCGGGGCTGTCGGCATAGTGAATTAAGCCGTGATCGCGCTCATCCTTATACCAAATGCGCCAGGCGCCGTTGTCGAGCCTCAAAATGTATGGATCGATCACCCGATCTGAAGGTAGCTTCAGCTTCGCCGCAAATTTCCATTGAGTTAGATCCCTACTCGTAAAATGAACAATGTCGCGTGGAGCATCCCAGTTGCTGAAGGTACCCGGTACAACCACGACATACATGTGATATAGGCCGCGATCCCACAGCAGGTAAGGCGCCCAGAACGTGTAATCGGCCTTGCCGTAAGGAAGCTTCGCCGTTCCCACGTACGTCCAAGTTGTTCCGCCATCTGCAGACTCGGTGACGCCAATCTGCGTACCGTGTACCCATCTGACGTCGTTCTTACCGGAACCGGGAAGATCGGCGCGGCGGTTTGTGTAAAAGATCATCCATTTCTTTGCGCCGCGATTCCAGATTAAGGCAGGATCCGCGGCGCCATCGTGGACTGGGTCGCGATATAGAGGCTTGGGCGCCGCTTTGGGCGAATCCGATGTGATGGAATCGCTTGCCGTCGATAGCGCAGAAAATCCCGCGATCAGGAGGCAAACAAAGAGTGAATTGACTGCGCAATGAATAGTTAGACCAAACTTGCTATTCCGCATAAATCTAGCCACGGCCCCTCTTCGATCGGCCAAGTAAATAGTTCCGGGGCGGCAGCTCACCTAGAAGATGAGCTGCCAGCCCGGAGCAAGGTTTCAGAAGGAGTAGTGGAGACCGAACTGCACGACACGCGCAGCCACTGCCGATTGAATCTGTCCGACATTGGGATTCAACAGGTCGGATACGGGATTATTGAGATTCCCGTGGTTGAAGGCATCGAATAACTCGGCACGGAACTGGATCTTGTGTTCTTCGTAGATCGGAAAGACCCTGAAGAAGGAAACATCGGCGTTCACAAATCTAGGTCCGGTGAGAAAATTCCGCTCAAGATTTCCATTTTGTCCGGCAGGCGCCGCCTGGAAGGCTGCAGGGTTGAACCATTGCTGAATTCTTTGCGCCCTGCTTCCAGAGGTATAGAGCGACTTGCCAGCCGTGCGGTTGGGCCGGTCGCCGCTGACTCCATCCATGTTGGTGTCCACGTCCGAGGTCACGTTCACCGGGGTTCCGCTGTGAAGGCGGAAAATGGTGTTCGCCTCCCAACCGCTGACCAAGGCGTTGGCAACGTTGCCCAGGTTCTGGAACTTGGGTACCTGATAAGTGCCGGAGAAGTTCAAAATGCTCTTCGCCAGCCCATCGCTGGGTCCCTTGTCCAGCCCGGGGTTAAGGGAGGAAGTAAAACCGAGCCCTCCGTTGTAATTGTCACTGGAAACCAGGTCGAGGCCCTTGGCCCACGTATAGTTCGCATTAAAGTTCAAACCATGCCTTGTGTTTTGCGTCAACGCAACCTGCAAAGCATTGTAGCTTCCGTTGTAACCTGTTTCATACGTTCCAACTGCCGTAAATGCGCTAGGCATATAGGGACGCCGGTCGTTGAAGTTCGACGCTGAGGCCGGCTGATTGGTTATGGGATCGGTTTCATAGATCGGGTAATTTTGGTCGACGTTGTCTGTCAACTTGCGCGAAATAGTTCCCACGTAAGCCACCTGCAGGGTCATACCTCTGGCTAAGTCGCGCTGCACACTCAGGTCCAGTTGGTTGATCCACGGTCTAGTCGCAGGCTTAATTGCGTGGCCATCCACGTTTGCGCCGGCAGTGGCAAAGACAATGGGCGACTGCGGAAGGGTAAACGTGTAATTGGTTGCTCCGGCTTTGGGTGGTGTAAACGGGAAAGGATTGGTTCCGTTCGTAAAGCTGAGCCATGGGTTTGACATGCTCAGTGCGGGGGTAACGTCGACCGACAGGACAAACGGCTGCGGAGCGCGGAGGCCGTCGCCGTAGGCCGACTCGAAGTAGACTCCATATCCAGCGCGAACTGAGGTTTTGCCGTCGCCGAATGGATCGAAGGCCAGTCCCAGTCTGGGGGCAAAGTTCATGTTGTCGCTTTGTCTGCCCGCGCGGTACACGCCCTGGTCGCCGTAGAACAGGAGGCCCTTCGGGGCGGTGGGATACACCGTGGATTGCTGTCCTTCTTTGAACGATGAAACGTAATTAACAGTCCAAACCAGGGGAGTGGTCACTTCGTAACGCAATCCATAGGTCAACGTGAGCCGCGGTGCGATCTTCCAGGTATCCTGCGCATAGCTGTGCCAGTACTTGGTGCTTTCGTCTGGGTGATCTCCGCTGTCCTCGGGAAAATCCGACATGTAGCCCATCATGAAGTCGGCCATGGGGTTCCCGCTAAGGTTGCCAGTATCGTCGATCTGTCCTCCGCCTGCGCTGGCTCCGTTCTCAGCGTAGTAGCCCCACATCACGAATGAACCCAGCTTGAGGTTGTGCCTGCCTTTGATCCACATGACTGTATCGGAGCCGCCAATCGTGTGATCGTGGCCATTAGCGTCCCATGCCCCGGCATCAAACCTGCCCGTGATGAACATGCGCGGTCCGACCGGATTGGGATCGTCGCCATCTGTGACAGCTCCCTGGACAAAGTTCATTCCATAAGATTCGAGCGTTTTGCCGCTGGTGATTTGCCATGGCGTATCACGGTGAAACAGGTTGAACCTGGCTTCATTGATGAAATTGGAAGTCGGGGTCCAGGTGTGATTCACAACCAGGTTGTGTTGGAATGCGCCGTCCTGGCGGCCACCGAATCCCGGCAATCCGCCGCCCCATGGCCAGTCTGGAAAGGGGTTGGTTTGCACGGAATGAACCTGGAACCAGCTTGCTGACCATTTTTGCTTGCTGGTTTCGAGGTAATCGCCTTTGAGCAGGTACTGCCACACATTGTCGGGCGCTCCTGCGCCCACGGTGAGCGTCCCATCCGGATTATTGCCAAGCGGTATGTCATTGGCGATCGCCACGGCTACGGGGTTCGTAGGGAGGTGAGCGAGTGAAAAGCTGGAAATCGGAGCCAGGGATACGCTTGTTGAGCTGGAGGTTACCGGTGTCGGAGCAACTGGGTTCGCCAACCAGCTTGAACTGAATAAACCCGCGTCCGACGCCGAAGAGAAATTTCCCGTCTTTTCAGCCGCCGTCGGCACACCAACCGAATAGATGTATTGGCTCTGTTTGATCTTGAGTTCTTCCCAGGAGCCGAATAGAAGGACCTTGTTCTTCAATGCCGGAAGTGCCGGTCCGCCTATCGAAAAACCGAATTGGTTTTGCTTGAGAACGGGCACGCTGGTCAGAAAATCGGGAATGGCATCCAGGTCATTGTTCCGCAGGTAGTCGTACGCGCTTCCGTGGTACGAATTGGTCCCGGATTTTGTGATCATGTTCATGAACGATCCGGGCAAACGGCCGAATTCGACGTCGCTGCTGGAACTCAGGAGCTGAACTTCCTGAATTGCATCGGGATTGGGCGGTGTGCTGCACTGGTTGCGCCAAATATCGTTGTTAAAGCCACCATCGACGAAACATGAGTTCGAGGTCCCTCGGCCACCGTTGACAACAAAGGTGCTGTTGTTGCGGGATGGCACAACTTCGGCATTGATGGTGGAGACGCCCGGAAGGGAAACGAGAAGGTTGTAAACGTTTCTTCCATTGAGCGGGAGATCGGTCACCGTCTGAGTGCCGATCACGTTCCCCAACTCCGGCGTGTAGGTATTCACTTCCGTGGTGTCCGCATGGACCTCGACAGACTGGGAGGTGCTGCCGATCTGCAACGCGAGATCAACGCGCTTATCTTCGTTTACCGTAAGGGTTACGCCATCCTGCACCGAGCGTTTGAAGCCGGCCGTTAGGGTTTCAACCCGATACACGCCTACCGGCAGGTGAGGAATCACATACGAACCCTGCGCATCGGCTGTGATGGAATGAGTCTCTCCAGTAAGCGTATTGGTTACCGTGACAAGCACATTGGGGATGGCTGCGCCTTGCGGATCTGAAACTTGCCCCAAGATGGTGCCAGTTGTCGTTTGTGCATTCAAACCGATTGTCGCGAGAATACACAGGAACGCGATCAACCATAACGAAATGCGTGTCATCTTTCCTCCTAAGTCTTGCGCCTCATCGGCGCCTGTCACCTGATAGAACGCTCCCATTGCCCGTGCTTTGCCGAAGGGCATGGATTCCTCGTGTACCGACAGACACGTCTCGATTTGTGAACTCAAACTGAGCCCTGCATCGGATGTGGGTCCTGGATAAGTAAACGCTTTCACGCTTCCGTACCAATACCCACCTGAATTTCAAGCGATTGGACTCCCGCGCAAGATGGTTTCGCAATGTATTAAACAGTATGTTGGCGGCGGCCATGATTCTAAACCTTTTATTGACATGCGATTAAGCACAACGCAACCTTGCTGCACGCGCCTGGAGAGCGGAACCGTTTGCTGTGCTAGAATGTCGGTCGAACAAGTCTTAAGGTCAAATGGCGCACCTTGACACAGCTTCGATGTCGCAGGTTCTCGATCCATCGAAGATTGAACAGGTTCGCGACCACCTGAAAGAAGTCCTGCAAAGCCATGAATTCGCCTCGAGTAGGCGCGCCCAGGATTTTTTGACCTTACTCGTCAACCGGGCTTTAGCGGGCGAACTTGATCTGCTCCGGGAACGAATGATCGGCGCGGAGTTCTTTCATCGGCCTGTCGGCTACGACACGGCCAACGATCCAGTAGTCCGTGTGAAAGCCACAGAGGTCCGCAAAAAGCTTGCCCTGTACTACCTCGAACGATCCGGGAAGCCCGGTGTGCGCATTGAGCTTCCAAGCGGGACGTACGTACCCCGGTTTCTCTTTGAACCGGAGAATAGGCCCGCGGACCATCCCCTTCAGGCAGAGGGTGATTCAGGCCAACAGCCAAGGGCGGTAGGCCACCGCGAAGGAGACCCTCCCGGCGATGCTGGTCACTTTCTCGGCGAAGAAAAAGCAAAACCGCACTGGATGCGGTTCGCCACTGCAGCCCTCGCCATTGTCGTCTTGGCATCGGCCGCGTATATGGGATTCCGTGCCTGGCGGTCGAACTCCCTGGCCCGGACAAGCATCCGCTCGATCGCGATCTTGCCGTTTGAGAACATCTCCGGGGATCCGCGCCAGGATTACTTCGCTGATGGCATGACAGAGGAATTGATCGCTGACCTCGGACGGGTTTCCTCTCTCCAGGTAATCTCGAAGACCTCGTCGATGAGCTACAAGGGCACCAAGAAAACCCTCCCGGAAATTGCCAGGGAACTTTCGGTGGACAGCGTCGTGGAGGGCACCGTACTTAGGGATGGCAACCAGGTCAGGATCACTGTCGATCTCATCGATGCCAGGACCGATCATCCCATATGGACTCACAGCTATACGCGTGAGACCGGTGACGTCCTTGCCCTTCAGGACGAATTGGCAGAGGCGCTTGCAGATGCCGTAAGCGCCAATGTGGTCCCGAGGCAGGGGCCCCTTCGGATGCCTGCAGCTTCTGTGGGTGCTGAAGCTGAGGATCTTTATTTTCAGGGAATGCAGCGCTTAAACGCACTTGATGAAAACGGCGCGCTCAGCTATTTCCAGCACGCAGTTCAGATAGCTCCTAACTTTGCGCAAGCGCACGCCGCATTGGCCAGCTGTTATGGCCGATTGGGGGAGAACGGTGTCCTCGACTACAGCGAAGCCTTTTCCAAACAGCGGGCGGAAGCTGCTACAGCCATCAAGCTGGATCCTTCTTTGCCCGAGGGTCATGCCGAGCTGGCGAACGCCGCAATGAACCTGAATTGGGACTGGGCGACGGCAGCCACGGAGTTTAACCGGGCTCTGGAACTTAATCCGAATTTGGCGCCAATTCACGAAAGATACGCAGTGTATCTTGAACGAACGGGCAAAATGTCCGAAGCGGTTACTGAAGCGCGGCGAGGGCTTGAGCTTGACCCCCTTTCTACGCGTTCCTTCTTGAACGCAGCGTATACCTACTATTTTTCGCGTCGCTATGAGGAAGCACGGGCCACCATCAAGGAGAGTCCCCAGGATCAGGACGATCCCTTCTTGTTAGGCGACGTTTTAGCGGAGAAGGGAATGTACAAGGAAGCGATCAATGAGTTCTTGAAAGAGGGCGATTCGCCCCATGGTCTCGGTCATCTCGGCAACGCATATGCGCGAGCGGGCGACGTGCGCGAGGCGCACGCGATCATCGCCAAGTTGATCCGGCATGTCAGCAAAGATGAAATCGGCCGCTATGAAATTGCGCTGGTCTATGCCGGATTGGGAGATAAAGACGATGCCTTTGTCTGGCTTGAAGCGGCATATAAAACACACAGCGAAGGTTTGACCAATCTCAATATCGATCCTTGCCTGGATCCGCTCCGCAGCGATCCTCGATTTGCCGATCTTCTTCGTCGAACAGGTTTGGCGCAATAATCACACGCGAACGACCGATCTGCATGACCGGACTGCTTGCTAACATCTGAACCAAATGGAATGAGGCTGTGCTTCGCCAAAACTCCAGTTATCAATGGTTGAGAAATCGGGGGCAGGTCAGCTCGACGAAGAACGATGACAGCAACGGCCACAACCGGCCCGACTTTGACACGGTGACTCCAGTAGGCGCGTTCCTTGACCCGCATCGTGCACGCGCCAAGGCGGCGGCTGAGTGGTTCAACACCGCTGCTTTCGTCGCCAACGGCCCCGGCGTAGCGGGCGGCATTGGCCCTGGCGGCGCCGACGGCAACGTGTCGCGCGATTACATCCGCGCTCCCGGTTACCGCGATGTCGATCTCGGACTGTTCCGCGACTTTCAATTCGCCGAGAACATAACCTTCCAGGTCCGCGGCGAAGCCACCAACGTCTTTAACCTCGTCAGCCTCGGAAACCCCGGCCTCAGTGGTCCGCCGGCAACGGATGGCCAGGCTCCCTCGTCTACGAGCTTTGGTCAGATTACAGGGGCCTCAAGCCCCCGCATCATGCAGATTGGCGCGCGGCTCACGTTCTAGCGATCAGTGAGCAACGAGCCGGGACTTTGCTCGAAATCGATCCCCAGGCAGCAGCCTGGGGATCGGTTGAGTCGGGATTGGCCGGTTGGGGAATCTCAAGCGTGCGGGCTCTGACTGTTCGAACGGTGGCGGGGTTGAGCAAACTCAGTCCCGCTACTCAGCACATACCGGCTTCAAGCATTTTCCATGATAAACAGCATTGCGAATAGCCGGGCGCCCGTCAGCGAGGCGCCCCGGCAACTGTTTCCCATGCTTGGTTCCTATTGCTCAGACTGGCGCCAAGCGTGGGATTAGTTTGAAGAATGTAAGGGTAGATTAATGATTGCCCCGATCAAGCAATGGGAATTCATGTAATGACACAACCCCTTATGTAGGTTGCTGTTGCCGGGTTGATCTTAACGGCGCCAAAGCATCCCACCCTAACGAGGGAACCGCAGACACCTTAAGGGGGTCTCACATGCGCGGAATCAGAATTCTATTCGGTACAACAGCACTGCTTGCCGGCCTGGCCCTGGCGCCAGCGGCTCAAGCGCAGCTTGTGATTGACATCGGCGTGCAGCCAACCTGTGCGTATGGCTACTACGGCTATGCGCCGTATGCTTGCGCGCCCTATGGCTATTACGGGCCGGGCTACTTCTACAACGGCATTTTCCTGGGAATGGGCCCCTGGGGTGGATGGGGCTACAGCCACGGCTGGGGCGGCCATCGCTTTGTGAACGAGGGCGGAGGAAACTACCACGGCGGACCTGGCCCCGCGTCCTATCGCTCCAGCGGCGGCGAATCTCGCGGCAACGCTCCCGTTTCTCGTTCCAATGTATCGCGTTCCAGCGGAGGCTCCGCGCCAGTCGCGCGTAATAATGCTCCTCGCCAATCGCAAGGCGCACCTTCCCGTGCCCCAGCTTCGCACGCAGCTCCAAGCGGCGGTGGTGGCGGATCTCGCGGTGGCGGCGGCGGCGGTGGACATGAAGGCGGTGGTGGTGCTGGTGGTGGACATCAAGGTGGTGGCGGCGGCGGCAGTCGGCACTAACCCGTAGCCGCTGAATCAGGCGGCGAGTACGACAACAAGCGGCGGAGCATACCAGCTCCGCCGCTTTGCTTTTGCTGAGGCATTTGCGGCTGTTACGAAGCTCGCAAATCGGCCAAATGCTGGAATTTTTCGATGATTACCGAAGAGAATGCGACATCCCATTACGAATCCTGCCGCAGCGAGCCGGAAAGATGGGAACGCCGGCCGGCATGGCGTTCCCGCTCAGGGAACAGCGGCAGAACCTGACACATGCTAGTGTCTGGAGAATGCCGCAGATGGGGTTGGGTCCGAGCTCGCATCGCCTTCCTTGAGGTCCATGCGCTCGATGAGACCGTTCGCGATGGTATAGACGTGCCACACCTCGCTATCGGAAAGGACATCGCCACCAAGGCTTTTCACGAGCTGATGAACTTTGACGTCGGTAATGCCGCCTTCATGGTCGATCACCTCAAGTGGTTCCACGTGAGGATCGAACTCCTTCCACTGACGGGTCCAGTAGGACCGAATCTCTTCTTTCCCGACGACACGTCCGCCTTCCGATGCCTTGGGCCAACTGACGTTCTCACTCATGAGCGCCAGGGCTCTGTCGATATCCCGATGATTGAAGGCAGAGTAGGCCTGAGCTAGCAATGTCTGTGTGCTCGGCACAAATCCTCCCGGAGTATCTATGTGTACCTCACACATGATGCACGAAATTGCTCTGGGGACTCGCTTAGACCGGGCGGACAGGCGGAGTATGCGGCAGCGCCCGCGAGTGCGCACTTCCACAAGGCACATAGCTCCGCGGAGAAACCGCAGAGCTGTGCCGGAGAGGGATCGGTTTACAGGGAATGAGCGAGTTTTCAGGCCTCGGAGGCTCTCGGGCGCCAAGGTTGACTGACACCCGAGGCCGAGGCCGCTTTATAAGACCCCACGGCGACCGGAGACCAGGTTGAAGACCAGGATGATCAACGCGACCACCAGCAAAAGGTGAATCAGGCCACCGGCTATATGGAACGTGAAGCCGAGAAGCCATAGGACGAGAACGACGACGAAGATTGCCCAAAGCATAGTCAACACACCTCTCTCGATTGCGCGCCTGAGACGGGAAACCCGGCCCAGGCGCAAACAACGCGTTCACAAGCCACGGTTAGTTGGATGCAATTGCTTGAGCTTTTGCCTCCCTGACTGCATTGATAAACGGACTTGCCGATTCAGGAGTCGCCACTTCGCCGCGCAGAACGCTGTGCGTGGAAACCTCATGCCCGTAGAAGGCATTCATGGAATCGTCGTCCCGGCGAAGATTTGCACCGGTCAACGTGAGCCCGGCAAACAGGCCTTTGGCCCGCGAGTAGGTGAGGACTTCGGTATCCAGCTTCCAGTCGGTATTGGCTGAAGCATGGCGTCCCACTGGTCCGGCTGCCGCGGAGGCGTCCGCTCCAAGCTGGAAGTTGCTGGAGATCATCCGTTGCATCCCTCTGTCGCCCTGGAAAACCATAACCAGATCCACGCCTTCGACGCCGATCTGCAATCCCCAGTTACCGCCTGTGATAGCAAAGAAGGCCGGCGCGCTCCATCCGTTTTCCGTTCGGCACGTGGCTACGCCTCGGCCGTTTTCGGCGCCAAAGACCAAGCCGCCCTTGATCATGTGCGGCACGACAGCAATGCATTTCGCGTGCTCCAGCACCTCTTGCGGAATGCCGTTATCCGGGGCGGCCATGATCTGGTGCAGCACCAAGGTTGCGTTGTCGAGCCGGTTCTGCACATCTTCGCGAGTCTCCGCCCAGACGGAGGTTGCTACGCCCATACTGAACAATGCCACTAACGTCACAAATCTTTTCATGCATCTCACCTTTTCTACCCATGCGCAGCGTCACCTACATATTGCGCACCAAGGCGCACAAGGTATCCTCACTCTAGAGGCGTTAACGAGCAATGTCTGAGCAATAGGACTCTCTCGATGGACGGCGGCCGATCAGGTGGATGGCGGCCGATCAATCGATGTTGCGGGAGACGTCTTTGGGACGGACTGTACAACTCCGAAAGTGCGAGCCGCGGGCCCTCATACAAACCCTCCGCGGTTCCCCTGGCGCCGGCGATCGCATGACGTTCCAGCGAAGGAAGCCCGTCGCGCTTCTTGAAAAAAATCGAGAAAAGTGAGCAAAATTGAACAGATTGGCCTGGGCCGGAGGGGTATAGGCTTGTGGTAGAGCCCCCGCTGGGGCTGTGCGGTCAGCGGAATGCTGCAGATGTTGTTTTGAATGAGCAGCTTGCTGGGTCAGACCCCCTCCTATTCCTGTCGTTTATGCCAGGCTGGACGCGAAATGGAGTGCAGATTGAAACGCGATGGGGCTGCGTTCTTCCTGCAAAGTTTCGGGCTATCGCTGCATCTCAAAAGGAGGCTGCTCGTATGGTTGAGTTCGATAAACCAACTTTTGATGCCGCGGCCTTTCTGATGAGCGCCGGGCTGGGGCGAAGAATTGTCCAACTGGAGCCCAAGGAGACCTTTTTCTCGCAGGGAGACCCGGCAGATTCCGTCTTCTATCTTCAAACGGGCCGGGCGAAGATCACGGTCGTCTCGAAGGCCGGCAAAGAAGCCACGATCGCGATCCTCGCCCCCGGCGACTTTGTAGGAGAGGGGGCGCTCGCAGCGGTGCCCGGGCTGCGGCTATCCTCGGCAAGCGCCATTACCGCCTGCACTGCGCTCAAGATCATGCGGAAAGAGATGATCCGCGTCATGCACGAGGAGCATGACTTCTCCGACCTGTTCTTGAAGTTTCTGCTGGACCGCAGCATGCGCATCCAGGCCGATCTTGTCGATCAGCTCTTCAACTCCAGCGAAAAGCGCCTGGCCAGGATTCTCCTGTTGATGGCTGAATTTGGAGCGCAGGGTGGGCCGGAAGCGACAATTCCCAAAGTATCCCAGGAGACCCTGGCCGAGATGGTCGGCACCACCCGTTCCCGTGTCAGCTTTTTCATGAATCGTTTTCGCAAGCTGGGTTTTGTCGAATACGACGGCCGTATCCGGGTCCACAAGTCGCTGCTGAACGTGGTTCTGCACGATCAACTGCCAGACGACAACGCCGAAAAGCCCGCCATTTCCGGCATCCCGGGGGAGTAACTCCAAGCCGGCCGAAGGCATCCCCGCAGTCTCTGTACAAAATTGAACAGTCTTGCGATTCCTTCCATGGGACACTTGCCCAGATACCCATCTTCGCGGCTTCCCGCGAATTCGAGTGATTGCCATGAGTGGTTCGTTTTCGGGAGATGAAGTCCCTTTCGGCGTTGGCGCCGATGCCGGCGTTGGTGTAGATGCCATCTTTCAAGAAGGCCGCGGCAGTGCCGATTTGTTAAAGTTGATGGAATCCCTCCCCCAGCCGGGGCGATTGGCGCAGCAGCCTGCTGCTGCGCCCTCGCCTGTGTGGATCGCGAGATACCAGCGCAACGCCGCTGGAGAGGGTTACGCGACGATTGAATGCCCGGAGTGTCTGGGAACTTTCCTCCAGGTTCTGAACGGCACGGTCCATTCAGCAAGTCAAACGGATTGCCTCTATTGCGGAAGTCCGGTTCGCTATGCAATCTTTCAGGCGGACGATCTGGTATTTTTGTTGCCGTTTCAGCATGAGCGCTTCGCGGAAACGCCGCGCTGCACCCGATCAAATAACTCGCGCTACGAGCCTCGTCCCCGGAAAGCAAAAGGAGTGAGGCGCGCCGATACTCAAATGAACTGAGCGTAGTGAACTTACTCAATCCGGAAGTAGATAGGTGAGGGCGCAATGACAATTCTGCAAATGGTAGTGATCCTGTCCATTTTTCAGTGGGTCTTGCGTGTTCCGGGAGAACCGGCTCGCGACCGCGAACTTTCGCGCAGGTCATGCCGATAGAGGTCGCTCTTTGCCTCGCCGACTTTCTGCGCCAACCGCCTCAAAAAAACTCTCGCTGTCAAACAAATCGGGTCGCTCAGCCCGAAGTGGTAAAGTCGCGTTCTGGATCCTCTGCGGCGCAACTGGTCGAAACTGCTCAGACTCACATGATTTGAGCCGCTACGCTCAAAAAGGTTGGAGCAGGAAATGACGGCGCCAACGATTGCGAGCCTAGTTACTGAGGTCGTGCTAGTTACACACCCTTTAGCGGACAAGACGTTACACGGCCTTTGAACGAGGCGCCGAGGATGCATTTCGGCGCTTTCGCCAAAGCCCAACGAGCTGAATCCACGGAGGTGGACCAATGAATAGCAATCGAGTGAACGGTACAGTCGACGACGTGGTGGGAAGCATCAAACGAAAGGCAGGCAAGTTGACCGGCGATACGCCGCTTCAGGTCAAGGGCATTGCCCAGCAGGTGAAGGGAAAAGCCGAGAACACCCTCGGGAAAGCCCAGGATATAGTGCGCGGATCCAACCGGGAAACCAGGGTGCAACAAGACACACGCCCGTAATTGGAGTTATTCTCAGGCGAAGGTGGAACCAGGCAAGGACGCGTAATTCCTGACGTTGCGCCTCAATGAAGCCCGCATAATCGGGGGCGGCGGCTTACGCGAGATTCTGTCCTCTTGACCGCCCTGGGACCAGGGCGGTCACAAGGCTGAGTCGAGTCAGGATCGATCCGAAGAGAACACCCACCCTATCCTTTATTGCCGACATCCGCTCCATCTCGTTGGATTCGGGCGCTGCTGAAGTCGCTTGGGCCCGGGATCATCACCGGGGCTGCCGATGACGACCCATCGGGCATCGCCACATATTCCATTGCCGGCGCGCAGCTGGGAACCAAGCTGCTATGGACCGCACTGCTGACGTGGCCACTGATGGCCGCGGTGCAGATGATGTGCGCCCGTATCGGCAAGGTGACGGGACAGGGATTGGCCGCGAATTTCAAGCAGCGATTTCCAAAATGGCTGTTGCTCGCGTTCGTCATAGCCCTTTTGATCGCCAACACAATCAACATCGCCGCGGACCTGGCGGGCATGGCAGATGCAGCCTCCATGCTGTCCGGCGTCAATTCCCACTGGTTTGTCGTGGTGTTCGCGCTTCTCATCTCGTGGGCAACGATTCGGCTCCAGTATCAACAGATCGCAAACGTGCTCAAGTGGCTGGTTCTTGTGCTCATGGCTTATCCCATTACTGCATTTGTAGTGGGAGCCAACTGGAGCCAGGTGCTGCGCGATACCCTGATTCCTTCCGTGCCGCATTCCAGAAATGAATGGGCGACACTGGTGGCGATCCTCGGCACCACAATCAGCCCGTATCTTTTCTTCTGGCAGGCCAGCGAGGAAGTTGAAGAGGAGAAATCGGCAGGCCAGAGTTCACTCACCAAGCGAAGAGGGGCCACAACCGAAGAACTTGGATTAAGAAACCTCGACGTGGGCGTCGGCGCGTTCTTCTCGAATATAGTCATGTTCTTCATCATCCTGACCACCGCCATCACCCTCAACCGGCACGGCATCATGAATATCGAAACTTCCCGGCAAGCGGCCGAGGCCCTGCGGCCGTTTGCCGGCAAATTCGCTACAACCGTGTTTACACTCGGCATTGTCGGCGCCGGGTTTCTTGCCATCCCCACGCTGGCGGGTTCGGCCGCATACGCCTTCGCCGAGACGCTGGGATGGCGACAGGGCTTGAACAAGAAACTGAGACAGGCGCGCTGGTTTTACGCTCTGATCCTGGTCTCGACGGGAGTGGGCGTCGTGCTGGACTTCATCGGCATCAATCCGGTGAAGGCGCTCTACTGGACCGCGGTCATCAACGGATTGCTGGCGCCCTTTCTTCTTGTGGCAATCCTCATTGTGGCCGCGAACAAGAAGCTGATGCAGGGCCAGCCGAGTTCCCGCCTGGGATGGACTGTTGTGGCAATCACGACATTGGCCATGTTCGCCGCGGGGATAGCGATGTTTGTGGTGTAGACGGGAGGATCGGGGCTAACCGGCCTCGGAAGTTTCGCTTCTCCCAGATGCTTCATCTTGCAACGAAAGTTTCTCATTGGCAGCGGTCTCGCGAAGGCCGCGAATCTTCCAGATCCCAAAGCAAGTGCCGGCGACCAGCATGGTCACGAACACAAAGAGCAGTGGAGTCGACCATTTCTGGAGCGTCCCTGACCACAGACGAATAGCGTGGCGTCCGTAGGCCACGCCGAGCCACGCGATGAGGGAGTAACGGAGGCTGCGAGCTGCGCCGTAAACGACCAGGAAGCGGCTGCGCGAAACGCCCAGGGCGCCAGAGGCGAGCGCAAATGGCAAAAGCGGAATCGGCGGAGGAAGCACGGCGGGAAGAAACACGGCGAGGATGCGGTGACGCTCCACCCATCCGACGACCCGGCCAAGAAGACGTGCAGGCACATAGCGGCGCAAAGCCGCTTCGCCCCCTCTGCGCCCAAGGTCCCAGGTGGCGTATCCGCCCACAAGGCTGCCGGCTATGGCAGTCGCGGCAAGCAACCACGGACCTTCACCGTGGGCCACCAACCAGAGCAGCAACAGATCAGTGCTACCGGGCAGAGGCAAAGGAATAAAGGAGGAGTCGACAACGGCAACGGAGAAAAGTCCCAGCGCTCCCAGGTGCGTGAGCCAATGCGGCATCAGCGAGCGATGCACAGGGAGCGCCAGAAACCAGCCTGCGTGTCGAACAGGAATACTCATAAAGGTGCACGGCAAACAAGAGCTCGCCTTACCGTCGATGCCGAGTGATTCAAGATCCTCTGCAGCCTCTTGCGAGTCCGCAGAGGATCGAAGCTTATGTTACCGCAGGCTTCCAGTCGTAGCATTGACCGGGCTTCCAATGGCTTCACCCGATACGACCAGTTCAACTCGCCGGTTTTCTTGACGCCCGGCGGAGTTATCGTTCGAGGCGACCGGCAGAGAATTGCCGAATCCCTTCGCTGAGACGGAGTTGGCAGTTACGCCCGCCCCCACCAGGTAATCGCGCACCGCACTGGCACGGTTCTCAGACAGCTTTTGATTCATGTCATCGCCGCCAACGTTGTCAGTGTAGCCGCCAACCTGAATGTCGAGGGTTGGATAAGCGATCAGGATTCCGGCAACCTTGGCCAGCTTCTCCCGCGCGCCTGGCTTCAACGAATATTGCCCGGTGTCAAACAGAACATCGGACATGCTGACAATGAGCCCGCGCGCACTATCCCGTGTCTCCAGGATCTTGTTCAACTGCTCAGACAACTGCGCCCGCAGAACCGCCTTATCGCTGTCCGCCTGGGATTCATTCTGCTGCGCCTGCTGCGCAATCGATCGGGAATGGTCAGCGTCAGCTTGAGCCGCGGCAATTGCCGCTGCAGATGCATTCTGGTTGGCAACCGAGTCCGCCTGGGCCTTTGCCGCAGCGGCCTGGGCGTCTGCCGTGGCTGCTTGGGCGGTTGTTGCGGCAGCCTGAGCGTTTGCTGCAGCGGTTTGAGCCTGCTCCTTTTGGCGCGTCGCGCTGTCAGCTTGCGCCTGCGCGTTGGCCTGCGCATCCGCGGAAGCCTGGCGTTCGCTCGCCCTGCGATCCTCTTCGATTCTTCTAACTGCTATTTCACGCGCATCTTCGGCAGTCTGCACGGTCTCGCGGGACTTCGCGATGAGTTCCTTCTGATCCGAATGCTTTTCTATCGCGTATCCGTCTGCACTGTTCATTAGCTGGACAGCATGCTGATAACTCTCACCGGCGTACTGCTCGGCGCCCTCAGATTGTGCGATGCGAACTGCATTTCGCGCTTCAAGAAACTCCAAAGGCAGCTTGGCATCCAGTACCACAGGGTCGAACTTGTATCCAGTCGGGATATAACCACCGCGCTCCATGAGTTCATATTTCGCATGGACTGCTTCGGATGTTCCCTGGGTGCCGGCGCGAACAACGTTCTCAAGCACGACAACATTGCTGGGCTGGCGGACGGCAAAATAGGGCTCCGCAGTGACGATCAGAGCGAATGCCTGGAGATCGGTGGTGGCGGTCAGCTTGCTGCGATCGTTTCCCCCAATCAAAATTTCTCCAAGGTTCACCGCGTGTCCGTCAGGTGAGATCGCCCACATCACGTAGGTCAGGTATTCTGTGCCAAAAGTTGTGGGGCTTTGCAGATTCCCAAAGGTCGCCTCCACTTCCATGGTGCCGCGCTTGCTGCGCACTTTGGCTTTTCCGTCGGCTGAAGGCAGCAGAGCGGTTCCGGCAAGATCCACCTCCGTAGCCTCGCCGCGATGTTGATAATCAATTGCGTCGGCGGTGCGACTAGTTTCGCTAACGATATAGGCGGGTCTCGATTGTGCAGGCACGAGGGCAATGGAATTTTGCGGGCTGGCCTGAGCAAACGCGCTCAAGCTTAATACACTTCCAATCACGAACAATAGCGTGTGCTTCACGATATCTCCTGCAGTCAAAGGACTGCCTTACTGCGTTGTTGACTCAGATTGGCGGGCGAAGCCGGGCCGGCTTCGATGGTGCGTCCTCTCAGCGGCCGACGCGGAATTGATGGAGGTGATCGAACACCCCGTAAAGATTTGCGATCCACAAGACCAGAACAACGACCACCAGGCCGTTCAGGATCGATTTGATTTGTCCTTGCATGGGGATGAACCTGTTCACAATCCACAACAGAAGCCCTGCTGCAACAAGCGTGATGAGTACAGTGGTAAGCGGCATGTGATTTTCTCCAATCGTTTCGTAGGTTCGGTGCCCCCGGGGCATCGTCGGGAAGTTGCGAACGATCGACTCGCGTGGCGTGGGAGCCATCGGAAAGAGGAGAACGATCACTCCGCTTCATTCGTATTCTTCCAAGTCAATGGAGAAAAAGCTGAGCCATAATGCTCATCGGAAGGGGTGAAGTAGGGAGCATGTGATGTGATCCGACTCGGCGCTTTCAGAAAAAGGTCAGGCGGCGCATAGGGCGGAATGGGCTAGAGCGACGAACCTGGAGGTAAACTTTGCGGAAAACAAGCGATTATTCGGCTGCGCCATCCGGTCTTGGATTATGCCAGCCGCCATCCGCGGCGATGAGTGCGTCAGCTTCTTTCGGCCCCCAGGTGCCGCGTTTGTAACGGCGGACTGAGAGATGGCGCTTGAGGACCCGATTGACCACTTCCCAAGCTGCTTCAACCGCGTCCTCGCGGGTGAAGAGCGCCCCGTCGCCCTTCATGGCGTCGCCCAGAAGCCGTTCGTAAGGCGTTTCCTCTCCCGGCTGTTCATCGGAGAGGTAAAGCTCTCGCTCTTCTCCGATGAATTCCTCGCCTGCAAGCTTCACGCGGGCAGCCAGAGCAATAGCGGAGCTGGGAGAGAGCCGGAAGCGCAGGTAATTCGATCGGCTACCAGCCTGCACGGCGTCGGCAAAGAGCTTCTGCGGAGGCCGCTTCAGCTCCACCAGGATCTCAGTTGCGGTAATTGGGAGATATTTGCCCGAGCGCAGATACCAGGGCACTCCCTCCCAGCGCCATGAGTCGATGAAGAGACGCAGAGCACAATAGGTTTCGACGTCGGAACGCCCGGCCACGTCCGGCTCATCACGATAGCCCAAATACTGGCCGCGCACGACATCCCCGGCCTTGAGAGGGAGCATGGCTTTAAGAACCTTCGCCTTCTCATTGTGCACGTCTCCAAAGTCCCGTCCGGCGGGCGCTTCCATGGCAAGCAGCGCGACAATCTGGAAGAGATGATTCTCGATCACATCGCGCAGACAGCCTGCTGTCTCGTAAAACGCGCCGCGCCCGGCCACGCCGAAATCCTCCGATAGAGTGATTTGAACGCTGGCCACGTAGTTGCGGTTCCAGATCGGCTCCAGAAACGAGTTAGCGAATCGGAAATAAAGGATATTCATGATCGCTTCCTTTCCGAGGAAGTGATCGATACGGAAAATGGAGTCTTCAGGGAACACCGAACGCGCAACCCGGTTTAGCTCGCGCGCTGAGGCCAGATCGCGTCCAAACGGCTTTTCGACGATCACGCGCGCGTTCTCGGCCAGCTTCGCGGCTCCCAGCCCCTTAATGACCGTTTCGAAAAGTGCAGGCGGGATTGCAAGATAGTGCGCGGGCCTCCGTGCGTTCCCCAGCGCGTCTTTAATCGCCTTGAATGTATCGCTGTCGGCGTAATCGCCGCTCACATACTTTAGCAGCGACAGAAGGCGTTGCAGTGCTCGTTTGTCATCGATTCCGCCCGCTCGCTTGATGCTGTCCGTCGCGCGCCTGTGCAGCCGCTCCAGGCTCCATTTCGGGAAGGCAACACCGATCACCGGAACCTTGAGTACGCCGCGCTTCACCATCGCATAGAGCGCCGGGAAGATCATTTTGTGGGCCAGATCGCCCGTCACGCCGAAAACTACCAGCGCGTCTAACTGGGAATCGGCCATCAAGCGCCTTCCTTCGTGTCAGCGGTTTTCTCCTGATGGCCGCCAAACTGGAACCGCAGCGCGGATAAAAGCTTGTCGGCAAAACTGTCTTCGCCGCGCGAACTGAAGCGCTCATACAGCGCAGCGCTCAATACGGGGGCCGGAACCGATTCGTCAATCGCAGCGGTAATCGTCCAGCGTCCTTCACCCGAATCCGAAACACGGCCGGCAAATTTTGCCAGATCCGGGCTGTCGAGCAGCGAGATGGCGGTCAGATCGAGAAGCCAGGATGAAATCACACTACCGCGACGCCAGACCTCGGCAATGTCGGCAAGGTTCAGGTCGAATTGGTACACCTCAGGGTTGCGCAGAGGCGTGGTTTCGGCGTCGACAGCTTGCTGCTGCTTGCCGACATTGGCATGGTGGAGAATATTCAACCCCTCCGCGTACGCGGCCATGATTCCGTACTCGATTCCGTTGTGCACCATCTTCACAAAGTGGCCAGCGCCGTTGGGGCCGCAGTGCAGATAGCCGTGCTCTGCAGTGCCGCCGACTTTTTCCCGTCCTGGAGTGCGCGGCGCCGAGTCGATGGATGGCGCCAATGAGGAAAAAATGGGGTCGATGCGCTGAACCACATCTTTCTCGCCGCCGATCATCAGGCAATAACCTCGATCGGCCCCCCACACTCCGCCGCTGGTCCCCGCGTCCACGTAGTGGATGCCTTTGGGTTTCAATTCGGCGGCGCGGCGAATGTCGTCGCGATAATAGGAGTTCCCGCCATCAATGACGGCATCGTCCGCTTCGAGCAGCGGGGTCAGGCCGGTGAGCGTCGCATCAACCACGCCGGCCGGCACCATCATCCATACGGCGCGAGGCGTTTTCAACTTTTTCACGAAATCTTCAAGAGAATTCGCGCCAACCGCGCCTTCCCTGGCAAGCGATTGAACGGCTTCCGAATGAATATCGTAGACAACGCATTGGTGGCCGGCCCGCATAAGGCGCTGGACCATGTTGTTTCCCATCCTGCCCAAGCCGATCATGCCTAATTCCATGGATTCACCCTTCTTCTCAAGTTCCCCAAAGCTCTTGACCCGGGACCGTCAGAAACACATGCAGCGGCGACACTTTCGGTCACATCTTAACAGAGCGAATGTCAGGTTTAGATGCTGAAATAGCAACAAGCGACAGCTTGGGCCTAGGCCGTCAAACTGGCGGCGGCGTTGGTTAGCGGCGCGGGATAAAGGCCAGGTTGTCGCTCATAACGAAGACGGCGAGTGCCACGGCCATGAGAAACGCACACACCCAGAAGCGCCAGTCGCGGTGCATCCGCTGCCAGTAGGGACCTGGATTAGTTTCACCATGGTCGCCGCTATGTCCTTCAGTGAAGTGCCGGTTTCCTGTCATATCCCCTCCAGTTATCCTGTCGCATTCGGAAATGTTGCGGCATACGAGTCTTAGATGCACACCAGAGGCACGTCTCAAACGCTATGGTTTTGCGGTCTCCACGGCAGTAACCTGGACTGGCCGGTCGGCATTGGTCGTGGACGAACTAACCGCAGGCGCTGGCGTTGCAGCCGGCAACTCGGTTCCTGCAGGATAAATCAGAATCTGGATCGAACCCCAATCCGCATCGAGGTTTACGCCTGCCTGCTTGCCCTGCCCCAACGTCTTGAGCTGGCTGTCATCAAATCCAAAGTTCTCGACAAGATACTCGCGGATCACCATTGCCCTGGCCTCGCTCAGGACGAGATCCTTCTGGGTATCGCCATCCATGCCAGTGGAGACCACGACGACCGCAACTCCGAATGGAGTCTGTGCCAGAAAGTCGCCGGCGTCTTTGAGAGTCTTCTGGTCCTTTATCTTGGCCGAATCGCGGTCATCAAAGATCTGCTTGCCCGCGTACGTGAACGTCTTTTGCGGAGTAGATCGCGGAAGTTCCGCGATCCGATTCGCGGCCAGGCCGGCGGAGTCTTCGTACCCGCGCTTCTTGAAATACCCGCTCAAAAGGAAGTTGTGCTTCAAGGCCTCCATATTTTCCTGGAAGTCCGTTACACCGGCTTGTGCTAGCACCATCGTGGCCTGGAGCGAAGCCGTAGTCTGTTCGAGGTCGTTATAGACTTGCTTGTCGTTCACCAGCGCTCCAACGGTTCCCTGCCCCGAATCGATTTTGGCGCTTACTGAGTTCAGATGCGCCGTGGCTAAGGTTGTGTTGAGGATGGCTTGCTGGCTGCTATCCAGGATCGCGCTCGTCTTCGCAAGCAGTTCTCCCAATTCCAGCGGCGGCACGCTCTGGATGGTCTCGCCATCCTTTACCTCGGCTTGTCCCGCAGATCCAAACGAGATCGCCACGTATTGATTGCCCAGCATCCCCTCGGTTTCGATCGAAGCCACAGAGTCACTCTTGATGATCTCCTTTGTTGATTTGTCGAGATTCATGATGACGATGACCTTATCGCCTGGCTTATGAGGCAGCAAAATGCTATGCACATTTCCGCTATGAACGCCGCCCACCTGCACGTCAGCTCCCACAGCCAAGCCTGCAACATTGTCGAATTGCGTCTTCAATTGGTATGTGGAGCTGAACAGATACTCCCTTCCCCCGATAACGAAGACACCGGCAGCCAGAACTACCAGCGTTGCAACGATGAATGCACCCAACCTCGCCACTCTCGACATAAGTCCTCCTACGATTGCTTTAGAAATTCCTTTACAAAGCCGATCTCGCTTTGTTGAAGGTCTTCAAACGTGCCTTCGATCACTACGTCTCCTTCATTCAGCAGGGCGAGACGGCCTGCAATCGTCCTTGCACTATGCAGATCGTGCGTTACCACGACGGAAGCCATTCGGCGCTCTCTTTGGAGCTTGAGAATCAACTCGTCGATTTCGGCGGAACTGATGGGGTCGAGACCGGCTGTCGGCTCATCGAGGAGCAGGATCTCCGGCTCAAGAGCCAGGGCGCGCGCCAGACCCACGCGCTTTTGCATCCCGCCTGAGATATCGGACGGCATCTTATCGATGTCGCCGTCCAGCCCCACCTCGGCCAGCAATTGTCTAACACGGTCGGTTCGCTCGGATTTGGACATGTCTCTCCGATGGTGTTCAAGCGGGAAGGCCACGTTCTCCTGGACAGAAAGCGAATCGTAAAGCGCTGCCTGCTGAAAAACAAAACCCATCTTCTTTCTGATTTCTCCCATGCGGTCAAGCGCCAGGCCGGCGATCGCCTGGCCATGTATGCGAATGGCTCCAGAGTCGGGCGTATCGAGGCCAATGATGAGCCTCAGCAGCACGCTTTTCCCAGTGCCGCTGCGTCCGAGCACAGCCAGCGTTTCTCCCTGGTCCACGCGCAAGCTGATACCGTTCAAAACCCTATGGCCATCGAATGACTTGTACACCTTCTCAACGACAACGAAAGGCGCGGGACTGTCCTGCTCGGGTTCCGCTTGCTTCACCGCAATGTCATAAGCCGTGGCCATATTTGTTTCACGCGTGCTTCAGAAAACGGTTAGGGAAAGAAGACCAGTATGAATTTCACGAGGACAACATCGGCCAGGATAAGGAAGAGCGAGGCCAGCACCACTGAGTTGGTGGCTGCGCGACCCACCCCCGCAGCTCCTCCGCGCGTGCGCATTCCCTGAAAGCAGGCGATGAGCCCGATGATCAGGCCATAGACGGCGGTCTTGAATGTCTGCGGCAGAAATGCACTGAAAGTTGCGCCATTAAAACCGTTTGCAATGAACTGATGAAATGAGAGCGGTTCAACCATAGCCTGTGCAAACCAGCCGGTCAGCAATGCACATGCGTCAGTGGCGATCGTCAACAGCGGCAGCATCAGGATGCACGCCAGTATTCGTGTCGCGGCCAGCAGCCTGTAAGGGTTGATTGCGGAGGCCTCGATGGCGTCGATCTGCTCGGTCACTTTCATCGATGCCAGCTCCGCGCCCATGCCCGCGCCCACGCGCCCGCTAACGACCAAGCCTGTAATGACTGGCCCCATAACCTGAATCACGGAGTACACGAGAGTGGCGGGAAACATCGATTTGGCGCCGAATCGACTTAGAGTGTAGCGGGCTTCGAGCGAGAGGATAACGCCAATTGCAGCGCCTGCCATGGCGACAAGCGGCAGAGACTTCGACCCAACTTCGTCAAGCTGCCGAATGAGCTCGCGCCACTCATATGGCGGAGTGACCGCGGCCCGCAAGACCCGCCAGGAAAAGATTCCGAGGCTGCCGAACCACTCGAAAAACCCGTTGAACAGATTCGCCGCATAACCTGCAACGGAAGACGGAAGTTCGATCCGCCGCACCGGTAGTGGCGGGTTGAGGCCCGCAACGGGTGTGAATCCACGGTCGCTCATCAGTTTTGTCCCTGAATTGTCGAGCTGTGCGGATTGCTCAGATGCAGACGTGAAATCAAGGCGTGCGGTCCGCTATAGAAGAACTCCAGGGCAATGTTGCCGCCCAGATTTGCAAGAAGGGTGTAGTTGCCCATGCGGAACGCATCCTTTGCCCCGAAGCGATCCGGATACCACGCGTAAACCGCAATCATGGACCCC
The DNA here is from genome assembly GCA_003138515.1 of Acidobacteriaceae bacterium. Classification (GTDB taxonomy): domain Bacteria; phylum Acidobacteriota; class Terriglobia; order Terriglobales; family Acidobacteriaceae; genus Telmatobacter. The sequence continues at coordinate 13,089 of PLGG01000043.1, read as the reverse complement.
GCATAGGGCGAGGCAAGCGCGGAGAAAGAGAAGACGCGATGGCCGTCTTCGCCGTGGCGCCCGGTCAACGTGGAGATCACTGCGTGGCGCAGCCGCGGAAACAGGCCGCTGCATTCGCAGCGGTAGTACAATGTATCTTCCCTAAAAGCCTCTGCCAGCCCATAACGCGTGGATGTTCCAATAGCCGCGATCCCAAAGTCGGACCCAAACCGCTTGCCGAATCCAGTAGCGCCCTGGCCCCAATCCGGTGGTGCATTGCTCCACTGGTTGACCCCCGCCGCGACTCCTGCGCCGACAATGGGATAGGGACCAAATGCATCGAAAGCGTAGTTGTTCACTTTTGTTCTTTCAGTCGGCCTGACATAGGTAAGGTCGAGTTTCGCTGGGGCCGTGATTCCTGAAGTTGCCGAAGGATCTCCAGAAGAGAGAACTGATTGCGATCTCGCCAATACCGGAATTGCGGCCAGGGCCGCCATGACCAACACCAGGAGCGTCGCCCGGTGCATCATCGTCCCCGCAGGTTTGTTGCCCGATCGGTCAATGCGGCATCCTATAGGGCCTTCAAGGCTGGCCAGCGAGAAATGCGACTCCGAGATCCATTTGGATGACGGCATCATCTCTCCTTTGATCGGCATCGCCCATTTGAGGCACGGCATGCACCACCGGCGAACTGTCGCCTCGCCTGACTACACCTAAACAGATGTTTTCAGAACGGAGGCTTTGAAAGATGGTCATATTTGCACGCAATCGCAAGCTATGTGCTTCTGCAGCGACCGCGTCGTACAATCAAGGCGAAAGCTACTCCGTGAGGGCAAATGGTCCTCAGGCCTGTGTCCAAAAGGGCACAGATTCGCTCTGAAGTTCAGAGGATGATTTAGGAATCCAGTTGTTTCCGCGGTTCGCAAGGGAGTTTGCCATGCCTGAAGTTCGCGCTTTCCCTTCCATCCCCACCAAGATTTTGTTGCCCATCGACTTCAGCCCATCTTCAGAGGCGGCTTTGGAGATGGCCGCTGACCTTGCGAAGCACTTTCACGCGGAACTCCATCTCGTGAATGTGATTCCGATCTTTCCCACCACGACACTTCCTGACCTGGTTCCCGAAGGCGAATTCATTCAAGAGGCCAGAGCATTTGCGGAGCAGCATCTGGCAAAGTGTCGTGCAGCTCTCGGGGCCAGGGGAGTGAGGGCGACCTCCAGTGTCGAAGTTGGAAATGACGTCGCCGGGAACATTATGGAAGTGGTGGAGCACGAGCATATCGACCTGGTGGTGATCTCCACACACGGCATCTCCGGCTGGCATCCGCTGGTCTTCGGATCGATTGCGGAAAAGGTCGTAAAGCTCGTGCAATGCCCCCTCCTGCTTCTACGCTCAGCTAAGCCTGACGCCTAGGGGGAGATTTCGCCCCGGCAATCCACGGAATGGTGGTAGAGAAACCTTAGGACCCCGGTTCGCTGCGCACGTTCGTGCCAGGCATCCACCGCATTTCTGAGCAAAATTGACCATACGCGATTCCGCAAAACGGGTGATGATGGACAGAGATTGGTCGCAATTGCGGTTAATCGCAGGGTGCGCAATCCCCAACTTACGCAAGTGCCCAAGATCAACTCGGGCCTGCGTTGCTGGCGCCAAGTCGCAAAGAGAGATTAACTTACTTCCTCCAGCACTGCTTTCGCGGCTTTTGATCCATTTGCCAGAAACTCTAGACCCAACACGAAGCCACGACGCTTTTCTGGGCATGAACCATCCAGTCAAAGAACCGGTTTGCAATGAGGTAGCAATTTGACGAGCAATAAAAGCAGTGCATTCGATTCCGCAGCGTTTCTTGCAAACGCCGGACTCGGCAGAACAATCATCGAATTGAAGCCAAAGCAAACTTTTTTTGGCCAGGGCGACACTGCGGACTCTGTGTTCTATCTGCAAAAAGGCCGTGCAAGGGTCACTGTCGTTTCGCCGGAGGGCAAAGAGGCCACGATCACCCTTCTAGCCGCTGGCGATTTTGTCGGCGAGGAGTCTCTCGCGGCAATCGTCGGGCTGCATCTAGCCACCGCCACTGCCCTGAATACCTGTACAGCGCTCAAGATCAGCCGAAACGAAATGATCCGGGTGATGCACGACGAGCCCGCATTCGCAGATCTGTTTCTCAAGTTCCTGCTGACCCGCAGCATGCGAACCCAGGCCGATCTCGTCGATCAGCTCTTCAACTCCAGTGAAAAGCGTTTAGCGCGGATCCTTCTCTTGATGGCGGAATTCGGCAAGCCCGGCGAGCAGGAAACCTTCATCCCGCCCATTACCCAGGAAACGCTGGCGGATATGATCGGCACCACCCGGTCCCGTGTCAGCTTCTTTATGAATCGCTTTCGCAAGCTCGGTTTTGTCAGTTATAACGGCCGTATCCAGGTGCATAAGTCGCTCCTGAATGTGGTTCTACTCGATCAATTGCCGGACCACAACGCGCAGAAACCCGCTATTCTTCCGGTCCCGTGAGCGGCTTCAGCTCGGTGCCTGCGCCGCATAACAAGCCGCTGCGTAGCTACGCAGCGTGAAAGACCAGTTGCGGTCTGGATTCGCTTCTTTTCACTCGCGCGAATTTCCTTCAGGGCGCGTCGCTGTCTCTTCCTCGGTGACTACGAAAAAATGGCGCAGGTCAGCCTGTCCAAAGGAAGTGGTCATCGCCACATCGGCGGCGTCCCGGCCCGTTGCAATCAGTACACGGCCAATCCGGGGTTGATTGTTGCGCGCATCGAACGTCCACCAGCGGCCGTCCAGATAAACTTCGAACCATGCGCTGAAGTCCATGGGAAGCCTCACTGGCACGCCGATGTCGCCCAGATACCCGGTTGCATAGCGAGCCGGAATGTTGAGCGCGCGGCAGAAGGTGATCGCCAGGTGTTGAAAGTCGCGGCACACGCCCACGCGTTCCGTAAACACATCCAGGGCCGTCTTTGTGGGCCGCGCATGTTGATAGTTGAACGCCACTTTGTTGTTTACCCAGTTGCAAATGGCTTGCACGCGGCCCCAGCCGGGTTCGATGTGTCCAAACAGTTCGAGCGCGATGGTCGAAAAGCGATCCACCTCGCAGTAGCGGCTGTTGAGCAAGAAGCTCAGCATTTCGTTCGGCAGATCGCCGACTGCCGGCTCGCGCGCCGACCAATTGAATTCGTCAGGAGCTCCGGAGTCTCGAATCAGCGTGGAACTGAAAAGCCGGAGTTTTCCTTGAGGCGCGACAAACCGCGCGCAACGATTCCCGAAGCCGTCGATGTAATGAGTGATTTCAAGTCTGGGTTCGGTCTGCAACTCGTCCGGCTCCAGCAGATCGTGCGCGCGGGAGGGATGGACATTGAGAAGCGCCACCATAGCGACAGCCGCCGGAATATCGAATTGAATGTCGTATGCAAGGCGGATCAACATGTTGGTGCCTCCAAGCATAAGGTTACAGGCTTGAGCAGCGTTGCATGACAGAAGACGAGATCGGTCTGGATTTTCTTGGACAACCCCGGCCCGGATTGATGAACCGAGGGTAGAAATTACCGATGGCGAGCGGAAACCAGCGAGTCACTTTTCGTCGAAATGTTTCAGCAATTGTCCGACCGAGACGAATTGAAATCCCCGTTCACGCAAGCCTGCGACGATAGCCGGGGGCGCCTGTGCCGTCCAGATGCCGCCATTATTCACATGCATGATGATGACGCTGCCGTTGCGCGTTAATGTGAGCACCCTGCGCTCCAGGATATCGGCCGTGTTGCGCGGATTGGGATCGCCTGACACGACGTCCCACATAACAGTGAGAACGCCAAGCTCTTTCGCTACTTTGATGAGTTTGGGCGGGCAATCGCCGTAAGGAGGGCGAAAGAACGGCTGCGGTTTGCATCCCAATTGCACAATAGCCGATCGCGTAGATTCGATTTCAGAGGCGATAACCTGCTCTGTCAATTCGCTCGATTTCCAGTGATGATATCCGTGCAGTCCAATCTCGAAGTACGGCGCCTCTGCAAGACGTTGAATGCCCTCCTGACAGTGCTCCGCCCATAACCCGGAGACGAAGAATGTGGCCGGAAGATGTTCCTGTTGAAGATAATTCACAATCTCCGTTGAGAATTCGGGGCGTTCCTTGCGCGGACAGGCGTCGAAAGTCAATGCGATTTGAGGACGGGCGCGGCTGCCGTGATACAGAATGTCAACCGGGAACGGATAAGGTCGAGCCGTCTCTGCACTGTTGGATGCGACGGACATGGTGGTTCCGCGAGCTGATTGTACGGCACCTAAGCCGATCGCTCGGCCAAGAGCAATTGTGCCCGCCAACTGAAGCAAAGTTCTTCTGTCCACTGCATTCGAGAATACTACGCGTTTCTCGATCTGCGTCCCCACAATATCGCTTCGCAAGCCGGTGGCGCCGCGCCTTGCCTGTTACACCGACTCACTGAAGCGGTAACCGATATGCGAGTCTGTCAGTAGATATTTTGGACTCGCGGCATCGTCTTCGATCTTTATACGAATTTGCCGAATGAACGTCCGAAGATACTCTAACTCGTTTCCATATTCGGGCCCCCAAACCGAACGCAACAATTTTGCGTGGGGAATTGGCCTACCTGCGTGCGCCATGAGATAGTGCAGCAACTCGAACTGTTTAGGAGTCAGATGGACGGCGCGGCCCTTCTTCTCAACTAGATGCCGGCCTGGGTCGAGCAGAATGTCTCCGATCAGGATTGCAACATCCCTGTCGTCAGCTACCCGATTGCGGCGCACGGCGGCTCGCAGGCGCGCCGTGAGCTCCCTCAATTGAAAAGGCTTTGTAATGTAGTCATCGGCGCCGGCATTCAGAGCCTCGACTTTGCGGTCCTCGCTTCCCTGTACCGTCAGCATCACGATCGGCAGGCGGGGCGACGCTTTGCGCATGAGCCGGCAGACTTCAATGCCCCCAATACCCGGCATATTGATGTCAAGCAGAACCGCGTCGAATTGCTCCGTACGCACGAGCGACAGGGCCTCTTCTCCCCGGGCGGCCTCTACGATGTCAAAGCCGAAGTTTCCGAGAATCGTTCTCAACGACAGCCGAATCGAACGCTCGTCGTCCACAATCAGGATGTTTCCTGATTCCGTATTCACTGTTATCCTCCATCCTTAGGCAGGGATAGAAAGAATGTCGTTCCCTCATTTGCGTTACTGATTACCCACACGTGGCCCCGATGGGCTTCGGCGGCCATTCTTACCGTGGAAAGGCCAATCCCTGTGCCCGCGGCTAAGTGCATGGTTCCCTCACTGCGAAAGAACCGTTGAAAGATGCGCTCCCTGTCGCTGATAGGAATGGCCGGACCGAAGTTATGAACCGAGATCATTAATTCGGAATGACTTTCCCATGCCGATACCTCGACCGCAGCGCCCGCATAGGAGTACTTAGCCGCATTATCGAGATATTGCGCCAATGCCATCGACAGAAGCTCACGATCACCGCGGATTGTGAGCTCGGGATTCGGAACTTTGATTTCGACTGAATGCCCCGCCATGCGCCCGCGCTGTTCCTCTAACGCTTCCGTTACCAGGTCGCCAATGACAATTTCATCGCGGGCCACGCTGAGTTCCCGAGCCTCGAGCTTGGCCGTCTGCAGCAACTTCGTACTCAATTGGGTCAACTGCCGGGATTCATCATCGATGAGAGCAGCCAACTCCTGTTGCGGCGCATTCAACTCACCCACCTCACTCAGCCCGGCGGTCGCAGTCTGGATTGCGGTGAGCGGCGTCTTCACCGCATGCGCCAGGGAATCCAGAACCGCGGCTCGCAGCCGCTCGCTTAGATTCGCCGCCTCGATCTCGCTCTCCTTTTGAAATGAAATGCATCGGTCCAGCGTAATCGCCGTCAGCGAAGCCAACGCGTCGACCACCAGCAAGCCAAGATCACCTCGTATCGCAATCGCGCCAATGGAATCCACTCCTCTTCTCAAAAGGCGCCGGGATACGCGAGCGGCCTTGTCCTCATCATCTACCTGCGCCAGGTAGCATTCTTTTGCCAGTTCGCGTTCGTCCGCGGCCCATGCCCCGGAAAGGTCGGACGTTCCCGACTCCGCATTGAAGATAGCGACTGCTTCTGCTTTGAAGATGCGCTGGATTAGCTGCACCAGTTGCGGCCCTGGAGGCTGGTGCAAATTCATGAGCAGCGTGCTCCGGCTCAGCTCGAACAATTGCTCCATCGAGGTTCGCTGCAACGTGGCCTCGCGTGTCTGCAGCTTTTCCCGCGATGAAAGCCTGCTGACGAGTAGAGCGCTGATTTCGAACGCTCCCAGCGCCACCCAGTCTTGCGGGTCGGTAATCGTGAACCTCAGAACCGGCGGATAAAAGAAGTAGTCCAGGCAAGCGCACGCCACTATTGAAACCACCGATGCCTGCCAAAATCCGCAGAGAATCGCTTCGCACACTACCACCAGAAGAAAGAGGAATCCGACCGGCGCGGCATTGAATTGAAGGACAAACCCGGCAAATGCCAGCAGCGCAATCACCCAGGAGCCCGCCAGGCATTCGCCCGCAACTTGCGCACGTGTCGGGTGATTCCGCTCCCCAATAAAGTCTGACATCCTCATGGCTTACAAGGCTTTCCGATTCGGAATGCGCGTAGGAAGACGATACCGGGAGGGACATCAACAAAACATAAATAATTTACAAAGAAATCGCGGGGATGAGTTGTGGATCGCCTTTCGGATCCAGTTTCCCATCCCCGCCCTTGTGCTGCGTAACGCCTTTGCAGCGTATCGATTACTTGGTGCTCGCTGAAAGGCTCTCATAGTGCGCAGCCTGATCGCTCATCTGCTGGGCTTCGTACGTGAAGTACTCGTAACGGTTTCGTGACGAGTCCGCCGGACGGGGATACTTCTGGTAGCTTGCAGCCGTGATCTGGCTGCGGCGCTCCCACTCCAGCTTCTCTGCCTGCGCCTTCTCTTCAAAGACCAACTGGCGCTCGTGAAAATAGCCTGCCAGCATCTTGTACTGTTCTACCGTGTGCGCACTGCGGAGCATTTGTTGAGCCTGGGCTTGGCTGATGCCCGCGTTCATAGAATTCTGCGCGCGTGCGAGACCGGCGGAAACCGTAATTGCCGCTATTGCTGCTAAGACCTGTATCTTGCGAGTCATGGTGATTTCCTCCTTCATTTAGAGCATGGGCCTTAAAACGTGAACGAAGCATGAAGATTTTGCTGGATTTGCATAAGGCGCCGCGTATTTTGTGAGGTACTTATAACTTTCGTTTGAGCGTGCCTGCCATGACCTGAGCCGCTGTCGTGCGGAGCACAAGGGAGGCGGCTAATATATATATAGAGAGCGCATTCGTCGGTGCATCCAATGTTCAACAAATTTAGGCAGCTGAGGGCCGCCAAGAGAGTCTAATGCAGCTATTCAGTTACTCGCGCCTCGGCTACAAAGCCGAGAAACCGGCGCGCCAGCTCATGTATACGGTGGTCCTGGCGTCTCAGTACAGCGTCTCTTGGCAATAACTCGACGCCAACACCGATCGAGCTTGCCCCAGCGATGATGAAGTTCTTCGCGTTCTGCTGGTTAACACCGCCTGCGGCGATGAGCTTCACTTGAGGCAACGGAACCTTCAACGAGCGAATGTACATATCCCCGCCCACGGGGGCCGAGGGATATAACTTCACAAAATCCGCGCCAGCCTTCCACGCGGCGATTACTTCTGTAGGTGTGAGCGCACCTGGAATGGCAACGACATCCCTTTTGAGCGCGGACTCGATGACCTCGGGAACAAAGCCCGTGCTAGTAAGGAATGTGGCTCCTGCGTCAAGGCACCGCTCGGCGGTGTCTTTGTCCAGCACTGTACCGGCGCCAACGACCATATCTGGAAAGCTTTGCGCCAGCTTGCGAATGACTTCGATCGCGTCAGGGACGGTCATGGTGATTTCTGCCACGGGAATCCCGGCATGGTATAAGGTTTCGGCGGCATAAAGCGCCTGATCCGCCGTTTTGACGCGGATGCCCGGGAATATGCCTATCTCTTCAATTCGGGTGCTGACCGTTTTCCGTTCCATCAAACCCATTTGACCTCCCCGGGAGTTGGATGCCCTGTTCTTCTAAGCATGACCAATGCACATAGCTGTTGAGCAAAACCCTCTTATGGGATTGTCTCCCGTCCGACGGCAAGATTCAGTTGGCCAACAGCAGTAAGATAGGCGCCTATCAGTTGCGCATATGCCAGCTGCACCTGGCGGAAATCGCTCTGCGCGTTGAGAAAGTCCATCAATGAAGCGCCGCCGTGCTGGTAAGCGTAGGTGACCGTATCGCGGACGCGCAGCGCCTGGTCGTTGTATTTCGCTTTGTATGGCTTGAGCAGCGCGACGTTACTGCGCACCAGTTCATAGGCCGTGTCCACGTCGCTGAAGACCTGTGCCCGCGTGGCCTCGCTGGCCTGCTGGGCGCGGTCGATGTCGATTTGCGTGCGCTTCTTCTCGCCCTGGTTCTTGTCGAAGATGCGCAACGGAATGCTCACGCTGACGCCAAGAGTCTGAGGACCATTGGGGTTATTGGTCGAGGCGTTGTGCGTGTACCAGGCGGAAAGAGTCGGATCGGTCGAGCCGTTGGAGATTGCGAGCTTGTGGTTGGTGTCGGATTGCTGGATCGTTTGCAGCGCGGCCTGAAGGTCAGGCCTGGCCGCGAGGGCGGCATCGCGATAAGTTTCCAAAGGCTGCAATGCATCGCTGAAATCGAATTCGCCCGTCACATCGAACTGATCGACCGGCGTGCGATCGTCCAGCATCTGCAATAACTGAATCTTTGCGGTGCGTAGATTGACGATCGCGGTTTCGACCTCCGACTCGTACTGCACGCGCTGTAACTCAATGCGGTCCAGATCGATCTGGCCGATGGCGCCGGCATTGAGGCTTGCGCGGCTAATGTCAATGATCTTGTCCCAGTAAGCGAGGTCGGCTTTCGCCAGATCGAGAATGAACTTGGCCTGGAGCGTTCCCACGAACGCCGTGCGCAGAGCAAAGATCATGTTACGATCCAGGTCCTCATGCTCTGACTGCGTAATGCGCGTGCCTTCCTGAGCGCTCTCCAAACGGAGCTCGCGCTTGTGTTCGCGCTCGTGCAGGTAACTGAAGCTGGGCACCTCGTAGGTGCCTTTGAGCGGCTGCCAGACTCCATCGTGCCGCGCGATCTGCGTGCCGTCGGCCGTTAGACTGAACTGCGGGTTGGGCCGGAGGAAAGCTGTGATCTCTTCGGCCCTCATCTCGTCGACGTTGTCGGCATCGGCCTTGAGAGCAGGGTTTGAGGTTTCGAACTTCGCCTTCACCTGGTCCCAGGTGAGCGCTTGCTGCGCGGGTGCTGCCTGCGTTAGAAACAATGCCAGACCAAGTACGCAGATCCGGGAGCAGGCGATGCAGCGCTTCGTGGTGCGCGAATTCACGCGATGAACGGTGCGCTTAGTGTTCAAAGGACCCCTCCGCTTCCGGTTCCGGCAGCTTGTCACCCTCTCTCGCGAACCAGACATACAAGGTGGGCAGCAGAAAAACGCTCATCGCGAGAGCTGCCACGAGTCCCCCCACAATGACAATGGCAAATGGGCGCTGCGAGTCGGAGCCAATGGCGTGGGACGTCGCCGCCGGAAGAAGTCCCAGAGTAGCGACCAGCATGGTCATCATGATCGGCCGCAAACGCAAGACTGCACCCTCGACAGCGGCATCTGCAACAGTATAGCCACGAGCTCTCAATTGGTTGATGTATTCCAACATGATGACGCCCGTCTGAACCGAGACACCGAACAGCGCGAGGAAGCCGACACCGGAAGATACGCTGAAGTATGTGCCGGTCACAAGGAGAGCGAGCAAGCCTCCAACGGGAGCCATGGCCACGTTGGCGAGAATCAGCAAAGCCCATTTGAAGGAACGAAACATGGCGTAGAGAATGATGAAGATCAAAAAGACCGTCAGGGGCACGATGAGGGCCAGCCTGCTTTCGGCGCGTTTTTCGCTGTCGTATTCTCCCGTCCATTCGAGGTGATAGCCACGAGGTAACGGCACATTCCTGGCGATCTTGTCGATGGCTTCCTTGACCGTGGTGCCCAGATCGCGCCCGCGAACCTCAAAGCGGATGGCCACATATCGGGAGCCATCTTCCCGGTAAATGTCATAGGCGTCATCGCGAATCTCGGCTTTGGTCACCTGGGCCAGCGAGACGCGCTCACCCGAGGGAGCGAGCAGTCGAATATTCTGGATAGCCTCCTTGGTATCGCGATACGGTTTCTGATAGCGAACGACCACGTTGTAGACGGCCTCTCCCTGCAAGACCTGGCTGACAGGATTACCGCCGACAGCGGTCTGAATCGCATCTTGAATATCAGCCACATTGATGCCGAAGCGCGCAGCCGCCTGACGGTCAACAGTGAGATCGATATTCGGCTGGCCTGTATCGCGTTGAATTCCCAAATCCTTGACCCCGTCAACCTTTGCCATCACATCTTTGATCTCTTCGCCCTTTGCTTCGAGAACGTCCAGGTCCGGCCCGTAAAGCTTGGCAGCCAATCCGCCTTTCGTGCCGGTAAGCGTTTCATCCATGTTGTCCTCAATGGGCTGGGAGAAGTTCCAAAATGCTCCTGGATGTTTCTCCACTTCGCGATCCATCGCGGCGATCAGCTCCTCTTTGTTCTGATGAAAGACGGGCCGCCATTGGTCCTTGGGTTTCAAGTCGATGAAATACTCCGTGTTGCCGAATCCGCCCGTGTCGGTTCCGTCGTCGGGCGCCCCGGATTGCGAAATGACCTTGGTAACCTCGGGGAACGAGGCGAAGATACGGCGGTTTTGTTCGGCGAAGCGCGTACCCTCCGTCTCGCCTACACTGTTGGCCATCGCACCGCGCGCCCAGATTGCGCCTTCGTCCAAATGGGGCAGAAACTCCGAGCCAATGACGCCACTGAACATCAGGAAAACAGCTAGGGCCAACGCAGCCAGGCCAACGCCAACTACAACCGGACGGTGTTCGACAGCCCAGCGCGCGCTGGTCCGGTAGCGTTTGGTGAGAAAAACCATGACCGGATTGCGCCATTCCTTGACTCCATTCCGGAAAAAGATGGCGCACAGCACCGGCGCGATCAGGATCGAGAACGTCATGGCGCCAAGTAGCGCGAAGGCAACGGTCCAGGCCATAGGCCGGAACAAACGCCCTTCAACTCGCTGCAGAGTGAAGATCGGCATGTAAGCAGTGATGATGATGGCGATGGCAAAGAAAACCGGCCGTTGGACCTCGTGACACGCTTCACGAATTACGGCAGAAACAGACTTGGGATGTGTTCGCCGGCCGTTGGACTGACCGTTGGTTTGCTGTCCGTGCGCTGCATTGGAGCCAAACTCGCGGCTCAGGTGGCGAACGATGTTTTCCACCATCACAACTGCGCCGTCAACGACCATACCAAAATCGAGCGCGCCAAGTGAAATCAGGTTTGCAGGGATATGGCTCAAATTCAGGAAGATTGAGGCAAACATCAGGGAAAACGGTATGGTCACCGCAACGATCAGTGCCGCGCGAACATTGCCAAGGAAAAGAAGCAGGATGATCGTAACCAGGATCATTCCCTCGCCGAGNNGCATGGGAATGACCTTCACACCCACAGGCAGGATGTGATTGTTGAGCTCGTCCACCTTCGCGTGAATTCCTTCGAGCGTGGGGCCTTCTTCGGCCGCCTTGCGCATTAGCACGCCGCCCTGAATGACGTCGGGCTCATCGACAATGACGCCGTCCGGACGATGATCGGCTCTGGCCATGTGCCCCAGCCGAATTCTGGGCCCCCAGTCGACGGTCGCGATGTCCTTAACGCGAACCGGAGCACCGTTTGAAGTTGTAAGCACGGTGTTCTCGATATCCTGCACACTGCGGTAAAGTCCGAGCGCGCGGACGTTCAGTTGCTGCGCGCCCTCTTCGACGAAGCTGCCGCCAGCGTTCACGTTGTTGTTGGCTAACTGTTGCTCGACCTGCGCGATGCTCAAGCCGTAGGTGATCAGCTTATTGGGGTCGACGCGTACCTGATATTCGCGCGTGGTGCCGCCGAAGTCGCTCACGTCCACGACGTTCGGAACTTTCCTAAATTCCTTGTACAGAGTCCAGTCTTCGATGCTCCTCAAATTCATCAGGTCGTACGCGGGATTGGTGCTGCGGATCGTGTACCAATAGATCTGGCCGGTCATGCTCCAGTCCGTACCGATCTGAGGCTGTACGCCCGCCGGCACCGCGACCTGCGTGAGCCTTTCGAGCACCTTCTGGCGGTTCCAATCGTTGACCGATTGGTCGTCGAAGATCAAGGTAATCAGGGAAAGGCCAAAAATCGATTCCGACCGCACCGTCGTGAGATGCGGAATCCCAAACACCTGAATCTCGACAGGAACCGATACTTGCTGTTCCATTTCTTCGGCGGAATGCCCGGACCACTGGCTGATGATGTTCACGTAGTTATCGGCAATGTCCGGATAGGCCTCGACGGGCATGTTGTGAAACGACACCGCCCCCCAGCCGAGCAATAGCAGCCCGATCGCCAGCACCACGTACCGATTATTGAGAGCAAAATCTACGAGGTTGCGAATCATGCTTTCTTCCTCGAGCTTCGGCGTCGGGTGTCATTCATTGTCGATCGCATTTTCGAGATTGATCGCGTTTGTCACGACCTGTTGGCCCGGCTGCAACCCGGATAGAATCTGCTGCATCTGGTTCGGCAACTGTTCGCCGCTGACGACCTCAACCCGCTTAAACTTCCCTTGCAAAGGGATGTAGACCCAATCGCGGTCGTGCAGATGCACGATGGCGGACGCCGGAACAGCCGCATAGCTCTGCTTCCCCTTACCGAACAAAGTGGCCGTGGCGAACATGCCCAGCCGCATCATCTCGCCCGGATTGGCAACTTCAATGCGGACCTTCGCTGTGCGGATACTCGGATCGAGAATCGGCCCGATATTGCTGATCGTGCCCTTGAGAACTTTGTCCGGATAGGCGTTCAGCTTGATGTCGGCGGGTTCACCCATGCGCACGTTGGCCATGTCGTTTTCGTAGACGTCACACACGATCCACACGGTGCTCAGGTCCGAAACCGTGAATGGGTTCGGCGTAGAGTA